>NZ_JBALEO010000019.1:0-70580 GCF_036918015.1 Nostoc sp.
ATGTGGCCGAAGATTGGGACTTAGGCGATGGCATTATTAGCTGATGTTGGAGCGGTTGGAGCTTGGGAGCTTTTTTATTATCAAAAGCTCTCAGGCAACCTTCAAAATCGCAGAGTCAAAGCCCCAATCATTGATCCGGTTGAATTACCATTCATCACCGATAAACACATCTTGCTAGTTGGAGCATCCTCAAGCAAAGCAAAACCAACTTGGTTGCGTGCTGGATATCTTTATCAGCAAATAGGTGGAATTCATATTGATGACACCATAATTTATGAAGGATTGGGAACAGTCCCCAGTACTGAAACAGACTTTAATCGCTCTCTGATTAAGCTCAACAGCATTGATTTAGTCAGGTTTCCTCAAATTACTAATGATTATCGCTTGCGGTTTGAGGCAATGCCTTGGATAGAGGAAGTAACTTTAGGGGTTTGGGTTTATACGGGAATCGTAAGCGATTCAACCGAAGAAACGTTAGGAGCAATTAGAGCCAAACTAGAAACTCTTGAATACAAAATTGATAATTTATGACGACATTAAGCTACATCGCATTAGCTGAAAAATTGCCCGCTGGGTCAGTCGAATTTGTTGGAAATAATCAAGTCAAATTAAATTTGAGTTTGGCAACAGAATCAGGTGCAGCACTGACTTTAGGATCTTCTTGCGTTAAAGGTATTGTCAGGTTAATGCAAGCTCTATCCGCTCTTACTGAACAAGTAAATGAAACGAGGGTTGCTGCTAACCTGCCTCCGATTCAATTTGCATCACAACAAATAACCGGTACACCAGAAGCACCAGAGTTTGAATTTACAGTGCGCGTCAAAGTTGACACTGCGTTGTTTGTTGATAACCTCGACGACCCCACTGATTAATTATGATTAACAACTCCTCTAACACGATTGAAGTTGTTAAATTTAGCAACTGTCTTCATGGGGATAAAGATTTGACCGCTACTGTTGGCGATACAGTTTTAAACGCCAACAGTAACAGGCAGTATGCAGCTTTTATAAACAATTCTTCTTCTGATATCACTTTGATTATGGGTGATAAAACTAAAGGTGCTATTGGTCGAGGGATTGTTTTAAGACCGAGAGGAAGTTATGAAATTAACCAATCTAATCTTTACATTGGGAAGGTTTCGGCTATTTCTGCTAATAACTGTAAATTAACTTTCACGGAGTGTATTGAATAATGGGTTTATATAATCCGGCAGCAGTAACAGTTATTCAACCGACTAGTGATGATTCAACACCGACCACTGTTGCTTCTAGCATTACTAGCGTGACAATATTGGCTGCCAATTCCAACCGCAAAGGTGCAACGATTTGGAACGACAGCACTGCTAATTTGTTTATTGAATTTGGTGCAACTGCAACCGCAAGCGCTTTTACTGCCAGATTATCAGCAAGTGGATATTATGAAGTACCATTTTATTACACTGGCGTAATTAGTGGGATTTGGTCAGCTGCTAATGGTAACGCTTTGGTTCGGGAGTTGACATAATGCCTTTGTATACCCCCTCTGTTTCTGGTGGACTTATTTACATTCAATTAAGGGAATTACAACCATCTGGAACAGAGGGGGGAAATGCTACAGCAGGAAGTTGGAATAAACGAAAGCTTAATAGTATTGCGACTGATGACACTGCCTTAGTTACGCTTTCTAATAATGAGTTTGTATTACCTGCTGGAACTTATATATTGAATGCAGTTTCACCTTTTTATAGAACTGCAACATCAAGAATTAGGTTAAGGAATGTTACTGATAACATTGTTTTGTTGAATAGTAGCTCGATCTATCCTGGGTCTGGGGTAGATGTTCAATGTTTAGCAGAACTTAGCGGCAAGTTTTCAATAGCCGCAAATAAATCTTTAGCGCTTGAATATCGAGTATTTCGGAACCAGGATTCAGCTTCTTTAGGGCTTTCCAGCGGTTGGGGAGTAGAAGAAATCTTTTCGATAATTGATTTGCTTAAATTGTGATTAAATAATGATTACTATCCGATCAACAATAGCTGTTACTTCTAGTCCCAAAACTGAATTCACACTTCAAGATACAGGAGTATTTCTAGGGATTGTTGCTAGTCTGGTGATGCTTTCTGGCGTTGCCATCAACATTATTAGCAAAATAAATAAAATTTCTTTTACTGTCGATGGCATCCAAGAAGCTCTTAAGATGCACGCTAGCAATGCCGAGAAAATAAAGGATCTCGATAAGCGCCTGGATATTCACTTACAAGATTACGTGAATTACAAGGATGCCAATTTATTGAGCCACAATGGCTTGGATGAGCGGATCGAGCATAAATGGCAGCGCGCTGAAAACGAATTTAATGCGCTCAAGACAAGTGTTAAGGAAGTTCAGGGATTTCTCCATAGGACGAACGATTTTAAGATCCGGGAATAGTCTCACGGCGATTTACCTCTAAAGAGTAAATCTCTATCCACTCAGCAAAATTCACGAACACTTCGGACTTTTGAGCTTTATCCCACATCCACCAGCCCCCCGCTAGCCCGGCATAAAAATTCAAATCAGCAATTTCTCTCAAAGTCAGGTCATCCGAGCATGATCTGACCTTTTTCCATAACAGGAATTCCAAACCAGAAAGCCAGCCAGCAGACCACATTTTCTCTGAAAAGCTACTCATCATCTGCTTAAGAAATTCTTTTGGGTCTTCCTCTATTTCTAAATAGTTCATAGGTGGAAATTAAGAATGTTTTGAAATTGCTTTTTCAAGGGCTACTCTCACCCACTTCGGAGGTGAAATGAATTCACTCATATAATAATCAACTTCTTCCCCCATTTCCTCAAATCCCTCTGCCCACATTTTTAAGTGAAAGCCGAGGGATTTTTTGCAGATTAGTAGAGAACGCAGCAATTCCGGTTCGCTACAGGGAAGTAGTTTTCCGGTGCTATCCAGCCTCCAAAAGCAGTGCTTTGCATCCTTTCCCGTGTCTGACACTTCAACAATTGGCTGATAAGGTGCAAAATTAAATTTCTCAGCATTTTTTAGGTAAAACTGGTAATCACGCTCAAATTGTGGGCTGTACTTCATTGAGGGGAATTGGGTAAATAACCCGTTTAGCTTACCCAGTTCTTTTCTGGGGATTCATGCCAAATTAGCAAGTTTAGGGTGTCGGTTGAGAACTTCTAATTTCCTCCACTTGACCAACTTCAAAAATTAGCGTGAATGGTTGCCCCATCTCTTGTTTGATAAATGCTTCTAATAATTCTACTTGCCGAGGTGTGACGGGTTCTCTTGCCCGGACGCTCAAACGGACTTCTGGGGGATTTGTCAACCAATTGGTATTACTGTTAAGCAATTGCAAGCGGCCAAAGGTGACAGTACGGTTCAATAATGCCCGTCTGAGACTGCTTTCTAGTTGTGCTTGTCGTACAAGTCGGGCAAAGCTGACTCCCAAGGGAATTAGTAGGATAGCTGTCAATGCCATAGTCCAAATTAGGGGTTGACGCGCCCGCGCCATTGAAGTGTAACCTGCTACCACGAATGTCACCATACAGGAGAGGGCAATACCTAGCAAGTTGGTGAGATAAAGTAGAGTTGCCCCGAAACTGAGTGACCAATTTCCTTGTGCCAAGCCTAAGCCAATTACACAAATGGGAGGCATGAGGGCAACAGCGATCGCAGTACCTGCTAAACTACCAGAGATTTTCGTTTCAATTTTCGCGTAGCCACTGATACCACCAGCCGCTACCGCAATTCCCAAATCTAACAACGTTGGTCTAGATCGAGCCAGTACTTCGCTACCATAACTCGGCAATCCCACCAGCAAACCTAGAGTCAAAGCGATCGCTACCGCTAACATCGTGCCCACTACTACAGCAATTATACCTTTGCGGAACAGGGTAATATCTGCTTGCAAAGCACCAAAAGCTAACCCGCGAATCGGCAACATCAGAGGGGCAATAGGCGAAAACCTGCAAATCATAATGGTGACAGTCGCAGCAATGATTGTGATGCGGGCAGTTGGTATTTACATTCTCAGCAAATTGAGTACTAGCATCACCAAATCGAAAATTTCTTTACCAGAACAAACTATCCTATGGTGGGGTGGGTTACGCGGTTCCGTCTCCATTGCCCTGGCATTGAGTGTATCGACAATACTACCAGAGCGAGAAAAAATCATTGCAACAGTATTTGGAGTAGTTTTATTTACTCTGCTTGTTCAGGGATTGACCATCAAACCTTTGCTGGAAAAACTCAATTTGCTTGGTGATGCACCCTTACGCGAGCAATATTTAGAATTCGTTGCCCGTCATGTTGCCTTAGAACGCGTTTTAGAACACCTCCAGGCAGACCAACGCCCCGGTATTGACCCAGAGTTTCGTCGTTATCAAGAGACACTAATCAAAGGCGAACTTGCAGATTTACGGATGGAAATTGACAAATTACAGGGTGAATATCCCAATCTTCAGAGCTTTACAACAGAACAATTTCGAGGAGAACTGTTGGCAATTGAGGCAGATACTTATGCAGAGTTTGTCAAATCTGGTCGGTTAAATAAAGAATTAACATCTATGCTTGAGGATGTTTTGCAGAATCAATCTCACTGAAGAAGATATCAAACCTAAAAGCCCAGTTTCCTGGTATATCTTTACAATAGGCAAAAAGAATTATTTCCAGGTAGGGGCAATTCATGAATTGCCCCAGAGCGCGTATAGTTCCAATTTGAAAAAAAATGCAACACATAGACCATTTGTAGAGACGCGATTCATCGCGTCTTGACCCAAGGATGTGTTGCAATCATCAATTGAATTGGTATTAGTTTTGCGTCAGTCCTAATTTTAGTCGAACCCGATAACGCCCGGAATTTCAAGGACAAAATCCGCGCCATATACGGATGCAGGAGTCTGGAATCCTACCTTAACTTCGCCTTTAATTACCCGTTTGCTCACTGCTACAGCCGCTAACGCCGTAAAATCGTATGCTTCCGGCCCTAATAGCTTTGCAGTTACTTGTTGACCAGTTTCATCCTCAGCAATACCAATTACTCGAACTTGCCCTTTGGCTCGTTCTGCCGCCGTTGGCCCAGTGGGTAGAGTTTTAATTAGACTTGTTAAAGCACTTTGGAATAAAGACGAGTTAAATAACCATCCCAAGTACTGGCTAGACTCCATCAAAAAGCCCACAGGATTAGGAAATACAGTATAAACCTCAATATTGGGAATACCCGTACTTTGGAAAGCAGTGATAATATCAGCACGCCAAGGGTTTGTTACTGCTGTCTCGGGCCCATAACCAAAATCAACTTTACGTCTTTTCGATGCTGGGCGAGATGGGATGAGCTTACCTGCTTCTCGGACTACCCCGATATGATGTAAAGTTGGCAGTACTGTATTTGCAGTTCCCTGAGATACACCTCCAACTGTTTCATAGATTAAAATCAGTCGTATTGCGATCGCTAACTTCTGTTTGAGGTAAGCAGCTACACAATCAGTAGGGACAACTCCAAATCCCACACCAGGGAGAAGCATTATCCCTGCATTTTTAGCTTCAGTATCTCGTGCTTGTAGCGCCTGAAATTCAGGTACTTCGCCAGCTATATCTAAATAGTGAGTTTTAGTTTGGAGACAGGCATCGACAAGTGGCTTTGAAGTTTTGGAGAAAGGCCCAGAGCAGTTGATGACAGCAATTATATCCTCAAGAGAGCGAGCGATCGCTTGCGGATTATCTAAGCCAAAAACCCGAAAGTCCAAACTTAATTCATTGGCTACTGCTGCTAGTGAACTTTGATTGCGTCCAGCTAAAATTAATTCCAGTCCGTTATTTTTAGCAGATTCAGCAATGAGTTTTCCAGCATAGCCAGTTGCACCATACAATAACACCCTTGATGTCATTATTATCACCAGCTAGGAGTTGTTCGCAATCTGCTGCCATAACCTGACTTCAGGTGGTTCAACTAAAAATTGTCTTGATTTTTCCCCTAAAGCTTTAATATAGGGCTGCTCTAAGTGTTGAGCTAAAATTTCTTGGCTGACCCAGTTTTCATGCAACAGAAACAAAGATGGGTCGTCAACAGATTGGTGCAAATCGTAATTAATACAACCTTCTTCTGTAAGAGTGAGAGCTATTACAGGTTGAAATTCCTGCTTGAAATTGTCTTCCAAACCTGGCTTTACTTTTAGTCGAGCGGTGACGGTTACTTGCTGATTTGACATTGTGATTCCTCTTTTTTACTAAAACTAATTCAAGTATTAATGCTGTTAATAATTTGCGAAGGCTTGAAGTAGTTATAAGGTATGGGACGAGTTTGATTTCTAATGTCTATTTGGCGTTCTATTTCATGCAAATTATGTTGGAATTGCACCACAATTTCTTGCGCCAATGAATCAGCAAACTCCTCATCATAAAAACCCAATTTATCATAGTGGTACGATGTTAAAATCTCAGTCCACATCACCTGGTCGGCAGCTTGTTTAAAGGGAGGAAGTATCTTCATGATAGTTTCCAAGTCCACGCCCTTAGTTTCTGGAATTGGGTGGTAGGCTGCATAGGGCATATTGGGTACAAAAGCCATATATTCGTACTGAGAAAAATTCAAAGCAGAGTGTAGAGGAGCGCAAGTGAATACTACCACACTGATGATTTCAATCAGTTGTTGTAGAGTCTCAATCTTGGCTGGCATTCCCTTGACTCTACCACCATCTTGAGCCACTAATTCTCTAGCCCAATTTTGCAACTCATAGTCGTCACTGATATCCTGTGAGGTTTTGTAATAGAGTTGCAAGTATTCAGCCACAAACTTTTCAACGGCATTCCAAATTAATATGCCATCGTCCCGGAAAGGAAAGTGCGGTAAAATTGCTGGGTCATCCGTTCGGCGACTTTTTATTAACCGAGGGAAGGTAAATTTTTCCACACTCCATTCTTGATAAACTTTTGCCACAAATCCAAGAGACTCCGCCAATGAACCTGCCATAAACTCATCAACTGGGCCTCCAGGTTGTAAAAATTGAGTGCGTCCCAAATCGTTATCAAATAGCATGAAACGGAAGTGGGGTTTTAACAGTAAAGCGATGGGATGATTTTCTGCTAGTTGCCGCGCAGTTACAATCGCAAACGGAGCCATAACTGCATGGGTATAGGCGAAATGACTACCCAATTCTTGATGGTTGCCATCAGCAATTTGAACGCAGGTTTTTGCCAAAAACCAATCTAAATGGGGGTCGTCTGGTGTATAAATCACGCTTTTTGCACCAGAATCATGATTAATCTGAATGGCAACAGGTACTAGAGAACCACCATTAGAACTATCATTACTTTGCCAATAAAATAGCGCTTGTGGCTTGGGAAGGTACTTTTTAACATTCTCATAGACACCACCTTTAATATCAGATAATAAAGGATAATCTAAGAAATACAGCTTGCCTTCCTTGAGTGCTTTTTCCAAAGTAAGTTCTGTACCTGCTACCTTCTGAAAATGTGCATCTGTGACAGCAAAATTATCAGGTAATACATCAATTTTTTGGATAGCTAATGGGTTCGCTCCAGAGAGCCGTTGTTCCGCAAAACAAGAGTCTGTTTTGTAATTTTTTATGACATCGGGTTTTTGTAGTAGTGACAAAAGTTCTTCATATTCTTCCAATTCATCTAATGGGTCTAAGAAATTTCTGGCTTTGGCAGCTAGCATATTTGGTACAAGACTTGCCATACTTGCCAAGCGTTTAGCAGTATATTCTGCCGAGAAGATTTCCTTATGAGGAACTTTATCAATTACAGGTAGAGGAGCTAGATAATCGTAATTAAATTTGTACTCTTCTCGATTTTTATCTAGCCAATTGATTCGGGCATTAACATCAGGATCTTTTTGTGGTAAATATGGTTTCACGATTATCTCCAAGTCGGTTTTTTAGCATTTGGTAGTAAACGATCGATATCAGAAAGTTTCTAAATCACATCATTATTTAGCAAACAACTTTCATTACAGAGTTTTTAGATACTCAATCAAGGCTTTTTTATTCTCATCAGATAAATCAGTGCCATAAATATGTCCCTGATTTGAATTAGCAGTTACCTTGGTATCGTATTTAAAACCTATAGCTTTGGCTTCATCTCCCTCAGTAATAAAGCCAACTTTTTTCGGGTCGTAGACATCATATCCCCGATAGAAAACTTGAGGACGATTCTCTGGTTTTTCTAACAAATCTTGTAGAGATGGGACTGAACCATTATGTAAATATGGCGCTCTTAACCATAATCCATCTAGAGAAACAGATACATACCCATTAGTTTTGCGTAAGTTTTTAAAGTCCCAAGGGTAGCCATCACCAAAATGATTGTAAGTATCCGCTCCTTCTTGCGTCCACATATCTAACCGATGGCGGTCAGTTCCCACTTCTTCTACAGGGATAACAGTACCCGTTCTTTCACCACCAAAAGCGTGACAAGATGCACAAGTATTAGCAAAAATTTGACTTCCTTTTGCAGCCACTTGCTCATCAATCGCAAATGGATATTTAGGAGGTGGTAGTTCTTGAATAAAATCTTCTACTCGTTGTAAATCGTCTACAGGAAGTGATTTTTTGGTAGCACCGTCACCAATTGCTCCAGTTTGAACCGTTTCTGTTAGTGAAGTTTCTAACCCATCCCAATGGAGTGCAAACCCTTTGTGCATCTTTTGATTCCAAAGAGGCATCATATCAGAGTTGCCAATAGTGTTATCTTTGGGCAACTTTAAAGTATTGAATTTAACTGGATTAAAAGGGTCAATTCGACCAGGCCCCCAGTTAGGACGAGAATCTGTCCAACTATAGTCTTCTTTTTGTTGCAGCAGTGCTTTCTTAGTTTGAGGAATTAGCACATAGCGATAAAGTAAATTTTCTAGCCAAGAAAGGTTGTAATTATATTTGATTTCGTCAAGGATATAATCTGCTGTAAATCTGGCATCACCAGCAGTTGCACTCAAAAATCGTAAATAGCCTTGCGAATCAAACTTATTAGCAGGAGCAGCGGCCACAATTGTGGGTTTATCTTTCTCTGTTTTTCTATAGGTAGCAGTATGGCAAACAGCACAAGTTATACCGACACGAGGGAAGCCAATGGTTTTTTTCGTAAACCCAACTGGCATTTCTTTACCCTCTTCCCATGTGATTCCCAAGGAAGTATAACCACCTGCCCCTGGTAATTTATCAGGGAATATTCGTGGTAATACCAGCCAAATCCAATAGGGAACACCTTGCGCTTCTTCTGTGCCAATAGAACCATATTTAAAGTGTTCTTCAGGCGATTCATAATATGTGGGAACCTCTCGAAAAAGGTTGTACCATCCCACATACCCAACTACACCAGCTAAAAGGATCGCAATTAAAACAATGCTTGTGATTACCCTACTTATTTTGTCTTTGAGTATTGTCATGGCACTCTTTTGCTCCTTTGCAGAAGAATCTGTTTGTAGTGCAGGCAATATACCTACACTAAACTAGGGATAAAATTAGGAGAATTGCTTCACTGGAATTGCAGCGATTGCATTTTGCTACGCATTGCTAGTGTCAGAAGAATTAGTTCCGCTAATCCAAAAAACAGGTCTACAAAGGCAATGGATAAAAATCCTTTATCTTGCCCAAAGAAAAGTACTGCACAAATGAAAAATGTCGATCCAAAAGCTCTTGAAGGAAATATTGATATCCAGGCAGTAGCCTGATATCGGTACGGGTCAAGTGCCCCAGGAATATAAAATGCACTAATAATAAACAACAGCATTCCCGTAGCACGAACCCAGATAATTGGTACTGGTATATGCATTTGAAGGAACGTCAGCATTAGTTCTGGAAAGAAGCAAGAGGGAATGACAAAAAGCATATTAACAATAATGCCAAGCCAAGTAACGCGACTAAACCATTTAGCGTAATTATTCATTTTTCTCTCCTTTTAAAGCTTTTTCATGTACTCAACTAGTGCATTTTTATCTTCTGTAGGAAGATCGGTACCATATAAATGACCACTATTACTATTTCCAGGTTTTGTGGTATCGAACTTAAAGTATTGCTTACCGTTTTCTACGCCGACATCAGATACAAAGCCAACTTTTGCTCTGTCAATGACATCGTAGCCACGATAGAATTCTTTAGGTCTATTTTCTGGTGTTTCTAGTAAATCTCGTAAGGTGGGAACTGAGCCATTGTGCAAATAAGGGCCACGTAACCAAACACCATCAAGGGGCATATTTGCATAGCCATTCGTCTTGCGGAAATTCTTAAAGCGCCACGGATACCCTGTATACAGAGTATTTTGGTTAGACATCGTTTTGTAGGTATATGAGTCAAGACGATGAGGGTCTGTACCAATTTCTTGAATTGGCACAACTTTGCCTGTATATGTACCACCAAAAGCGTGACAACTAGCACAATTACTTTGAAAAAGCTGTTCTCCCTTTGCTGCTATAGTTTCGTTAACTTCGTAGGGATATTTTGGTGGTGGTAGTTCCCAAAGCCAATCGGCAACTCTTTGAATTCGAGGTAAATCGATTGTTGTGGGTGTGACTCCAGCACCTAAAGCTGCACTCTTATTTCGTTCATCAACAGAAGTATTATTACCATCCCAATGTAACTGCAATCCCTCACGGGGTTTTTGATTCCAAACTGAGGGGAAATCAGAAGTACCAATCAGTTCATCCTCACGCAATTTATCCATTGGGAAATGGAATTGAATTGCTTTATAAGGATTAAAAGTATCTACTCTTCCTGGGCCCCAATCTGGTTGTTTTTCAACGAAATTAAGTCGAGATGCCTGATTAATTAGTGCATCTCTGGTTTGAGGAATTGCAATGAAGCGATAAAGTAATTTTTCAATGGGATTAAGACCACCACTGATTTTTTCAATTTCTGGCAACATTCGGTTAGCAGTAAAGCGCTGATCTACACCAACTGCTGATAAGAATTTGATATATCCCTGCAAATTAACCACATTAGCAGGCATTGTTGTGATGACTTGATGTTCGCTATTGGGGGTATTTCGCAGCGTTCCTGTATGACATACAGCACAATTCAACCCAACTCGATCGATAAAGATTCTGCGTTGCGAAAAACCTATAGGCAAATCTTTGTCAGGTTCTTTGATAAATCCCAGAGAAGTGTAACCTTTTCCAGGTAATTTATCTGGGAATAATTCTGGTAAAACTTTCCAAATCCAGTAAGGAATGCCATTGACCGGTTCGCTGCCGATTGAACCATATTTAAAATGGTTTTCAATATCAGCATAATCCACTGGGGAGTTAGACAAAACAGGCCAAAGGAAAAATACTGCTACTGCTACAATACCTACAATCACAACCCAAATCCGTTGGAAGATTCCCTTGATTGAGGTTGGAAGTAGGGTAGGGTTTGTTTGTTCAGTCATGAAACACTCCCCATGTTTTCGAGATTATTTGTAAGCGAAATTTTCGATGCGATCCGCATCGCTTTTTTATCTAGATAAATTTGCAAACTGAGTTTCATGAAAGACTGACATTACTTCTTCCATCATCTCTTCATAGCTATTGAAGCGATTCTGCTCGTAACAACCCAAGGGATTTTCAATTACATTTAGCAGACATTTATTGCAATAGGTACAGGGTTTATCTGCTAGGTCTTTACCTGCTTGAAAAGATTTAACTAGGTCATTATTAGCAATTAGAGTACGAGCCATTGTAACGCCATCACAATAGCGATCGCTAATTGCCTGACGAATATAAGAAGCTTGCTGTAAACCACCTGTACATAATACAGGAATATTAACGTGCTTTTTAATTTCTCTGGAATCTAGTAAGTTTCTGCCTTGGTTCTCTATTAGTAACTGCTTGATTTTCGGGTCTTTTACATCATCACCACTAAATGCTTGAGGAGGCAATTGCTTTTTCACCCGATTCCATAAAAAATTGAAAATTGGATGCAAAAATGCTTTGCGAAATAAAATGTAGTTACGTGTGGTTTCGACACCACTTGACAACATGGCATCATAAGTTCTAGTAATTACATCAAAATTAAAATCACCAATGGGATTGAGCGGGTGAGGAAATAAGCTACCAGTTGACACATGGACGGCATCAGCCCCAGCTTCTTCTGCCCATTGACAAACTTGGATAGAATCTTCTATGGTATTACCTGGTTTTTCCCAAAAGGTGACGGCGTTGTTATAGTCAACGGCACTAATTTTGAATTGCAAATGAAAGTCGTTGCCTACTTCTTTGCGGATTGCTCTAATTACATCTAGCAAAAACCGCGCTCGATTCTCTAATGAACCACCATATTCATCTTGACGATCGTTAATTCCAGAACTGAGAAATTGATTAAAAAGATATCCATTAGCACTGTGCAATTCTACTCCGTCCAAACCTGCTTCACGGGCACGTCTAGCACCATCGGCGAAGTATTGAATTGTTTCTTTAATCTCTGTTAATGTCATCGCTTGACACAAAAAGCCGTGGAATGGCTCAGTTTGGCTAGTGGAACTTAAGGCTTTTTTTCCTAAGTTTTCTACACCGCCAATATCTTGCTGTCGCCCCGAATGACTTAATTGCAAAATAAATTTACAGTCATATTCGTGGACTCTTTTTCCTACTTCTCGCCAAAAGGGAATGCGCTCATCACAGTTAATGGTGGCGTAATTAGGCATAATTCTTCCCCGGATGGCGACTGGGACAAAGGAACTAATAATCGCTCCTACACCACCACGAGCAAACTTTTCTTCCCAGTTGATTCGGGCTTGAGTACCTGAACCATCATAGTTATCCCATCTGCCAGAAATACTTGAGCGAAATATCCGATTTTTTACTGTGAGATTACGGAATCTCAATGGCTCAAATATAATATCGTTTTCCATGTGTTTCTCTGTCTTTATCTATTGTTTCGGCAATAAAATTAGAAGTCAAAATTATTCGTAGCACTAACAGTCTCGCCAGAGAACTATTTTTCTAGTGTTTCTGGGAGGGCAGTTTTTTATGTCTACAAATCTACAGTGGAGGTTTTCGGATGCGAGTGCTAAGTATTAAGTTTTTGTTACTTAAATTTACTTAACCAGTTTCAGCATGGATATTTATCCTTATTGGTTTTTACAGTTATATAAAGACTTTTGCAATTTGTAAACCTACGGTATTTACAGAGCAATTCTTAAAAAAAGTGAAAATTTCCGTCTTTTATTTCTCTTAAAAGGTTAAGGCAACCTTAAAAGTAGCTAAAAGTAGCTGCTAACAATTTGTTACAAACCTAACCAAGTATCTAGGAAATCGATATAACCATAGCAAATTGCTTATTGAACACCATTGTAAATTTACAATTTTTTAAATTTTTGATTTAGAAATGTATAAAAGTTTATTGATGACGTTTTGCAAATTTGTGTAGTAACTTCATATATAACGAACCTCAGTAGGGTACATTAATCATCAAAATATCCCAAGACTAAATCTGGAAAATGGGAAATTGGTGATGAAGCATTAGTGTACCTCTGCAAACGTGAGGTGCAGTGGGAAAGGTTTAGGTGTTATGACCAGAGAGTTTTATGAAAAAGACAAGTCTAATTTTTAAGGGCTGTCTGCTCCTCCTATTCGCGACTATGTTTATAGTCTGCGGCTTTTATGGAACGCCTACAGCTCTAGCTGATGAGTATAGTGAAATACCTACGTCCATAAGTACCGAGTATTCGGATACGGGTGTATCTGAATACCCTGATAACTGCGAAGGTATCGGTTATCTCCCAGAGTACACAAAGGAGAATTTGACAGATGCCGAGAAACGGGGTCGTTGCACTTGGTACTTATGGACTGGCGGTAATTCTAAGTACTATCGCGATTTAGCGAAGCGAACACATGGCGGTGTTGATTTGCTAAAGCTGATTGACTCGCGTATGCATGACGAACGATTGCAACGTTATGGCGCAATTAACGATCCTGGATGTGAAAAGGCGACAGCACCAGATGAATACGGATTGCTGCTAGATAAATGTAAAGATCCGCTCTCAACTGGCGTAATTGGGTTGCGTAAGTTCCCCAACCCCAACTTTGACTTGGCGAAATGGAACCCTGTTGAATATGCCAAAAACTCACAAGTTGAGCCTCCCTACGTGATCGGGCAGTCCTGTGCCATCTGTCACGTAGCGTTAGATCCCCTTAATCCACCCAAAGACAAGGAACATCCAAGATGGGAAAACCTGGTACCAGCATTGGGTAATCAGTACATTAAGGAAAATAAATTATTTGCATCCAGCGTTGGAGAAAATAGTTTTGTTAAGCAAGTACTCGATTCTCAAAGACCCGGTACATCTGATACTTCTCGGATTGCCACCGATCACATCAATAATCCGAATGCGATCAATTCCATTTTTAATTTAGGCGATCGCCCCAAATATCCAGAGGTAATGAACGATGGTTCAACCAAGGATGTAAATCATATTCTCAAGGATGGTGCGGACTCTACAGGAGTGCCAATTGCCTCATTACGCGTCTACGTCAATATTGGGATGTGCGGCGATTACTGGACAAGTCTTCATGAGCCTTTATTAGGCAGAACTCCCCAAAAACCTTTTGATATCGAAAAGGCGCGGAAGGAGTGCGAAGGCTGGAGACAGACAGAAGCACGTATGGCTGATGCTGAAGCATTCTTAAAAACCATCCAGCCGATGCACCTGAAAGATGCACCAGATGGTGAAAAGTTCTTGACTAAAGATGAAGAAGTTCTCAAACGTGGCAAACTGGTTTTTGCCAGCACTTGTGCTAGTTGCCATTCCAGCAAAAAGCCACCTGCTGCGATCGCCGCTGACGCCGAACAGGCTCAAAAATGGTACGAAGAGTCTGTACTCAGTAGTAATTTCCTCGACCACAACTTCTTGTCTGATGACCAGCGTTATCCAGTTACACTAATTGGAACCAATGCGGCGCGATCGCTAGGGACAAATGCCGCTAAGGGGCATATTTGGGATCAGTTCTCGTCCAAGACTTACAAAGAACTGCCTTCACCAGGTACTTTGACGTTGTACAACCCCTTCGATGAGAAAAAACCCATCGAATTTAAGATACCTGATGGCGGTTTGGGATATTACCGTACACCTTCACTAGTGAGCATTTGGGCAACAGCACCACTTCTTCACAACAACACACTAGGACTTTACAACGAAGATCCTTCAGTGAAAGGACGTGTAGAAGCCTATACGGATGCGATGGAAAAGCTTCTGTGGCCTGAAAAGCGTGAGGGAATTATCAGCAGGACAGATAGAGATACTAAATTAGAGCTTCCCCCAGGAGATCCGAATCCGAGATTTAAGCTTCCTGTTCCTAAAGGTACGCCTGTGAATTTGCTAGCAAGCATCAATATTAGAGAGGCAATTACATCTCTCAATCTCAGCAGCCTTTTCCAAGATTTAAAACCAGGCGGTGGAATTAAGGGTAAGTTGGCACGTGTACTTTTAAGAGCCAACAAATCTCCTGACTTTGTGGAAGATGAGGGTCATTATTTTGGCTCAAATCTGCCAGATGAAGATAAGAAAGCCCTAATTGAGTTCGTGAAAACTTTCTAAGTACAACTCCCGTGTAAAATCGTAGTGTTTTAAACGCAGAGAATTCCCTACGAATTAATAAAATGTTTGTACTATAGCGTTTACTAATTACATGAGGTACATCATAGTCCCCTCTCGAAGAGCGGAAAGGGGGTTGGGGATGGGATTCTTGTACCTCACTCAACTGAGAACCGCTATAAGGCAACTTGTCTTGATATTCTGCACTCGTTCCCAGATTTAACCTGGGAACGAGAAAAAATATTGAAATAGCAAGGATATATATGCAGTATTTACCAATCGTCTTCGTTCGTGGATATGCAGGTACACAAAAAGACGTTGAGCAAACAGTCAACGATCCCTTTTATGGATTCAATAGTGGTTCAACGCATATTCGAGTAGATGAGAAGGAAAATCCCCAGAAGTTTTTTTTCGAGAGTCCATTGCTGCGGCTAATGACCGATCATGGTTATCAACCGATTGTTGACAATCAGAATGTGAGCCATCAGATTAAAAGATTGTCCGATCAACTTCATAAAACTATTTGGATCTATCGATTTTATGATATATCTACACCTAGTTTTGGCTCCTCAAGTGTAGTTCGACAAGAGATGGAGGAGATAGCTAAGGGTTTAAGAGACTTGATCCAGAATGTCAAAGAAACGACGGGTGCTGACAAAATTTATCTTATTGCCCATTCAATGGGAGGTCTTGTTTGTCGCAGCTTGATTCAAAAGATTTATCCAGAACAAGGTGAGCAAGCTGCGGATTACATTGACAAATTCTTTACCTACGCTACGCCTCATGGCGGCATTTATTTTGAGGTTGGGAGTGGCTTGCTGGAAAATTTGAGGGACAAGTTTCAATTGAATAATTCTGATGACTTTGGCCCTCAGCGGATGTATCAGTATTTAACACCTAATGTCAAGCCAACAACTGAGTTACCCGATGACTTTCAGCTAGAAAAACTACAAAGTATAGAGAATGGATTTTCACCAGACCGCGTTTTTTCTTTAATCGGCACTAATGCACATGATTATGAAGAAAGTTTTGGTCTCTCACGCAAGACTGTGGGAGTGAAAAGTGATGGTTTAGTTCAGATTGATAAAGCTTATATCGCGGGATCTCATCGTGCTTATGTTCATCGCTCTCATGGTGGACGTTATGGCATATTGAACTCCGAAGAAGGTTATCAAAACCTGCAACGATTTTTGTTTGGTGATATTCAGGTGAAACTCTCTCTGAGCAATGTTGAGTTACAAGACTTGGACAAGAACTTTTATCAACTAGAAACTAGGGTGGCTTTGCGTAGTCTTCCTATTCCTATATATGAGCAAGCGATCGCTCATTATTGCCCAATTACACAAGAATTAACCCGAACAGATAAACCTGTTCCCCTATTTACAGCTTTCTTAATCCCCAGAAACTCAGCTAGTGATGATAATACTTGTAGATATGCCCTGCGTTTAGCACTGCATTCCTTTACAAAACAAGAGACGAATTGGTTACGTGACCATCATCTCGACCAAGTACCTTTGTGGTCTGACTATCTAATTACTGATGTTGCCGAATCAAATAGCACTTATGAGGCTAAATACAGTTGGAATTCTGAAGAAAAAGAGCCAGTAACAAAGTTAAATCCGACTTCCGAATCTAGTTCTGGTATATATGTTGCGTATGTTTCTTTACCTGAACGTGGGCAAAAAGTCTTAGGAACA
This sequence comes from Nostoc sp., assembly GCF_036918015.1. GTDB lineage: Bacteria > Cyanobacteriota > Cyanobacteriia > Cyanobacteriales > Nostocaceae > Nostoc. The sequence continues at coordinate 17,197 of NZ_JBALEO010000019.1, forward strand.
AATGCAGCAGTTCGCTTGGAAATTTCCCAATGGAAATAAATAAGTGCTTGTTGTGTAGTCAGTGATTAGTTGTGTTGACTTAGCACTTCTTAATTATTCAGGAGAGAGAATAATCAACCTTAAAGAACGTTAGGTTAATAAATAACTAATGATTTATAAAAGACATGAGTGAAAAAGAATGGATAGATACAACCTACGTATCTATAAGGTTTCTGGATTAACACATAGTTATTTTCACCAGATGTCTCTTTATTTCAAGCTGTTAATAGAGGAAAATTATGCAGACTAATCGCAAACAAACGGCTCTTATTACTGGTGCATCTGGCGGCATCGGTTATGAATTCGTGAAATTATTTGCTCAAGATGGTTACAATCTTGTGTTGGTAGCTAGAAGCGTGGACAAGCTGAATACAATAGCCGATGAATTTAAAAAGAAATTTGGTATTGATGTCAAAGTTATTTCCAAGGATTTATCTAACCCATCAGCCCCAGAAGAAATTTTTAGAGAGCTAGAACAAGCATCGATTAATGTTGATGTGCTGGTGAACAATGCTGGATTTGCTACCTACGGATTATTTAACGAAATTGACCTGAATGCTGAAATGCAATTGCTACAGGTTAATGTTTTATGTCTGACACATTTAACCAAGTTATTTCTCAAAGGTATGGTTAAACGGGGGTCTGGAAAAATATTAAACTTGGCTTCCACTGCTGCTTTTCAACCGGGGCCACTGATGGCAGTATATTACGCTAGCAAAGCTTATGTCTTATCATTCTCAGAAGCGATCGCTAATGAATTAGAAGGTACAGGTGTCTCGGTAACGGCGCTTTGTCCAGGCCCTACCGAATCTGGTTTTCAACAAAGAGCCGCAATGGAAGACTCAAAATTGGTAAGCGGTCAAAAAATTATGACTGCGGAAACAGTAGCCGAAATTGGCTATCGTGGTCTATTTGAAAACAAAACTGTTGTCGTTCCTGGAATTAAAAATAAGCTACTCGCTGAATCTGTAAGATTTACTCCCAGAAAGCTAGTAACTAAACTAGTCAGAAGTATGCAGGAAAGCAAGTAATAAGTAGGTCGGCGTAAATAATTAAGGCAGGGGGAAGACTTGTTGCAAGTTCTCACCTTTTGTCCCCTTATCCCCCTTGTCCCCTTATCCCCCTTGTCCCCCCTGCCCCCCTGCTCCCCTGCTCCCCTGCTCCCCTGCTCCCCTGCTCCCCTGCTCCCCTGCCCCCCTGCTCCCCTGCTAATCCCCCTGTGGATGCTCATCCCACAATGTTGTCAGTTCCCGTAAACTTTGATGATTCCCATTACCCAAAATCAGATGATCTAGTACCGGAATGCCCAAAAGCTGCGCTCCTGCTAACAACTGACGTGTCAATTCTATATCTTCCTGGCTGGGTTCAAGGTTCCCAGAAGGATGGTTGTGGGCAACTATTACCCGCGTTGCACCTTGACGAATAACTTCTCGAAAAATATCACGGGGAGAGGCTAAGGTTTCGGTTGCAGTACCAATAGTAATTACTTGCGTACCCAATAAGCGATTCTTGACATCTAACAGCACCACTGCAAAACGTTCTTGTACCTGCCACATCAAATCTTGACTGAGGGTAGCAGCAGCAGCGAGTGGGCTATCAATCAATGTGCCATCGTTGGGCCGAGATTGAAAGGCGCGTTTACCCAATTCAATTGCTGCTAAGATACTTGTCGCCTTCGCCGGACCAACACCAGAAATTTGCATCAATTCAGCAGGGCTAACTTCTCGCAGAACTACCAAAGGATCGCGTTGATGTTTGCCTAATTCGCTCAAGATATATTGTCCCAAACCCACAGCAGATAGTTTTCCCGGCCCTTGACCAGTGCCTAGAAGAATTGCGATTAACTCCGCTGTGGCTAAAATTTTTGCACCATGCGTCATTAATCGCTCACGCGGACGCTCATTTGTAGGTAGGTCGGCAATTCTGAGGCAATAGGTCATATTAAACTAAGAAAATAGCACCACACATAGAACTATCCTTAGTTATCCCTCGTTTGCTCTCAAAATCATCTTTATTTGAGAAAATCTTTAATTTTACCCGCCCGCCGTAGGCGATCGCACTTCCACAATCAACCAATAACAAGTTACTCAAGACTATTTGGAAAGAAAGCAGCAGGTGAAATATGAAAAAACTTCGCCAGTTCTTCAATGTGTCTAGTTGTTAATTTACGCTGCTTTTTCAATATGGCCGATATGATAGATTCTGTTTTGAAAATGGGTACTAAATCTTTTTGAAGTAGCCCATTCTCTTCTATCAAAACTTGAAGTAAATCTATTCCATAAATATCAGGCACAGGCTCTTGTGTTTGTTCAAACTCGTAAACTAGAGTGCCTAAAATATTAAGATAATCTTTTTCATCCAATGTTAGCGGAGCGCTATCTATCAAAGAATTAATAACTTTTTGAGTAGCAAATAACTCATCCTCAGTCTTGATAGGACGAGGAGGAAATGCTTGCAGCAGTTCAATGTAGGTAGGACGTTTATTTAAACCAAGGGTCATTTTTCCATTTGTCTGTATCGTACTCTGTATGAGTTAATACGTTGCGAATAAATACTTTTTGACTTTGATAGTCAATATAGGTAATGAGGCGATACTTGTTTCCTTGAATATTAAAAACTGTAAGCTCACCTACTGGATCGGCAGAGTTAAAAGCTTGGCGAACTTCAAGTATATTTTGCCACTTGGCTAATTTTGCAACTTTGTTCCAACCACGTAAACTAGATTCAGCGTCGGGATACTTTTGATAAAAAAGTTTTAGTGCTGTATTGGAAATAATATGCATAATAAATGAATTTTTTCAAAATAAAGCTCATAATAACTTTCCTCGAAGTGTCAAACCGTAGTTATTCAAACTTAGCAATTTGCTAAGTTGATGTCAAGAGTTTAATGATTAGGTTTTTTGCTTTACCCCTCATGACAGTAGACTTTCAGTGAAAATATGCTTGTTACCAAGTTTAATAAATGCAATTATGTACCTGCTGCCATAGGCGATCGCTATGTTCGATGATTTATTCAACAATCTGAAAGGTTTTATTGACTCTAAACTTCAAGAAGTCGGAAACGATCTGCAAAAGCGCTTCGGTGTTCCCGAACCCGCAGAGCCATTTGTGCTGATTCGTCAATTCACACCTGCCGATTCCACTGTGACAAAGGGATGTATTGCAATTGTCGGAGAAAGCTGGCAAATTGAAGCTTATGACGATAATACTCAGCGCTTTCTAACTAATAGTACAGATCCTTTGCGAGATGTTATCTTATTTGAAGTTGCAGAACCCGATGTCCAAGAGTGTGTTCTTGCTTGTCAATTTAATGCCAAAGCGCTAAACACAGAAAAACCAATTAAAGTTAGTTTAGGTTTTCGGAGAACAGGACAATGGGGCGGAAGAGTCACAACTTCATGGTTTACAGAAGTTTTACTAACGGAAGATTTGCAGCCTTATGAAGCGCGTGCCCATTTTAAAAAAGAAGCAGATGCTGCCACAGTTCAAATCAGTGTGCAATTTGAAAGTAGTGGCATTCTTGAGATTAGAGATATTGAATTGTTGCAAGCGCCTGTAAAGTAACAATCATGAGCAATACCTGAAATTTGAGTAATTAGCAAAGTACGCTATGTTTGACGAGCTATTCAACAATCTGACAAATTTTATTCTGTCTAAAGCTCAGGAAGCCCTTAAGGAACTGGAAAAACCCCTTGCTATTCCCGAAGCCGCAGAGCCATTTGTATTGATTCATCGATTCACACCTGCCGATTCCACAGTGACAAAGGGAGGCATTACAATTGTTGGAGAAAGTTGGCAAATTGAAGCTTATGACGATAATACTCAGCGCTTTCTAACTAATAGTACAGATCCTTTGCGAAAAGTCATCTTGTTTGAAGTTGCAGAACCCGATGTTCAAGAGTGTGTTCTTGCTTGTCAATTTAATGCGAAAGCGCTGAACACTGAAGAATCAATTGCAGTAAGTTTGGGTGTAGGTAGACCAAGAGAATCGAGCGGAATGAGAACAACTTGGGGTAGAGGAGTTTCACAAACGGAAAATTTTCAGCCTTACAAAGTGCGTGCCTATTTTAAAAAAGAAGCGAATGCTGCCAAGATTCAAATCAGTGTGCAGTTTGAGAGTAGTGGCATTCTTCAGATTAGAGATATTGAATTGTTGCAAGCCCCTGTAAAGTTGCAATCATAAGCAATATCTGAAATTTGAGTAATTAGCAAGGTGCGTAGTTTATCGCCGTAGCGATCGCATAATTCAACAGCTTAACACTGCACTGCTAATTAACTAAGTCTGACAACAAGCGGATTTGCCTCTACGCAAACCATTTAAACCCCTTCATTGTCGCTAATTACTGATAAATTTGCGTTGCTTTCAACATATGGTAGGTAATGATCAACTGAGTCAAAGCCAGAGGATAACTTTGCAGTGTTTCTCCAGTTGTACCAGCAATTTTACCCAGTTCTGGATTACTTTCGCGATCGCAAATATTTCGTAAATGGGGCATATCAGAACAAATAATATGCTCTAGCTTATTCACCTGTTCTAAGGTGGCATGACCATCAACTTCTAAGACATCTACAGGTTTACTCATATCTCTGTCTAGCCCCAAGCGGATTGCTGAGTCAGAATTACCATAGCCAGAGTTGATAATCTCGGTAAAATCTGGGTGGGGAATTGTCGGACGTAATACCAGACGGACATTCAGATGTCCATTGATTTCATCATCATTCTCAGCAGGTGGATAGAAACTAATGACTATATCAGACCATTGTCGCTGCGGACGAATAAATTGTGCTGAGTCTGGTTCACGCTTTTCTAGTTCCGCTAGCACTTGTTCAGCAGTGTAACCGCGCTTTTGGGTGTCTCGCTTGACTTTCCATTTAGCGCGTAGTTCTTCAGGCGGTGCAAGGTAAACTTTTACGTCGTAAGAGTCACGGGCGGCACGAGTAGAATAACCGAGTAATCCCTCAATGATCACAAATTTACTGGGCTTGATGTACTGTGGTGGCTCGAATGTACCGGTTTTATGGCTGTAAACTGGCTTCAGAATTGGCTGTCCTGTACGTAGCAACGATAGATGTTGCTGCATAATATCTAAGTAGTTGCAGTCCGGGTGGAGGGCAGTAATACCAATTTCTGCACGTTGTTGGCGATCGTAACGGTGATAATCATCTGTACAAATGAGCGTGACATTTTCTGGGCCGAGTACCTGAGCGATTCCTCGCGTTAGTGTTGTTTTACCAGCCGCACTATCGCCGACAATACCAAGAATTATTGGACGGCTCATCATAACCTCCCACAATAAAAACAACTTTAGTAATAAAATACCCACAATAGTTTTTATTCTAGAAGGGTTTAAGCAAGTAACTTAAACAAAGACCTAGTATGCAATATCTCTACACATAAAATGTGTGTGCGATGCCTACGGCGGTAAACTACGCTTTTTGCATAATAATAACAATTTATATGGTTGTTAGAATATCTGTACGCATAAAAACTAAACATCCCCTGTTAATCCTACTTTCAGACGCAGATATTCAATTTTGATACAAGCATCCATAACTACATTCAGTCCTGCATCTATAGCTTTTTGTGCTGATGGTTGATGCCAGATACCCAGTTGTGTCCATACAGTTTTCGCATTGATAGAAATTGCTTCATCTAAAATTTCTGGCAAGTACTCAGAACGGCGAAACACGTTAACAATATCCACGGGTTCGGGTAATTCCTGGAGTGCAGCATAACTGGGTTGACCGTCAATGTCTTTAATTAGCGGGTTGACGGCATAGACTGTATAGCCTTTTTGTCGCAAGAATTGGGCGATTTGATAACTAGTGCGTTGGGCGAAGCCCTTGCCTTAGGCATCGCGTTTATCAGAGTGACCCACAACAGCGATAGTTTTGGCTTGGATTAATATCTCGCGCAGAGCGTTATCATCTTCTTTAAGGTTTGGCATGATTTAAAATATCCTAAGCGTAGGCGCAGCCCATCGTAGACATCGCTTTGCTCATCATACTGAGTTGCATTTAAATATAATTTTGGCTTTTAAAAAATCATTTAGGAATATCAAAGACTCGTCCGCGAGTATAAAAGACTCATTCACGAGTATAAAAGACTCATTCACGAGTATAAAAGACTCGTCCGCGAGTATAAAAGACTCGTCCGCGAGTATAAAAGACTCGTCCGCGAGTATAAAAGACTCGTCCGCGAGTATCAAAGACTCATTCACGAGTATCAAAGACTCGTCCACGAGTAAAAAAGACTCGTCCACGAGTATCAAAGACTCATTCGCTATTCTCCATGCCCAATGCCCATGACAACTAAAACACTAGGACTCGAACAAAACCTCTATGACTATTTACTGTCAGTCTCTCTCCGAGAACCGGAAATTTTAACCCAACTGAGACAGGAAACAGCCCAGTATCCAATCGGGAGAATGCAGATTGCTCCCGAACAGGGGCAGTTTTTGGCGTTACTGGTGCAGTTGCTAGGAGCTAAGAAAACTTTGGAAATTGGGGTATTTACAGGTTATAGTTCCCTGGTGGTGGCATTGGCATTACCGAGCGACGGTAAGGTGGTAGCCTGTGATATTAGTGAGGAATTTACAACGATCGCTAGACGTTATTGGCAACAAGCAGGAGTGGCAGATAAAATTCAACTGCATATTGCCCCAGCTTTGCAGACTTTAGATCGACTACTAGCAACAAAAGAAGCAGAAACTTTTGATTTTGCTTTCATCGATGCTGATAAGAGCAACTATGATGGCTATTATGAGCGATCGCTGCAATTAGTGCGTCCGGGGGGATTGATTGCGATCGATAATGTTCTTTGGTCAGGCAGGGTTGCCGACCCCCAAGTGCAAGATAATAGAACTAAAAGAATTCGTGCCTTTAATCAAAAACTGCATCAAGACCAGCGAGTTAGTCTTAGTGTAGTAGCGATCGCAGATGGCTTAACTCTGGCACTGAAAAAGTAAAGCTGAGTGCTGAGTGCTGTTAGCGGATAGCTAGGGTTTAGCCCGAGTGCTGAGTCAAAACCCAGTTGTTTCAAAACTTTGAGCAATCAATACTGTCCTAATCTGTGTGACTACAGCTATAAGTTGAGCGAAAATAGCTCTTATTGTTCGAGCATTTGGAAGAATCGGGTAAAGTAATCTGGAAAAGTCTTCGCTGTACAACCAGGATCTTGAATTACAATCCCTGGAACCTTCAAGCCAGTGACAGCAAAAGCCATCGCCATTCGATGATCGTGATAGGTTTCAATTGCCGCCGGGGTAATGGGGCCAGGTTGAATTTTCAGTCTATCTGCAAATTCTTCAACTTCAACTCCTAGCCGCCGCAACTCTGTCACTACAGCTTTAATTCGGTCAGTTTCCTTATAGCGAATATGTTCCACATTCCGAATGGTAATCGGTGAACTGGCAAAGGGCGCGATCGCTCCTAATGTTTGCACTAGATCCGATATATCATTCATATCAATGTCGATGCCTTGCAATTGCTTCGGCCCCGTCACTTCGGTGTAATCATCCCCATCCTTAATTTGGCAACCCATCTGTTCTAAAACATTCAGCCAGAGAATATCACCCTGACAGGATTGTTTGGTCAAATGTTTTACCCGCACCCGTCCACCCGTGACGGCGGCGGCGGCAAAAAAGTAAGAAGCATTTGAGGCATCGGGTTCTACTGTGTAATGTCGAGCTTGGTAACGTTGACCGGCTTTAATCTGAAATTGATTATCGCCGATTTGAATCACCTCCACGCCAAAATCTGCCATCAGACGACAGGTCATTTTGATGTAAGACTGAGAAACCAATGTACCCTCAACCTCAAAAATCGTATCCTGTTGAGCGTAAGGCGCAATCATCAGCAATGCCGAAAGTTGCTGACTTGTTTGGTTGGCTTTCAAGCGAAAATTTCCGCCAGCGAATCCCTGGCTATAGAGAGTGTAGGGCATAAACCCGGAGTTACCCTCGAAGTTAACAGTTGCTCCACCTGTTTCCAGCACCGTCAGCATGTCACCCATTGGTCGTTCTCGCATCCGGGGAACGCCATCTAGCCGATATTCACCGTTCCCCAGTGCCACCAGCGCCGAGATAAACCGTGCTGTAGTACCTGATAAACCCACAAATAAATCTGCCTGTTTAGCTGGAATGTCACCTCCCCTTCCTGCAATCTGAATCTGAGCCAGATTAGGATTGAGAGTTATGGGAATACTCAATTGCTCTAAACATTTGGCAAAATACTCGCTGTCTTCACTAAATAAGGCATTTTCTAAAATGGAGTCACCTTGCGCCAAAGCAGCGACAAGCAACGCCCGATTGGTAAGACTTTTAGAACCGGGAATTTCTACTGTGGCATCCACTGGCCGATTTAGAGCAGGAATTGCAATGGTATCCACTTTAAACCTCTACGTAGGCGGTTAGCTACAACTTTATAATATTGCCATATCTTGAGCAAAAGGGGCAGGGGAGTAGGGAGTGTGAGTTACAAGTAAATAGTGAGGAATAAGATTTTAAAACTTATAAAACTTATAATTTATAACTCGCAACTCATAATTCAGCACGGGTTAAACCCTAGCTATCCGCTAACAGGACTCTAGAAAGATGCAATTTATCGATCAAGCAAAAATTGAAATTGAAGCTGGTAAAGGCGGCGATGGTATTGTCGCTTTCCGGCGAGAGAAGTACGTGCCGACTGGCGGCCCCTCTGGTGGTAATGGGGGACGAGGTGGTTCGGTATTTTTCGTTGCCGAAGAAAACCTACAAACTTTGTTGGACTTCAGATACAACCATCGCTTTCAGGCAGAAAAGGGTACTCGTGGTGGGCCAAATAACTGCACTGGGGCAGGAGGAAAGGATTTAATTATCGAAGTTCCCTGCGGTACAACCATTTATGATGCTGAAACTGGCGAACTGCTGGGAGATTTAACTGAGCCGAAGCAGACTTTGCTGATTGCCCAAGGTGGTAAAGGTGGACTGGGAAATCAGCATTTCTTGAGCAACCGTAACCGCGCCCCAGAATATGCCCTCCCAGGATTACCAGGGGAAATAAAGCAGCTGCGCCTGGAGTTAAAACTTTTGGCAGAAGTCGGGATTATTGGCTTACCAAATGCTGGTAAATCTACTTTAATTTCATCTTTATCCGCTGCACGCCCGAAAATCGCAGACTACCCCTTCACTACCCTGATTCCAAATTTGGGTGTAGTGCGGAAACCTACTGGCGATGGTACTGTTTTCGCCGACATTCCCGGACTAATTGAAGGAGCAGCTCATGGGGCAGGGCTGGGACATGATTTCTTGCGCCACATCGAGCGCACACGGGTGCTACTTCACTTGATTGATGCCACTAGTGATGATGTGGTTAGAGACTACAACACCATTAAGGAAGAATTACAAGCTTATGGACGGGGTTTAGCAGAACGTCCGCAAATTTTGGCGCTGAATAAAATTGATGCAGTCGATCGGGAAACCGTCGATTTGGAGGCGTTAGCCACCCAACTTAATCATCTCTCCTACGCCCCGGTTTTTGTGATTTCAGCGGTTACTCGCACCGGGTTAGACCCGATGTTACAGGAAATTTGGGGAATTCTCGACCAAATGAAGGTTCCTGAAGAAGTGGAGGTATTTAGCTAACGAAATGACGAATTATGTTGACGGATGTTGAATCAGGGGAATCTTAATCACAAACTCAGCGCCTTGTCCTGGCTGCGAAAGACATTCTAAAGAACCGCCATGTTTTTCTGTAATGATTTGGTAGCTAATGGCAAGCCCCATCCCCGTACCTTGGCCGATGGGTTTGGTAGTAAAGAAGGGATCAAATAGTTGTTTTTTGACATCTTCTGGTATCCCCAATCCATTGTCGGCAATCCTAATTGTTACCTGATTTGGCTGCTGTAGTTGGGTGCGAATGCAAATTGTCGGAGAAGTCATTAGTCCTTTGTAATTTGTCCTTTGTTTAGAGTTGTTTCCTAATGACAAATGACAGATGACAAATGACTCTTCCAAGGCATCGATCGCATTTGACAAAATATTCATGAATACTTGATTTAGCTGCCCTGCGTAACATTCAACCAGCGGTAGTTTGCCGTATTCTTTGATTATTTCAATTGTTGGGCGCTGGTCATTACCCTTGAGGCGGTTTTGCAAAATCATCAAAGTACTGTCGATTCCCTCATGGATATCAACAGCTTTCATTTCGGCTTCATCCAAGCGCGAAAACGTTCGCAGGGAAAGTACAATCTCGCGAATGCGGTCTGCCCCAACTTTCATTGAGTTGATTATTTGTGGGAAATCTAATTTCAAAAAGTCTAGTTCGATTTGTTCTACAAAATCCTGAATTTCTAGCACAGGTTCAGGATAATGACTTTGGTAAAGTTGCAAAAGTGAAAGTAAATCTTGGGTGTATTCTTTGGCAGGAGTGAGGTTGCCATAGATAAAATTGACTGGGTTGTTGATTTCGTGTGCTACTCCTGCAACTAGTTGACCCAAACTAGACATCTTTTCAGTTTGAATCAAGTGAGTTTGGGTGTTTTGAAGTTCCCGGAGTGCAACTTTAAGTTCTTCGGCTTGTTGTCTGAGTTGCGCTTCCGACTTTAGCAGGGCTTCCTTAGCTTGTTTGCGTTCTGTAATGTCCCTAGCAACAGCTACCCGACAGAAAGGCTCTCCTGTTTCAGGATGTTTAACCATGAAGATGCTGCAATCAGTGGGAATTTCTATACCTGTTTGAAAATGTCTATGGCGAAACTCGCCTTGCCAGAAACCATGTTGAATCATTAAAGGAGTAATTTGCTCTTTCAACTCTACAAAAGCTTCTGGTGAATGAAAATCATCCAAGAATTTGGTTTTGGCTACCTCCAGGTTACTAAGTCCCACCATCTTGAGTCCAGCAGGGTTTACATAGACAACTTGTCCTTCCATTGAAGCAATGCCAATAAAGTCGCTGCTGTTTTCAATCAATGCGACAAATTTTTGCTGTTCCTCTTCAGCGCGTTTGCGTTCTGTGATGTCTAACACCATTGAAGCAACGCCAAGCACCTGGCCATCAGGAGCGACTAAGGGGTTGTTATACCACTCACAGACCATCGTCCTGCCATCTTTAGTGATGTTCTCGTTGACACTAAAACTTCCTCCACGTTGTGTTAACAGGGCAGTAATAATCTCATTTACGTGCTTTCTGGCATTTTCAGGTACTACGATCTCAAAACGATTCCCCAGCATTTCCTCTGTGGTGTACCCAAAGATTCTTTCTGCTGCGCGATTCCATGTCTGAATCTCAAAGTTGGTATTCCATTCAATAATGGCTAAAGGTGTTTGTTCAATCAGCAATGCCAGCCTTTGCTTTGAAGCCCTGAGTTCTGCCTCTGCTTGCTTATATTCGGTAATGTCGCGATAATACCAAATCCTACCGTAGTAATCTCCTAAAGGTGATATCTCATCGCCAGCCCCTTGCTGTTTACGCACGGGTGCAGAATAGCGCTCAAAAATCTTTCCAGACTTGAGGAAAATTTCATCATGGCTGCTTTCCTCTGGATGCTGGTAAAGATACTTCACTTTCGCTACAAATTCGTCTGGATTTACTAGTTTGTCTAGTACCCATCGCACGAGTTGGCGATCGTCCCCTTTTTGGATTAGTGCCGCAGGAATTTGCCATAACTGGGAGAATTTCTGATTAAATGATGTAACTGTAAAATTTTCATCAATAATCAGAATTCCTTCGATGGAAGCTTCTTGTTGAGCTTGGAGTACAGCATTAAGGCGGTGTAGGTCTTTCTCTGCTTGCTGGCGATTGTGCAGCGCAGCTTGCTGTTCGCTGATGTCGCAAAGCAACCAACGCCAGCCGACCTGCTGACCCTGTGAATTATACATAGCAACCATTTTGATCCGAGCCAGAAAGGCTGCACTTCTTTGTGGCTGTAGATCGATTTCCCAATCCTGCACTTGCTGTAAACTTGCCAATTGGTTCATAAAGGTTTGGCGGCCTGATTCAGCGATAAACAGGATGAATGGTTTACCTACCAGAAATTTTTGTCTCACAGATAGTAAGGCTGCGGCTATATAGTTAGCCTCTTTGATGATACCGACTAGATCCGTCACCAAGTAAGCATCTGGGGCGAGATCGAACAAATCCTGGTAACGCTGATGTTCTAATTCAGCCTTTTCACGAGCGATCGCTAATTCTTCGTTTTGTTGGCGCAGTTCTTCCAGGGTTTCCCGAAGTGCCTCGCAGGTTTCCATAAGATTGGTACTATCGGTAATGCCAGTCACATCTTGAACTTTCCCGACTTCATTCTGTAAAATGATGTCTCGAATACTACCAACCAGAAATTGATTACCAGTCTCATCCTGAAAGCAAGACTTTTTTGTAGAGATGAGATGGGTTATACCCTGAGCATCAGTAAAAAGATGCTGGTTCTCATTAGTAATATTTGTCGTGAAAACCAGTTCATCTATTTCCCGGAACACATCAGCTTCTACTTGCGGAAAAAAATTATAGTCTGACTTGCCAATTAATTCTTCTCGGCTATGACCGACGAAATCACAGTAGTGATCGTTCAGTAATACCCAACGATGTTGACGGTCTTTGACAAAAATTGGGTCAGAGATGCCATTAATTATTTGATGCAGAAATGCTGGGGAGAAGTTTTGCTCTCGTGTGTTTTTTTGCTCGTGGTTATCTAAGTATCGAGAATGGTTCATACCCAAATTTATTTCTAAAATGGAGCTAAATAGCTTTTGTTTAGTTCCCTGTGTGTCAGCATGAGTAGTATTTATTATTCCCAGAATCACTACGGATGCAACAGGGAATTGGGGATTGAGAGGATTGTGTTCTGGGGGAACAAAGAGATGAGGTTAGGTTTGCTTAGGCGATCGCTGTGGCGGGCTACGCCAACGCATTCATCAACTGTGATGCGGCTTTTTTGAATAGCATAATTGATACGAAACCTTAAAGTACTTACGGTATCGTTAAATTCGTGGATTAGACTAAGACTAGAACCACAGTGTAACAATCAAAGGAAGATTATGATGAGCGATCGCGACTATACCTTAATCATTGATAAAAGCGGTAGTATGTCTACACCCGACCAAGTGGGTGGTAGAAGTAGATGGGAAATCGCTCAAGAGTCTACTCTCGCCTTGGCCAGAAAAGCCGAACAGTTTGACCCAGATGGGATCACCGTTTACGTGTTTTCTGGGAGATTTAAACGCTACGATGATGTCACCTCAGCCAAAGTCGCCCAGATATTTCTCGAAAATGATCCTTCTGGCACCACAAACTTAGCAGGTGTACTTCAGGATGCCCTCAATAACTACTTTCAACGCAAAGCAGCCGGTAAAACCAAGCCAAACGGAGAGACAATTTTAGTTATCACCGATGGTGAACCAGACGATCGCAAGGCTGTGTTTGAAGTGATCATTCATGCTACTCGCCAAATGGAGCGTGATGAAGAATTAGGAATTTCGATTATTCAAGTAGGTTCAGATGCCCAAGCAACTAAGTTCCTCAAAGCTTTGGATGATCAGTTGCAAAGTGTCGGCGCTAAATTTGATATTTGCGATACCGTCACTTTAGACGACTTAGAAGATATGAGCCTTGCAGATGTCTTGAGCAACGCCATAACTGACTAATGTGTTGATCGCCCATAGTTCAGTAACTGTTAATTATTAATTGGAGAATTGAATAATGCTAGAAAATCGTGATTATACCTTGATTATTGACAAAAGCGGTAGCATGGCAACCCAAGATCAAAAGGGTGGTAGAACTAGGTGGATTGCAGCCCAAGAATCAACTTTGGCTTTAGCTAGCAAGTGTGAGCAATTTGACCCAGATGGCATTACTATCTATGTATTTTCTGGTAAATTTAAACGATACGAAAATGTCACATCCAGCAAGGTATCACAAATTTTTCGAGAGAACGATCCCTCTGGTACAACTGACTTGGCAAGTGTGTTAAAACATGCAACTGATGATTATCTTCAACGCAAAGCAGCCGGTCAAACCAAGCCAAATGGTGAAACAATTTTAGTGGTTACTGATGGTGAACCGGACGATCGCAAAGCAGTCATGAGGGTAATTATTGAAGCTTCTCGTCGCATCGAACGAGATGAAGAATTAGCTATTTCTTTTATTCAAGTTGGCACAGATCAACAAGCTACCCGCTTTCTCAAAGTCTTAGATGATGAACTCCAAAGTGCTGGTGCTAAGTTTGATATCTGTGACACCATTACTATGGAAGATATGGAAGATTTGAGTCTATCGGAAGTGCTACTCAATGCTATTAATGACTAGCTATACTATTTATTAGGAATTGCAAAAATGGATTCCCTTGATAAGCTATTAGCTGAACTCCAAACTGAATGTCAAGAAGTACAACCACAACAGCAGCAGTCAAAATCAGCCACCGCCAAATCGTTTATTCCATCATCGCCAAAGTCAGCATCTTTTATGGATAAGCTTTTGGCAGATGTTAAGGCTGATTTTGCCGAAGAGGATGCTGCTATTGAATTAAAAAGACAGCAAGAACTAGAACAGGAAAGAATTCGACAAGAACAACTCAAGGCCAAACAACTAGAAGTTTTAAAAGTGCAGGCGAAAGAATGGTTAACCAAAGTAGATCCACTTTCGTCTGAAGGACTTTGGTTTGAAAGGTTTGCTGAAAGTTACCCTTCAAAATTAGAGGCAGCGATTGAATATTTAAGAAGCAACGAATAAAATAATTCGTAATTCGTAATTCGTAATTCGTAATTCGTAATTCGTAATTTGGAGAAATGTGCTAGCTCAAATTGTAAGTTAACAATTATTATTTATTACCTATGCTCAATATTAATGATGATTTGTTTGAGCTAAATGTTGCACAGCCCATTCGTGCATAGCATAGAGAATTGGTTGCAAAGTTTCTCCTAAAGGTGTCAGTGAATATTCTACTTTGGGTGGAATTTGGGGATAAACTTCTCGATGAATAATTCCATCTTCCTCCATTTCTCTGAGTTGCTGGGTTAGCATCTTTTGCGTAACTCCAGGTAAAGCTCGTTGCAACTCACCAAAGCGTTTGACACCTATCATTAATTCTCTAATAATCAAAACTTTCCAGCGTCCGCCAATCACTTTTAGGGTAGTTTCTACTTCACAAGTCAGCCTGAAATGGTTTTCTGCTTCAGCTTTCATAGTTTTTTTTGTAGGAATCACCTGACTCAGGTTTGGTGGATATACCGCTAGTTATTTGATTATTACTTGTTTTAGGTCTTTCATAACTAGTGTAGCAGCTCCGGGAATATGACAATAGAATAGATACTTGCTGTCTTCCACAGTCAACTGGAGGCAGATGTTTGATGATTACTGTTACAGAAGCAATCAAAGTGCGATCGCTTTTTGAATTACCTGTGTAACTATGTCAACAGTTAACAAATATATCTTTGTATTTTGCTATTATCAATCCCACAGAGGTAATGCAGGTAAATTTGGATGGGGAAATTAACTAAACCAGTGCGATTTTGGCTTTGTGCAACTATCATAATTTGGGGTTTGATGGGCTGCGATCGCTTTATTGGTAATTCTGGAGAACCAGTTGAGCGAGTCAGTGATGGCGATACTTTAGTAGTCAAAGATACCAATGGCAAAAACTTTACCGTGCGCTTTGCTTGTGTAGATGCGCCAGAAATAGCTCATACCAACAAAGAAAAGCAAAGTAAACGTACTAGCGATCGCAATCAATTTACTTGGGGTGTGAAAGCCCAAGAACGGGTGCAACAACTGGTGCAACAAGGAGGCGATCGCGTGACTTTGAATATTACTGATAGCGATCGCTATGGGCGTAAAATTGCCGAAGTCCGTTTAAAAAATGGCACTTTTGTACAACAGGTATTGTTGCAAGAAGGTTTAGCAAAAGTCTATCGTCCCTATTTAAATAAATGTCCTAGTAAAGACTTAGTTCAACAAGCCGAAGCCAAAGCGAAGGAACAACGGCTCGGCGTTTGGAGCGATACTAAATTTATAAATCCTTGGGAATATCGCAGCCTATCAAAGAAATAAAAACTCTAGCTGTTTCTATAGGATTACTATTTGATTTTTGAACAACACGTAGGGTGTGTTATCGCGAAGCGTAACGCACCATTTTCAAGGGTTTGGTGCGTTAGACTAAAGTCATAACGCACCCTACAAATACTTAATTTTTTTCAGAAATCAAACCGGATTCCTATAGTTGAATGCACTACATCTTTGCAGCATGATTTAGCAACTTCCAAAACTCCTCCCTACCTCCCTTGCCCCCTGCCCCCTGCCCCCTCCCTCTTCTACTCCTCTCCCCAAGTTTGCAGTTGCAAATAAACTAGTATTAACGTCACTGCTAATAACACAGTCGTTCCTGCTGCTGCATAACCAAAATCAAACTGTCCAAAAGCCTCTTGATAAATGTAGTAAACCAGCAGATTAGTAGAATTCAGTGGGCCACCACCAGTCATCACAAAAACTTGCTCAAAACTCCGCAATGTAAAAATTGCGGTAGTAATGACTGCAAATATCACAGTCGGGCGCAATCCGGGCAAAGTAATATACCAAAATTGTTGCCAAGCATTCGCTCCATCTAAGTCTGCTGCTTCATAACGACTGGAAGGAATTGCTTGCAACCCTGCTAAAAAAACTACCATATTGAAACCGAGTTGTTTCCAAATACTCATTAAAATAATTACTGGCATTGCCCAAAATGTATCTCCTAGCCAGGGGATTTCTGAAATGCCAAAAAAATCTAAAAGTCCGTTAACTGGCCCTGATGTTTGAAACAGCCAGCGAAATCCCAAACCGGCTGCCACAAGTGAGATAATTGAAGGTAGAAAATAAGCACTCCGCAGAATGCCCCGCAAGGGAATAGAACGGTTTAATAGTACTGCCAATCCCAAGGAGATAACTAAACTGGGAATGATGGTGGCAACAGTAAAATAAAAGGTGTTACCCAGAACTTGCCAGAAATCGGGGTCGAGTAGCAAGCGCCAATAGTTTTTTAAGCCTATCCAATAAATACCTTTTAAGCTGAAACTACCAGCAGTGAAACTGAGATAGAACAAATAGACGATTGGCCAAATGATAAAAACACCCAGCAAAATTAATGCTGGTGCGAGAAAAATCCACGCGGCTACTGTATCATTATCCAACCACGACTTAGTATATATTTTTGGCATCTATAAATTAACCCTCCTAGCTGTTATGACTCTCCGCCTTGATTCTACCCTTAGCTTAATTTCTCCCAACATTAGCGATGATTACCAACAATTCGCCCCTTTAAAACTGGGAATTATGGCTTCTGGGAATGGCAGCAATTTTGATGTAGTTGCCCAAGCTATCCAAGATGGGCGGCTAAATGCCCAAATTCAAGTTTTAATTTACAATAATCCCTCGGCGAAAGCAGCCGTCAGAGCAGCTAATAGAGGTGTAGAAACTGTCTTATTAAATCACCGCAACTATCAAAACCGAGAAGAGTTCGATCGTAAAATTGTGCAGACATTACAGCACTACGATGTAGAATGGGTGATTTTGGCAGGGTGGATGCGACTATTAACATCAGTTTTCATTGATGCCTTTCCTGAGAAGATTATTAATATCCATCCTAGTTTGTTACCTAGTTTCAAGGGAATCCATGCTGTAGAACAAGCCTTGGCATCTGGGGTAAAAATTACTGGTTGTACAGTGCATATAGCTTGCTTAGAAATGGATAGCGGCCCAATATTAATGCAAGCCGCAGTCCCAGTACTGCCAGATGATACAGCAGAAACACTCCACGCCAGGATTCAAATTCAGGAACATCGAATTTTACCATTAGCGATCGCTTTAGCAGCTTCTTCGTCAAAAGTTACACTAAGCGTAACGTAAAAATACATATATCAATTAGGGGCGCACAGATGCCATTTGTGTCAACTTAAGCCGAAAACTATATCGGAGAGGCGTTTTGCAAATCCCTTACGCCCTCATCCCCTAACCCCTTCTCCCAAGGGAGAAGGGAATGAATGTCTAGCTCCCCTCTCCCTTGGGGAGAGGGGCTGGGGGTGAGGGCAAAACGTTGTCACCAAGCGGGTTTAGCATTAAGTTGACACCTATGCACAGCTGCGCGCCCCTACTATTCATCAGAATTAGCTTCAGCAGTTTGATACGCTTGTAGGAGCCTAGCATGATCGAGAGTAAATCCTACTTGCATCGCTATCTGGGTAAATAAATCAATCTCAGATTGTTGCCAATCACGGGGTTCAGAACATTGGTGTGCAATTAACAAGCCAAATAGCTGTTCATCTTTGATAATTGGGGCTACTAAATTTGCTTTCACACCAAAAGATTCGAGCAGTTTAATGTGACAATCAGCCAAACTAGACTCATAAATGTTGTTGATTGCGACAACGCGACCAGATTGGTACTTTTCTACATAGCCTTGAGTGAAACAAGAATCGTGAATTTTAGACCGCAAAACTTTGGGATAACCTGGAACCACTGATTCACCAATGATAATTCCGAACCAATTAGCGTAAAAGCTATAAACTAACACTCGGTCAGTACTCAGTGCTTTGCGAACCTCTTCCACAGTAGTTTTGATGATATCCTCTTCCTTGAGGGATTGGCGAATGCTGCGGATAATATCCACTAATAACTGGCTTCGCATCCTTTCAGCTTCAATTCTTTGCAGGAGTCTTGCATGGTCGAGAGCAAATCCTACTTGCATCGCTATCTGGCCAAATAAATCAATCTCAGTTTGTTTCCAATCACGGGGTCTGGAGCATTGATGTGCAATTAACAAGCCAAATAGCTGTTCATCTTTAATAATGGGAGCTACTAGATTTGCTTTGACAGCAAAGGATTCGAGCAAGTTAATATGGCAGTCAGCTAAACCAGCTTCATAAATGTTATTGATTGCGAGAACGCGACCAGACTGATACTCTTCTACATAGCCTTGACCGAAACATGGGTCTTGGATTTCAGCTCGCAAAACTTTTGGGTAAGTGAGAACAACTGATTCAGCAATCACTGTTCCAGACCAATCAGCATCAAAGCTATAAACCATCACTCGGTCGCTACTCAGAGCTTTGCGAACCTCTTCCACAGTTGTTTTGAGGACATCCTCTTCGTTGAGTGATTGGCGAATAATGCCGATAGTATCTGCTAACAACTGACTTTGCACACCCTCAGCCTCAATGCGTTGCAGCAGTCTTGCATGGTCGAGAGCAAACCCGACTTGCATCGCTATCTGAGCAAATAAATCAATCTCAGATTGTTGCCAATCACGGGGTCTGGAGCATTGATGGGCAATTAATAAGCCAAATAATTGTTCATCTTTGAGAATGGGGGCGACCAGATTTGCTTTGATAGCAAAGGATTCAAGCAGGCTAATGTGACAATCAGCCAAACCAGCTTGGTAAATGTTGTTTGTGGCTACAACACGACCAGATTGATACTTTTCTACATAACCCTGACCAAAACATAAGTCTTGGATTTCAGACCGCAAAACTTTGGGATAACCTGGAACCACTGATTCGGCAATTATAATTCCAGACCAATTAGGGTAAAAGCTATAAACCAGTACTCGGTCAGTACTCAATGCCTTACGAACCTCTTGCACCGTCGTTTTAAGGACATCTTCTTCGTTGAGCGATTGGCGAATGCTGCGGTTAATTTCGATAAATACCTGAGCGTTATCTGCTTTGGTATCTACTTGTTGTAGAAGGTTGGCGTAGTCAAGGGCAAATCCTACTTGCATGGCTATCTGAGAGAACAAATCAATCTCAGATTGTTGCCAAAAGCGAAGTCTAGAACATTGATGTGCAATCAATAAACCGAATAGCCGTTTGCCTTTGAGAATAGGTGCTAATAAACTAGATTTGACAGCAAATTGCTCCAGCAACTCAATATCAGCATCACTGAGATTGCCTTGATGGATATTATCAATAGCATGGATGTTACCA
This sequence comes from Nostoc sp., assembly GCF_036918015.1. GTDB lineage: Bacteria > Cyanobacteriota > Cyanobacteriia > Cyanobacteriales > Nostocaceae > Nostoc. The sequence goes on from NZ_JBALEO010000019.1 coordinate 37,158, forward strand.
TTTTGATATTTTTCTATATACCCTGCCTCAAATCCCGGCTCAGAGACTGTAACCCCTAATATTTTAGGTAAACCGGGTGCTACTGATTCGGCGATAAAGGTTCCATTATAGTTGGAGTCAAAGCAAAAGATGGTGACGCGATCAATGCTTAGAGCTTTACGAATTTCTTCTGAGGTAGTTTTGAGAACATCTTCTTCATTGAATGATTCTCGAACCCAACGGGTAATTTTGATTAATAGTTGGGAATAATCAGCTTCGGCTTCTTTCTCCTGTACCAAAACCGAAAGTAGGTCTGTAAATAAGGTGATGTTTCTCTCTAACATCACTAATTCATCTTGGCTAGCGATGAAGACTTGAGTAAACTCACTGTCTGGACGTAGCCTCTTTTTAATATTATTAGAGATTGCAGCTGCCTTGCTGACTCGACTCATAACTCGATTCGTCACAAAAACAGCGATCGCACCTGCTAAAATTGCTGTCACTCCCATACCAGTTAACAAGAGTGACAATTGTCTTTGTAGAGCAAGTTCATTTTCTCTTGAACTTCTTGCACTCTCTTGTCTTACTTGCGGAATTTGTGTGTTAATTAAACTAATTCCATAGTTGTAAGTAGCCGTTCCAATTGCAACCACAGGAAGGACACTGATACTTAGTGCCCAAACTATTGCTTTAGTCTTTAAACTCCATTTTTGTTGCCAGAGTCTCTTTTGGCGATTTCGTCTTGCTTGGTTTTGAGAAAAAGACTGACTCATAAATGAAACCTGGATTGTTGCAATTGAGAATCAAGTAAATAACCTCACCACCAAATTCTACACAAACCTTATTAAACAAAGACTGGCTTTCAGGAGTATTTTAAGGCACTAATTTTCTAAGTCATGTCCCATAATGCTTTTGTTTCCTTTAAATTCAAAAAAATTGGGTCTGATTAACAGGTTTGTTAACAATCAAATGGCGATCGCTTGGTTGGAATGTCTTATTTTCTCATTAGAAGTTGTGGTTTGCTGACAAGACAGCCAAACAATCTTTATTTTTTAACAAGGTTCTACAGACTCCTTTTGACAGTTAACTTTACCCGTAATCTCATGTCCGCTTGATTACTGACATTACTTTTCAAGTACATGAGGGACAAAATGCAAGATTTATCTATCAGACACAAAAAGTTTGTACTTCCTGCCCCCTGCCCCCTGCCCCTCTGCTCCCCTGCCTCCATAGCCTAATCTGCAATCAACTCGACTGCATCTCGTCCATCACAATTTTGTAAGTAAACTTTGACAATTTCTTCTTTAGCTGTAGGCAACTTCTTACCAATAAAATCTGGGTGGATTGGTAATTCTCGATGGCCCCTGTCTACTAACACAGCTAAACGAATCACCTCTGGTCTACCGTAATCGTTGACTGCGTTCAAAGCCGCGCGAATCGTCCGTCCTTTGAAAATCACATCATCCACGAGTACAACCGTTTTCCCCGTAAGGTCAAAAGGAATTTCGCTTTTCGTTGGAGTCCGCAATCCAATTTTGTCAAGGTCATCTCGATAAAATGTAATGTCCAAAGCGCCGACTGACACAGCTACACCTTCCAGTGTCTCAATTTGACGCGCCAATAATTCGGCTAATAACGCACCCCTGGTATAAATACCAAGAAGCACCAGTTGAGACAAATCACGCGTCCTTTCGACAATTTGAGAAGCAAGACGAGTCAAGGTACGACGGATTTCTTCGGATGAGAGAATTTCAACTACTTTGGCAGACATAGCGAGTGATAAGTTAGGAGTGATGAGTTAAGAGTTAGGAGTTTTTATTCTTAACTCCTGTACAGACGCGATTAATCGCGTCTCTAACTCCTAACTTTATATTTATCATTACCTATTTGGGAGTATTAAGAATATTGCGATCGCTATCCCTAACCATAGCAAAAAACAATATCGAGTCAGCTGTAAAGCATTCTGAATAGAAGTTGCAGTAATGGCATAAATAGCATCTCCTAGCAGTGGTTTGTACTTAGCTACTCCCCGATACCAATTTGTACCCCCCATCTGCACACCTAAAAATGCAGCATAGGCGCACTCACTCCAGCCAGAATTGGGACTAGGATCTTTAATTGCATCCCGACGACAAATTTGCCAAATATGAATCGGTTTACCCGATAGCAGCGCCAGAGTCACAACTGTTAACCGACAAGGTAGCCAAGTCAAATAATCTTCTAACCGCGCACAAAACCATCCTAAATAAGTATAGGGTGCTTCCCGATAGCCCACCATTGAATCAAGAGTACTGCTGGCTTTATATGCTAAAGCTAAAGGAGTTGGCCCCACAACTGGTATAAAGATACCAACAATTGCATAAAAAAGCGGAGCCATTACCCCATCGGTGGCATTTTCTGCAACCGTTTCTAAAACGGCCCGCAAAATTTCTGCTTGTGAGAGGTTTTGGGTATCTCGACCAACGTAATTACTTAAAATCTTTCGAGCCTTCTCTAAATCTCCGACTGTTAAAGGTTGTAAAACAGCCTCCGCTGCTACTCGCAAACTTTTGCCAGCAAAACAACTAGCCAAAAGAATGCTATTTATTGCAATACCTAAGAGTGGATGAACCCATCTGGCAATTTGAATCATCAAAAAGCCAACAAGACCGCTACCAATTATCAAGATAATGCCTAGTACAATTCCAGCTAGGCGTTGTGTTAGAGAATTTTGACACAAGTGGAGAAAAAATTTGGTCAGGCGAGAAATTACCCACCCCATAACTTGCACTGGATGAGGCCAATCCCAAGGATCGCCAATTAAATAATCTAAAAATGCTGCAATTATTAAGATATAGATATTATTAGTCATAAGTTGCAAGTCTTGGGTTAAAAGTCAAGGGTCAATATTTTGACTATTGACTCTTGACTAAACCACAAAACTAGCTTCTTCTCCAAGGGAAGCTTGCCGACTGCGAGCATCGTAATAAAGGTCTGCCAGAGTAATACTGTATAAAGCTTCTTTGAGTTTTTGGTTGAGTCTCTGCCAGAGGCTAAACGTTACCCAATCTTCAGCTTGTGTTGGTGCTGGGGTGTGATGAGGTAAATGGCTAGTCTCGCCAACAGCTTCTAAAATTTCTCCTATAGATATTTGTGCAGGCTCTCTTGCCAATTGATATCCGCCGATGCTACCACGAATTGATTTAACTATTGAAGCACGGCGCATTTCTATTAGTAGTTTTTCGAGGTAAGGAGCTGGAATATCTTGGCGTTTTGCGATCGCTCTCACAGATGCAGGCCCATATCTTGGCTGTAAACTTAAATCTAGCAACGCCTTTACACTATAGTGTCCTCTGGTAGTTAATTTCATTTTGGCAAGCTTTGTTGTTTGTCCTTTATCTTCGTTGGCGCTGCGTCTCCTTGAAAAGAAATTCTGATGTCGGCTTCCGACTCTGAGACTTCTTTAGTTTGTCGTTTCTAAATAACCAATGACTAATTACCAATGACCAATGATTAAGGATCAGTTTTGCTTATCATTCTGTGACTCAGTTCTCATCCTTAAGAAATAGACAACCTCTTGAGGTTAGTTTAGAAAACTTAAAACTTATATAGTCTAGCAGTAATTCACAAACTATATATATAGTTATCAGCATTGCCAGCATTTTCTCAAATAGATTGTCTTGCCAATATTGGTAATCGCATAACAATTGTGCATCTGAGTGTAATATACTTGGCTAGGTTGAGATAAAAACTAAAGGATTATGTTCCTGTTAGCTCAACCTCAGCTAAAATAAAATCGATTCAAACACTTCAAACATTCATTTTCGACCTAAGTTGATGCCTAAACAGAAAAAAATTGAACCCTTACTCGGCGAAGAACTGCTCAAAAAAGTCAAAGAGCTAGAGAGCGAGAGCAAAGAAGACAAAGCCAAGAAGTGCGGCTACTATACCGTTACCAAAAATGGTATAGAACGCGTCAATATGATGAAGTTCTTAAATGCCCTAATTGATGCTGAAGGCATTCAGTTAGACAGTACACCCAGTGCTAATGGGCGTGGTGGACGTAGTGCTAGCTATAGAATTAGTGTGCAATCGAATGGTAACTTACTTATAGGTTCAGCTTATACAAAACAGATGAATCTTAAACCAGGAGATGAGTTTCTGATCACTTTAGGCAAAAAGCACATTCGTCTGAGACAGGTAGATCCAGAAGATCGTGAACATGATGAAGCCATAGAAGCCACGGCTTAATAAATAAATGGTCATTAGTCAATTCTTCTTTGTCATTTGTCCTTTGTCCTTTGTGAAAAACAATGACTATAAACAGTCATTAGTCAAGTGTCCTTTGTGAAAATAATGACTGATGACTGATGACCAATGACTAATGACTAATGACCAATGACTAATGACTAATGACTATATCTGTAGTAGGTAAGACTGGTAAATAGTGGCGAAGTGCCTTGCGCGTAACTGCTAAATTACAGGTTAATGCAATTTGCTCTTTTTCTAATAAACCCAAAATGCGATCGGGTTGGTCTCGTGCTACCACTGGTAATTGATGTAAACCTCGAAGACTCATTCGGTCTAAAGCCTCAGATAAAAGTTCATCTTGCCATGCATAGAGGATTTCAGTAGTACAAATGTCTATGAGGGTTTGACTGGATAAATTATCGGGAATTTCAGTTAGAGAATTTGGGTATGTTTGCCAAATAGCAAGGGCACGGTTAATATCTTCCAAAGAAATTATACCAACTAATTGCTCTGCTTCATCAAATACTAAAGCACTACGAACGCGATCGCGGGTCATTTCTACAGCGGCATCTAATACTCCCAAAGTTGCAGGTAACTTTTTGGGACAAGGGTACATGGCATCTTCTACCAAAATTTGCTGCACAATTTCCGATTGTTCATCTTTCAATTCCGAAAGACCAATTTGTTGTAGATTAGAGTTAGAGTTAAAAGTTGGTTTAATCCTTTCTACTAACCAAACACTCAAACCGACAGCTGCCATCAACGGTAAAACAATTCGATAGTCGCGGGTTAATTCAAACAGCATTAAAATAGCCGTTAACGGCGCTCTCACACTAGCAGCCAGCACTGCTGCCATTCCCACCATCGCATAAGCTGGGGGAGCCGCCATTTGATCGCAAATTGTCGGGAATGCTACGGCTAACATTTTGGCGTAAGCCGATCCAAAAGAAGCACCTAAAAACATTGCTGGTGCAAACAAACCGCCGATGAAACCACTACCTGCACTAATTGCAGTCATCAATAATTTCACCACCAACAACACCACCAATAAGTAGAGTGGAAACTCCACATCTTGAAGCATTGCTTCTACAGTTTCATAACCGACGCCCAGAATTTGCGGAAATTGCAAAGCAACTGCGCCAATAATTGCACCGCCAATAATTGGATGAATCGGCTCAGGAATTCGTCCCAAAAAGGCAAAACCTGGAACTTTTCCAGCAAAGCAAGCTTTTGCTCCCCGAATTGATTGAGTATAAGCCAGAGAAACGAGACTGGCCCCTAAACCCAAGCCAAGGTAAAGGGGTAATTCCAAAGGACTGCGAACTTGGTAAACAGGTAAATCAAAAGCAGGTTGGGCCCCCAAACCAATTTGGGCAATTAATGCTGCTACCACCGCAGCTAACAGCACCACACTGACAGCAGAAGTAGCGAAAGATGTCGCTCCCATTACTACCTCCAGAGCAAAAAATACTCCAGCGATGGGAGCATTAAATCCCGCCGCTAGTCCCGCCGCCGCGCCAGCACCCAATAGCAAACGTTGTCGTTCTTGAGATACATTCAGGATCACAGAGAACAACATCCCAAAATTTGCGCCAATTTCGACACTTGGCCCCTCTGGCCCCAAAGAAGCACCGCTCCCTAAAGAAACAGATGCGGCCAGCATTTTGCTAACTGGTCTTAGTGGTCGCCTAATTTCTGTTCCCTGAGAGGCGGCGATGAGAGATGAAAGTCCAGGGCCAAAGTCTTGAGTGCGCCAACGCATCAAGCCAACAATTAATCCGCCAAGGGTAGGAACGCAGGCTAAAGTCCAAGCACCCCAGGCGCCAATTTGACCCATTAAATTTTCCAGCATCAGCTGGTGAACCAACTGGATTAAATAGTGAAAGGTGACTACACCCATACCAGTACCACCGCCAATGAGCATGGCTAAAAACAGCACCACTGTTTCTGGGGATGGTTGAAAACGATTAATTAGGTGAGCTAAACGAGCGGAAGGTGTAGGAAAGGCAGGTTGTTCCGTTACCTTCCTCAGTTGAGTGGGAGGCAAGAGAGTCATTGAGAGGCGGGGTAAATGTAAGAAAAAATTTAAATTTTTATCTGTTACTTATCATTGTGAGCCATTATTTAGCAACCGGACAAGTAGACTTTATTTGCTTAACTTACAAAGCTTTAGCTAAAAATGTCATTGTGGAAAATTTGTGTGGGGAGAATGGTTAAATGAGAGAGAATTATTATTTAAGGGTCAGCGATGCCTAAGTTGAGCGTAGCTGCGGCTAGTGGGGTGCGAGTGGGCACCAACACTATTTTTTCTAGAGACAACAAAGTTTTTTGGCTGGGTGGAAGTACCCGTAAACATTAACCATGAGTCATCCTTGTTTAAATCTAGCTATACTCGTGTTGCGACTATTGAGGCATCCTTGGTAGTAATAGAATGTATGTATGATTGATTGCCTGATATCAGATCGTACATTGATTGACCCCAATTCAATATAGCTATTGTTATAGAGCGAGTAAGTGGACTAGGCGGACGAGGTAAATGAATATACACACTTTTGATAATCATTATGTTACTTGCCCAATTTGCCAAAGAAATGCTACGCCTAAACCAGTTAAAACACGCATGGGCTTGTTTTGCTGCCCCTATTGCCAGGAAAGGCTAGTAGTTTGCCAAAGTGGTCATTATGTCCGCGATCCGTTTACTTGGAGACAATTGATGATGTCTTCGTCGCTACGTCGTCAAAGCCGACCTTTAGCGAGGATTCTCAGAGATTTTATCCTACTCAAGCGTCCGATGGTAGCCTTGGCTGTAGGTAGTGCGATTTTCTTTGGTGCGATCGCTTTGACCCAAGAAAAGACAAGTTACGATCGCCAAATTCTTCCCACAACAGAGAAAGTTAATGACTCAGGAAACAAATCCCAGTAAATCGATGACTTTGGTATAAATCAAATTCTACTTTGATTTTTGTAATATTATAACTAAATACTCTGATAAAACCGTGTCTTATTACCCCAAATAGGACATGGTTTTACATTATGTCCGCTTCAAGAGCGATCGCTGATTAGTTGAAAATGCTTCATAGACATAGGAGTGAAAATACTTGTAGAGACGTAGCAGTGCTACGTCTCTACAAAAGTTTTAGGCAACGAATAATTAATTTCTGGATATGTCTAATGCCCAATCCTCAATACTTCAACAGGCTCAGTACAAGTGCCCAATGCCCCACATTACATTTACAGCCGATTAGTATCTTTTGTGACTAACTTCCAACCTTCAGCTTGGTCAATTAGCTTCATCGACTCTAGTTCAAGATTGGTGAAATCAGATGCATGAAGTAAAAAGTAGGGTTGGCCGTTGTAGTGCCAATAATATTCTAGTTCACCAACAGAAGCGGGAATGATGGTGCGATCGCTATAATAATCCAACGAGGGACGATGGTAAGGAAAAGATGTGTAAATCTTCCTCGTCGCTGGATTTGCCCGGACAATCATGGCGGCGACTGGTTTAACTGGATAGGCTTCAGATAATTCCCAAACCCAGTAGTTAGATTTCATTAACAGCAGCAGCGAAATATAACTTCCCCAAAACAAAATCTTCAGAAATTGTCCGTCACCTCGTTCTGCCAAAATAGCTGCTAAGGTCATAGTTAAAGCTACTGCGGCAAAAATCAGTTGTAAGTCTGTTTTTGGTGTTGTACCCGCACTGAAATATATGCTACCAGCAGAAGCAGCCACAGCAAGTATTGCCAAACCAGCAACCCAAGCACGGGGATAAGATGAGAGTAAAGGCGAATTTTCCGTTTCTGATAATTGGATACCAAAAGCTAAAGCTAAACTAGGGTAAATCGGGAATAGATACCAGGGAACTTTGGTAATCATGAAGGAAATTACCAGCAGATAAACCCCACTCCACGCCATTACTAGTTTTGCCCAACTAAGGTTGCGATTTTCCCAGGTTAAGCGGACAGTTTGTGGTAAAAATAATAACCACGGCCATGTGTATTTGAGAAGTTCAATCACATAGTACCAAGGTGGTTCAGAATTCCCTTCTCCAACTGAGCCAATTCGGCCTAGTGATGGGTTAGCAATACCAATTTGGGCGAAAGTATAACCATAGTGAATTAGTTGCGCACCATACCAACCAGCTACAGGTAGAATGCCAATTAAGATTGCGATCCAGAGATAGTAACAAGTGAGTAGTCGTGGCGTATCCCAAAACAGAAATACAATTGCGATCGCACCGAGTAATACACCTAACAATCCTTGAGTTAAACAAATAAACCCAAAGCTAATGCCAACACCAAGACAATAGCGTAAATCTCGGCGCGATCGCAACACGCACAACATCATCACCATCAAAAAACTTACCATCGCCCCATCTAACATTGCTAACCGCCCATGACGTACCACGGGTAGCATTGTTAGGTAAATCAAGGCGCTATAAATAGCAGCCCAACGGTGGCGAAATATCTCTCGAGCAATGCAATACAGTAAAGGTACAGATGTTGCTGTTAAAATTGCTCCAGGTAGGCGCGTCGTCAACTCATTTTCGCCTCCTAGAGAATAAGCCCAAGCTATTAGCAAATGCATCAAAGGCGGCTTATTGTGATATGGTTCGCCTCCTAACGTTGGGTAAAGCCAAGGCATTGAACCTGCTGGAGCGTGCCAAATTTCACGAGCAACCTGTGCCACAGTACCTTCATCCCAGTCTCGCAGCGGCAACCCTCCCAGATTGATGCTAAACAGTAATACTGCTGCCAACAGCAATACTATTAGCCATACCCAATCAATCCATTTGCCAACCGTGCGATGCTGTTTTTCCAGATGACTCCAAATAAAGCTTCCTTCTTGCATATTCTCTGGTAATCATTTTACTTGCTGGTTTGATTACATAGAGACATCTAGCGAATCTCCCATGTTGCCACCCAGTAACAACGTATGTTCTTAACAATTGCTAGTTTCCAAGATTAACTCAATTTTTTATAATTAGCCCTATTTTTTGAAAAATTTATATTGGTTATTTAAATCACATTTCAGATAATAAATGATAAAAATAATACAACCAATTATTTATTACCTGTTAGATAGTCCGTAAATAAACTTGTATTTTCTTTTTAAGGGGACGCTTAGTTTAAATTTTATCTATTTACTTTTTATCTGGCTAAGTCCAGAAATTTTGTAACTGATTGCTACACCAATTAAATGATATACTGAATACTTCAAAAATTTGTCTACCAAATTTTTGAATAGTAGTTTTACGAAAAATCTAATTATTTATTTTCCAATAAAGTAAATTCAATAATTTTTAATTTAAAATAGTCTTTAATAAAACTGTCTAAATAAACTGATTTTGCTTTTTTAATTTTAATTAAGCAAATCTTGAATTTAGATATCTATGACATACAATTTTTTAAGCACTTTCGATAACAATAAATAGCTAAAAATTATTGGAGACTGTCAATGAATTTACCTGTAGTTGTAGATATTACTCTTGGCTTGGTTTTTATTTACTTGATTTTGAGCCTGCTAGCTTCCGAAATTCAGGAACTAATTGCCACATTATTACAATGGAGAGCAAAACATTTAAGAACTTCAATCGAATTACTTTTATCAGGTGGTAGTGAAAGTGAAAAATCAGATATTATTAATGCAATCCATTTGGTACAGAAACTTTATAACGATCCTTTGATTAATACATTGAATCACCAAGCCAAGGGTAAAATAGAAAAGCATTTCCAGGAAATTACTAAAAAACCTGATAAATTAGTACTAGAAAAACAAAGCGGCCCTTCCTATCTTCCTTCTGAAACATTTTCAATTACTTTATTAGATACCTTAAAAATTCCTGAGCTAATTAATCATGTTAAACATCCTAGTGAAGAAGCAAAAACTAACTTACAGATGATATTAGCCTCTTATAAAGAACTTAAAAAAGGTATTAATAATCCCACTAGTGCAAGTTACACAAAAATTCAAGAAATTTATGGAGATATTGACCAGAAATTTATAGATTTTGTTAATAAGGAGTTACCTGATGAAGTCCCTGATAGTTTAATCAGGAGCCTTAGTGTAATTGCTCAACGTAGCAGAATAAAGATTGGCGATCTCACAGACGAAGTGAATCAATTTAAAAATGAAGTAGAAACATGGTTTGATCGCTCAATGGATCGAGCAAGCGGTGTTTATAAGCGAAATGCCAAAGGAGTTGCTATTTTAATTGGAATATTAGTTGCCTTTTTAACCAATACTGATACATTTCACTTGGTTAAAAGACTGTCGGAGGATTCGGTTATCCGCTCTACTATTACTCAAAGTGCAAGTCAACGAATCGATTATATTAACGATGAAGCAGCCAGAAAGGAGATTGAAAAGCTATTAGGAAATGCTTCTATACCCATTGGCTGGCAAAATATTAATCAACAGTTTGAGTTATTAGATACGGCGGAATCGAATAGAGTTTATATCAGAATATCACAGGTTTTTAAATTAATTTGCGGTTGGATAGTCAGTGGTTTTGCTATTGCTATGGGTGCGTCTTTTTGGTTTGATATCCTGAATAAAATTATCAATGTGCGGAATGCAGGGCCAAAACCTGTTGCGTATACTAAGGATCAACCGTCTCAAAAATAGCGTTTTAATTAATATCATGTCCGCATAATTAGTTATGATTCCCACAGTCATTGCACCCCACCCCTTAATCCCCTCCCCGCTCTTCGGGAGGGGAGACAAAGCGTAGCTTTGGCGGGGTGGGGTTCTTCGGGTTTGATAAGTAATCAACCGGACATGATATCAATCAAAAAATAAAAATAACTTGGAGTTTTAATTCTTTATTCTGACAAACAATCTCAATTTGCTTAATAAATTCTCGAAAGTAAAATCTTCGTTCTGTTTCCGATAAATCTAACCAAAATTGTGGTATAGAAACAGCTTGAGCAACAGAACGCAAGTTAACTGGAGGGAGAATCGCCAACTTTGCTTCGAGTGCAGAAATTTCTGTGCGGAGTTTGTAAGCCCTTAACTTTGCTGTTTCGGCATCTAAAATTCCAGTTTCAATTAAAGCGGGTAACTGAGCAAGTATTTCTTGCTGACGCGCGATCGCTTGCCCTAAACTATTCTTGAATGCATCCAACTGGGGAAAATTCATTCCTGCTACTGCCAGAGGTAAATCACGGCAAACGGTTTCAATGGTATGTTCCAACACCTCTTGGTAGGGAATAGCCTTACACTTGGGGCTTTGGGGACAGCTAGTAGAACGTAAATAAAGATACTCTTTATCTTGGTTGCGTTGGGTAACACGGGTAACTGTCAGATGTGACTGACACTCCGCACAGACAACCAACCCAGCCAGAGAACGCGGTGCGCTAGCAGTTCGAGATGGTAAACGGCTGTTACGGCGCAAAAGTCGGTCAACTTGGGCTGCTTCTTCCTTAGAAATTATCGGAATATGGGTATTGGAGATAATTTCACCATTTTGGTAAGCTGTATTGCCGCGATAAACTGGATTAGTCAGCCAGCGTCTTCCTGTGGTGACAGAGATTTTCTTGCCGTATTTTTTCGCCAAGTAACGCACTGAACCCCGCAGGGAACCATAAAGTAAAAAGTGTTCAAAAAAATCTTTGACAACTGGTGATGTACTGCGATCAATGGTATATTTTCCCTTACCTCTGCGATAGCCGTAGGGAACTTTACCGGGTGGCGGTGCAACCTCAAGACGATTACGGGCGTGTCCTTGGCGGATGCGACGGCTACGTTGCTGACGTTGGATTGCGTGTAGCAAATTCAGCAAGTCAGCGCCCAGAGGATAATTTTCGGAAGTGTAGGGCTGTTCAGTGGCGATTACTGCGATTCCCATGACTTCGAGTTGATTGAGGCGATCGCTAATTTCCTCTACAGTATCTCCTAATTCTTCCAACCGACGAATCAGGAGATAATTTGCTGGTTCAGTTTGGCAATCGGTAAATAATTGTTGTAATTGCGATCGGAAAGAAGAGTCTGGCTTGCCCAAATCTTCATAAACCCGATCCACCTCCCATCCCCAATCGGCTCGATCGGGAGAAGATTCTAATAGCGGATCGGTGTAAGAGTAAGCAATTATTTTCAAAGGTTTAGCGCAGCATCACAAAGAAATAGTATCAGTTATAACTACTAGCTTGACGACAAAACATCAAGTGATACTGTCCGCCTAGTGCCATGAGTTCATCATGAGTGCCTACTTCGATAATTTGACCGTGTTCTAGTACTACTACTCGATCTGCTAGTTTTGCCAAAGCGAGGCGATGGCTGACTACAACGGCTATTCTCCCCTTCGCCAGGTTACGCAAAATATTGTAAATCTCATGTTCTGTTTTCGGATCGAGGTTTGCTGTCGGTTCATCAAGGATGACTAGTTCGGCTGGAGAGAGTCGCAGCAAAGCACGAGCGATCGCTAGTCTTTGCCATTGTCCTCCTGATAAATCGATACCACCTTCTAGCTGTTTGCCTAAGAGAGTTTCCAAACCTCGATCGAGATTTGAAATTACTCTTGCTAAACCAGCCTCAGCGATCGCTTCCATAATCGCGTCGTCATCTTTTATTTTAAGTAAATCCCCAAAAGCAACATTCTCGCGCACAGTAGTTGGAAAACGAGCGTAATCTTGCATGACTACATCAATACGCGATCGCAAATCTTCTAATGGGAGCGATCGCAAATCTTGCCCATTCCAAATAATCGCACCTTGGCTAGGATCGTAGAGGCGACATAATAGCTTTGCTAATGTAGTCTTGCCAGCACCATTTTCACCCACCAGTACAATCATCTCGTTGGGGTGAATCGTCAGGTTGATGTTTTTTAGAATTGGCTGATTGCTGTTGGGATAGGTAAAGGATAGATTTTTGATGTCAATACCTGTTTGCGATCGGCGATCGTTCCCATTTTTTTGAAAGTTCCGATTGTTAACAGCCGATTCTCTGACTTCTCCCGATAGCTTTGTTACTGGCTTTGATTGCAACTCTGCATGAGAACGGGACAAATGCGGCTCTAACTCCAAAAGCTGAAAAATCGGCGTTGTTGCTAGTGCAATATTATATAACTCTGACCCGCCAGACATCAGATTATCCAAACTCCGCCGCACTTCCAAAATTACCCCAGTGTAAAGTGCCAAATCTCCTAATGTATGGGTTCCGCCTAGCACTCCCTGGATTACATATATGTATGGCAACGCCAAGCCGAACCCACTCAATAAAGACCAACCAATAACTGCTGTTGTCCCCCGACGGCGGATTTGTTCCATTGCCCTAAAAATGGTACGGTAAAGTCCGTGCCAGCGTTCTAGTAGTAAGGGTTGCAAGCTAAACAAGCGTATTTCTTTGGCGTATGTTTCCCCGGTTAAAACCGTTTTATATAAATTCATTTCCCGAAAAACACTCGCTTGAGTTCTTTCTACTCCCCAAGCTTGCTTACGGTATTTCATCTGCACATACATCACAGGGGTAACGCAGCTAAACAAAATTAGCGGTACCCACCAAGCCAGGGACACCGAAAGCAGTATGGCTGGAATGAAGATAAAAATTCCCTCTAACATCGTCACCAGCCTGAGACAAAGTTCTGGAAGTCTTTGCACTCCCTTTTCGGTCAACTGCACCAAATTGAGCAAATCGGGTGTTTCAAACAGAGCAATATCTTCAAAAGTGGCAACCTTTTCAATTACTTGTCCTTGGACAAAGCCGAAAATGCGATCCCGCAGAGAAGTATATACAAAGGCATTGATGTTAGCGATCGCATCACTAACCAAATTGACCAACAGCGAACCTGCAATACTGTACAGTAGCAACGGTTGCGAAAGTATCAGGGCGATGGCATTCTGCGTTGTCCCTGTACTCAATAAGCGGGTAATTTCATCAATGATCGTTTTGTTGAGCCAAATGGCGATCGCTGGGCCTGCACCACCCAGTAATGTCAGGATTGTTACATAGCGTAGCTCCTTTGGAACTACCTGTATCACTGTTGCTACACTCCGGCGAAATGCTTGGAATGGAGAAATTTCAATTATTTGCATATATTTTAAAGTAGCAAATAATAGCAAAATTCCCAGACAGACGTTGTGATCTCAATTCAACTCGTAGAGAAGTGCGGGCTACGCCTAAGCACTATGGCTACATACGCCAGAAGAATTTGGGCGTACTGCTGAGTCTAAAGTGGTACTGGAGTATGATGAGTAATTATTGATACTATATTTAGCTATAACAAATCTCAAAATCTTTCCAAGTATATACGAGTCTGCTTTCAAATATTAGCTAGAGTAGAACGCTTAACTGACCGATTTGGTTTTTCTGAGCGCAGGAAACGCTCACATAAGACCATTTCTTAACAAGCGTACTTAAGTAAAAGCTACGTTTATTACATAGATATGTTGAAGTTAAAGTAAAAACAATAACAGTAAATTAGCTGGTTACAATTTAGCGTTAGCCTCAATACGATATAACACAATACACCTAAAACCCTGTGTAGATGCGAGCGAGATTTATCAGTTCTTCAAAGACCAATTATCTACACACTCTTAACTAAACTGTATTGCAATATAACAAAGTAGACATTAGACCTCTTGCATAAATCAAAAATAAGAAAGAACCCCACCCCGCCAAAGCTACGCTTTGTCTCCCCTCCCGAAGAGCGGGGAGGGGTTGGGGGTGGGGTGTTAGGGACTTTTGCAAGAGGTCTATTATTTGCTATTCAAATAGTGGGCTTTGAGCTAATGACTATCAAAAATTTTTGGGAATTTAACAACCAAAGCTTGGGCAGATTGCCTTCTCAAAATAAAGTCAAAAAGTTACTTCTGCTTGAATATTAAACATTGAAAATCGACACAATTAAAAATGCAACAAGTACTAGCATTGATTGAACAAAAAAAACAAGAATTTGCTCAATTGCCTTTGTTTACTTTTATGCAAGATAAAAGTATAAATCCCAGACAAAGGTTAGCTTGGGCACCCTGCGCTGCTCATTTTATTATGAATTTTGCAGAACTGAATAAGTATTTTTTGCGAGTAGAACCAACAAACGATCCAATTCAGACATTAATTAACAAGTATACTTATGAAGATGACGATCATTGGCTGTGGTTTCTGGAAGATTTGAAGAACCTAGAATTTGACAAAACCTTGCAATTTAGTGATGCGTTGAAATTTCTTTGGAGTGAAGAAACTCAGAATGCTCGCTGGTTGAACTATCAACTCTATCGACATACTTCGCAAGCTACTCCTATCCAAAAAATAATAGTCATTCAAGTTACTGAAGCAACGGGCAATATAATGTTGTCCATAGCAGCAGAGATTGGCAAAGAAATTAAAACAATTACCCAAAAACAATGCCGATACTTTGCAGATTTACATTTGGATGTTGAAACTGGTCACATGAAAGGTTCATCTGGAATAGATCAATTCTTACAAGATATTCAACTATCAGAAGCAGCCCAACAAGAAGCTTTTGAAATGGTTGAGAACTTATTTACAGTTTTCACCCAATTTGCAAATAGTCTTTTGGTATATGCCAAAACCCATAAAATTGAGCAACCATTGATAGCTGCATAAATTAACGACCCAGCTTCTTGAAATTGACAATTAATACCTAATTAAAGCCGCAAGGAGAAAATTTACTATGTCACAGCATATACAAAATGTTGTAATTGTTGGTGGTGGATCGGCAGGTTGGATGACGGCAGCTTATTTGAGCAAAGCCTTGAAAAAGAATATTCAGATTACTCTGGTAGAGTCTTCTAATATTACCAAGGTTGGAGTTGGGGAAGCAACTTTTAGTAGCATCAAGTCATTTTTTGATTTTCTGGGATTACAAGAGTATGAATGGATGCCAAAATGCAATGCTACTTATAAGATGGGGATTAAATTTGTTGATTGGAATTCAGATAGAAGACACTTTTACCACCCTTTTGAAAGATTTGATTTTATTGATGGATTCAGTATCTCTGAATGGTGGTTGAAACTTAAGAGTGCCAATGAGCCATTTGATTACTCCTGCTTCATGGCACCGACGCTGTGCGATCGTCAAAGGTCTCCTAGATATCTTAACGGCAAAATCTTTGATGATAGAGTAGAACATTTATTCTCAGATAAACATTTTTCTGAAAAAAATCTCATAACACTTGCTGATGCTGAAGGGCAGTATCCTTACGCCTACCATTTTGATGCGAATCTAATTGCTAGGTTCTTGAAAGATTATTCAATACAGAGGGGCGTGAAACAAATTGTTGATGATGTGGTAGATGTAAATTTAACTGAGGATGGAAGTATAGACAGTCTCAAGACTAACGAGCATGGCATTATCAGTGGAGACCTTTTCATTGACTGTACTGGTTTCCGTGGTCTTTTGATTAACCAAGCTCTTGGTGAGCCATTCATTTCTTATTCAGAGTCGCTACTGTGCGATCGCGCGATCGCTATGCAGATACCAACCGATATTCAGAAAAATGGCATCAACCCTTACACAACTGCAACTGCTCTCTCATCAGGTTGGGTCTGGAATATACCTTTGTATGGTAGAGATGGTACAGGGTATGTTTATTCCAGCGCCTTCATCTCTGCGGAGGAAGCAGAACAAGAATTTCGCCAGCATCTAGGAAATGTCGCTGATAATTGCAAAGCCTCTCATATCCAGATGAGGATTGGACGTAACAGAAACTCATGGGTGAAAAACTGTGTAGCAATAGGGCTTTCCAGTGGATTTGTTGAACCATTGGAATCTACTGGGATATTTTTTATTCAGCATGGAATTGAAGAGTTAGTCAATCACTTTCCAGGGAAGTCGTTCAATGAAGAGTTGATCCGCAACTATAATAGAGCGATCGCTAACTGTCTAGATGGTGTTCGGGACTTTTTGGTACTCCATTACCGTGCCAGCGATCGAGCAGATACAAAGTTTTGGCAAGCAACTAAGCAAGAAATTAAAGTTCCTGCGGAACTGCAAGAAAAGTTAAAGTTGTGGAGAAGCAGATTACCAAATAAAAAGAATATCAATCCATATTTTCATGGCTTCGAGACATACTCTTATTCGGTAATGTTACTTGGACTCAATCATAAGCCTGAAGGCAGTTTACCTCTGCTGGAGCATCTTGACGACGAGAAGGCGCTAGCTAAATTTCAGGCAATTAAGGAAAAAGCCAATTACCTGAGCAAAAATCTACCCTCGCAATATGAATACTTAACTTATGTAATCAAGTCTCAAGAACAGTCAGAATACCTCCGCGACAATCATTTTCCGACTTCATCAGTTAACGATAGCGCATATCAAATTCCTGTGCCAATTTAATATAGGATTTACGCAAACAATAGTCAAAACTTTAATTTTCAGGTAGGTAAGGGCAATTCATGAATTGCCCTTACTCCGTGTACTTTTCCGTCCGATAATAATTAAGGAAAATCCAAGATGACAGCGAAACAAATATGCGTGATTGGGGCAGGAGTGAGCGGATTAGTCTCAGCCAAGACGTTTCTTGAAGAAGGTTATGAAGTTACATTGTTCGAGAAGCGGCAGGGACTTGGTGGTGTGTGGGAAAGGTCGAGAACTTACCCAGGACTGTCGATCCAAAATCCCAGAGACACCTATGCTTTCTCAGACTATCCTATGCCTGCCTCTTATCCAGAATGGCCTTCAGGAGAGCAAATATGCGCTTACCTTGAATCCTATGCCCAACACTTTGGTGTCACAGAAAAAATTCAGTTCGGTGCAAACGTAACTAAAGTGGAGCGCAAATCAGGAAATACCCCTGGATGGATTGTTAATGTTAGCTTTCAAGAAGATGGTAAGGAGATCAAAAAACAAAATTACGAGTTCGACTTTGTAATTGTGTGCAATGGTCTTTATGATATTCCCTACATTCCTAACTTGCCGGGGATGGAAGAGTTTATTGCTGCCGGAGGTCAGGTAATACATACTAACGACTTTAATGACGGCTCTGTAATTGAGGGTAAGCGAGTGGTTGTTGTCGGTTTTGGCAAGTCAGCTACCGATTTAGCGAATCTCGCAGCTAGCAAGGCTAAGGAATGTACCCTTGTGTTCCGTCAAGCGTTGTGGAAATTTCCCAACTTCTTTCTCGGTTTGTTCAACATCAAGTATATTTTCTTGACTCGGTTTGCAGAAACTTGGATGCCCTATCATAAACTTCAAGGATGGGAAAAGTGGCTGCATACTTTTGGGAAGCCACTGGTATGGGCATTCTGGCGACTAAATGAGACTATCCTGCGCTTGCAGTTTCCCTTTGATGCTTGTGGGATGTTACCCAAACAACCGATGAACAAATTAATTGGTTGTAGTATCGGCTTAGTACCTAAAGGCTTTTTTGAGCATATACGCGCAGGCAAAATTCGTGCTGTGAAGACAAAAATCGACAAGTTTTTTGCTACTGGCGTCGAATTGGGTAACGGCGAGAAAATACAGGCAGATGTTGTTGTCTTTGGCACAGGTTTTCTTCAGGATATCCCCTTTTTAGAAGAGAAGTACCGCAGACACGTATTTGATGAGCAAGGCACTATCCATCTTTACCGCCATCTCATTCACCCTCATGTTCCCCAGATGGGTTTTGTTGGTTATAACTATACTTTCTGTGCCCAGTTATCAGCAGAAATTGGTGCGAGATGGTTATCAGAGTATATCAAAGGAAATATGCCTTTACCATCCCCGCAACAGATGCTAGAGGACGTAACAGCACAGTTGGAATGGAGGAAGAAAGATAGACCTTATGCTTTCGTCAGTGGAGCGTGTGTAACTCCTTTTACATTCCATTACATTGATGAGTTGCTTCAGGATATGGGTTTGAGTAGCCGCCGTCAACCAGGGAACTTGGTTGGGGAGTTTTTGATGCCAATAGATCCATCTGCTTACAAGCATTTGGGTGAGGAATTACAAGCAAAACAAAAACAACATCCATCTCTCAATGATTTGGCGATCGCCTCCGGCGGGGCTATGCCCATCGCGGCAAATGTAGAGGTGACAAGCGTTCGTTGATATCTTCCGAATACGGTTCGGTGAAGTTCTCACCCGAACCCTATGCTAAATTTACGTGAGTCTCCAACAGAGACTCACGTAAATTTTCCAGTATCATTAGCTTGTCTTAGAGACTTCCAAATAAAAAAATATCCAAATTGGATAATTTATTTCTTGGAGTTCCCTTATTGTTGCAGTGGAATCTCAATCACAAACTCAGTCCCCTCTCCCAGAGTTGATTCACAGCTTAACTGACCCTTGTGTTTGTCTACTACCACTTGATAGCTAATTGACAACCCCAACCCCGTACCACTTCCTACTGCCTTAGTGGTAAAAAATGGATCAAATATTTTCTGCATCACCTGTGCAGTCATACCATAGCCGTTATCAGCAATCCGAATCTTCAACGTGTTTACTTCTCCTAATTCAGTACGAATACGAATTTGGGGATTTTTCCTTGGAGAATCTTCTCCATTGTTGTAATCTTCTAAAGCATCGATCGCATTACTTAAAATATTCATAAACACTTGGTTTAGTTGACCAGCATAGCAAAGAATATCCGGCAGTTGTGCGTATTCTTTGAATACTTCAATTTCCGCGCGATTATTATTTTCTTTTAGTCGGTGCTGCAAAATCATTAGAGTACTGTCGATGCCTTCATGGATATTGACAGGCTTCATTTCCGATTCATCTAGACGAGAGAAGTTACGTAAGCTCAGAATAATATTTCGGATACGGGAACTTCCCACCTTCATCGAATCGAGAACTCTTGGAAGGTCTTCTGTCAAGAATTCTACATCCATTTCCTCGATTTTTTGCTCCACTATTTCTGAGGGATGGGGATATTGTTGCTGATAGAGATTAATCAAATCTAGCAATTGTTGAACATAGTCAGTTGCGTGAGTGATATTACCATGAATAAAATTGATAGGGTTATTAATTTCATGGGCAATTCCCGCCACCATTTGCCCTAATGAAGACATTTTTTCACTCTGAATTAATTTACTTTGGGTACTTTGTAATTCTTCTAGAGCTTCTTGCAGATGCTGATTTTTTTCGTTAAGTTCTGCTGTTCTTACTACCACCCTTTCCTCTAATATATGACTGTAATCCGCCAATTGCTCATTCGCTTCAGCCAAATTATTGTAGAGAATGGCATTTTCTAAAGAGATTGCAGCTTGGATAGTTAAAAGCTTGAGAACTTCTAGGCGATCGCGTGTAAATGCTCCTGTAGTTAAATTATTTTCTAGATAAATCAGTCCCAGCAATTTACCTTGATTAAGCATTGGAATACATAATATGCTTTTGGGTTCCTCACGTTTAATATAATTATCTACCGCAAAGTAAGCTTTATCTTTAATGTCATCAATTACTAATATTTCTTGGGTTCGTTTGACATAATTAATCAAAGAGATAGGAACAAGATCGGTAGACTCGAAAGGAATAGATAAAAACTCTGTGTGAGTATCTCTAAAAGTGGAAGCAGAACTAATTGCAGCAATAGTTAAGTCTAAGTTATTAGCTTCACTCAATATCAGCACACATTTAGAAGCTCCTGCATTCTCCATCACAACTTCCATTAAAGTAGAAAGGAGTGCCTCCAATTCAATCTCTCCAGACACTGCTTGGGAAGCTTTAATGACAGTTCCCAAATCTAACATATCTGAAATACTAGTGTTGGAGCCAATGACAGTTTCATTCGTCACCAGACTAGATTTATTGCTAAGTGTAGATAGGTGTAAACTCAGTTCAGGTAGATTTTTTTCACTGTAAGAATAGGTAAGTTCTTCTTGCTGAATCATAGGCAGAAGTAATTGAGGATAGCGTTTTTGCAAGTCATAAACTTTGGCTAATGCTCCCCAGCGAACATAGCAATAATAGGCATCAGTGAGATAGAATTGGGCAATTCTTTGTTTACCCCATTTGAGATAAAATATAGCCGCTAATTCGCAAGCCAGAGCTTCTTCGTTAATGTACTCATTTTCTTTGGCAAGAGAAATAGCATTCTCATAATTATCTATCGCTTCAACATATTGACCAAGAACTCGATGCCGTTCCGCCTCTACTAAATAAAATTTATGTAAATAATTCATTGGAGCATGATGTGCCCAATGTGCTATTTTTTCCTGATTTGCTATAACTTTTTTGAGGATTTTTTGTTGTTTATCTTCATCAACATCAGGGTACAAAGCAAGCTGTACTAATGAATCATAAAAATAGAATTGAGCACTGAGGATCATTCCTAATCCAGCATATAAATACTGTTCTGCTTTCATAGAACTTTCAAGTGCTTGGGAATAATCTGTAAACAGGTAACATAGTTGCAGCTTACAAATAAATAAGTAAAAAATTGCAGCCCCATCATTAGTCGCTATATGAATCGGTAACATTGTTTGCTCATTATATGCGTCACCAATTAAACAGCAAGAATTTTCTGAAGAACCTAACAAATTCAACACCATCTGTCGATATATCTCATTCCAATGAAAAATCCGCTCTTGCTTGATTTGTTTTATAGCATTGCTATGTGTTGCCATTTGTCGCTCAAGAGGAGCTAATTCCTTACCAATAAAATATGCATAATATGAGTACGTATAAAGACAATAAGCCCCAAATTCTAAATCTCCTGTTTCCAAATTATTAGAGTAAGCTTCTATTAGAGGTTTTAGTGTATTTCTAACATGTTCTTTCCAGGGTTTGATGAGTTGATTAAATGTTTGAACTACCTTCAGCATAACTTCTTGAGTTTGGAATTTGGTCAACATACTTTCAGCCAGCTTGCCAAATCTATAGCCAGACTCAATATCTCCCACTACACTGCACAATATAACCCCATAAGCAACATACACGAATGCAGATAAAGATGCATTGCCATATTTAATCGATAAGTTGGTCTGATTCAGAACTATTAATGGAAACAATGTGGGAACAACTGTGTAGGTAAAAGCAGTTATATTAGATAATATACGTATCACTACTAATGACCGAGAGTCCGTCATTTGGGGTAAGTTAATTAAGTCTTCAATACTCCTGCCGCTTAGATGCGATGCTGTTTCTGCTAATGCTATTTCAATATCAGACTGCTGAGGATTACAGGGAAAGTGTACTCCTAATAATTTTAAAAATCCTAGTGCAAGGTTAACAGCTTCTAGTGCTTGACCCTGTGCGCCATAAGCCTGAATTTTTACTTCATAGACTTTCACTTTTTCTAAGAGTGTTTTAGCTCTTACTAATACCACCTTTGCCAATTTCTCCATCTGCTCAAACTCACCAGCCAAGTATGCTGCTTCTGTTGCTATTTCATACAAAGCTAGAGTTAGCTCATATTTTATCTCCCAACTATCATCTGCTAGTAGCTCAATTCCAGTAGTTAAATACTTAAGTGCCGATGAATAAGCTGTTGATACTAAAGCTTTACGTCCAGCAATTAGACTCATTTCAGCTAACTCATTACGTTTAGCTTGATGGGTGATAAATTCGGCTGCAATATTTAAATGATTGACAAGCTCAAAAATATTTTCTTCCCGTTCGGCAACTGGAGTGTTTTTCAAGAGAAGCAGCCCAATTTTTAAGTGTATTTGCTTGATTTGGTCTTTGGGAATTAGAGAATAAGCTGCTTGCTGAACTCTATCATGTACGAATTTATATTTTGGCAGTTGGGCATTAGTAAGTGATAAATTTTCCGATTCTCTAGTTGAAAAGCTTAATAGTTGTCTATCAGTTTCTGGTGTAAAATTACAAACATCTTTCTGAGGTATAATCAGTCCTTCAAGTAATGCTTGCCATAAGTCAGATGCAGTATCTATTAAAGATTTTTCATTAACAAGTGACAATGTTTTTAAGTCAAACTCATTACCAATACAAGCAGATATTTTCAATACATTTTGTACATTTTGGGGCAATCTTCCTATTTGTATGCCCATAAACTCTACGACATCATCTGTAAGAGATAAGGTTTTAATTTTGTTAATATCGTACTTCCAATGACCTGCATCAAAATCTAATTCAATTAGTCCATCATCATATAATAGTTTGAGGAATTGAGATGTAAAGAAGGGGTTTCCTTTAGTTTTAAAAAACACCATTTGAGTCAGAGGCACAGCAATGAATTCTGGACAACGCAGCGTATCAGCAATTAGATGATTTAAATCAATCTGACTTAAAGGTAAGAGTTTAATTGTATTAATTACTCCTCCTATATTGACAATTTTTTGTAGTGTTAAATGTAGCGGATGTAGATTTGAGACTTCATTATCTCTATAGGCACCAATTAGTAGTAAACTACTTTTATTTTCAGAGAGATTCTCTGTATCCTTAGCAAACTGAGAAGAAATTCCATCCATTAATAATTGAATAAACTTCAAGGAAGCCGTATCTGCCCATTGCAAATCATCTAGAAAGATGACCAGAGGATGATCTTTAGTAGAGAACACTTGGATAAATCTCTGGAACAATAAATTGAAGCGATTTTGAGCAGCGCTACCAGCAAGTTCAGCAGATGGTGGTTGTTTGCCAATAATTATTTCAAGTTCAGGAATTACATTAATGATTACCTGAGATTGCGTACTCAATGCCGATAAAATTTTGGTTTTCCACTGTTGAATTTGGGCGTCTGTTTCGGAAAGTATTTGACTAATTAAATCTCGCAAAGCTTGCACCAATCCTGACAACGGGATATCACGTTGGAATTGGTCAAATTTTCCTTTGATGAAGTAACTACGCTGTCTGGCAATGGGTTTGTGGACTTCATTAACCACAGCAGTTTTACCAATCCCTGAGTAACCAGAGACTAAAATCATTTCCGTGCTTCCCTTTGTCACTCGGTCAAAAGTAGTGAGGAGAATTTCAATCTCTCTTTGACGACCATAAAGTTTTTCAGGAATGGCAAAATGATTTGAGATATCCCGAATTCCTAATTCAAAGGCTGTAATATTTCCTTTCTCTTGCCATTGGTTTTGACATCTCTCCAAGTCATACCTGAGTCCATGAGCGCTCTGATATCGGTCTTCGGCATTTTTTGCCATCAGCTTGCTGATAATATCCGATAAAATTGTGGGAATATTGGAGTTAATATGGCTGGCTGGTGGCGGTTCTTTGGCAATGTGAGAGTAGACTAACTCCATCGGGTCAGTTGTACTGAAGGGTAACTGCCCTGTTAGTAATTCAAAGAAGGTGATACCCAAAGAATAAAAGTCGGTACGGTAGTCTATACCTCGATTCATGCGTCCTGTTTGTTCAGGGGAAATATAAGCTAGAGTACCTTCTAGTACGTTGGGATTTGTGAGAAATTGAATTTCTTTTGGTAATAGAGTAGCAATACTAAAATCGATGATTCTAGTCTTACCTGTTAGCGGATGAATTAAAATGTTAGCGGGTTTGATATCTTTGTGAATGATGCGATGGCGATGTAGCTGTTCTAAAGTTGCACTAATTTCAATGGCAATACCGAGAAACTCACTCAATGAAACAGAATAATTTCCTTTTTTCTGCTCATCGTGCTGCCAGAGATTAAGGGCAACGCCACCAAAATCTTCCATTACTATCACATATCTATTGTGATATTTTTCTAGGTTTATTGGTTTGACTATACCTGGAATATCAAGGTTTTGGGTAATAGTGTATTGATTGTGAAACTGATTAATTTCAGCAAAGTTAGGATCTTCATTACGCATCAATTTTAAAATAACTGATTGCCGATCTCTTTCTCTGATAGCTTGATAAACTAAGGTTTTCTTACCTGAATATAATTGCTTAATAATGCGATAGCCAAGTATAGGAAATACTTTATCTGATTCTACTAGCATTGCATTTAATTATGATAATTTTCTTTCTATGGTTTAGTATACCCAGAGCATAGTAGCTACTATCAGTGAGTAATGGAATTTTGTCAGGTGTTGAAAAGTAGGGTTATTAATAACCGATTGGTAGCAGATTGTACGTAACTGATATCATGTCCGCATAATTAGTTATGCTAACCACAGTCATTACACCCCACCCCCAACCCCTCCCCGCTCTTCGGGAGGGGAGACAAAGCGTAGCTTTGGGGGGGTGCTTTAATAAGCAATCAAGCGGACATGATATGAGGTATAAGAATATCAGTGTATTAACGGGTAATGAGTGGCTATTTATGTTTGGTTTCTTCAAAAATCGAAAATTGAAAAATGCTGTGATTTGAAATAAGTCTTAGATATCTTAACCGCAGACAGATATTGATTTTGCTGTATCTAGAGGTAGAGAATATACTCACAATTGTTCATAGTTTTCACAGCAAGATACATTTTATAAACTATACTGTGTATAACAAAACGAGAATTTACGTAAGTTATCACCAAATTACAAAAGCGATCGCACTCATAACTTTATTCAATTTTTAAGACTTCACTACTACCCATTGCGTCACAGCCGCCATTGCTCGCCAACCCAAAAATTTACCAATAGGTTCTGCCCGTTGGATGGCAATACGAGTTAAATCGCCACCGACTCGTTCATACCATTGAAATAAAGTTTGCTCACCCTCTACTGTTACAACATTAGCCACTAAACGTCCACCCGGCCGCAGTGCTTCCCAGCAAATATCAAAAAGTCCCGTTGCTGTAACCCCACCACCAATAAAAATGGCATCTGGTGCTGGCAAATCTTTCAGGGTATGGGGCGCTTTCCCTTCAATGATTTGCAGATTTGGAGTACCGAGAGTGGCGGCGTTATCGGCAATATATAGTAGTCTAGAAGAATTTTGTTCGATCGCGATCGCTCGACATCGCGCATTACTCCGCATCCATTCAATTGAAATTGAGCCGCAACCCGCGCCCACATCCCACAATAATTCTCCCGGTGTGGGTGCTAATGCTGCAAGGGTAATTGCCCTAACTTCACGCTTCGTTAATTGTCCATCATGGTGGTAGGCATTATCTGGTAATCCTGGCAATCTTGGTAATGGGATAACCCCAGTATCAGCAATACAATCAACTGCGATCGCATTCAACATTGCAACTTCAGTTTCACTCCAAGATGCAGCCGTACCTTCTACAATTCTTTCATGAGCGCCACCCATACGCTCCAATACGGTGATTTTACTGCCACCATAGCCGCGATTTGTCAAAATTTGAGCAACGATCGCTGGTGTGTCTTTACCCTCACTCAAAATCAACAGCCGCGCTTTTGGATAAATGTAAGACTGGAGTAGGGAGGATGGACGACCATTCAAACTTAAAGTTTCCACCTCAGTTAAAGACCATCCCACCCTAGCACAGGCGAGGCTGAAGGCTGAAGGTGCGGGGATAATCGTCATTTCAGAGACAGGAATGCGCCGTATCAAGGTGACACCAATGCCGTAACACATCGGATCGCCGCTTGCGAGTACGCAGATTGACTGCCCCCGACGCTGGATGATTTCGTCTACAGAAGTGCTAATGGGAGATGTCCAGACTACTTTCTCACGTCGATCGTCTGTAGGAAGCATTGCTAAATGGCGATCGCCTCCCACAATTACTTGAGCTTGATCGATTAAAGAACGAGCGATCGCGCTTAACCCCTGTAATCCATCTTCCCCAATGCCAACAATAGAAAGCCATTTTTGTATCATGCTAATTCATGATTAATTACTTCATAACCTTGTTGGCAGCGAATTTTTAACTGATAATTCCGAGATTGTTGTAGATTTCGATCAAATTGCCATCAGGATCGCGCAAATGAGCTGTGCGGATTCCCCAGCTTGGGCGATCTTGTGGTTGAGTCACAACGAGCGCATTTTGATCCTTTACTAGCTCATAGACCTCATCCACATTATCCACTGCCAAAATCAAGATAATTTTATCTCGATTGACAATGTATGAAGGCTGTTCAATTCTGGGGACTACTTCGGCCATTAATTCTTGTTTGAGTAAACCCAGCTTGAGATATCCGGTATTAAACTCAGCATATCCGCTATCTTCATCGCCCCAATCGACATCAAATTTCAGCAGATCCCGGTAGAACAGAAAAGAATCTTTGTAGTTGGAGACAAGCAGTCTCAGGTGTGTTAGCTGAAGCTTCATATCTGTTGGGTTAGTCTACTAACTGTGAATTCTAGGTTCTGGGTGCAAAGTCGCTAGCAACTCGCTTTCGACAATTGCTAATTCATCAAGCCGCTGCATGACAATTTCTTTGTCGAAATAAGTAGCAGCTAAAACCCAATATATACCGTAGTGGCGCGCTTCGGATGCCATTAGCCCACGATAAAATTTTGCTAACTCTGGCTCTGGACAGTGAGCGGCTAATAGTCCCAGGCGTTCGTGAGAGCGAGCTTCGATTAAACCAGTGACTAGTAAGGAATCCAGAAATCGCTCAGGTTCTTTGGGGCGTACTTGAGATTTTAAACCCGCGCCGTAGGGAGGTGGTGGTAGAGGAGCTAGGGGAATATTCCGGCGTTCTAACCATTGGTTGACTAGCTCAAAGTGTTCTAATTCTTCGCGGGCGATCGCAGTTAACTCCCGCACCATTTTAGTATTGGAAGGGTAGCGAAACATCATGTTCAAGGCCACACCTGCTGCTTTGCGTTCGCAGTGGGAGTGGTCGAGTAAGATGATATCTAAATTAGCGATCGCTTGTTCAACCCAAGCAGAACTAGTGGGCTGTTTCAGGGCGTTGATAGTCGTTAACTGAGTAAGCACAGAGTCAAAAAACTCCAGAATTTAAATTTGGCTGAGTATCCTAGCAAATTGATTTTAGCGGAATATTCTTTGGACAAAGTTCAATAACTGCTCTGCGGTGAAGGGTTTCGCTAAAAAGCCTTGGATCTCAACACCCGTAGTTTGGATTAATGCCTCAGAGTTAGCTAATCCACTCATGGCAATAATTTGCACTTGTGGGTTGATGATTTGCAAGCTGCTGATGACTGTTTCCCCACCCATTGACGGCATCATCATATCTATCAGCACTAGCCTAATTTCATCTTTCTGCTCGGTGTACAGGGCAATGGCCTCAATCCCATTTTGGGCAGTCAATACCTTGTAGTTATGGATTTCCAGTGTGGTTTTGGCGATCTGAGTTATGGCTACTTCATCATCAACAACTAAAATCAATTCTCCGTGACCTCTTGGCAGTTCTATCTCCTCTATTTTTTGAGAAATACTGCCCTCCTTGCTTGGCAGATATACTTGGAATTTAGTCCCAATTCCTACCTCGCTGGCTACTTCCACAAAACCGCCGTGGCTTTTAACGATGCTCATCAAGATAGATAAACCCAATCCTGTACCCTTACCCACTTCTTTGGTGGTGAAAAAGGGATCAAAAATCCGATCGATAATTTCTGAGTCAATGCCAACTCCAGTATCAGCAACTGTAATCTTCACGTAGGAATTCGCTGTTGCGCCTATGTGCATCCTGGCATGGTTTTCATCGATGAATAGCTTGGTGGCAGAAATGCAGAGTTTACCACCATTGGGCATAGCATCACGAGCATTGACTACTAGGTTCATTAACACCTGATGCAGTTCAGTGTTGTCTCCGAAAACCATCCCGATATCTGGCGTTATGTCTGTGTTGATGTCGATGAATTTGGGGAATGTCTGTTGGAGTATCTGTTTAATGTCTTCAAGCAGTTGCGATACTAATAGGATTGTGAATTTTTTTTCAGAACCACGAGTAAATGACAAAATTTGCCCCACTAAATCACCGCCCCGTTTGGCATTGGTTTCTAGTATCTTTAGCATTTGCAGCGAACTGTCATCAAGATGGGGATATTTTAGGGGCAGCAGATGAGCAATTCCCATGATTGGAGTCAGAATATTGTTGAGATCGTGAGCAATACCGCTGGCAAGAGTGCCCAAGCTTTCTAAACGTTGACTATGCAATAGGTGAGTTTCGAGTTGTTTTTTCTCGGTGATATCGGTGTCAATAATTAGGATTGATTTCGGCAAGCCTACGGCATCAAGCATCAACGTCCAGCGGCTAGCAATGATTATTTCTTTACCATTTTTGGTAAATTTATGTAACTCTCCCTGCCATGTTCCATGCTCAATCACAGTTTTCTGAGCCGCTGATAGTAGAGGTGAGGTTTTTTT
The DNA here is from genome assembly GCF_036918015.1 of Nostoc sp. GTDB lineage: Bacteria > Cyanobacteriota > Cyanobacteriia > Cyanobacteriales > Nostocaceae > Nostoc. The sequence continues at coordinate 66,375 of NZ_JBALEO010000019.1, forward strand.
AGATAAAAGTTCCCAGGTGTTCTTTCCTTGAGCTTCTTGAACTTGCCAGCCGTACATCTTCTCTGCGCCTTGATTCCAGAATAAGATTTGGTTGTGCAAATCTTCTACAATAATTGCGTCTGTTGTGATGTCTAGTAGGGCAGCTTGTTCGCGAATTTTCTGTTCTTGCTGGTGGCGATCGCTAATGTCTCTAAATAACCAACGTAAGTTTCCAGTTTTACCCTGACTATCTTCTACTGCGATCGCAGTTATTTCTGCCGGAAAGTCTGTAATTCCTTCTTCATGAAAAATCTGTAACTCTTCTCTGCGGATTTGCCCGTGCTGTTGCAATTGCAGCATAATTTGACGAAACTTCTGCCGTTCTGTCTGATGCACAAACACAGCCATTGGTTTACCAATTAGGTAAGACTGACGCACATTCAGTAACTTAGCCGCAGCATAGTTAGCTTCCTGAATTATTCCAGTAGCATCTGTAAGCAAGTAACCATCTGGGGCAAAGTTAAATAAATCGTAATAACGTTGGCGTTCTTCTTCTACCAAATTGCGTGTAGCGATCAATTCCTCATTTTGTTGCTGTAACTCTTCCAGAGAAATAGAGATTTCGGTCATTGCTTGTTGTAAAAGCTCTTTAGGGGAATCCTGCCCTATAGATTTCTCTACCGCCAGACTTGCAAGCTGTGAAAGATTTTCCAGTCGCTGATGCGCCTCGACAATGGCTCGTTTAAAATTATCTTTGGTCATTTGCACTTTTCTTAGCCTTCTTTTATAAGGGAAATGCCTAAAAACCCTAAGTATGTGCCCTGACCCAGGAAGACATATACGTGCAATAGATGCGGGAATAAAGGTTAATTGTAGGCTTTAGCCTATTTGTAGCGTAATGCTTATGTACAGCATCAAATTATTGTATGGTTTGTAAAAAATAATATGTGTCTAACTAAACTCTTTACCACTACTTATAGTTAGACGACTTTTACGCCTGTAAAACAACCTTTACAGGAAACTATTCTTAATTATACAGCAAAAATACAGCAAAAAAGCCATTGAAGAAGAAGTCAGAAGTCAGAAGTCAGAAGTCAGAAGTCAGAATTCAGAATTCAGGAGTCATATCATGTTCGCTTGATTGCTTATTAAACCCAAAGAACCCCACCCCGCCAAAGCTACGCTTTGTCTCCCCTCCCCGCAAGCCTACGGTGTACACACAAGTGTTGGTGCAGTGTATCTATTCCGCCTCGGAATAAATTCCGAGTCTCATAGCGAAAGTCTTCTTTTAGATGACTAAACAAGAAATTTAGTTCAGTCCACGCTTAGTGGACTTTAGCTATCAGCCCAGAACTTTAGTTCTGGGCATAATATTTGCTCAGTGTGCGACTTTCACTTGAACAGAAATATTGGGTGGGTAGGATTTTTAGAGACGTGTGTACACTATAGCCAAAGAGCGGGGAGGGGTGTAATGACTGTGGTTAGCATAACTAATTATGCGGACATGATATCACTCGATTTTAGATTTTGGATTTTGGATTTGCGATCGCGTAGCGTTAGCGACTTAGGAGCGTCTTTTAGATTAACCTCTTTTTTAAATAAGAGGCTTGAAACCCAATATGCTTAGAGGTTGTTTGAAAAGTGGTTAGCTGTGATTTCCAGCACATCTTGATCCCCCCTAGCCCCCCTTAAAAAGGCTACGGTGTACACACAAGTCAAGTTACCCCCCTTAATCCCCCCGATGTATTGGGGGGAAACCGGAAAATCTAATTCCCTCCCCTTTACAAGGGGAGGGTTAGGGTGGGGTAAAATCCTTGGTTACTCAGCTATTTCAGACTTGTGTATACACGGTAGCCTTAAAAAGGGGGGAAAACTTCTTAAAGTCCCCCTTTTTAAGGGGAGCCAGTGCGGTCTTCTCCCAAGGGGAGACGCCAAGGGCGATGGGGGTTTCCCCCATGAGCAACTGGCGTGGATTTAGGGGGATCTAAAACTTTTTGCTACCAATAACAGGACTTTTCAAACATCCTCTTAGATTTCAGATTTTCATTTTAATCCAAAATCTCAAATCTCAAATCTAAAATCGTTCGGTCAAGATTGGTTTTATTCCTGCTGCCGACGTTCTTCTATCTCTTGAGTAGAAATCATACTATTGACTCTCTCTATATCTACCATCATCAAAACTGCTCCTTGCATTTCAATGCCAAGCAACGGAGTAATTGCCAGGTAACATTTTATTTGTCTACCCCGACGATTGGTAGCATCAAGGATCATTTCTTGAAACTGTTTTTTCCCGGATAGAGAGTCACGGATAGGCGATCGCAACTGCTCGACTGGTAGCCCAATGTCTAGGCTGAAGAGAGACTTTCCTAGTACTTCATCAGTTCGCAAGCCCCATAAATCTTCGACCATATAATTCCAAATAGAGATATTAAAGCTGCTGTCAATTACTACTATTCCCGTTTGGAAGCCCCTGAGAATAGAGCCGAGGAAAATATTTGTGCGATTCAGTTCTGTAGTGCGCTCGCTCAGTTCGTTATTAATTGTCTGTAATTCTTCATTAGTAGATTGGAGTTCTTCATTCATCGTCTCCAATTCTTCATTGGTGGATTGAAGCTCTTCATTGGTAGTTTCTAATTCTTCATTAGTAGATTGTAATTCTTCATTAGTAGTTTCCAATTCTTCATTAGTAGATTGTAATTCTTCGTTAGTAGTTTCTAATTCCTGTTGCGATCGTTGCAGGGCATCTTGGAGTTGAATATAACGGGTGACATCATGAAAGGAAATACTGACTCCTAAAAAATTGGTGTCTGTTTCTTGTAAAGGCGTAATTTGCACATCCAGATATTGGGTTTCTGTGTTAGACAAATAGCGCTTTACATTGGTTAGGCTCACAGGACGGCGTTCAGTATAAGCTCGTTCAATTAGCGATCGCAATTCAACTGGCCGATAGGAAAGTTCTAGATCCTGGAAGGGACGAGCTAAATCTTTGGGGGAAAGGGCGAACAAAGTCCGCGCCTGTTCATTCACCATTACCAGAATGCCATTGATATCAATGATTATTTGGGCGATTGGGGTTGTGTCAAAACCCATATCTCGCAGCCGGAGGTTTCGAGCCAAACGGTTGCTAGATTCGTCATCTACTGAATTTGCCATAACTAGCAGGCGATCGCGTAAATTCACCGTCGATACTTTAGTAAATATCCGGTTTTTCAAGTCCAGTGGCGTAAACAAATTAGAATGCATCAATAGCATCTCTGCTTTTCCCAAAAACAGATAGCCATTATCATTGAGTGCAAAATGAAACCGCGCCAGAATTCGCCCTTGAGTTTCAGAATTAAAATACATTAATGTATTGCGGCTGACTAATAAATCTAAGCGCGAAATGGGCGCATCCTGAAGCAAATCGTGGCGACCAAAAATTACTGAGCGGCGCAAGTCTTGACGGAAGACATAGCGGTTTCCGATCATCTCAAAGTATTTCTGCCGCAGTTCATCTGGCACAGCTTGGACATCTTTTGCTGAATACACAGCTTGCCTAGCCTGGTTGAGAGCATCTTCATCTACATCCGTAGCGTAGATTTTCACTCGTTGACGAAATTCCTCTGCTCCCAATATTTGGGTCATCAACATTGCCAAGGTATAAGCTTCTTCCCCAGAAGCACAGCCAGCGCTCCAGATGCGGATTGGCTCGGAAGTTTTTTTATTCTTAATCAGATTAGGCAATATTTGCTCTGCTATATATTCCCAAGCTGATGAATCTCGAAAAAAAGCAGTGACGTTAATTAAAATAGTGTTGAAAAGATAATTGAATTCTTCTGGATAAACTTCTAGATAGTCTTGATATTCTTCAAAGTTTTCTATGGTTAATGACTGCATCCGCTTGAGTACCCGACGTATCAAAGTCGAGCGCTTATAGCCTGTAAAATCAAATCCCCGGCTCTGTCTGAGATAAACCAGTAGATTTTCAAATTTAGGATCTTTTTCTGCGGAAGTCATAGGGTAGGGAGCAGGGGGCAGGGGGCAGGGGGCAGGGGGAAAAGTTCCAAGCTACGTCCGCAAGTATCAAAGGCTCTTTAATGAGTATCAAAGGAGTTCAAAGCCTCATTAAAGGAGTTCTGAACCTCATTAATGCGTATCAAAGACTCATTAAAGGAGTTCAAAGCCTCATTAATGAGTATCAAAGACTCATTAAAGGAGTTCAAAGCCTCATTAATGAGTATCAAAGAC
>NZ_JBALEO010000020.1:0-49824 GCF_036918015.1 Nostoc sp.
TGTTAAACCAAGGTGAGTTACTGATTAAGTGGCATCGAAAAATCAAAAATAAAGGTAATGTCAACTATGTTGCAGCTTAAATGCTGATTAGCTTACCTCCATCCTCATTGTATATACATAATCATATTTATTAAGTTTTCACGAGTCATTACCATCATCCTCCTTTTGAAATCAAACTTTCCAATGCGTGTTGTAAATCGTTCGTTACATCAGCAACAGCTTGTCTAGCACCCAACCGATTTTCCTTATATACGGAGTAACGCTCAGAAATAGATATAGGTTCACCCACAGTTATTTTTACTTTTTGCTTACCTAATTGCGGACGCTGCACAGTTTTATTGCCTTTGATTTTAGCAATCATTTGCCATAAAATTAAAGTTTTGTAGGTTGGGTGCAGCGATAGCGTAACCCAACATAAAATTTGGTGGTAATGTTGGGTTGCGTTTCACTCCACCCAATCTACATAAATATATCTTTTAAAAAACTCTAGGTTTCAACATAGATGAGGTTTATAGCATCTACATGACATATAATCCTGTAAATCTTCTAATGGCTTATCCAAGTCATTAGTATGACACAGCTATATCTAGAGCTTGCAGAATAACTAGCACCTTGTCTGCTTGTGTTTGAAAAATGTCATGAGCGTTACTGAGATTCTTTAAAGAATTGCCTGAGTAGTTTTGTATTTGATAACTATCTTATAAAAAAAATGCCCTTGCTAGAAAGTAAGGGCATTGAAGTTGACCTATTTAATCTTTAGTGAGTAAATCTATACAGCTTGGGATACTTTTCGCTTAAGCTTCATCCCAAATTTAATGAGCGATCATTTCCATGAGAGAAAATAGTCTTTTATCTTGTCTATAATCACTGAAGAGAAATTAAGCCGTATTGCGAATAGTCTCTACCCAATTGCTATGCTAATTTCTTGCGTAGCTTGCTACCAGCCAAAGCCAGACCAACAATTCCTAAACCAGCGAGACTAGCAGGCTCAGGAGTTGATTGGACAATAGAAGATTTCTTGAATTCAAATGCAATGGTTTGTGTGCCGTTGAATTTGCTGGCATCATAGCCAGTGGTTAGCAACTGCTGCGTTACATTACCCTGTGCTAGGAACGAGATTGCACTCAGATAATTTCCAGAGTTGATGACATTAAGATTAAATGTATTGTCCTTGCCGTTATTAGTAAAATAACTACTGGTCAAATCACCATAACCGACAATACCACCACCTTGTTTTACCTGACTTTCGTAAGAATTCCCTCCTCCTGCTAAACCACCATATGTAGCAACAGTGTAGCCCTCTTTGATATTAGTAACTGTCTTTGCCTGAACACCACTATAAACACCTAGTTGTTGTACCCCTGAAGCATTCGCTGAAGCGAAATGAATACCAAACAAATCCCCGCTGCTCATAGCATTTCCAAAGGTCTTACCCGCCATGTTGAAGAACAAATCACCATATCCAATCTGACCGCCGGCAGCACCCTGTTCAGCCTCTCCTGTTAACTTCATATTGCCATTGATTGCCACAATGATGCTGGTAGCAGTTTCTTTGATAGCCATACCAGAGATATCGTAGGGGTTTACTTTTCCTGCTGCGGCACCAACCCAGTAATTCCCGTTCATCCCATCTTTGTTTGAATCAAATGCATACTGCCACCCGCTAGCATCAGTGGAGTTTTGACCCATCAAAAGGCCGGTAGTGTCATTCATACACTCCAAAGAGATGCTAAATGCTGTTCCCTTTAAGTCTGAGGCATAAGCTCCTTGACCAGCCACAAAGAAGATTCCAAAAGTAGCAATACCAACCTTCAGGAAATTGAATAAGTTTTGAGTTTTCATTATTTATAAATTGATTGATTTAGAGAATCACAATTTTTTGGACTTCTCTATTTGTAATTGGAATTAAAAAAATAGAAAAGCGTGATTTTTCTGAAAATATAATTTGGATAACTTAACGGTAATTTTATAAAAATCTAATAAAAAATGACATACTTGGTTACAATTGCCTTTATCTAACCCAATTGTATTAAAGTGAAATAGCAGCAAAGGCAAGCAGGTCTAGCAGCCTACGATTATCTGCACCCATTTATTTAGACAGTTTTGAAAAACTTTTGGGTTTGTGCAAGCTTAATAAACCATATCCCCCTAGCATCTCCGTACAGAGGATCTAAACGCGCGATCTACTTTAGAAAGTAATATCCGATTCGGATGAACACTTGGGCATTTACATTACACTTTGCTATTTAAGGGAGTCAGGAGGCATGGGTCGAAATCAATAAGCCTCTTGACGACTGACAGCTTTATTATGGTTACTAGCAAAAAATGCAACCTTTCTAATCAAATCAAACCTTCCAACGCGTGTTGTAAATCGTTCGTCACATCAGCAACAGCTTGTCTAGCACCCAAACGATTTTCTTTATACGCTGGGTAACGCTCAGAAATAGATATGGGTTCACCCACGGTTATTTTTACTTTTTGCTTACCCAATTGTGGACGGTGTACAGCTTTATCGCCTTTGATTTTAGCAATCATCTGCCATAAAATTAAAGTTGTTTCAGCAAACCTTTCTGCTGTTGGATTTTCCCGAATATAATTACCCGAAACTGCCACAAAACTTTCTACTAAACGCATGTGCCACATTCGTGCATTCGCTTCTTCTGCAACGCGATCGCCTAAAGCTCTTTCAACGGCAGATACTCCTTTGACATCTTTAAATTCTTCTCTAAATATATAATTCCAACCTGCTTGCTCGACTCGCCGACAACGATCGCTCAAACTACCTTTTGACTGTAAATTAAAATACTGTTCTGAGATTAACAGCGCTGCATTCAATAAAGCTTGTAAACGAACTGCTAATGCTTCATTTCTATCGGGAATTTGCCCAATGACAATCTTAGGATCTGGCAGTTTTTGATGATAAAACCGGGTGTAAAATTCTTCCATGAGCAAAAGTAAATGTTCTGCCAAAGCCAACAACCGGGGATAAAGGGACTCCACGGAAGCATTTTCTGATGAATTCACAGGTAAACCACTAGCCGCTTCCAATTCACTCAAAAGATTAGCGATCGCACCCCAAGGAGCATCAACGTAACTATATTTAATCCCAACTGGTACAATTAGAACCTGTTCGGGGCGTTCAGCTTTGTGCAAGTCTTCGGCACACCAAAAGCCTAATTGGGCGATACCAGGTTCTAGGGGGCTGATATTCTCTGATAAACCATTGGTAGCACCTTCTGGGGCAGCTGCCATCGGGAATTTACCATTGGCGAACAAATCACGCGCCGAACGTAACCCTGTCCAGTCAGCTTTCCCTCGCTGAATCGGAGTCCCACCTAAATGAGAAGCAATCCAGCCAACGTGGGAACCTGCCCAGAGAGGAATACCGCGATCGTAGATAAAATGAGCGTGAATGGGATGTTGTAGTGTTGTACCTTGCGATCGCGCTGTCTTTGGTACAATTTGAGACAGCAAATAACCTAAACAAAGTGGATCATCTGTTTTCGGATGGCGAAATGCCAACATAAAACGGATTTTACCCTCCTGAAACTGGCGATAGAAATCCACCAGAACCTCTACGTTATCTGCTTCAATTTGGGTAATAGGTGTTTGCCATTTTATCCAACTGGGTAGCAACAGATTAACGACTCGTAGCAATAAAGGGTTAAACGCTGGAGGAATAAATTCTAAGGGTGCTTGTGCTTGATAAATTACATCTGCCAAGGTAATTTCTCCTAAAGATGCCGTGATTTCTTTTAAGCTATCTTAGCCGCTGTAAGATACCCTGACGATTGTAGTCGCAGTCACACACGACAAAAAATGAAGCGTACCTACGCAGACTTATAGAGTATTTTTTACTGCGATGTAAAGTATGGGCAGATAATGGAGATTTAGCAGCACTTGTAAATCTTAATAACAGGATAGACTCAAGCTAAATCCTGGTAATACATTTTCACCCGATAATTGTGTAGGCAGATTTCGCACTTCTATATCTTGGTTTTGGCGATAAATTTCTACTTGTTGCTGTTGGGGATTTATCAACCATGCCAATTGCACCCCTGCACCTATATATTCCTGCATTTTAGGACGCAACATTTCCAAATCATCTGTTGCCGATCTTAATTCAATGACAAAATCGGGTGCAATGGGGGGAAATTTCCGTCTTTGTTCAGGTGTAAGTGCTTGCCAACGTTCTTGTTGAATCCAAGCGGCATCTGGAGAACGGTCAGCACCATTAGGTAATTTGAATATAGTAGAAGAACTGAAAGTGTAACCGAGTCCAGTTTGCCGATTCCAGATACCCAGATCGATAATTAAATCTGCTTCTCGATTCCCGCTTTCACCTCCAACGGGGGACATGATGATTAATTCTCCCTTGGCAGTGCGTTCAAATTTCAATTCGCGGTTATTTTGACATAAGTGATAAAATTGTTCGTCACTAAAGTGAACGGTGTCTAGTTTTAATGTCAAATGACTCATAACCTAGACCTAGATTAGTAGGAAAGATTATATCACAATACAGTTCAGAATGAGCAACAAAACACTTGTAGAGACAGCGATTTATCGCGTCTCGAAAACCCAAAATTGTTGCCAGTAGCCTTTAACTGAACCGTATTGGTTTATAAACAAATTAAAGATTCTAGAAAGGGAGTAAACAATGCGACTTTCACAAATGTTATTTGTTACACTGCGGGATGAGCCGGCTGATGCTGAGATTCCCAGCCATAAATTATTACTCCGTGCAGGCTACATTCGTCGCATCGGTAGTGGTCTTTATGCTTATTTGCCGTTAATGTGGCGGGTACTGCAAAAAGTTTCCCAGATTGTGCGGGAAGAAATGAACGCGACAGGCGCACAAGAATGTCTTTTGCCACAATTGCAACCTGCTGATTTATGGAAGGAATCGGGACGCTGGGACACTTACACGAAAGCTGAGGGAATTATGTTTTCCCTAATTGACCGCCGCGAGCAACAATTAGGATTAGGCCCAACTCATGAAGAAGTAATCACAGCGATCGCTCGTGATATGATTCGCTCTTATCGCCAGCTACCATTACATCTCTACCAAATTCAAACCAAATTCCGCGATGAAATTCGTCCCCGTTTTGGTTTAATGCGCGGACGTGAGTTTATTATGAAGGACGGCTACTCTTTCCATACCGATGAAGCCAGCCTCAAAGAAACTTACCAGGATATGTATAAAGCCTACAGCAATATCCTACGGCGTTCTGGTTTAGCTTTTCGCGCAGTAGAAGCTGATTCTGGTGCAATTGGCGGTTCTGGTTCCACAGAATTTATGATTTTGGCAGAAGCGGGTGAAGACGAAGTTCTCTACACTGAGGATGGTAAATACGCCGCTAACGTAGAAAAGGCTGTTTCTTTACCAATTGACGCCGAAACCTCACGGTTTACAACCTACGAAAAACGCGATACACCTGGAACAGAAAGCATTGAAAAGGTGTGTCAACTCCTCAACTGTTCTCCCACTCAATTAGTGAAAAATGTCCTTTATCAGACAGTTTATGATAATGGTATAACGGTGTTAGTTTTGGTCAGCATACGAGGCGATCAGGAAGTTAATGAGGTCAAATTGCAAAATGAATTGACCAAATTAGCTTCTGAATATGGTGCTAAAACTATTATTAGTTTGAATGTACCAAATGTCGAAGCCCAACAAGCATGGACAGCTAAATCTCTACCTTTAGGCTACATTGCGCCAGATATCGCAGATGAGTATATTGCTGCTAATAAACAGATCCATCCCAAGTTTTTGCGCTTGGTGGATCAAACAGCCGTTGATTTAAAAAACTTTGTTACAGGCGCGAATGAAGCTGGTTATCACGTAGTTGGTGTTAATTGGGGTGAGCAATTTAAGTTACCAGAGAGAGTGGTAGATATTCGTAAGTCAAGACCAGGCGATCGCGCCATCCATAACCCAGAACAAACTCTTGCAAGTGCCCGTGGAATTGAAGCAGGTCACATCTTCCAATTAGGCACTAAATATTCCCAAGCGATGGGTGCAACTTATACCAATGAACAGGGTGAAGAAAAGCCGCTATTTATGGGTTGTTTTGGTGTAGGTGTATCACGACTAGCACAAGCTGCCGTCGAGCAATCTTACGATAAAGATGGAATTATTTGGCCAGTTGCGATCGCACCCTACCACGCGATCGTCACAATTCCTAACATTAAGGATGCTCAACAAATCGAAATCGCCCAAAAACTTTACACAGAACTCAATCAAGCGGGAATTGAAACCCTACTAGATGACCGAGACGAACGGGCGGGAGTGAAATTTAAAGATGCTGATTTAATTGGCATACCTTATAGAATTGTAACCGGACGTGCGATCGCTAATGGCAAAGTTGAAGTTGTAGAAAGAGCCACCCGTAAATCTCAAGAAATAGTCATTGATGAAGTGACAACTACACTTAAACAGTGGATTACAGAAGCAATAGAGTGAAGTAGGGAGTAGGGAGTAGACAATTTTCCATTCAACCTAACTTTTCACCTGATCTGGAAAGACCTACGAAAAACCTAATCCCCTTCCCACGAGTGTAAAGCGGAAAATTCAAAGTCTCTCTCCTTCAAAGAGAGAGATTTAGAGAGAGGTTTTTCAGAACCGATAAAAAGTCAGATTCCTTAGAAACGCTATTAATTGCGTCTTTCCAAAATTTACATAATTTGGCAGGTGACGGATTAGAAATAAAAATTCTAGAATTGGACTAGGGACTTGCAGAATTAAAAGGCATCAAGTCTCCTCTAGGTTGTGGGAAACTCCCTACTTATAAGTATCGTCTTTAACCAGGCTGCTCCTCACATAACTACCATATCAGCCCTCAGTTAGGAAGGTTTTGAACATGAAAGACCAACAAGGATCTAATCGTATTTCTTCAGGCGTAATTGCAGCTGTATCAGCAGTGGTTGTAGCGGTGGGTGGTGGTGTAGCTTGGTTTACCACACAATCCAACAATACTCCTACACCGTCAAACCCCTCTGGGCAAATAGCTCAACCAGCACAACCATCAACTAGGCAGCCAGCTAATGAGCAAACCCCAAACGTTTATTGGCTAAGACCAAAAGACAAAAATGTTACTTTGGTTCCCCAGCCTGTTAAAGTAGCTTCTGTATTACCCAACCAAGCTTTAGAAGCAGCTTTCCAAAGTTTGTTAGCAGGCCCAACAGAAGGGACAGATTCAACAACTATCCCTAAAGGAACCAAGCTATTAGGGTTGAAGGCGGAAAATAATGAAGTTCACGTTAATTTATCTGAAGATTTTACCAGCGGTGGTGGTAGCACCTCAATGATGGGCCGCGTGGGACAAGTTGTTTACACTGCAACAACTTTAAATCCCAAAGCCAAGGTATACATTGACGTGAACGGCAAACCGTTGGATGTTTTAGGCGGTGAGGGTGTTGAGATACAACAACCGCTAACTCGCGAACAGTTTCAGAAAGATTATCCCCTTTAAATTAGTTAGGAGTTAGAAGTTAGGAGTGAGGAGTTTTAACTCATAACTCATAACTCATAACTCATAACTCTCTTAAACTTACCGTTTGCTATTTAATACACGAAAATTACGGGCTTGCTGCTCCAACCTTGTGGCGAGGCGATCGCAAACCCGATTACACAACTCAAAAATCATTTGATCTTCCACCCGGTAATAGGCGCAAGTTCCTTCACTGCGGCGGCTAAGGATACCTGCTTGCCACATTACCTTCAGGTGTTTTGACACATTTGCCTGAGAAGTCTGTGTTGCCTCTACCAACTCTTGCACGCATTTTTCTTCATCCCGCAATAAGTGTAGCAGCCGTAGGCGCATTGGCTCACTTAACAGGCTGAAGTATTCAGCTACTTGTTGCACCACTTCTGGTGGTAAAGGCAACGTTTGTTTCATCAGGATTAACCCGCAAGGAGAGAAAATTTTAACAATGATTCACATCATATATACATTAATACTTAATCAGGGTTAATTCGCATCAAAGGTTGACCATATTCTACAGCGTCGCCATTTTGGAGAAGAATTTCCATCACCTGTCCAGAGACTTCGGCTTCTATTTCATTCATCAGCTTCATAGCTTCAATGATACAGACTGTTTGACCCTTGCGGACGCGATCGCCCACTTCCACAAATGCCGCTTCCCCAGGCGCAGGAGCGCGATAAAACGTTCCTACCATTGGGGAAGGCACTTCTACTAATCTCTGGTCAATGGTTGAGGGAGGACTTACTGACAGTTGCAATTGTGTGCTACTACCAGTATTCTCAAACACACGAGATGTGGACACCTCCGTTACCTGACTTCCGCTCACCTGGTTTCCCCCAGATGAACCCGATGTCAAGCCTGAACCTACCACACCGCCTAAAGTCCCTTGACCCATCGACAACATCTGATTGCTAATGCTCACAGCCTTACGGACTGTTAGTTCAAAATCATCGCTTTTGAGCGTGACTTCTGCAATATCTGTTTGTGCGATAGTTGCCAGAAGTTGGCGGATTTCATTAAAGTCCAATGGCACAGTTTTTATTACCTCGACCTATCCGTAAATTAGCATTTTAAGTGTGGCAGGGGATTAATCCCTATGTAGGGATTTAAATCGGGACTTGCATCTCCGTAGAGATGAAAGTTATTCCCTGCTGATATATTTATCTTCCTGGGTATCAACTTTGATGCGTTCTCCTTGAGAAATAAACAAAGGAACCATCACAACTGCACCAGTTTCTAGAGTTGCTGGTTTTGAGCCACCTGTGGCAGTGTCACCTTTTAAACCTGGATCTGTTTGGACAATTTCTAGAACCACAGATTTAGGCAATTCTACTCCTAGCACTTGCTCGCCCCACTTAATAACTTCGGCTTCCATACCTTCCTTCAGGTATTTGACGCGATCGCCAATTTGTGCGCGAGTCAATCTGCCTTCTTCATAAGTTTCCATATCCATAAAGACAAACTCATCGCCTTCTTTATAGGTATGCTGCATCGTGCTTTTTTCTAGAGTGGCTTGCGGCACTGTTTCCCCGGCGCGGAACGTTTTTTCCATAACGCTCCCACTCTGGACATTTTTTAGCTTAGTTCGTACAAAGGCGGAACCTTTGCCTGGCTTGACGTGTAGGAATTCAAGCACTCGCCATACAGACCCATCCAATACAATTGAAACACCGGGTCGAAAGTCGTTACTGGAGATCATGAAACTTTCAAATTTTGGAAGACAATCGGCATTTATTGTACCCTTCTAGGGTCGTCATTGGGCATTTGTCATTAGTTAGTTGTCATTTGTCATTAGTTATTTATCCTCTGCCCTAGACCTCTGCTCCACTCATCACCTAACGTGGGAAGATTATTGATGGGTTACGTCCAGTCAACAATTCACTGCTGCATTTGAGTTATCCCATGCTTAACTTATTAAAATCCTGGCTGAAGAACAGCCTAATGGCAATACTGCTGATAACAATATTTTTAGGCATAACTACAGCTGGGTGGACTCCCTCCAGTAGCGCCGCACTGCCAGCCGGCAATGCAATTACCGACGGAAAGGCTTTGTTGCGGTATGCACTCCCGATAGATAACAAACCTGTGCGGCAACTACAAGGCAGTTTAGAGGACATCTCTGCCCAACTGCGGGCGAATCGGCGTTGGGGTGCTATTTCCAAAGACATTAGCCAAGCATCCCGCATTCTCGATAAACCTTCCCAAATCTTAACAAGCGTTCCCGCAGAACGCCAACCCCAAGCCGAAGCTTGGATTACCGAGTTGAAATCCGGGGTGGGTAAATTGCAAGAATTGGCGAACAGCAAAGATAAAGAACAAATTCTGCAAGAGAGAAGCAAACTTTTGAATCTCGTAACTCAGCTAGAAGAGTCAATGGTGAAACAATTTCCCTTTGAAGTGCCTGCTGAGTATAGTAATCTGCCGCAACTTAAAGGTCGTGCCACTGTAGAAATCAAAACCAACAAAGGCGATTTGGCCCTTGTCGTAGACGGTTACAGCGCTCCTGTGACTGCTGGTAATTTTGTAGATTTGGTACAGAGAGGTTTTTATAATGGTTTAGAATTTACCCGTTCTGAAGAATCTTACTTTCTCCAAACTGGAGACCCAGCAGGTAAAGATGTGGGTTTCATTGACCCAACAACGGGCAAATATCGCGCTATTCCCTTAGAAGTCTTAGTTCAAGGGGATAAAGCACCTACTTATGGTATTACTTTAGAAGAAGCTGGTCGTTACGTTGATATGCCAGTTCTACCTTTTTCTGCTTTTGGTGCAGTAGTGATGGCTCGTCCTGAAAGTGAAGTAAATGGTGGTTCATCACAATTTTTCTTCTTTTTGTTTGAACCAGAACTCACCCCCGCCGGACGCAACCTGTTAGATGGTCGCTATGCCGTTTTTGGCTATCTCACCGAAGGTAAAGAAGTTTTGGATAAACTGAAAGCTGGTGACAAAATCGAATCAGCAAAAGTGGTTCAGGGGATAGAAAATCTGGTTGAACCGCAACCTGCATAAGAAGACACAGGGGACAGGAGAAGAATAATTCTTGTACAGACGCGATTAATCGCGTCTCTCCTGATTCAGATTTCCGGCGGTGAATATCTGCTCAACTGCGATCGCTATTTCTGGAAAAGTCCGCGATACAATTTTCTGGTCGCCAGTAAACACCGTCTCTTCGTAAAATCCTTCTTCTAGCCACAACACAGAAATCTTTTCTTTTAGTGGGTCTACAATCCAATATTCTGGCACTTCAACCGCCGCATATTCAGACCGCTTATAACGATAGTCCCGATTGATAGAATCTGGACTTACTACCTCTACAATTAGTAATGGTGGTGACTCAAAGACTGCTGATGCATTGAGCAATTCTCTTGCTTGCTCCTGCGTCACCACAGACAAGTCAGTTAATCGAGACTTATTTTTCCCCGTCCTCGTCCCAGTTTCCCGAAAAGTTAACCAAGGTAAACTCAAGCGCTGAATTTCCGCTATGAGTGCGGTATCTAAAAAAGCGACAATCAAGAAATGTTGAATCGTAGGGGGATTTATTAATTCCAGCCTGCCATCTACTAGCTCATAGTGAAAACCACTGCCATCATCATAATTTAAGTACTCTTCAAATGTGAGCTTTGTTACTGGTGTAGAGACCATTCCAACATCCCCCTAGACGATAGCTTTATCGTAACTTGAGGGAGTGGGGAGTAGGGAGATGAGGGAAGAAGGAGAATGACAAATGACAAATGACCGATGACAAAAGTTAAAGATATTGGCGAACAAAGTCTTCTAGAAAAATTACAGCGTTTTTGTCCCGCAGAAATTATTGGCGATGATGCAGCAGTACTTGAAACTACACCAGGGCAATCTTTAGTAGTGACTACAGATGTGCTGGTTGATGGCGTTCATTTTAGCAACCTCACCACTTCCCCAGAAGATGCTGGTTGGCGAGCTGCTGCTGCTAATTTGTCAGATTTAGCAGCAATGGGTGCTTCCCCATTGGGAATCACTGTCGGGTTGGGACTACCTGGTGAACTCAGGGTGAGTTGGGTAGAACGCTTGTATCAGGGAATGACAGAATGCCTGAAAAAATACAATACCTCAATTGTTGGCGGTGATGTCGTGCGATCGCCTGTTACTACTCTGTCAATTACCGCTTTTGGTCAAGTTAACCCTAGTCAAATTATCCGCCGTTCTGCTGCTGCGATCGGGGATGCGATCGTTGTTACAGGCGTTCATGGAGCCTCCCATGCAGGCTTAGAACTGCTCTTGCATCCCGAACTAGGGCAAAACCTCAAAGATGCAGAACGCACGGCTCTAATCCGCGCACATCAACGTCCACAACCACGATTAGATGTCTTACCAATCCTCTGGAAAATCTTAACTCCTAACTCCCAACTCTTCATTGCTGGTATGGATAGCAGCGATGGTTTGGCAGATGCGATTATCCAAATTTGCCGCGCCAGTGGCGTTGGTGCTGTCTTAGAACACAGAGAAATCCCCGTACCAAAAACTTTTAACCATTGGCTGACACCAGACCAAGCGCTAAAATATGCTCTATATGGTGGCGAAGACTTTGAATTAGTACTGTGTTTACCACAAGAATTAGCATCAGCCTTAGTGCAACATCTTGGTCAAGGTGCTGCGATCGCAGGCAGGATTACAGCCGGATCGACAGTAATATTGCACGACGAGCAAAAAAAATTCCCTGACCAAGTTCTGAATCTTAGCCAGGGATTTCAACATTTTAGTCAATAGTGCTTTGTCAATAGTCATTTGTCCTTTTTATAATGACCAATGACTAATGACAAATTAATTATTGCCACTTCTCGGCTACCAATTCTGCCAAATCCAAGACTCGTTGGCTGTAACCCCACTCATTGTCATACCACGCCATAACTTTTACTAAGTCATTACCTAAGACCAAAGTCAAGTTGGCATCGACAATCGAAGAAGCATCATGACCTTGATAATCAGACGATACCAATTCTAGTTCGCTGTAGGCCAAAATACCTTTAAGTGGGCCTTCGGCTGCATCTTTAAGAGCTTGGTTAACTTCTTCAGTAATAGTACGCTTCTCAACCTGAACTACGAAATCTACCATTGAGACGTTCGGGGTCGGTACGCGTAAGGCAACACCATTTAGTTTGCCTCTGAGGTCTGGGATAACCAGCGCCACTGCTTTCGCTGCACCAGTGGAGGTGGGTACAATGTTTATCGCTGCGGCCCTCGCCCGTCGCAAATCCCGGTGAGAAGCGTCTAGCAATCGCTGATCGCCTGTATAGCTGTGGGTGGTGGTCATCGTACCTTTGATGATACCGAACTTATCGTTCAACACCTTGGCGATTGGTGCCAAGCAGTTGGTAGTACAGCTAGCATTACTGATAATGTGGTGTTTGTTGTGGTCATAGTCATGATGATTCACACCAACCACAAAAGTACCATCCTCGTTTTTACCAGGAGCGGTAATCAGAACTTTCTTGGCTCCAGCATTTACGTGCTTGAGCGCTCCTTCTTTGCTAGTAAATACCCCAGTTGCTTCGATAATTAGGTCAATTCCCCAATCTTTCCAGGGCAAGTTTTCAGGGTTGCGATCGGATACGCACTTGATGGTCTTACCGTTGACGATGATAGAGTTATCATCGGCACTAATCTCAGCACCTTTGATCTTGCCTAGCATTGAGTCATACTTTAGCAGGTGAGCATTGGTTCTAGGATCTGAAGTGTCATTAATAGCGACAAGATCGATTTGACTATTCTCTCTACCCACCCAACAACGCGCAAAGTTACGTCCAATCCGCCCGAAACCGTTGATTGCAACTCTAATCACAGTGTCTTGCCCTCTGTATTTATGCTTATATGTTGATATCGTTGACCCCAATCATATCGCAAAGGGGGGGGGCACTTTTAACCATAAAGTGTTAGATCAATAAAAAAACACATAATTTATTCAGATTTGTAAGAGTAGAGATTGTTGTTAGTGATATATGATCTGACCGCTTCCGGGACTAAATAACGAATTGACTTGCCTTCGCGGCAAAATTTGCGAATTAGACTTGACGAAACTCCTACTAAAGGTATATTCAAGAGTTGCCAGTGAACGATCGCAGACTGCTCCTTGAGTTGTTGCTCCACTTGCTTGCAGATTAATTTGCTTTGAGTTATAGTCTCACCACCTAGCTGTCGGGGTGCGATTAACCAATCACACATTTGTGCTAATTCGTGTCCCCGGTACCAACCGGGTAAGGTTTGGAAAGTATCCAAGCCCACAATCCAGTACCAGTGAGTATTTGGGTAACAAGCAGATAAGTCAATCAGGGTGTTAATGGCATAAGAAGTCCCAGAGCGATTAGTCTCCACTAGTGAGACAGTAAATGCTGGGTTATCTTTTATTGCTAATTGCAGCATTTGCAGACGATGCTCAAACAAAGCTGCTTCTTTGTGAGGAGGATTTAGGGTTGGTACCCAAATTACCTTTTCAAGGGATACTTGATGCAAAGCTGTCTCGGCTACGAGCAGGTGTCCCCAATGAATTGGATCGAATGTGCCACCAAAAACTGCTAGTTGTTGCATCCAGATAAGCCTGGGTTATATGCAATTGAAAAATAGTTTCATTACCAATGTACTATTGTACTCAATTCACGCCTAAACTTGATGCAATTTCAATTTAGTTTCACTAAACAATGTATTATGTAGCCAATTCCAGTAAGGTAGACAAAAATATGTATTTGACATTACAAGAATTTCTTTCCCGATGCGGCCAAAATTTTCAGAATAATCTTAAGAACAGTTCAGAAATAGCAAAAACCTCCAACCAAGGTAAAATCATTCTGAAGCAGGAAAACCAGAGCAGAAACATCATTTGGGCATCAAACATGAACATGATACAGGAGTAGTTACGGTAAAAATCAAATTCCTGTTATGATACGCGTGTCATTTGTGATTATGGTGTGGTGTGGTGTAAGAGGAGCAATAAATGACTAATTCTGTAGATTTTAGTGGTAGACCATTTCATTTCATTGGCATCGGTGGCATAGGTATGTCTGCTCTGGCATACGTTCTTGCAAAGCGTCAATTTCCAGTATCAGGTTCGGATCTTCGTCCTAACCACATTACGCACAAGTTGGAATCTATCGGCGCTCATATTTTTGGTAAACAAGAGGCAAGCAATCTCGAATTCTTTTACCCTCAGGTATTGGCTAATCCAGTAGTATTAAATTCACAAGAAGAATTATCTGCTGATACTAAGTCAAAACTGCCTCAAGTCATTTGTTCAACAGCAATTAACACTAACAATTTAGAATACAAAGCAGCACTGGAATTAGGTTGTCCAGTTTTACATCGTTCAGATGTACTAGCAGCTTTAATTGCCGATTACTACAGTATTGCAGTGGCAGGAACACACGGCAAAACTACAACCAGTAGCATGATTGGCTATATGCTTCTAGAAGCTGGTCTAGATCCAACGATTTTGGTCGGTGGCGAAGTCAATGCTTGGGAAGGTAATGCTCGATTGGGACAAAGCCAATATTTGGTAGCCGAAGCAGATGAATCAGATGGTTCTCTGGTAAAACACGCTCCCGAAATTGGTATCATCACCAATATTGAACTCGATCACCCTGACCACTACGATACATTAGAAGAAGTTATTGACATCTTCCAGACATTTGCTAAGGGTTGTAAAACGTTAATAGGTAGCATTGACTGTACGACAGTGCGCGATCGCTTGCAACCCACAATCAGCTACAGCTTACACTCAGATACCGACGCTGATTACACCGTCACCAATATTGATTATCGTGCTGATGGTACCACGGCTTTGGTTTGGGAAAGAGGCAAAGCTTTGGGCGTTTTAAAGTTGCGTTTGCTCAGTCGGCACAATCTCAGCAATGCCTTAGCCGCAGTAGCTGTTGGTCGTGTTTTGGGCTTAGAATTTGGAGCAATTGCCAAAGGTATCGCCACTTTTGAAGGAGCAAGACGACGCTTTGAGTTCCGAGGTGAAGTCAATGGCATTACCTTCATTGATGACTATGCTCATCACCCTAGCGAGATTCGCGTTACTCTCGCCGCAGCACGTTTACAGGCAAGACCAGGGCAAAGAGTGGTTGCCATCTTCCAACCCCATCGCTATAGTCGTACACTGACCTTTTTAGAAGAATTTGCCGAGTCCTTTACCCATGCTGATTTGGTGGTGCTGACTGATATTTACAGTGCAGGCGAACCTAATTTAGGGCAAATTAGTGGTGAACGTCTAACGGCGGAAATTGCTAAACAGCATTCGCAGGTAGTTTATCAACCAACTTTACCCGCAGTGTGTGATTACTTGCTAGAAACACTACGCCCAGGAGACTTGGCACTGTTTTTAGGCGCTGGAAATTTGAACCAAGTGATTCCTGAAGTAATTACGGCACTTTGTGAGCCGGCTAAAGCCACATCCTAAGTGGAAACTTTGCGAAGTTTTATTTCTGAGCAAAGCGCCCTTCTCGCAACGGTTTCATCTGTGAACTCTATTACCGTATCTTTGCGGTAGATTAATGTAAAAATTTTACCAAAACAAAGTAAAGATGACCATTTCCCAGGCAGCTGGAAACGTCTGCACAGTTTCTGCTTTGAATACAAAGAAACACCAAACAGCTAATTCGGTGGACAGTGAAGTAATCTACTTACCCAGTACTGATTGTGCGATCAAGTCCCAGGCTTCTTTGTCAGCGTTTACTTCCTATAGAGTTGGGGGAGCAGCTGATTTATACGTTGCCCCCCGAAACTTAGAAGCACTGCAAGCAAGTCTTAAATACGCAAAAGAACGTAATTTAAAGGTGACAACACTGGGAGCAGGTTCTAACTTGCTGGTAAGCGATGGTGGTATATCAGGTTTAGTTATTGCTACTCGTCATCTCCGCTTCAACCACTTTGACCCCCAAACCGGTCAATTAACCGTTGCTGCCGGAGAATCAATTCCCAGCTTGGCATGGGCGGCAGCAGAATTAGGTTGGCAAGGATTGGAGTGGGCTGTTGGCATCCCCGGAACAGCAGGAGGTGCCGTGGTGATGAACGCAGGGGCACATAATAGCTGTATCGCAGATATGTTAGTTAGTGCCGAGGTACTTTCACCCGATGGGACGCTGGAAACTCTTACCCCGGAACAGTTAGGTTATAGCTACCGGACTTCATTATTGCAAGGTGGCGATCGCATAGTCACCCAAGCTACCTTACAACTCGCGCCAGGTGCAGACCCAGCAAAAGTTGTGGCAATTACCAAAGAACACAAAAAGCATCGGTTAAGCACCCAACCATATAACTTCCCCAGTTGTGGCAGTGT
The DNA here is from genome assembly GCF_036918015.1 of Nostoc sp. Lineage (GTDB taxonomy): Bacteria > Cyanobacteriota > Cyanobacteriia > Cyanobacteriales > Nostocaceae > Nostoc. The sequence continues at coordinate 16,790 of NZ_JBALEO010000020.1, forward strand.
GTTTCGCAATCCCAAACCTTACAGTGCTGGCTGGTTAATTGAACAAACTGGTCTGAAAGGCTACCAAATCGGTGGAGCACAAGTAGCACTACTACACGCTAATTTTATTGTTAATCGTGGTGGGGCTAAAGCTAGTGATATCTTCTGTCTCATTCGCCACATCCAACATCAAGTACAAGAACGTTGGTCTATTAATTTAGAGCCAGAAGTCAAAATGCTCGGAGAGTTTCAAGGTGCTTGTGGATAAAGAATGGGGAATGGGGAATGGGGAATTGGGAGATGAGGTAAAAGAATTAATAACCAATGTCCAATACCCTACTCCCTACTCCCAACCTATAACGCATTAATTATTGGTAAAAAAAGAGTCAAATTACTTACCGCATCTATAATTGAATTTGATTTGTTATTCAACGCATACGCGTACAAATAATTATGACAGGAAAAGGACAGGGATTCGGCTTTGGCTTAGGAAAAATGAAAGAATTAGCCGAAGCTTTTAAGAAAGCGCAGCAAGTTCAAGAAGGCGCAAAGCGACTCCAAGAAGAATTGGAGCAAATGGAGATTCAAGGAGAATCTGGCGGTGGTCTGGTAAAGGTAATTGTCAGTGGAAACCAAGAACCCAAGCGGGTAGAAATTTCTCCAGATGCTTTAGCAGAAGGTGCAGAAGTACTTTCCGATCTTGTAACAGTGGCAATGAAAGAAGCCTACAACAAGTCCACAGCAACAATGCGGGAACGCATGGAAGAATTAACCAGTGGGTTGGAGTTACCTGGATTTTAGTCATTGGTCATTAGTCATTAGTCATTAGTCATTGGTCATTGGTCATTGGTCATTAGTCAAAAGACAAAGGACAAAGGACTATTGACAAAGGGCAAATGACTATTGACAAAGGACAAAGCATATCTATGCCTTACAAGTTGCTGTTTGTCTGCTTAGGTAACATCTGCCGATCGCCATCGGCAGAAAACGTCATGAATCATCTAATTGAGCAAGCTGGCTTGAGCGAACACATCCTCTGTGACTCTGCTGGTACATCTAGCTATCACGTTGGTAGCCCACCTGACAGACGCATGAGTGCTGCGGCTGCTACTAAGTTGGGAATTAAACTGCGTGGTCGGGCACGCCAGTTTCAAAAGTCAGACTTTCAAGACTTTGATTTGATTTTGGCTATGGATCGAGAAAATTATGAGAACATCCTCACTCTCGATCAAACTAGGCAATATCAGCATAAAGTGCGTTTGATGTGCGAGTTTTGCTCTCGACACACTCTAAAAGAAGTTCCAGATCCCTATTATGGCGGTGAAGAGGGATTTAATCAGGTTATTGATTTATTGATCGATGCTTGTGAAGGTTTGCTGACAAAAGTTAAAAGTGAAGAGTTATGAGTGAGGAGTTATGAGTGAGGAGTTTTAATTCCTCACTCCTGTACAGACGCGATTAATCGCGTCTCTCCTCCTAACTTTTATTCCACTAAACCATGCTTCATCGCATAACGGACTAATTCCGCGCGGTTGCTGGTTGAGGTTTTTCTCAATAAACTGCTAACGTACTTTTCCACAGTTCGAGGACTCAGGTGTAGTTGAAGGCCCATTTCGGCATTAGAAAGACCATGAGTTAATAACTCTAAGACTTCCTGTTCTCTATGAGTTAGGACTGAGTGCACATGGGATTTCTGAATTTGAGTGGACAGAGAATTATGGGCATCCCCCGCTTTTGTCAAACCGGAAATGCCCAAACTATCTTTATGAGAAAAACGATACTCTGATTGGATAATTTGCGATCGCTCCAAAAGATTGCGGATTGCTGCTGCTAACTCTTCTAGTTCAAAAGGCTTAGGTAAGTATAAATCGCACCCTGACTGGTAGCCCAGAATTCTTTCTTGGGTCTTAATGCGTGCCGTTAATAAAATTACAGGCAATAAACGAAACACTGGTTGTTGACGCACCCGGCGCACCAGTTCATAGCCATTCATCCGTGGCATAACAATATCCGTGACAATCAAATCAGGATGATACTCATCCACCATAAACAAAGCCTCTTGACCGTCATTAGCTGTGATCACTGAGTAGCCAGACAGTTCAAGATAGTCGCTAACAGACAGACGAGTGCCCAAATCATCATCCACTACAAGGATCGTCAAGGGCATGGATAATACACCCCTAGCATTTTTTTACTCAGAAATTTGCTTTTATATACTTCGTTACTGAACACAGACAAGAATAGTGTTCTTATGTTTCATACTATGACAGGATTACCAGCTAATGACTGCTCTCAGGGTTTATTTCTAAAGGAAATCTTAAATCATTAGGAAGGTTAACGAAGTGTAACCACCTTAGATTCCCTTTGGTTAGGAGGTATAGAGAGCTTTGTAATTTGTAACAACTCTTTAATCAAGGAGAGTAAATGTTCATTAGCGTCATACCAATTATTTGTCAGGATTTATGCAAAAAGGGAGTGAGGGCAATTCATCTAAACGCAAAGAAGCAAGTTACGGCGAGTCTTTCGTAGAGAAGCGGCTTCCCACAGGGTATTGCCTTTACTTGATGTGTAAGTCCTATTTGTGAAACTGCACAAAATCAGGCTTGGTGAGACAAGTTACTCAAGCACCTTGTTCTACGAAACCTCAGAGGTAATCGGTATCAGCTAACTTAAAGTTGCCAGAAAAGCTTAATTGTGAACTTAGAAAAGCTAAATTAGTGATATACAGTTCACCATTTATAGCGGTTCTAAGATACACCGTATAATTCACAAGCCAATCCAAATAATTTTTTAGGTACATTTAAAGCACACAAAATTATCAATGAGCGACAAGAACGAAGGTTACAAAGTCATTTGCGACAACCGTCAAGCCCGTTATTTGTATGAAATTCTAGAAACTTACGAAGCTGGAATTGAGTTGACAGGAACAGAGGTGAAGTCGATTCGTGCGGGTAAAGTCAATCTCCAAGATGGCTATGCTTTGCTTCGCAATGGCGAAGCATGGTTGATCAATGTGCATATCTCGCCTTACAACGCTAGTGGACAATATTTTAATCATGAACCACGGCGTACACGCAAGCTTCTATTGCATCGTCAAGAACTCCGTAAGCTAATTGGCAAAGTCGAACAGCAGGGTTTAACTTTAATCCCTTTGAAAATGTATCTCAAACGAGGCTGGCTAAAAGTGAGTATAGCCCTTGGCAAAGGTAAAAAGCTCCACGATAAACGAGAAGACCTGAAACGACGCCAAGACCAGCGTGATATTCAACGGGCAATGAAAAGCTATTAAGGGTAACGTGTGGTCAAACTACCATACCAGAATGAGAAATCGATTACTGTTAAAACCATGTTGTATATCCACAGCGTGAGTTATGAAAATGCCGAGTTTATAGCCGCAGATTGATTTTGTGAAGGTCGAGACTCGATACAGTTGTGAGTAACTTCGGATAGCATCAGGAATTTCACAACTTATGAAAAGTAATTTCATTACAGCCGTTGGCGCTGGCGTTCTCACCTTGAGTATGGGAATTTTACCCTTATCTCTATCTGCACAAGCTCAGACAACTAATGACACCGGAGCCACTACTACTGCTCCAACAACGACTACTGACGATCGCAACGATTTTGATTGGGGTTGGCTAGGATTGCTTGGTTTATTCGGTCTAGGCGGGTTGGCTGGCAAAAAGAACGATCGCGAATCTGTAGCTTATCGCGACCCTAATGCCCCAAGTGCCACTACCTACAGAGATTAGACAATTCAAAATTGATTTATGCAAAATTCAAAAGTTGTCAGTTGTTCGGTAAAAAAAACAACTGACAACTTATTTATGTTAATTTACTGCTGGTTCTGAGTTAGTTGTATTTGTCTGGTTTTGAGCTAAAGGTGTCCAGTAGCTGGCAATTAAGGCAACGATGAGCCACCAGAGGGTATTGACTTCAGGACGATACCAGACAGTATCTACGGTACCGTGAGCTAGCATACCCAACAAAATAGCGATCGCTCCGATTAACCAAAATCCCTCTACACTTCTGATTTGTCGCAATCGTCGCACTTGCAAAAGTGCCGTATTAAATGTGACAATTAGTAGCCAGAGAAAGCAGGCTAAACCAACAAAGCCAGTTTCTACAGTCACTTCAAACAATATCGAATAGGCGCTCAAAGCAGTGTAACGAGGGCGTTGGTAGAGGGGATAAACTTTATTAAAAGAGCCGTGACCAGGCCCAATGCCGAAAATCGGGCGATCGCGAATCATTTCAAAAACAGCATCCCACACATTTCGGCGAAAATTATTACTGCTATCCTTACGGTCGGCAAAAATACTAAAGACTCGCAGCCGCACTGGCTCTACAAATATCACTGCTAGCACCAATACGCCGATCAAACCTCCTAAAACAATCGGTATTGACCAAGTACGCCAAAAGCGAGGCATTTCCACGCTTTTCCAATAAACTAGCAATGTCATCACAGCTAAAACAGCCACCACTAGTCCAATCCAACCGCCACGACTAAAAGTCAGAATCAGGCAGGAAATATTGACAATTAGCATCGTTAATGCAAGAGCTTTTTTAGGCCAGCTTTGCCATGCAAAAATTGCCACTAAGCTAAAAATTACTGCTGGTAGGAGGTATCCAGCCAATAAGTTAGGATTGCCTAAATAACTGTAGACTCTTGTAGTCTTAGACATCGGAGATTCTGGATCGACCCAAGTTGCCAGTGCTGTGGCTCCAAAAAACCATTGCCGCAACCCATATACACTAACAATTAACGATACGTGCAGATAAAGGATGATAATCCAAGAACGGAGGCGAGGCGACCTTAATACCCTGGCACAAAGGGTAAATAGTAGCAAATACAAGGTTAAGGTTCCCAAGTCATTAAGTGCCGCCTTTTTCACTGGTGATAATGCTGTTGCGATTGCGGCAACTCCCCAGTAGAGCAATACCAGCAAGTGAATGGGAGTGACTGACGAGACATTTGCTGGTGTTACTTCATCAGATAAAGTCAACAACAGCCAAAATCCGACACAAGCCACCAGCAACAAACCCACCAATGTACTGGAAGCAAAAGGTGCTAGAGCATATATTAAGCTGAGTAAAGCCGCTGCGATCGCATCTCCCCACTGGAGCAAGACGCTAGTTTGCCGCCAAGAACTTAGCAGTCCCACCAGAGAGCGGTGTACATAACTGGTAGCAAGATATTCTTTGAGCGGTAAAGTTGATAGAGTAAATCGTTGCCAGACTAAATTCATAAAAAACATTGCGATCAATTAGCCTGCCGACGCAGAACTTGGAATTGATCATAATGCCTATAGCTATAAAAAGGTAATAACAGAAATTGCCCATCGCGTGATGGCGCTCTTATTCCTAGCCATCATCCAATAGGAAGTTAAGATAGTTCTTCATATACTTAGTACAGCTTGACGTAAAATAGTGGCGAATTGAGGGTTGAAATTTAAAGGCATAGGTAAGCGCAAAAGCACACAGAGAATTCGCTACGAATTAATCAAATCTAGATAGAAAATACGTCTTTCCCAATCTCCATTACCCCTTATCCCCACAGGGGACCCCACCTTCCCCAATCCCCACGATTAGACATCGCTAATTGCTTGTGAGGAAGTCGCTAGTTGCAGTGGCAGAGAAAGTACATAACGATATCCTGATTCTGGTGAACCTTGAATCAAAATATGTCCACCATGCAATTCTGCCAGTTGACAACTTAATAATAGACCTAAGCTTTCACGAGAAAGACTTCCATGTGATTTAGCTAAATTTATACCTGAACTAGTAGCAAAGAAATTTGAGTGGGAATCACTCAAGTTTTTGGAATTTTCTACTGCTACTGATGAAGTATCTAGTTGTTCTTGTCTTTCTGTATGAGTATTGTAAGTTGCTACCTCACCTGTAAGCTCCAGCAGCGACAAAGAATTGAGACGGAAGTAAGGATCGACCTCTGTTATGCCGTCCCCTAACCAAGGATGGGAAACCCAAATAGTAATGTTGAGCGTATCTTCTTTGTAAGAAACATGAATGCGAACAATGCTACCTGTAGCTGAAAGTTGAATCACACTGAAAACCAGATGATAAAGCATTTGCCGCACCTTGTCTTTATCTAAAGGCCAAATGCGACTGCGTCCCGGTTCTATAGACAGGCGAATATCTTGCTCGCGACGATTAGCTACTTCTTCTAGGGTATTGATAGCTTGTTGGCATAGCATTTCAATATCCACGGGAGCTAGATTTAGCACAGTTGAGTTTTCATCCATAGCTCCTAGTTCGGTAATTTCGTTTACTAGGGAAAGTAAGTACCGACCACTGTGTTGGATAATTTCCACATATTCTCTCTGCTTAGTCGTCAAAGGTCCATAAATCTCACGTCCCAAAACACTAGCCATACCGAGTACAGATGTTAAGGGCGTGCGTAACTCCTGAGTTAGCTGACTCAAAAGTTCTAGCTTCAGTTGCTTAGTAGAAACAGAGTCGCTATCTTGAGTGGATGCAGTAATTTTAATCTCAGTGTTACGTTCCTCATTCAGTGAAAATATCGGAACGTTTTTGGGAGCGCTTGATTGGAGTTTCCCTTGCAGGAGTCGGTTACGTTCAAATTCACTCATGCTCCAACGAGCGATGATTTGTAAAAATTCAATGTTTTGGGGTGTAAAATTGCGTGGCACTAAATCCATCACCGCTAATGCACCCAAACAATTTCCCTCAGCATCAATCAGTGGCACTCCTAAGTAAGCACGAATACCATAATCTTGCACTAGCTTGCTGCTAACAAGGACTGGATCGGTAAGTTTATGTGTATCGTTTATTTTACTGTATTGCAAACTCTCTACTACCTGAGTGCAAAATGATTCCCGGCGTAGTAGTTGGCGGCTTTGTGCCAAATGATTCATTAGTCCCAGTCCCAGCCTAGATAAGCCTACCGCCGATTTGAACCAATGGCGTTCTTGATCCACAAATCCCAATATGGAAATTGGTGCTTCCAAAAAGCGGGCGGCAGTCTGTGTGGCTTCTTCAAAAACCGGAATCGTTTCTGGTTGCCGCAAACCTAAATCGGACAAAGCTTTGAGGCGTTGCTGTTCTCTTGATTCATGAGAATCCCAACCATCCTTTAGGGCAAATAATTTGTTTTCAGGCTCTATCATTGCCACTGCTACCTTAATAATTTCTCGATCGTGTAATTGATCCAAGTCCTATTTCTAGGTTATCAATTGCTATTTTTAAGCATTCCCTAATTTTGCCTCTGACAAACAAATTTGGGGCAAAATTTTTTTCTCCCTTCCATTAAGCCAAGATGTGGTGTCTGCTAGTTACTAGTTACTGGTGCTGAATGTTCTTTATTTAGCACTGGTGTACTCTTTCTTGATTGAGATTTTGCAATCAGACTGCGTTAGATTTGGATTCAGCCAGGGTAAGCTAATGCTAAGGATACAATACAAAGGGGCTGTCATTCTTTATGTATATAAGGGAAAATTTTTACTGGAACATTCAAAGTAAATTTACTTAAAATAATAGACGTTAGTGTAATTAAATATAGACATTTTACTGATAACAACTAGTACCCAGAGATGATAATCCTAGTGCAGGATGACCTAAATAGGCCAACCATATCCCTACGGATTAGCAAGCTATCAAATTATTGAAAAGCCCACTTTATGAACTTTTTGAATTTTGAGAGAAGTTGGAGTGGCGGCTTCAGAGAAGTCTGATGGCAACTTCTGTTGCTCAAATTAAGAGGGCGTGATTTTGAATTAACCATAACCGCCTAAATAGTTGATCTAAGCCTTTACCCAATAGATTAAATCTATGACAATTTCATGCCAAAAATTGTACACGGTTTTCTATTTTTTCCATGTGATGAAACATTTTTTGAGGACGACTGGCAATGAATAAAATGACTATTAGAGTTCCTTTTGTAGACCTGAAGTTACAACATGAACCAATTCAAACACAATTGCAAGATGCAATCCAATCTGTATTGGAACGGGGAGATTTTATTTTAGGGCAAGCACTTTCAGATTTTGAAGCAGCATTTGCGGCAGTATCTGGTACAGCTTATGGAGTTGGTGTGGCATCAGGAACAGATGCGATCGCTCTGGGGTTACAAGCGTGTAATATTGGTGCTGGCGATGAAGTGATTCTACCCGCAAATACTTTTATCGCCACCTTAATTGGGGTAATACGTGCTGGCGCCAAGCCAATTTTGGTAGATTGCGATCGCCAAACTGCTTTAATTGATTTAAGAGAAGCAGCAAAGGCAATTACGCCTCAGACCAAAGCAATCATCCCTGTGCATCTCTATGGTCAGATGGTATCACCACGCGATTTAGTGAACTTTGCCGATACCTACAAACTCCTAATTTTTGAAGATGCCGCCCAAGCCCATCTCGCCCAAAGAGACGGATATTACGCTGGTTCAATAGGAATAGCAGCAGCTTTTAGTTTCTATCCCAGCAAAAATTTGGGAGCATTTGGGGATGGGGGAATGCTGCTGACACGAGATGCAGATGTAGCCCAAAAAATGGTGCGCTTGCGAAATTATGGTGCGTCGCAAAAATATTTTCATACTGAACCAGGTACGAATAGCCGCTTGGACACTTTACAAGCAGCAATTTTGCACAAAAAACTCCCATATTTGCCACAGTGGAATCGCGATCGCTTGACTATTGCCCAACAGTATGATATTGAACTAGCACCCTTGGCAAGTGCTGGAATTATCCCTATAGAAAATCAAAGTGATACAGGACACGTTTATCATCTTTATGTGATTAAAGTTGATGATTCTTGCCCAATAGAACGCCAGCAACTCCAGGAACAACTCACAGGGGCGGGAATTCAAACTGGCATTCACTACCCAATTCCTTGTCATCTCCAGCCAGCATTCACCAACTTAGGCTATCAACTGGGAGATTTTCCCCAAGCAGAGAAGTTGTCAAAGCAAATATTATCATTACCGATGTATCCTGGTTTGAGTAGTAGCCAAGTTAAAGAAGTTGTAGCAGCGATCGCCAATGCAGTGTCAACAAATTATCAGGTAGATAATCTATCTCCTGCTGACTTGGGTAGCGTGGTAGCCTGAAGTTAATTCATACTTAATTTGTCCTTTGTCCTTTGTCATTTATCCTTTGCAAATGACCAATGACCAATGACTAATGACTAATGACCAATGACTAATGACCAATGACCAATGACTAATACTGAAAATCATGGCACTCCAGCAACAGGTTAAAAATATAAACGCATCAGGCTTGTTAAATCTAGCTATTTTAGGCGTTTTGCTGCTGCTTTATGCTCCGATATTGTTACACTGGTTGGATGGTTGGCTGCACAAAAATATTAGTACAGAACACGAATATTTCAGCCACGGAATTATTGGTCTACCATTTGCGGCTTATCTAGGCTGGATGAACCGGAAAAAGTGGAGACGTTTGCCAGATACCATCAATCCTTTGGGCGCTGTTTTATTGTTATTAGGGGCAATTTTTTATCTTAGCGGTGTTACAGAGTGGGTTAACCTTTCCTTGCCCGTTATATTGATCGGATTATGCTTGTGGTTTAAGGGAATAGCAGGTTTGCAATTACAAGGATTCTCTCTACTACTAGTATTTTTAGCAACCCCAACAGCATTACCCTATCTTATTGCTCCCTATACTTTGCCTCTGCAAAGCTTTATCGCTGGTACAGCAGGCTTCATACTGAACCAATTTGGTATGGAAGTAACCGTAGATGAAATTAATCTTTACGTGGGAGGACGGATTGTAGAAGTTGCTCCCTATTGTGCAGGGCTGAAAATGTTATTTACGACTTTCTACGTGGGCTTGATGCTGCTTTATTGGACAGATGCTTTGTCTTCACGGCGGACAACTATATCGTTTTTATCTCTGGCTGCGATCGTTAGTATTATTGCCAATATCATTCGTAATACTTTACTGACTTTCTTTCACGGCACGGGTCAAGAAGCGTCTTTTAAATGGCTGCATGAGGGTTGGGGTGGCGATCTCTACTCTGCTTGTATGCTGGTGTCACTAGTGCCCTTACTGAATTGGATTAATAGCTATTTTTCAGCATCTCTAGAAACTGAACAAGAAGCAGAAAGTTAGAGGCATTGGGCATTGGGCATAACATGCAGAAGAGAATAGGGGAAAAATTTACTGCAACTTTTCCCCTATTCTCCACTCCTCTAATTTTTCATCAATTATACGTAAGTCCTAAATATTACTGAACTCACAATGTGATTTTATAAAGTAAGATTTTGCCTAAGTATTGCAAATTTTACTGATGATTTCCTTCTCTAAATTTTTCAAAGAAAACCAATTGACTCAGGTAGCAGCACTTTTGTTATTGCTACTGCTGCTAGCAATAGCGGGGGTTCCCGGATATCTGACAGGACACTGGCAATGGAAACAGCCGCCCCCTGTTCCTACCCTCCACGAATTAAAACAGATCCGCAAGACTGGGTTAACCCTTCCTGGTTGGCAAACCATTGAACAAGCAGAACAACAAATTGGCGAACATAATTGGTCTTTGCAGGTAATTAAAAAAGAAGGTTCCGAATCCCAGGCAATCCTGCTTTTGTTGCCGCAAAATGGGCCTATGGATCAACCAGAGGTAGAGTGGACAGATGTTAACGGTTGGGGAAGATCGCGCTGGGGAAAGTGGGATATAGCTCAATCTCGGTCTGCGGAATTTACTGTGAAACCATCTGCAAAGTTGGCTTCTAATGTCGAAACTAAAGTAGAAGCTAGGTTTTTTCGCGCCTCCACACCACAGCAAACCTTCGCAGTTTTGCAATGGTATGCGATGCCAGACGGCGGAAATCCATCACCTTTTCACTGGTTCTTGGCAGATCAACTGGCACAGTGGCGCAAGCAACGCACTCCTTGGGTTGGCGTGAGCATTCTGATTCCAATGGAACCTTTGGGGCAGGTAGAAACATCTTGGCCTTTAGCCCAGTCTATTGGGGAAACAGTTCAAGCTGCACTAATGGCAGGCGCTTTGTAGAGTCTGTTATAGATGCCCTTGTACAGAGATTTATCAAGAGTATGTCTATAAATTGTATTCAGGCTGAAACTCACCTAAAATGATGTTAACAACATGAAGTTAGAAATTAAATTGAGCAAAATTATTCTCTTTCTCTTGGTAAATACTTCTAGATAAAAGACACATTGAAGGCATTTTTAGAGTAAAATAACCACTCGGCGCGACTAATTTCTATATCAATATTTTCTACACCAATGTTCATAGATCCCAGTTATTATATGCGTGGATTCAGCGCCCTGTGTTTTGTCAGTCTTCAAGTAGGAGTTTTCTTAACAACGCCTATCCAACTTGTTCTTGCCCAGCCTTTTCCATCTCAAGGACAATCACCAGGGAAATTCCCTTCACCTGTGCCAGTTAATGAAGTTGCACCTAGTGGTGCAAATGAAGAAATTTCCCCGCAACTGAGCCGCTACCTTTTGGGGCCAGGAGATGCAATTGGTGTTGTGCTTCAGCGTCCTCCTGGACCATACCGTTTAGGCATAGGAGATGGAATTAGCGTTTCGGTTCAGCGCTTTCCAGATTTGAGCTTTCAAGCTTTAATTAACCCAGAAGGTAATATTGCGGTGCCGTTATTGGGAACAATTTCTTTACAAGGTTTAACTTTGGAAGAAGCTCAAGAAAAAATTCGCTTGGGTTTAAATCGTTATGTAGTCGATCCAATAATAGTTTTAGCATTAGCAGGGCAGCGTCCAGACCTCAGTTTTCAAGCTGTAATTAGTCCAGAAGGCAACATCATCGTGCCGCAAGTGGGAACGGTGTCATTAAAAGGTTTAACTTTAGAAGAAGCTCAAGAAAAAATTCGCTTAGGCTTGAGTCGCTTTTTCCCAGATCCAATCGTGGTAGTATCCTTGGCAGGAACGCGACCAGTTCAAGTTACCATTAGCGGAGAAATATTTCGACCAGGAATTTATCCAATTAATTCACCAACACCCCGTGTTGCTGATGCTTTGCTAACATCTGGTGGTTCAACGTTGAATGCAGACCTGCGACAGGTGCAAGTACGCCGAAAGTTAATCGATGGTTCTGTGATTTCACAAACTATTGACTTATACGCAGCATTGCAAAATGGCGGTTCAATCCCGAATTTACGCTTGCAAGACGGAGATGCAATACTCGTGCCCCGTCGTGAAGTTGGTAATGAGGATGGTTATGACCGCAATTTAGTAGCACGTTCATCCTTGGCCACACCACAGATTAGAGTCCGAGTTTTAAACTACGCTGCGGGTGGTCTTTCCGTTCAAGCACTGCCTAACGGCAGTACATTTGTAGATGCTTTGGGAGGTGTAAATCTAGACACTGCTAATCTGAGAGATATCGCTCTGGTTCGCTTTGATTCGGAACGAGGCAAAGCTGTTACCCAAAAACTTGATGCTAAAAAAGCTCTAGGCGGTGATGCGTCGCAAAATGTAGCACTTCAAGATAATGATGTTATCGTTGTTGGTCGGAACCTCATTGGTAGAATTACTAATTTCTTGACCACCATTACCCAACCTTTCTTCAATGTTCAATCCTTTCTCCGGTTTTTTGACAACATCGGTGGTGGATCGAATTAGTAACATTAAAAAAACGATACAACCTAGAAAGAGTTTGGAGTGTAGGAAGCCACATTTCTAACTGATATTTGAATTTATTAATGGAAAAATCTTGAAGATATCAACCGATATATACAGTAGGAAGTTGATAGCATCCTTGTATCAAAACCATTATCTTTAGTTTGGTGCTTCCTAAATTTTGAATTTTGTTAGCGCAGCGTTAGCGAGTCTGCGAGCGTCATATTTAAATTTTGAATTGGAGCGAAGCGACCATGACCCCACCAATTGTTAAACGCTATCTTATTGCTTTTGATAAATATAAGTGGATTGGACTAGCTAGTTTTGGTTTAGTTGTCGTCGGATCAACTGTGGTAGCTATGCAACCAGAGCCACCTACTAGCTATATAGCATCTGGGGCACTTACTTATAGTGGACCACCAGTTTCTTTCTCTGCAACTGGTAATGAAATCCAACAGCAAGGGAAGGAACTAAATGAGGAAGTTTTACTATCAAACCAGATAATTGCAGGTGTGGCGGAGAAAGTTGGTGTCAAACCGAAACAACTCGGTGCAAGTCTTGCTCTTGCTCTACCTAAAAAAAATGCTAAGAGTGGAGAATTAGAATCTTCTATCTTTGAACTGAAATATGTAGATAGTGACGCCAAACGAGGCATACAGGTATTGACGGAATTGATGCAAGCAATGATCAAGTTGAGTAGTGACATTAATACTGGGCGATTACAAGCAATTATTCAAAAGATTAACGATCGCACACCACAAGCTAAACGGGAATTGCAAATTGCTGAAAAGAAGTTAGAACAGTACGATCGCGTCGAGCGAACAGCAATCTTAGCAGCAGAGAATGGCAGCTTGTTAAGCGCCATTACTGCCAGCCAAAATCTCCAACGGCAAATTCAGTTAACTATTTCTGGGGTTGATGGTCAAGCTCGCAGTTTACAAAATAAGTTAGGCTTAACAGTCGGACAAGCTTATGTTTCTTCTGCTTTGAGTGCCGATCCAATTATTGGTAACTTACGAGCGCAAATTTATCAAAGTGAATCGCAAATCGCTGTACTCAGAAAAGATTTGCGGCCGGAACATCCAACGATGGTGCAGTTAATGCGTCAGAAACAAGCTGCTGAGGAATTACTACAACAACGTGCTGCTGAAGTTTTAGGTGGTGGTGGGACAGCGGCTCCGCTTCAGGGTAGCGTTGCAGGTATTCGCACTCAAAGCAGCTTAGATCCAACACGCCAGCAATTGGCAAACCAAATGGTGTCTTTACAAACCCAAAGGGAGACACTACAACAACAACTAGCTCAAGAAATCCAACTAGAAGCGCGACTCCGGCGAGAGTATGCTTTGATACCCAATAAGCAATTAGAGCGATCGCGTTTAGAACAAGAGGTTGGACTCAAAAAAGCTATTTATGACCAAATGCAGGTGAAGCTAACCGATGCGAAAACCGCAGAGGCAGAAACTACTAGCAGCCTCAGTATTGCCAGACGCCCCGCAGTCACTGTCGATCCTAAACCTCCGAAGAGTGTGCCTATTACCCTTGCTGTGGGTGGTTTCTTAGGTGTATTAATTGGTGGCGGAGTGATATTTTTGTTGGGAGCGCTGGAAGGGACTTTCAAAACCAGAGAGGATATTCGCGAGAGCCTCAAGCAACGAGAAGTGGCACTGTTGGGAGAATTGCCTTTAATGCCAGTTGATGATTTGGAGCCAGATGGTGTACCGGTAGTATTTTCCCAAGATTCTCCTTATTTAGAATTTTATGAGAAATTCCGTAGTAATATGCGCCGCATTGGTGGTAAAAACTTAAAGGTAGTATTAATTACTAGCACCAGCAGCCTAGAGGGTAAAACAGCAAGTGCTTATAATTTGGGTGTTGCTTCCGCCCGTGCTGGTAAAAGAACCTTAATTATCGAAACAGATTTGCGATCGCCTTCCCGTTGTACATCTTTAAAAGTAATCCCTGACCCTGAAGCCACTATTGAACCCCTACGTTATTACGCTAATTTGAGTGAATGTATTCGTTTAGTTCCTGATATTGAAAATTTATACATTCTTCCCAGCCCTGGCCCAGTGCGGCAATCCGCTGCTATTCTTGAATCCAGCGAAATGCGTCGGCTGATAGAAGATGTCCGCGAACGTTTTGATTTAGTCATATTAGATACTAGTCCCCTCAGCATATCCAATGACCCTTTGTTAATTCAACCCTACAGCGATGGGATCGTACTAGTGGCGCGACCAAACTATACGCAAGAGAATATGCTAGGTGAAGCTATCGATCAATTAGTTGAATCCGAACTAGGGTTATTGGGAGCAATTATTAATGGTGCTGATATCATTGTTTCTGCACGTGAAGAAGTTCCAAAATCATCAGCATTTACATCTGAGGTAGAACAGTCAGAAGAAGTTTCAGCGAGTGCCAACAAAAACTAATAGTTTCAAATGTGTAAATTTTAACGCAGACTATCGGATTCGCGTTGGCGTTCGCTTTAGCGTCTCTGAAAGAGAATCGTCTCGCAGAGAATTGAAAGGTAGCAATTTTTTGCTCAGAGTTTCAGGAAATGCTGTATTCAGTCGCGTCGAAACAAGCCAAATAAGGGAGCAAGAATTACCCCAAATACAAAACCACCGATGTGCGCCCAATATGCAACTCCACCAGTTTCCACGCTCATGTTAGCGGCTGTTTGCAGGGTAGCAAGACCGGAAATTACATTTTGCACAATGAAAAGTCCAATTATGACTAGTGCTGGAACTCTGATTGTGGTGATGAAAAACCCCAAAAATATTAAAGTCATGACTTGAGCGTGGGGAAAGCGGATAATGTACGCACCCAAAATCCCAGAAATTGCACCACTTGCCCCCAAAGAAGGAATCTCAGAATTCATCCCAATAAACCATTGGCACAAGGCAGCTAAAGCACCACACGCCAAATAAAAAATCAGATATTTGGCATGACCTAATCGATCTTCAATATTGTTGCCAAAAACCCAGAGAAACACCATATTTGAGATTAAGTGCCACCAACCACCATGTAAGAATTGCGACGTAAATAACGTTATCCACTCTCCATTCAAATTGGTGGTTAACTCTTGAGGCACTACTGCATACTCACTTAAAAACTGACTCAATTGTGGATGTGACAGGCTCACCTCGTGAATAAAAACTAAAACATTCATGCCAATTAACCCATAGGTGAAATATGGGGTAATTCGCGTCGGATTTTCATCGTAGAGGGGAAACACAGGTGTTTTTCCTAAATTATTGACTAACTGCAATATAGCTTGTAAGGCTAGCAGTTGCGAAGGTTAAACAATTTCACCTATTAAATTAATCAGTATAATTGAGGGTAACTACGATACTATGAAAAATTACTTATACCAAGATTCTTCCTGTGATTTATCACTAAATAAACCCAACAGTGGGCCGAGAATTGCCCCAAAGATAAACCCACCGGCATGGGCCCAGTAGGCAATACCACCACTTTCCATACCGATGTTGGTACGTGCTTCCAGGCTGGTAAGTCCGTAGAAGGCTTGTTCGAGAAACCAGAATCCTAAAAAGAAATATGCGGGGACACGGAAAGTTGGGAAGAAAAACCCTAAAGGTACAACGCCAAGAACTTCGGCGTTGGGAAAGCGGAGAATGTATGCACCCATGACACCTGCGATCGCACCACTCGCACCTAAAGAAGGAATGCTAGAATCTTGAGCGAAGAACCACTGAGTCAAGGATGCTAAAACACCGCAAGATAAATAAAACAGTAAATATTTGGCATGACCTAACTTATCTTCAACGTTGTTACCAAAAATCCAGAGAAACAACATATTGCCGGCTAAATGCAAGAAACCACCGTGCAAAAATTGTGAAGTAATCAAAGTTGCCCACTCTGGTACTGGTTGATGTACAGAGATACCAGCAAAGCTTAAAGTCAGTTCTCGTGGAACTACAGCCGCAAGGTGTAAAAATCCATTTAATGCTTGGGGAGGAAGATTTGCTTCATAAAGAAAAGCGAGGACATTGACAGCAATCAGCCCATAAGTTACATAAGGCGTGATTTTTGTCGGATTATTATCTCTAATGGGAACCACGAGCGTTTTTTCCTGATTTTAAGACAGCAATTCTACAATACGGAATTTTGTAAGTAGTTTCTTCTACCTCGTGGATGGATCTCAGTTTAATCTTTGAGATTTATTGTAGGACTTACCTTGAAGCAGTAAGCATCATGCCATAATTTTCCAGTTGAAGAAAGGAGCTTGACTATAGTGCTGATTTCGTTTATCTAAGATGTTCCATAGGATGATATATGCTAGTTAATTCTCATATAGGCTTGGTTACTCATGTTTTTTTCAAATTCTCTGGAAAATCAACTCCAGCGCTGGAACGAAACCATTCGCAATCAGCCGAAAAATCCCAATGCTTACATTCGCCGAGGTATGGTTAACTTTCAACTAGCCAAGATTGATGAATCTATTCAAGATTTCGACACAGCAGAGCAATTGGATGACCGTATCAAACCTTACCTTTGGCAACGGGGATTATCGTACTATTATGCAGAAAGATTTGTTGAAGGCGCAGAACAATTTGAAATAGATTTGCCTGTAAATGCTCAAGATGTAGAAGAAACAGTATGGCGATATCTCTGCATAGCTCGTTCGTTAGATGTTGAAGAGGCGCGTAATTCTTTACTAACTGTAAAAAATGACCCTCGACGTATTATGCAGCGCGTATATGATTTGTATGCAGGAAATTGTACACCAGATGATGTTTTAACTGTTGGTGAATCAGAAGGGATAAAGGGGAATTTTTACAGTCATCTTTACTTGGGATTATATTACGAAGCTCAAAATAATCTTGATTTAGCTCAGGAGTATATAGTGAAAGCTGCTGATAATTACAAAATTGATGATTATATGTGGTATTTAGCGCAGGTACATAAGAAGCTACGAGGGTGGATATAGCCGAGTGTTAATCTTCTAGAAGACATCTCCGAAAAAGAATCTCAAACCCTTATCCTGTCTATGTGAAAATCTAATTTCTGGAGATGTCTAGAGAGGGAAACCAGATAATTTTCAAGATTGAAGTGAGAAATAGTTTATGGAGTTATTGATTCTGCTCAATTCTGGTTCTTTGCTTTAATGAGATACGAATACAATGGGGGTCAAGAAAATCTATTAGGTCAATTAGCCTACTATGAATTACAATAAGTCTTTCTCCATCAAACTTTGTCTTACTTCCTATTAATTCAATATGATCTCTCAATTGTGCGAACCAACGTGTAAAATCTGGATCGCTCATCTTCTTCACAAAGGTAGCGTAACCAATACATTCATATCCACGTAAATTGTCTGTGGATCGAGGCACTAACATGATTTCCCCGATTGCACGTTGTTCACCATTATAAAGCTGAAAGATATTTCCATACCTACTCGATCCAAATGCCTGATTAATATTAACTAACAATTCACTTAGGTGGCGGTTAGTCTCAAGATCACCCAAATCTAGGAACTGAACTTCTCGCCGCAGAATTTCAACCCACCCCAAATACTCTGCGATGACATACAGCGTGTTTTGAATTGCATAGTCTTTATCAAAGGGAGATCGCTGAAAGGCTTTTTCTAGATACCTTTGTTGATGAATGTTAAATAATCTGCTCTGAAGATCAATGGTTGAGCGCAACAATGGATCTCTATACTTTGACATTAAGGCAGCTGTCTGAGCCTCGCGCGATTCAGTCTCACGTCGTTTAGCAAGCCGATCAGCAAGTTGCGCTATGCGAGCTTGACCGTAAATACTAATACTGGCACTGATGACTGCAACAACCGCTGCGATAATTGCAGTGATAATTTCAGGTTTCATTACATCAAGAGGAATAATTTGAGAAATGTGATCATCTATTTAATTTTTGGTGGCTGAGGTTTCAAACTGCACTTGTTGGTACAAATGAGCGCAGGTGTAGCTTGTCGTAGAGATCGCTATAAATCTACCGAAGTGCCAACCTAACCAAGGACTAATAATCTAGTATTTTATCCCGCAGCTGCTTTCTGGCGATCGCCTCAGCCAGTCCAGCCCTATAGCAATGCAATAAATTCCTCTACGCTTAAATCAGCATCCCGAATTATTGCCCGCAACGTACCCTTGGCTAACTCCTGATGATCTGGGAAAACGACTTGAGAAAACGGTTCATCTCTTCGTAGAATAATATGGCTACTTTCCCTACGCTTTTCGTAAAAACCCACCTTTTCCATAGCTCTGACGCAATCTCTTCCAGAAATGCTCGGTAATTTGCTCACACAAGTACCAGAAACGTTTCAAAGTTATCTTCTGGAACAGGTAAACCATCCTCCTGCAACGCAGCGATGTAACCTGCGATCGCTTCTTTTATATTGGAAAGGGCTTCGTGTTTAGTCTTACCCTGGCTAAGACAACCTTTTAGGCTGGGGCACTCTACAATCCAGTAGCCATCTTCATCTCGATACACGATTACCTGTCTCATATTCCACTGGATAACAAAAAATGTGTATGACTGCTCTTGATCTTAGCAAGTAAGCCTCCTAAGATAACCGCTTGTACCTCTGTTATTTCATTTGGTTTCGGTACTAAACCAGCGATTGACTAGGCGATCGCTTATCATTGAAAACTTTCCGATTATGCCTCAACAGATAAGCTTCCTTAGTCCACTCCAAGGGAATTGTTAGCTTTCTTATTGTGGTAGATATAGCACTCTTCTACGAATCTTTGCTATACCATGCACAATTCCTAACACTGCACCGATGTAAAGTCCAATATGGATTCCCCAAACTAACATAAATCTGGGAACTTCTGCTGGCTGAACGACTGGCTTAATCTGCTCGGCAAAGAAGGGAAACTGAAAATAGTAAAATATAAATCCTGCGATCTGAGCAACTACAATTCCCCAAATAATCGGATACCGTGCCATTTTTAGTAATTGACGATAAGACAAAGGTAACTTTCGTCTCTGATTAACCAAGAGAAATATGCCGTAGCTTAAAAAACCAGCAAAAAAGCCCGCCTGAAATCCAACCTCGCTGACTTCCCAACGAAAATTAGAACCATAAGGAACATTTTTGAAGTAATAAAAGTAAGCGGGTGAGAGAGTACAGGTAATCTGATCGTTAACGATACCAAACGCAGCACCGATTAAACCAGACACTATTAAAAACGAGTATTCCTGAAATTTTGTCGGTTTTGTGGGATTACGCCAGTAGTCTACCGCTACAACTAAACTCATCAGCAAAAACAAAATCAGCAGTCGGTATTGATATGGAATACTTTGCATAAGACAAGTACTTTAATCCAAAATTAGCCTTTCAGGAAGTGTAACTATTTACAAATTCTTCAGAATTTTTACCATTGTATGCGACTTATTTGGGTAGATAGCATCAAATTCAAAGACAGTCGGAAGGTCAGATTGCTAAGATTCTTATAACCTTTATCTGGAATCCTATTATGAACATCTTCCGAACTAATCTTATTTTGAATCTGAAACTGTTACTTCGATAGGTTTTTCGGGAATTCTACAAATATGGCTCTTGAAATTTCTCAGTCAACTAAGGAGGAGGGAGATATAGGAAACTGGAGAGATACAGAAGGTGAGAGAGATATGCGATCGCATATTTCAGTAGAGCAGATAAATAACGCACTTTAAGCAAAACATCGCAAATTACATCATGCAAAATCTCACAAACTTTCCCAGTTTAATCGACCGATGGCTTCGCTATAAATTCCAAACAATCCTAGTTGTATGTTTTTTACTTTGGACACCGCTTCTAATTATAGAAACTTTGCAGATTCAACATTCTTGCCATCCCATGATTCACTGGTCTGGTACGCTTCCGGCAGAGTGCCAACCTAAACTACTGCAATTTAATTCTAGTTCATCTAAAAAACCTGAAACTCGGCGCGATCGCTCTCAAGAACAAAAACAAATAGCAAAGAGCGATCATAGTCCATTACCTAGACCTTCGCCTACTCCTCAACGTCAAATACCTAGCATATCTCCACCACCTCAATCACCAGAGATACAAGATGTTCTCAAGATAGTAAAAGAGCATCCAGACATCACAGGCGGTGTTATTGGAATTGGAGTTGCAAGTCTTGTGGCTCTTATTGGCGGTGTTCCCCTAGCTGCCGCCGTAGTAGTTGGTGCAGCAGTATGGCTTGCAATTCAGACAACGCCTTAGTAGCACTATCTTAATTTCCAACTTTGTCGAATATTTCACGAAATAAAGGAGTAATCAACCAAAATGCAACCTTCTAACAACCCTCAACAATCTCCCGACATTGTGCAATCCTCCTCCAACAATCCGCAGGTTGTTCCAGGTTCAGATGGACAAATACAATCTCATCCCAATCCTATAGAAACTCCAGCCGTTTCCTTAAAAATTCTCGGTTCAGGATTTTCATTACACCTGAATAAATGGGTTGTTTTAGGAGTTTTAGGAGTTGCAATACTTGCCACATTCTTTCTGATAACTAAAGGAAGTGAATTTTGCTTATTCAGCACTTGTGTACCACCAATTGATTCCACCAACTCACTTGCTATCAATTTTTGGGGATTTGCAGGAGGAACAGCAGCACTCGTAATTTTAACCACTTTTTTCGGTGTTTCGTTAATGCCTGCTGTTGCCGCTTCCTTTGCGGTTTGGTTTCTAATGCAAATGACACTCCATTAACTTTAAATCTTATCTATATTTTCTCTCAGACAAGCTATGAACATTATCGAACTTAAGCACGTTTCCAAAGTAGTTCCCGAAGGATTCCAGCAAAAACCTATTTTACAAGATATTAATCTGATTGTGAAACGAGGCGAATTCATCTGGTTGCGCGGGGAAAATGGGGCTGGCAAGACTACTCTACTGAATCTGATTGTAGGGTTACTTAAACCCAGTAGTGGAGAAGTTGAGCTAATGGGGCTTTCACCACAGAGTGCTAACTCAAAAATCCATGTCGGAGTAGCTTTCCAGGATATACAGTTTCCAACAAATGTTAAGGTAAAGGAACTTATTGAATTGTTTAGAAGCTACTACCATAATCCACTTTCAACTGAAGAAATATTGAACAAAGTTAAGCTGAAAGATAAAGAAAACGATTGGGCAATTAAATTTAATGGTGGGCATAAACAGAGGCTTAATTTTGCTCTTGCTCTAGCAGGCAATCCCGATCTACTTGTCCTTGATGAACCAACTAAAGAGCTAGATCCAAAGGGACGTGAAAAATTTTGGCAGGAAGTCAAACTCTGCCGTCAACGAGGAGTCACTATTATAATGGTGACAAATAATGAATCCGACTGGAACGAATTAAGTACTTTAGCAACTCGCTGTGTCACTGTCCATAAAATTACTGAAATTCCCCCTGAAGGACAGCTAACTCAGGAGCTAATAAATTTAGAAGATAACGCTTTATTAGATCAGCTTGAAAATACTACACAAACTGAAAATTTACCTGAAACTTCTTCTCAGAACATCCAACGCATTTTTCAACAACAATTCTGGTTTGAAATCCTTCAACTACTTCGTACTCCAGTCTTTTTAATTGCAACACTCGCACTGGTGGGATTCGTCCCGTTGTTAAAATTGCAAGGATTGAAAGGAAAAGGGGCAATAGAAACAGTTGTTTACCTCTCTGGTATCATACTTTTCACGATTGTCATCGACCGACTGGGTAAACGAATTGCAGTTGAGCGATCGGAAAAATGGCTGAAGCTTTTGAGAGCCACACCTTTACCACCAGCAGTATATATGGCGGCTAAGATTGCCACCTCGCTTCTCATTTGTACTGTCAGCCTTTTATTAATCTTCGGATTAGGAAGCTGGCAACTTGAGATGAGAATGGATTTGACTCAAGGGTTAGCTCTGATATCAAGTCTAATTTTAGGAATTATCCCTTTTGCGATTCTCGGTATTGCATTGGGGTACTTACTAAACCCCAAAAGTGCTGATTCTATTCTTAGCCTATCGCTAATTGTTATTCCTGTTGCTTGCGGTTCAATTCCACTTCCAGTACCGCAAATCGTCCAAGATTTAATTGCATTCTCGCCGTTCTACCACTTTCGGCAGTTAATTCTATCGGCGGTTAACTTGAACCACGATAACCACCTAATTCTACATTTACTTTGGCTACTTTGGGCTTGTGGTGCTTTTGGTTTATTGGCGGCTTGGTCTTATCAGCGCGATCGCACCGTTTAGTAGCTTAAACAGAATTGACAGAAGAGATATTTTTGGTGGCTTCGGTTTCAAACTGCACTTGGCGCTACAAATGAGCATCTTTAATAATTATGCTGCATAGTTATAGACAGGAACTTGAGTGAAGCGATCTGGCTGTTGTCCACTAAAAACAATTTGCTGTAAATGCTCTACAGTTGATGGAGAAAAAAATTGTTCTCCTGTTTCTTCATTCACGTAAGCAGGTACGTTTTCAATCATGAATATCTGTCCATTTAGCTCTAAGGTGTAAGTTACCTTTTTTTCAACTAGTGTTTCTTGTTCATAAGTCATGGTTATCAGGACTTACGCAACTGGCACAGTGCGATCGCTAGCTAGTAGTACATACGTATTTAATTAGCGAGAATGTGTTTGATTGGCTTTGCTCAAATTAGTAACAATAATTAATGATGTATCTTGTTGTTCAAAATTTTATGAGAAAATTGATAAAAGTGCATCAAAAAGTTGGTTAGTGATGAAATTTACTAAACTTAATTATTGTCAATATTTACTGAGCAGCCAAATTAACTATACAATGACTAATCTAGCAGAACATTTGTCAAATATTAGTCATGATAAAATAAATTATTATTTAAAGAATGAAAAATTAACTCCTCGTTTACTTTGGGATAATGTCAAAGATTTAATTGTCCCTGACGAGGATGCTTATATTATATTTGATGATACAGTTTTAGATAAAAGATTTTCGGAGGAAATAGAAATAGTACGAAGACAGTATAGTGGTAATGAACATGGCGTTATTAGAGGGATAGGAATAGTAAATTGCATATATGTTAATCCTAAAACTCTCAATTTCTGGGTAATAGATTATCGTATTTTCAATCCAGACAATGATGGTTTAAGCAAGATTGACCATGTGAAAAATATGCTGCAAGGGCTTGTATACCAAAAGCTTCTACCTTTCGATACAGTTTTAATGGATACTTGGTATGCGGTCAATAATTTAATGCTTTATATAGATAGTCTAGATAAAATTTATTATTGTCCTTTGAAAATTAATCGTTTAGTAGATGATAGTTTTGGTAAAGAAAAATATAAAAATATTGAATCTTTAGAATGGAGTAATGAAGATTTAGAATGTGGTAAAATAATAAAGATTAAAGGATTCCCTGGTGAGAAAAAAGTCAAACTCTTCCGGGTTACTATCTCTACCGATAGAACGGATTATGTCGCAACCAACGATTTATCTCAAAGTTCTACTGATGTTACACAACAGGTGTGTAAAATCCGCTGGAAAATAGAGTCCTGTTCATAGAGAAATAAAGCAACTAACTGGCATTGAATCATGTCAATGTCGTAAAGCTCGTCTTCAAAGAAATCATATTGCTTGCGCTATGTTAGTTTGGCTAAGACTGAAAAGTTTAGCTTATCAAACAGGTGAAACTATTTACAAGCTCAAGCAAAATTTGCTTTCTAATTATTTAATTGGGCAACTAAAACGTCCAGATATTGCTATGTCTTTGGTGTAGTTTTTGGGCGCTCGGTGCGCGAAGCGCACCATTGCTTGTGCCAGTTGCGTAAGTCCTGGGTTATATAACTATTTTTTCACATCCGTCTGTCTCAGGATATTGTTATTTATCCTCCATGTAGACTCTTATTTGCTACGCATCTGTTACTTCGGTTTCAAACTGTACTTGTTTGTACAAATCAGCGATCGCAATTTCTACATCTACAGATTCCAGTCGCAATATATCGCCCAAATTATACTCCGACAGCACCCATTTCCCCTGTTCGTTGCGTCGAAATACTTCTACACCCGGTTGAGCTACTTGTACTAAGACATATTCTTGCAAGGTTGGAGATTGGCGAGATTTAGCAAATTTTTTCCCTCTATCGGCTGCTTCTGTTGAAGGTGATAGCACTTCGATAATTAAGCAGGGAAATTGTACCAATTGTGGATCAGTATCTCGCTCATCGCAAGTCACCACCACATCTGGATAAAAATACTTTTGCCCCGGTTCTACCTGAACCTTCACATCTACAATGTATACTTCACAGGTGCGATCCGTTAAAGCATCATCTAAGAGCTTAAAGAAATTTCCAGAAATCCGATTATGGTTGCGTGTAGCACCACTCATCATTACAATTTCGCCATCCCAATACTCGTAACGTTCTTCTTGGGTAGGTTCCCAAACCAGATATTCTTCTGCACTCATCAAAATGTTGTCGGGTAAAGCAACCATCGGCGCGATCTCTTAATGATTCACTTAATCTAGGATAGCGAAAAAAGGGCGTTCTCTTTTGGTATGACTATTCCCACATCCTCTGAACAGAATAAGCATCGAATTTTTTATCCCTGCTAATAATAATTAAGGAGTGATTGATAGCCTGTGCAATCAACATTCGGTCAAATGGATCGCCATGATGTAGCGGGAGATTCCGAACTTGAACTGTATCGGCAAAAGATATCGGAATTATGAGGATATCTGAAGCGTCGATCGCCGAACCTATCGTTTCATACCTCCGTTGAAGCGATAATTTGCCAAGGTTCAACTTGATGGCAATTTCCCAAAGACTAGCGATGCTGAGATAAACTATATCTGCGGTATTGCTCATCATTCTCAGATTATCGGGAAGACTGGAATCATTTTCAGTTAACCAGATAAAGGCATGAGTATCTAAAAGGAAACCACTCATTCCATGTATTCCTTAAAAACTTCCAGAGGTTCATCAAAGTCATCAGGTAAAGGTAAAACAAAAGTTCCTTTTAAGATGCCAGAACGACGCTTTGTTTGTAGTAAACTCTCTTGGGAAACAGCTTTTGAATAATTCTCAACTAAATATTTTGCATAATGCAAGAGTTCTTGTTTAAGTGGCTCTGGCATTTGATCTAGTGTTTGTAAAATTTCTGCATCAATAGCCATAATTTCTCCTGAGAGGTTCTCCTGCTTGTAATTTTAGGGGAATGAATTTCTGGAAGGGATTTTATTTTTCGGTGTCTTCGGTTTCAAACTGCATTTGTCGGACAAACGTGCATCTTCAATAATTTTCCCTTTAACTTGGTAGCTAAATTTATGTAGTTCATGATTATTTCTCATCCAAGAATGAATCTACAGCTTTTTGCTTCCACTCTGGAAGTTGTATTTCATTTTTATCAAGATACTTTATGAGTGCAGCGTGTGAGGCTTTTAGCATTTTTCTTGAAACTTCCTTGATAAAATTGAATTGTTTATCAACATAAGTCTTTGATATAACCAACGAGTCAAAAAACGGACGATCCTTCCCGGAGGAAAGGATACTTTTATTTTGTGTGATATATGAAGAGGTGTATGTTCCTCCGTGATGAACTAATAAGTTGCGAACTCTGAGCAAATTGCCATACATCTGTATCTCATCTTTAGAAAATGGAGAAATCAAAATCAATGCTCTGTAGAGCGAATTAATTTTTTGTGCAGTACCAAAGTCATACTTCTCTGCAATCATAAAACCAATACTGTAAGAGAGAGCATTACCTAGCTCAAGTACTTGAGTTGGGTCAATACTAATATCCTGTCCGTTTTTTGATAGGTTTCTGAGAATTGATGGCTCTATGTTGATGATTGATGCAAAGTGGTCTTTGCAAAATGCTTCAAAGTACGACACAAGACCAATCACACACAACTCATTTAACTGGCTACCACCAGGTTGATCTGATTGCGCCAAATAAATTTGCTCTAGCCCATCAAGCGTGTAAGAGAAGAAAAAAGGGGCTGTTGGAACTCCTCCAGAAAATAAATCTAGCCAATGATATGAATTCCTTTCCACACACATACCCTATTAATTTTTAGTCCAGTTTATCTCTGAACACCCACAGATAACCGAGGAGACGATACATATACAACTTGTGTCACATCTAAAATCCAGTAATTAATAATACCTGACTTAGCATAGGCGTTCGCCCTTGGCGTTGGCGAAGCCATCGCTTTTACTTCTAGATCATACTTGAGACTGGAATTAGCTATTTCAATTTAGGCGAATATTGGTGAGCATAAGATTCACGTTAACGTCCTAACATTTTATCTCGCAGATGCTTTCTGACGATCGCCTCCTAGATTTTTCGCAACAATTCCCGAATAGCGATCGCACAATCAGGAAACGCTAAAGGTGAAATTGTCACATCCTCTGCAAGTATGCTCTCACTGTGATATCCGTCTGGACTGGGGAGACGATACATATACAATTTACGTCCATTCACATCTAAAATCCAGTATTCAATAATGCCTGATTTAGCATAAGCGATCGCTTTTACTTCGCGATCGTATTTAAGACTAGAATCAGCTATTTCAATCAGTAAAAACACTTCGGAAGCATTGGGATGGTGATCCTCATAATCTAATGGATTCAGCTTCACCACTGAAATATCTGGTTCTGGTTCCGAATAATCGTCAAGTTGCACTGGTGACTGGATTCTTAATAAAACCTTGTCGCCCAAACGTTGACGTAATAACCTTTCTGTGCGGGTAATCGCTGATTCGTGAGCAGTTCCTTTTGCTGACATTCTGATGATTTGTCCCGCGATTAATTCTAAGCGTTCTTCAGGATGAAAAATACCCATTTCCGCCATTTGGTGATATTCTCGAACACTAATTAGGCGAATATTGGTAAGCATAAGATTTACGTTAACTTCCTAACATTTTATCCCGCAGATGTTTAATGGGATGTGCAAGCGGTTTGTTATGCCGCCGCGATGCCGAAGCTTGTTATTAACGGCTCAAATCAGCGGCGGCCAGCAATCTCGAACTCAGCACCAGCGATTTGTAACCGTCTGCTGCAAGGGGCTTGTTGTCGGCGATCGCACTATCGTTGGTGGAAGTAGTTAAGATTGTAACTGGAAAAAGACGTTGAGTTTTCTTGGGTCAACTCTCACCAGACAAACCTTAGACCGTCGGGTGCAAGCGGGTTATTGTGCTGCTGGTAATAACAACTAACCCTACTCTGTAGACATAACATAGCGAGTCTTCGCGCCTTCATGTTCAATGCTTATAGCATATTGAGTTAGAATTTTTTCTGACCACATTGGGTTCACTTCGTCTGCCCACTTTGGTCTTGAAACTTGCAGTTCAGTTTCATCACCAATCCACGGCGGAGCTGGAGTGTTGAAATCTTCACCATTCAACGGGCGATTTTGCCAAGAAATAACTTCATCGCCGAACCTCCCTGAGCCTAGAAACTCACCTTGCTCATCCAAAATTTCTATCCAGCTTCCACTATTATCCCAACCATCATCAAGCAACCCGCGAATTAACAAAACAAATGCTGGCTTTTCTGCAATCGGGATTTTGAGAAAGTACAAATCGCTGAGACTATGCTGCGAATACCAAAAATGGCGCTCAAAAGTATCAGAAATGCTTTTTGGAGTATCCTGCTGAATTATTTTGATTTCGACACAATCGAAACCCACACTAGTAACTATTCCCAGTAATTCAAGACTGGCAATCAGACAATCCTGATACAACTCTGCAAGATTTTTTGATTCGTACCAATCCACGAATCTTCTTCCTGATTTATACCAATCTACAAACTCTCTTTCACAAAAACCTCGAACTGCGAATTTTCGTTCTGACTCCATTATCAAAATACCTAGACTCTGAAACTTCTCATGCCTTAATACTTGCGTCCATTGACATCTAAAATCAAGTACTCAATAATACCTGATTTAGCATAGGCGATCGCTATAGATACGTTCGTGCAGCGACTCGTTAGACTCCTGCTACCCGATTACTTAACCACCTCTGAAAGGATTTTTGACTTTCTGCTGATGGTTGCCCAACAATCAGATTCTTGATGCTAACGTCTTCATCAAGCTGATCCCAGTGGATTCCATTACCGCCACCGATGAAGCGCCAGTTGTTGCGTTCTTCGACTGATCCATGTAAGAGGCGAGGATACCATGCTAATGGAACAGATATAGTACGCCCATCGGATAAATCCGCAGAAAGCGTGTCATCTGTAATTGCCACTTGCTGAATCGTGGGTATTTCAGGCAGTTCAATCGTTAAAGAAGTCATTCCAGCCTACTAGCAATTGCTCTTGATGTTCTTGAACAAGTTTCTGAATGCGGTTAATCTCTGTGCGACTAAACCCTCTATTACTTTGGAGTCGGATAGGTTCAAGCCAAAACTTGGCTTCCTCATTGTCGCGCTCAACGTGTATATGAGGTGGTTCATCACGATCGCCTGCATAGCAGAAAAATCGATATGGGCCGACAGTTAATAGAGTGGGCATTGAAAACAAGTGACTCAAATACCCAAAACATAGCTGATGCATAATTGACTATCAACTGTTAAATACAATCCGAAATCTGCATCAAATCTGTGACATTTAACACTAACCCTTCAGCAAAATATAGTGTTTGACAGTTCTATTTACTCGGTGATGAATAATCGCCTCAGACGATACATATACTTTAGGTTAACGTCCTAGCATTTTATCGCGCAGATGTTTAATGCGATCGCGCAATTTCCCCGCCTCTTCAAATTCCAGTTTTTTCGCCGCTTCTTTCATCTGCGCTTCCAACAAAGTAATCAACCCTGGAATCTGTTCTAATGGCAATTCATCTAGATGTTCATCTACAACTTTCAAGTCAGTTGCATTCAACCGCCGAGATACATCTAAAAAAGCCAAAATCGCATTACTTGATTTTTTCACAATTGGTTGTGGTGTAATCCCATGCAATCGATTATGTGCCGTTTGAATCCCACGCCGCCTGTCTGTTTCATCAATAGCTTTAATCATGCTACCTGTCATATTATCGGCATACAAAATCGCTTGCCCCTGGACGTGACGCGCTGCTCTACCAATAGTTTGAATTAAGGAACGCTCGGTTCTCAAAAAACCTTCTTTATCTGCATCCATAATTGCTACTAAGGAAACTTCAGGTAAATCTAAACCTTCCCGCAGTAAGTTCACACCAACCAATACATCAAATTTCCCCTCGCGCAAGTTCTGTAAAATCTCAATGCGCTCAATAGAAGTAATCTCGGAATGTAAATACCTTACCCTTATACCGTGGTCTTGCAAATATTCGGTTAAATCTTCCGCCATGCGTTTGGTTAATGTGGTAATCAACACTCGTTCATGGCGATCGGCTCTATCTTTAATTTCACCTAATAAATCATCAATTTGTCCTTCTGTGGGACGCACGGAAATTTCTGGATCGACCACCCCAGTTGGTCGAATGACTTGCTCAACTACATGATCTTCAGAAATTTCTATTTCCCAATTTCCAGGAGTTGCTGATACAAAAATACACTGATTAACCTTTTGCCAAAATTCTTCGGCTTTCAAAGGACGGTTATCAGCAGCGCTAGGAAGCCGAAATCCATGTTCAATTAAAACTTTTTTTCTCGCTTGATCGCCGTTATACATCCCGCGAATTTGGGGTACGGTAACGTGAGATTCATCGATAATTAATAGCCAATCTTTCGGAAAATAATCAATTAAACATTCTGGTGATTCTCCAGCTTGTCTTCCTGCTAAGTGACGGGAATAGTTCTCGACGCCGTTGCAATAACCGACTTCGCGTAGCATTTCTAGGTCATAACGTGTACGTTGATCTATGCGTTGTGCTTCTAATAGTTTCCCAGCTTGTTCTAAGTCTAATTTTTGCTGTTTTAACTCGGCGGCGATGTCGTGACAAGCTCCTTCTAAGCGTTCTTCTGGGGTGACAAAGTGACGCGCGGGGTAGACATTCACCGCTTCCAAACTTTTAAGAATTTCCCCTGTCACCGGATCAATGTAGCGAATTGCGTCAATTTCATCACCAAAAAATTCGACGCGAATAATTCGGTCTTCATAAGCTGGGCCAATTTCTAAGACATCACCCCGGACGCGAAATTTTCCCCGACCCATTTCGATGTCGTTGCGGCTATATTGAACATTTGCCAAATCCCGTAAAATTTGACGTTGATTTACTTCCATACCTATCTGAAGAGGGATGGCAGCTTTCAGATATTCTGCTGGCATTCCCAAACCGTAGATGCAACTGATAGAAGCAACGACAATGACATCACGGCGTTCAAACAGCGATCGCGTCGCTGAATGACGTAACATATCTATTTCATCATTAATCGCTGCCGTTTTCTCAATATAAGTATCGGTGACGGGAATATACGCTTCTGGCTGATAATAATCGTAGTAGCTGACAAAGTACTCGACTGCGTTGTTCGGGAAGAAATCTCGCAACTCGTTACAAAGCTGGGCAGCGAGGGTTTTATTATGCGCCAGAACTAAAGTAGGCTTGCCAATTTTCTCAATAACTGCTGCTACCGAAAATGTCTTACCAGTTCCAGTGGCTCCGAGTAAAGTTTGGTAACGATTGCCTGATTGGATACTAGCAGTTAGCTGTGCGATCGCTTGTGGTTGATCGCCTGTGGGACTAAAGGGAGCTTGAAGACAAAATTCTGTCATACAGTTTTGCTGTAAATACCCTATCTCATGGTGACGATTCCGCCCTGTGTCCATTGTAGCTGGCTTCTTAGACTCAAATAAATAGTAATAATTATTTGCAAAAATTAATAATTTAAATTTACTTATGTATCAGTTTTAAATATTCTTATATCTATGTGAGGTTTTTTAAGGTTAAACTTTAAAGTATATGGGAAAAAATTTCATCTTTCCTTAATTATTGTAAAATTCAATTAACAAACTAGAGGTGTTCGTTTATGACTATTAGCAGTGCTGGCAAAGCAATCAGTTCTCGGCAAAAGCCTGCCAAGTCTCCAGGGGAAGCTACAGAGGGAGTTGAAAATCAACAAGACCAGAGCTTGAATGCAGATAAAGTCGAGGAAGTTACTGAACTGCCAGTGGGAGCTTCTGGAACACTCGCCATTTCTGGAATTCGTCCTATAGGCGCTAGCGACTTAGAAGTTGCTGAACACCTCTCAATTGCTGGGGTGCGTCCTGTTAGCACTAGTACGTTAGAAGTAGTTGAAACCTATAACTCAATGGGTATTCGTCCAATTGGCGCTAATACATTCCAAGTAGTTGAAAGTATCAATCTTTCTGGGATTCGTCCAATTGCCTCAAGTTCATTGGTGATTTCTGACAGCTATTCAACATTCGGTAATCGTCCGATAGCACCAAATGAGATTGACAATTCTGAAACCCTGATGGGTTTTCTAGATTAAATAAAAAACATCCCCATAACTTTATTAACCCAGTTTCGTATAGAAACTGGTTTTTTTATTTAAACAGTCAAAAGCAGGGATTACCATATTGACATTTGTTCTATGTCTTTTAGCATAGGTAACTAAACTATTCGTACTTTATTTTACATTCAACCAAAAGCCAGAATGCTTACTACAACTACCTTTCTTAATTACGAATTACGAATTACGAATTACAAATTATTTAATATGCCTTGTGGTGGAAGGCTTTAGCAAAAACTTTAAGCTACTGTTTATAAGTAATCACAAAAGATTTCAAAGTTATAAACTAACTTTGAAATTAATTTTTAATAAAATCAGGAGTACAAAATGAGCATTGAAGATCGCGCAAAGGCTGCTGCTAAAAATGTTGAAGGTAAAGCTCAAGAAGCCTTAGGAAATATCACTGGAGATCCAGAAGATAAAGCCAAAGGTAAAGCAAAGCAAGCTGAAAGTGAAGTACGTCACGGAATTGAAGACGTAAAAGATAATGTCAAGAAAAGCATTGACTAATAATTCATAATTTTTTTGCAGAAAATCTAGGGATATAAATGGGGTGGATTCCATTTTTGCAGAAAAATGCGAATTGTTAAAGAACCAAGCTAAACTCTTTTGATATCCTCTGGGCAGAGGTTAGAGAATAGAGTATCAGCTTGATTGGCAGAATTTTTGTAGAGACGTAATTAATCACGTCTCTGCACTTTCCAAGAAATTTTATTTATTTTATTTAATTTAAAATTTAGATATCACTAAACTATATTAATTATTTCGCTCAACATTTCACTCAACACATAAATCCAACTGAATGACTGCTGATGATATTAGCAGAGCAGGATGATATAGCGGTTATCAGTTTAGTGAGGTACAAGAACCCCACCCCCAACCCCCTCCCCGCAAGCGAGGAGGGGACTATGATGTACTTCGTGTGATTAGGAAACGCTATATCTAAGAGGTTGTTTGAAAAGTGGTTAGGTGTGATTTTATGCGCTTATTGATCCCGCCTAGCCCCCCTTAAAAAGCTATCCATTATAAACATCTTTCTTAATCAGAAAATTGACAAAAAAGAGAAGTTGTGTATAAGGGTGGAAGTCAAAAAATCAC
>NZ_JBALEO010000021.1:0-9062 GCF_036918015.1 Nostoc sp.
GTAATTTGTGATTAGCGCGAAAGCCTGAATTTTCGTTAACTTTTTTCTAATTTATGGATCAAAATTTTTCTCACATTATGATTCAAAGCATACTATTTCGGGGTACGCATTTGCTATTTCGGGGTACGCATTTGCTACCAAAAGCTTAATTGTGCATTAAACTTGTTTGCTACCTTTGGCAAGATTTGCTACCACTTCCACTAACTTTTCTGGCTCAATTGGCTTGGAGACATGAACTTGGAATCCAGCTTGCAGAGCGAGCCTATGTTCTTCATCTCTAGCAAATGCCGTTAGTGCTACAGCTAGAATCTTCTCCTCTTGCTCTGCTTCCTGCGCCCGCACTTTCCGAATCAGAGAATAACCATCCTCATCTGGCATTCCAATATCACTGACTAGCACATCTGGTTTTAATCGTTCTAGTGCTTCCAGAGCTTCACCTACTGAGCTAACTGCCCTCACCTGCCCTCCAGACTGTTCAAGAACGAAGGCAATTAACTCCCGCGTATCGGCATTGTCATCGACAACAAGTATTTGCAAACCGTTGAGTATTGAGAGGTTATCTACTTTTACTTTACTCTCTTTAATTAACTGCTCTGGTTGCGGTTCTACCAGAGGCAACAACACTGTAAATTTTGCTCCCGTTCCTTCCCCTTCGCTAACTGCGTAGACTGTGCCTGAGTGCATTTCTACTAAATGGTGTACAATTGCCAGTCCCAGCCCTAAACCATTGTCTGCTCTAGTAGTTGTGCTATCAGCTTGACGGAAGCGCTCAAAAATATAAGGTAGAAAGTCAGTACTAATTCCCTTACCTGTGTCAGAGACAGTTATCTGGACATTTGAGTTTACCTGTTCCAGATGTACTTCAACTTGCCCTCCGCTAGGTGTGAACTTGACGGCATTAGAGAGCAAATTCCAGACAACTTGTTGCAGGCGTTCGGCATCACCCATCACTTCACCAACTGAAGAGTCAAGATTAAATTTAACTTGAATATCCTTAATTTCAGATGTGGGATGTACAATTTCAATTGCCGCCTGAATTATCGGCACAAGGTCAACTTTACAAATATTTAGGCGAATTTTTCCTTGTACAATGCGTGAGATATCCAAGATATCTTCAATCAGTTTTCTTTGAAGTTTGGCATTCCGCTCGATTGTCTCCAATGCCTTAGAGGTTATTGCTTCATCCCATTTGCGAATACGTATTACTTGAACCCAACCCAGCATAGAATTGAGAGGTGTACGAAGTTCGTGGGAAACGATCGCTAAAAACTCTTCTTTGATGCGGTTAGCTTCTTGGGCTTGCTGATAAAGTTGGGCATTTTCAATAGCGAATGCTGCCCGTTGAGCAAGTTCTTCAGCCATTTCTAGGTCTACAGTCGTGTAATGGCGTCCTGGTTGTGCAGACGCAAATAGAATTGTCCCCAGCTTGCGTTCGCGTACTAACAGTGGCACTACAATCTGAGACTTAACTTGGAGTTGACGCAGCAGACTAAAGTGTTCCTCGTTCGAGGACTTTTTCTGTAATGAAGACTCAAGAATGTTTGTAACTAGTTCTGGCTTCCCAGTCCGTAAAACTTTCGCTGGGCCATAATCAGCATCAACAGAAATTGGATAGCGTTGTTGGAGTTCTCGGATCAGCGTGTCCTTCGCTGGTTCAGATGCAACAATGACTGGGTTAGTGAAGAGTGGCAAATTATTTTCGATGACATCCACAATACACCAATCGGCGAGAGTAGGCACTGCTAATTGCGCGACGCTGGTTAGGGTAGTGCGATAATCCAAAGAAGATGCCAACACACTACTTGCTTCAGCCAAAAAATTAGAGCGTTTTTCTGCCGCTTGGGCTGCAATTCGGGCGGCTTGCTCATTAGAAAATAACTGCTGGCGCTGCAACTCTATACGCCGACGCTGGCTAATGTCACGCATTAGCCAGCGCAGAGCAACTGGCTTACCTAATTCGTTACGAACGGTAACTACTGTGAAAGCAACATCAAAACAGATTTTTTCTCGTGGTTGTAAACCCACTTCCCATTCCCCGCCCCGGTCGTTCTGCTGCAACTGAGTTAGGTAATTAAAAAAAGCTTGATGATCTGACTGGGCGATGAAAGTAAGTAGCGGTTTGCCAGTCAAAAATCGCTGTGAAACATTGAGGTGTATGGTAGCAGCACGGTTAGCTTCCAAAATAGTGCCGAATGTATCAGTTACCAAGTAACCATCAGGTGCAAAATCAAATAATTCTTGGTAGCGCTGACGCTCCTTCTCTATTACGATTCGTGTTGCTTGTAGCTCCTCGGAGGTGATTTTTAGTTCTTCTAAAGTGATTTGAAGTTCTTCAAAAGCTTCTGCTGTTAGCTCTTGCTCTGAATACGGCTCACTTGCAGTCCTTTGCACTAATCCCGTTACCCGTGAGCGCAATGTCTCTATTTGTTGACTGAAATCGTCTACATCCATATTGCTCACTTTGCAAAGACTAAGAAGCGTAAGTTAGATCAAATATCTGGCAATTGTAAATCTAAATTAAATTTACACTAAAAGCCGATCTCAAAACTATTGCTCAAAAGATAGAGGAAGTCATTCAACGGGCGAATGACACAATATACCGACTCGCCGCCGCTGTGTGGACTCAGGATATCACCAAAGCTCATGCGATCGCCAATAATCTTCGGGCTGGTACTGTGTGGGTAAATTGCTACGACGTTTTGGATGCTGCTGCACCCTTCGGTGGATTTAAGCAGTCTGGTATTGGTCGCGAACTAGGCGAATATGGCTTGCAGCAATATACCGAAGTGAAGACCGTTACCATCAAGTTGTAGTTCGAGCCGAAGAGGACAAGGGGAGGATTTTCTCGCTTTGTACCCTTATGCCCTTGTTTGTTTATTCATCCCCCTAAATCCGATCAAAAAAATCGATTTTAGGAGGATGATGAATGTGATATTTAATATGGGGTGGGCATGATAAATAGATTATGCACACAACCCTAAGAAAATTCTGATGATAAATGCGATCGCCAGTAGATTTCGCCAACTTATGGCTGGGAAAAAAAGCCCAATTGGCAGATATGACCATAAAAACAAAACCAGACGTTCCTTAGCACTGTATACCTGCATAGGATTAGTAGGTGGAATTCTGGCATTGTTCTTAATGGCGTCCCCAGGAGTGGCCCAAAAACCGGAACCCCAGCAATCCCCAAAACTCCAACAACCGTTATTAGTAGCTACACGAGTTATACCGCCCTTTGTGCTATCAAACAAAGAAGAGCTATCGGGATTCAGTATCGACCTCTGGCGCAGCATTGCTAACAAAATAGGTGTAGAGTCTAAATTTATAGAATATTCTAGTGTGCCGGAATTGCTTTCTGCTATTAAGGAGGGCAAAGCCAACTTGGGGATTTCAGCTATCTCAATTACAGCCGAACGCGAACAGAATTTTGATTTCTCATTACCTATTTTTGCTGGGGGACTGCAAATTATGGTCAGAAACCCAGAAAGCAACAACGGCGCCTTTCCAAATATTTTGCAATTGTTTTTCTCTGCTGCCCTATTGCAGGTAATAGGCGTTGCTCTGGTGCTAATTGTCGTAGCAGCCCATATTATTTGGTTATCTGAGCGTCATCACAAAGATGGGATGATTCCTAAATCATACTTTCCTGGCATTTTCAAAGCCTGTTGGTGGGCAGCTGCCACATTAGCAACCCAAGCTGACGAAATGCCCAAGGGAGTAATGGGACGCTTAGTAGGTATTGTCTGGATGTTCATCGGAGTACTTTTTGCCGCCTACTTTACAGCCAGCGCGACTACCTCCTTGACAGTGCAACAGCTTCAGGGCGATATCAGGAGCATAGACGATTTACCCGGCAAGGTAGTGGCCACAACTGCGGGTAGCACAGCCGCCACATACCTGCGAAAACATAAGATTTCAATTTTAGAAGTTACTAAGATTGAGCAAGCTTACAATGCTCTGCAAACAAAAAAAGCTGATGCCGTAGTGTTTGATGCACCTGTACTCCTCTTCTATGCTGCCAATGAAGGCAAAGGAAAGGTACAAATTGTTGGCAGTATCTTGCGTGAAGAAAGCTACGGCATCATCCTGCCCAACAACAGTCCCTACCGCAAACCAATTAATCAGGCTTTGCTGAGTCTCAAAGAAAATGGCACTTATCAATCGCTATATGATAAGTGGTTTGATGCTGAAAAATCTTGAAGAAAGGAGCAGGGGAGCAGGGGAGCAGGGGAGCAGGGGAGCAGGGGAGCAGGGGAGCAGGGGAGAAGTTGCAGTAAGTCTTTCCCCTCCGCACCTCTGCCCCTCCGCCCCTCTGCCCCTCTGCCCCTTCCGCCCAATACCCAATTCCCCACTCCCTACTCCCCACTCCCTTCTTTCGCAAGTTGAGCTTTTGCCTGTTGCCAGAGAGTTTCTAACTCATTCAAACTGTAATCAGAAAGGGGACGGTCAACAACCGCCTCCATTTTTTCTAATCGCTGGACAAAGCGCTGATTTGTGCCTTGCAAAGCGGTGCTGGGGTCAAGATTATGCCAACGCGCTAGCTGAATCACGGCAAATAGTAAATCGCCTAATTCGGCTTCTTGTCGTTCGGGTGTTTCCTCAGCTAAAGCTTGCTGGAACTCTCCCAACTCCTCATGAAACTTATCCCAAACACCCTGAATATTTTCCCATTCAAACCCGATCGCCGCAGCCTTTTGAGAAATCTTCATCGCCGCCGTCAGTGGGGGAAGAGTACGCCCATAACGAGCGAGTTTAGCACTAAATTTTTGCGCGTCTGGAGATGCTTCGCCCTTTTCCGCAGCTTTGATTTGTTCCCAATTTTGCCGCACCTCATCCACACTTGCCACCGACACATCACCAAACACATGAGGATGACGGCGGATCAACTTTTGGGAAATTCCCTGAGCGATCTCCTTGAGAGAAAATTGCCCAGATTCACTAGCGATTTGGGCTTGTAATACCACCTGTAATAATAAATCGCCTAACTCCTCAGCGATCGCACCCTGATCCCCACTCTTAATCGCATCCACCACCTCATAAGCCTCCTCAATCACAAAGGGTGTCAACGTTTCAGCAGTTTGCGCCAAATCCCAAGGACAACCACCATTAGGCTCACGCAACTTCGCCACCACCTCAATCAACTCCTGCAACGCCGCCAAACTCTCATCTTGCTTTTCCATACCTCTGCGTACCTCCGCGCTTCCCTCAGCGTTCCTTTGCGTTTAAAAAATTATTTCTTTACTCTCGCCCCCCGACTACCACCCCTCACTTTCCGCCTCTTAATTTTGCCACTAGGAAACAACCCCCGAACCCCCTGTTTTCTTACCCGCTTATAAGCCGATCCCCCCCAATCGCTAAGAGAATGACTCATCGCACCGAGTTCCAACCCCAAAAATAGGGCGATATATTCAGTATCGTATTGCACGAGCGATCGCCCCACAGTTTGTCCCAAATCCTGCCAAGTAAAACTTAGATTCCATAACCTTTGAGCGATCGCCAAAATGAAAATTGCCAAAATAGCAAGCAAACACCCCAGATAAATCACCCGCAGAATCGTGCCAATAATCGGCCCGTGGGATAAAAAAGAACGATGCCGCAGACTTTTTTGATAAGGTAGCCAAATCCAGCGCAAGAAACCCCAGCGTTGGAATTGCACAGAGTAAATATCCAAATCGGGGCCAAACATCAGCCCACCAAAGAGAAACCCGCCTGCAACCAACAAAGTCGCACTGCTACTGCGAGTTTGCCAAAAAGTAACGCCCGCCACCAATGGCAGAGCATACATAGTAATGCGATCGTGCGTCCGACCAGAGGGCATCCTAAATCCTGTTAGCGATAGCGAGGCGTTGAGCCAGTGCTGAGTAACTGAATACTGAGTCAGTATAAGAGAAAAAAAGATTTTCTTGAAACTACTAGCGCAATGCGAAATCTTTTGCTATATTAGTTAAGGATTAGTCAAACGGGCGGTTAGCTCAGTTGGTAGAGCGCCTGCCTTACAAGCAGGATGTCATCAGTTCGAGTCTGGTACTGCCCATTTAGTAAATAAAGGCTAGAGACAGCTTAGATGGAGTTTCTAGCCTTTTTTAAATGGATTTACAATCTCTAATTGATCGGCGACTACTAACCCATCTTGCATATCTTCTGAATAGAGAATACTTGCTCTTGCGGATAGCGCACAAGAAATAATTAGACTATCCCAAAAAGAAAAATTATATCGACTGCGGATATCTGATGCAGATTCAAAAATAGTCAGATTGAACTCTACCACAATACAGCGGCGATAAAGCGACTGAATCACAGCTTTAATTTGCGCTTCGTTAAAGGCTGCTTTTTTGAGCAAATTGGCAGCAACCTCATTCACAACCTGTGTACTAATGATGATTCCTTCAGCTTCTGTAATTGCAATAGCAATATTACGCTTTCTTATTCTTTCTGCAACCTCCATCTTGTTATCGTCAAATAAACGATAAAGCCAAACATTCGTATCAATAAAAGATGTACCAGAACTCATAATTATCGGTTATAAATTTCCTCACGACTGAATACACCATCAACTTGAACAGGATTTTCTGTTAATTCATCAATTATGTCTCTTTTTTTAGATGATTTTTTCGTCACCAAAACGATTACTTTAATATCATCTCCTTCACCAAGTTCTTGTTTGTACTCATCAGGAATCTGAATTAAACCATTTTGAATCTTTGCTTGAAACTCAACCGCATTTAGCATCTTTAACCTCTCTTATATTTATGGGGCTTCATCTATTATGAGCGATGCCTACGGTGGTCACTGAGCTTTGCCGTATCCCTTCGGGGAAGCAAGCTACGCGCAGCGTCTCGTAGAGAAGTGCGGGCTGCGCCAACGCACCAGTAAGATATTCCGCATTTTTATCAGATTCGTCAAAAATGCAGCAGTTGGAAAATAAGTTTGCTACGGTAACAAAACAATTAATCACTAGTTAATACTGAAGCCAGAAGGTCAGGACGAGACAGGTGTGGGCAATGTCCAGAAGGTAGTTCAATGGCATCGACTCCTAAACGCTTGTGTGCGGCGTAGCGTGACCATGTAGGAGATATTATTCGATCATTGGTACAAACAATATATTTATGTTCAACATTTGGCAAAGCTTTTAGAGGATTGGTTTCAAAAATATATGCCATAGATTGTTGCGAACGACTTTTCGAGATTGCCCACTGTGTTACATCTGGTTGACAATCATGAAAGAAAAACTCCCTTAATACTGCTTCGTCTGAATAATCTTTGCCTACGGAAGCTGGTTCATACATATCAGGCTCATCGTAGAACTGTTCGAGTTTACTTGGATCTTTTGGCTGGTAATTGAATGATTTGAGCGTATCAGAATCAAGACGATGAGAAAACTGGTTGAGTGTACTGACTCCAGGATATGGAAGTAGCGCCGCCACAAAAACTAGTTGACGCACTTTCACCGCTTCTGCAACCAAGGGAATTATAGTACCAGCCATTGAGTGACCGACTAGGACAATATCATCATCAGTTTTGGGCAGCGCTTGAATTACTACATCTGCAAGTTGGGACAAAGTAGCAGATGCATTTTCAATTGGTAAATCCATTGCTATGGTTTTGTGACCCTGTGCTTCTAAGTAGGGAATTAGCAAATCCCAACACCAAGTGGCTTGGAAAGCACCATGAACTAGACAATATAGACTCATATCAATTGAATAGTGGTAATGGTGGACGAGTTATTTAACTTCTCTTATTTTTTAGCAAATTTTAAACCTTGGCCAGGTAAGTTAAGTAGGTGGATCTAAATAAATATAAGATAGTTCGTCATTGGGAAGGAAGTGTTCGCGGAGCGTCTCTAAGAGTTGCAATCGCAAAGACTGAGATTGCCACGCTTCACTTCGTTCCGCTCGCAATGACATTTTATATTTAATTACGTCTACTTACTTATATCAGCACCTGCAATATATTCAAACAACAGTTAAAACAGGCTGAAAAGGTTGCAATAAAATACCCAAAATTTTATCAAATTCTTTAATATAATACTCAGTCGAATCTATATAAACAGTCGTCTCTTCTAAAAATAAAAACTTCCAGTTAGTTCCACTAGTAACCGAGCCATAAATTCGCCCAACTTCATTGCCTTGATTTTGATTGAACAGCTGCGCTGCAATCATTGCCGCTACACATTGACCCAGACCGCCGATAATATCTTCTTTTTTCGCTTCAAAAATAAACATTACCGGAGCAGAAAGAAATAATTGCTCCTGGGAATTGCTGATAATGTAATCGCAAAAGCCTTGCAAGCCTTGACTTGCATCAACATTAAATTCATTTCCAGAAAACAGCGAAATTTTATTATTTAATAATCGTCTGACCTCTGCGAGAATTGGTGCGATTAAAAACTCCGATCTAGCTTTTTCTGTTGAAATTGCAGTTGCTAAAGGAATGTAATCTATTAAAATCGTTCTGAGAGTTTCTGATGGTGTAACAGGTTTTGTATCAACAAATAAATTTCGAGTTTCATCGAGTGTTAAATCAAAACTCTTTTTCACCTTGGCGAGACTAAAATCGCTGTATGCCATCCTTCCACCTTGTGATTATCTATTATTAGGGTAATGTCCCCTTGTCACCCTTAACTTGATTTGCCAACTCTTTCGCTCTTGCCTGGGAATCAAACTTTAATTTATTATCCCACTGTTGTGCTTTGCCAAACTTTTCCACAGCGCCATTAATATCATCATTTCGCGCTAACTTCTCACCTTGGATAACTAATACTGTCGCACCTTGCACTAACCGCGATCGCGTTTGGCATGATTGCAACTCTTCTAACACTTCTGGATGGGCAATGAGGTAATTATTTAGCAAGTTGCAACCACTGAGTAATAAATTATCGAAATCCAAATCCCATAAAATTATTGTCTTGTCATCACTAGCAGAAGCTAACTGTTGTCCATTGGGGCTGTAGGCAACGCTATTGACCGAACTGCTATGACCAGTCAGGGTTTTGAGGGGTTTACCACTGCTGACATCCCAAATTTTGATGGTGTTGTCCCAACTTGCAGAAGCTAACTGTTGTC
>NZ_JBALEO010000022.1:0-9924 GCF_036918015.1 Nostoc sp.
GTTTGAGGAGATGATGTTTTGCTGACTAATTTAAGCTTTTGAGACTTAGTGTAACTACCAATGTAAAGTTTTGTATCAACATTCAACATTTCTGGTATTTTGCCAACACGAAGGGATTACGCTGCAACTCGGCAAGTTCTCTAGCTTTTTCTTCGGTGGGTTTGCTCAAATCTTGTTTGACTGCTTCTTCTGAGTACCAAATGGTAAATTGCCAACTATTATCATAGCTGGTAGCTTTGGCGTTACCTCGATTCCCGATTACCGCTTGGGGAAACTCATAGTCACCGCAGGGTATTAAGTTTTTGAGTTCCGACTTTTTAATGCCTTTAATTGAGGAACGATCCATAATAATGTCGTATCCTTTGGCATCAGTCAAATTGGCATCGGGCAGGAAAGTACCTTTGGATAAGAAGCTGGTTTTTGGGCACTGAGAATTATCTGGTTCAGCCCAATTACTTCTCCAGGCAAACCGAAATTGAAATGGACAATTGCCTTCTCCTCCCAATTGTTTGGCAAGTTGAGGCGAAATCTTGCCATGACAGTCTCCTGTTTTATAATGAGCATACTGTGGATCTTCAAAGTCCACTATTTTGACTCGTAGCCCTGTAAAAGTTTCTGAGCCTTTGTAGCAATTACTAACTAGTAAAGAACCATAGCGACAGGCAGTATCCGGTTCTGTAGCGAATAAGCGTCTAATTTTTTTATGCAGTGAACCATCAGCAAAGTAATAACTATTGCCAGAACTGAAAGCTAACTTGCGTCGGATTCCATCCTGAAAG
Source organism: Nostoc sp. (assembly GCF_036918015.1). Taxonomy (GTDB): domain Bacteria; phylum Cyanobacteriota; class Cyanobacteriia; order Cyanobacteriales; family Nostocaceae; genus Nostoc. The sequence continues at coordinate 780 of NZ_JBALEO010000022.1, forward strand.
GTTCTTTGTCTTAAATGGTTAGCATCTGGATTTTTACTGTCAATTTTAACCAGTAGTAGAGATTGTAAATCTTCTGCTTCAAACATCTGTTCAAGCAGAGAATTTTTAATGATTTCTGGTTCAGATAAATATCTCCCCTTACCATTGTTATACGACCCATCAAAGATAGGTATGCTCAGACCAGAACCTTCTAAGACTCTAGTGGTTAAATCCATTACCAATAATCTATTAGATAGCTTATCTAGCAAGCATGAGACTCCAATATTCACCTTGGCACGAAATTACACTCGATAAAATCATCCAAGTGGATAATTTACTGATTTCATGGCAGACGGTATTTTATACGGTATTAGCTCTGCTAGCAGACTTCCAAGAAAGTTAAATAGCTGAACAGTGCTTTTAATCACAAATCGATACTACCCAGTCGGAAGTACAGTTTTGTAACGGGGATTTAGAACAAGACTTACATAGTTGCTTATTTTTTGAACCGGGGGACTTAAACCCACCGAATTTGGTAAAAAGTAAAAAGAAAGAATACTTAATTATTTAATTCTCATTTCTTACGAACTAATCCCTGGGGAAATCCTGGTGGTAGCGACCTGACGAAATAGACCTTGACTGGTTCATTCCGATTTGAGTTTTTCACATAAGATGTACTTAGAAAAGGACGATATTGAGTCTGGTGAGCAAGATATACTTTCATGAAAGCTGTACTAAAAGCCTGAAAATGAGTGCGTCCCAATTCTGGATCGCGTCCAGAGAAAGCAGAGAAACGGTTAGAAGATGGTAAAATTACGCTACTCACACCAGCAATCAAATCAGTATGAGTTCCTTTGTCACCAATACCCAAATACTTTTCTTTGGTAGTCAACCAAGAAAATGCTTGTACTTGTTCCAACAAGGCGGGAGTAAACGTGTCTGAGGCTCCACCAGCAATGACTACGGGAATTTCGATTCGGCTCAGACCTGCTTGCCCAAGAAGACTACTCGTGACTGGATTGAGAGCAATCACAGCTTTAACTCGGCGATCGCGTAAATCTAGGTTGCTTAAGTTTTGTTGTATCTGTTCATAATCAGGAGAATTTTTTCCCAGTGCTAAAGCACGACACTGCAACAACAACGACATATTGACCGGATCAGATTCAGATTTACAATCTTTGTGCAACTGATTAATATTGATGCGTGCGCCAGCTAAAACTAAGGCTGTGTAACCACCGAAAGATTGTCCAATCACACCGACTTGTTGAACGTTGATTTTTCCTTGTAGCCACGGATCAGATGTTGAACGCTGTTCTAATTGATTAAGTACAAACGTTACGTCTAAAGGTCGGTCAATTAATTCTGTGTCTGCAAATACTTGTTGGCTTTTCCCTGTGAGTAGTGCTTCCATTTGGAGAGAATCACTACCAGGATGCTGAGGAACAACAACAGCAAATCCATAGGATGCTAAATTTTCTGCCAAGTAAGCAAAGCTCTCACGATCAGAACCTAGACCATGAGAAATGACTACAACTGGTGCAGGTGTTTGACTTTGAGGTAAATAGATATCTGTCTGAATGACTCTAGTTTTAATACTTCCAGTCAGAGATTTACGATTAGTATCCACAAAGGCGATCGCTCTTTTCTCCCAAGTAAACGATCCTGACTTGTTGTATAACTCCGGTAATTTTGAGATATCTACAGGTGGTTCAGTCGATATTTCTGTATTAGACTGTTGCTCAATTACAGAGAGAGCTTGACTTGTCTCCTTGTTCAGAGTTGAAAGTTTATTCATCAGTGCAAAAAGCTCTTCAGTGTTAATCCGAATACTCTGTGAAGGGAAGTAGCGCATCGTATTCAGGAGTGTTAATCCCTCTGGATCGGCCGCCGCTAGAATCAACGCCGCACGAATTGCATAAAAACCGTTTTGTCTTGAATCTGTTTGAATCAATTCACCCGCAGATTTTAACATCGATTCTCCAATTTCTGAATAGAGAAATTGAGAAACTGCTACGGGACTTAATTTTTGTTTTTCAGTCAAAACCTGACGGAGTTGAGCAATATCGTCTGGTTTGAGGTACTTTTTATATGATGCTAGTTCACTGGTAATTTTACCTTCTTGAGCATAAGTTTTTAAATCAGTAACAGGAAGAGAAAATTCTAAAAGACTGTAAGAAAATTTGATTTGTTCAGCACCGAGAGCTGGCATCATTCCCATGCTCAACATCCCAATAATAGTACCGACCCAAGCAGGAATTTTAAGTTTCATAGTATCGTGTGAATGAGTAATTTGACCGTACCAATTTTACGTTAATTGATTGCGAAATTTCCGAATGCTCAATGCCAGTAGCACGATCGCAAACACTAACAGAATCAGCACTTGAGACCATAACTCTGCCAGCCCAACTCCTTTTAATATCACCCCACGACAAACTTCGATGTAGTAACGCAGTGGATCAAGATAAGTAAACCACTGCACATAGGTTGGCATGGAGGCAACGGGTGAATTACCTCCAGATAGGAGTATAAGTGGTGGGCTAATAAAGAACGAGATCAGCTGCGCCTGTTGCTCGCTTTTGACGTAGCAAGCAATCATGATGCCAATACTAATTCCTACCAAAAAATAGAGCACTGAGATACTCAAAAAGACTAGAAGATTGCCTCGAAAGGGTAAATTGAAAGCAATTTTTCCGACCGTGATTGCAATCACAGCATCGAAGGTCATCAGAACCAGTAGGGGTGCAATTTTTGCCATGATGACTTCGGTATTAGAAGCAGGTGTCATCAGCAGTTGTTCGATTGTTCCTGCTTCTTTCTCATGCACCACTAAGGAAGCTGCGGCTTGAAGACCAATCGTAGTTAGCAAAATGCCAATGGTTCCAGTGACGATGAACCAAGAACCTTCTAAGCCGGGATTGTAGAAGACCGTGGTTACAAGTTGAACTTGATTGCGTTGTAGGGTTGCATTAGCTCCTGAGCTTTCCGATTGAGCCAGAGCATTGGTCGTAAGTGTCGAATCCCCATCTGAACTATCCCCCTTGCTCCCAGCTAAGAGCCCCTTTTCCTTTTTTTCAATGGGATTAGTGGCAGTTATTCCTGTGCCTTGACGACGTTGATTGCTAGCCAAACGTCGCGAGTTGTAGTCACCCACCAACTGACTCAAATAGCCAGAAGCAATACTAGCAGTATTGGCATCTACGGCATCCAAGAGTGCCTGCACTTGCGTCGGGCGTTGGCGGGCAAGGTCGCGATCAAATTCCGAGGGAACGGTGATGCCAACAGTCAGATTGCCTTTCGCTAAATCTGCTGTCATATCCTGCTCATTGGCGTAATACTGAGCAATATCAAAGGCGCTGCTTTGACTAAACAGTTCAAGAAATTCTCGTGAAGCCCGGCTATGGCTATAGTCGGTGATGCCAACCCGCAGGTTTTCAAACGTTGGGTTCAGCGAAGACCCGAACAGTACCACCAGAAGAGTAGGTGATATCAAGATTTGAATCAATAACTGGGGATTGTGCAGAATTTGCGAAACTTCTTTGCGAAAAAGTGCCCAAAAGCGGCTGCCTAAAATGCGATCGAAGAAAGTTTTCATCAGATTATGCCTCACGTTTCTACCTGCATTTTCTGCAATTTTCGCCACGCCAGAAAGAAAAATAAGCTTGTCAACGCGGCTAATGCCAGCATCGGACTCCACACGCCGAGCCAACCTACGCCACGCACATAAGCATCGCGCGTTAGCAAAATATAGTAAGTGGCAGGCACAAGCGCGGAAATCCAGCGAATGTAGATTGGAATATTAGAAATCGGGTAAATATACCCAGAAAATTGCAGAGATAGTAAGAAAGCCGTCATGGAGACAAACTGAATAACGGCACTCTGAGTGCTGGAATTGGCACCCAGAAAAATACCCCACAGGACAACGCAGGCAATATACAGTGCCGACCCAACGATAACAGGTGTCGGATCTCCAACAAACCATAGCCCGAAAAAGCCCCACGACTCGACATTGGTGAGCAGCACTTCTGCCATACCCACTAACCAAAAGGCAGCGGCTTTGCCCAACAAATACTCTGCTCCCGTCATGCTAGAGGCATAAATTTGAGTAATCGTATTCTGTTCACGTTCTTTTGCGGTCGCTAGCCCTGCTAGTAATGCTGGAAACAGCGTCACTGTAATTGCCAGTGCTCCGGGTCCAATGTATTTCAAAGTTTCCAGACCGGGGTTATACCAGAGCCGGGTCTGTAGGGTGACTGGAGTCGCAGAGCCAGAGGGGCGTGAATTTTCGGCGATCGGATTGGTGGTGGACGAACTGGGCGATCGCAGGTTTTCGGTGAAGGCGTTGGTCGTTGCTCTAGCATAAGCCCGCACAAGGTTAGCCGTATTCGCATCAGTGCCATCTACCAACACTTGCACTTGAGCTTCTCGCTCAGGTCGCCGCAGATCGCTCGTGAACTCTGGTGGAATAATGACCCCAGCAGCAGCCTGTCCGGTGTCCAGCAGCTGAGGTATATTAACTGTTGATCCTTGGGCAACCAGTTTAAATTTGTTGGTGCGCTCAAAAGTGGAAATATACTCGCGGCTGATCCGGGTGCTATCTAAGTCTTGAATCGCAATGTTGATGCGATTGACATCAAGGGAGGTCGAAAAGCCAAACACCAAGAGTAGTACCAAGGGTAAGCCTAGTGCCATAACCAACGTCAGGCGATCGCGTGCCAATTGAGTCAGTTCTTTAATGATTTGAGCAATGATGCGTTTTGATCGGATTGCCATAATACCAATTCGTAATTCGTAGTTCGTAATTCGTAATTCGTAATTAAGAAAGTCTTACTTAGTCTGGGTTTCAGAGTTTGTAATTGTTTCATTATTTTCGTTAAATGGTATAAGGATTCTCCCTAATCTGTGGGGACATCAAGACCGCGTTGCCGCGCTTGCTCCACCACACTAATGAACACATCTTCTAACGAGAACTCAATTTCACGATGGCTCTGTACGTCAACGCCATCTTCCTTGAGCCACTGTTCGACTTGAGGCACTTGCGTTTGGAGATCATCTAGTACGGTGTGCAAGCGATCGCCAAAAATCGAGACTTGTGAGCGATCGAAGTGTTGTTTGAGCAGGTCTGAAGCTTGCTGCAAAGGGGCACACTCCCACTCGACTAATTGCCCCGGTTGGGCATCTTTGACTTGACGCGGAGAGCCTTGGGCAACCAATTCTCCCGCCACCATAAAACCCAAACGATGGCACTGCTCCGCCTCTTCTAAGTAATGAGTGGTGACTAAAATTGCCATGCCATTGCGAGCAAACTCATTGATCCAGCGCCAAAATTGCCGTCGTGCCAGGGGATCTACACCCGATGTGGGTTCATCGAGAAACAGAATCTTGGGTTCGTGCATGACTGAGGCACCAAAGGCAACCCGTTGCTTCCAACCACCGGGGAGATCGACGGTCATCATATTGCCTTGACCGACCAGATCGCTCATTTCTAGCACCCATTGTTTTTTGGCGCGACGATTGCCAAGGGGAATGCCATAAACACCGCAGTAAAAATCCAGGTTTTGGTCGATCGTTAGATCGTCATAGAGCGTGAATTTTTGCGACATATAGCCAATTTTTTGACGCACCGACGCACTGCGTAATGCGCCCGTTGCACCTGCGAGTGAAACCTTGCCAGAACTAGCGGGCAACAATCCACACAAAATTTTAATCGCAGTTGTCTTTCCGGCACCGTTAGCGCCTAATAACCCAAACACTTCACCATATTGAATGTCTAGGTTGAGGTCGTTAATGGCATGGAAATCTCCAAATACTTTGTTGAGATGTTCTGCCCCGATCGCCGTTCCCGTAGATTTCGCTTGTCGATCGATACGCGGATATTCGCCAGCCGCCGCATCACCTTTGAGATCGCGTAGCCTTGATACAAAGGTATTTTCAAGCGTGGGCGAATCAGTATTAACGTTCTCGACCTGAATCTGCTGCTGTTCTAAGATTCGGTAAATATCCTTCGTGGTTTGCTGGGGTTGGGCAGTCAGCACATCAAGGTGATCGCCAAAGCGTTGCACATCAGAAATGGTTTCTCGAAAATCAACATTCTTGGTGAGCGTATCTTCTGCCTGATCCAGTTGAGCAACAGGCAAAAATACCTCTAATCGCTGCACTCCTAAGCTTGCCTTCACCTTAGCCGGCGTGTCGCTCTGCTGAATCTTGCCCTCATACATAAAGGCAATGCGGTCACAGCGCTCCGCCTCGTCTAGGTAGGGCGTTGCAACCACAGTGGTAATGCCTTCCGTACTCGCAAGCTGCGCCAAAATATCCCAAAACTCTCGCCGCGAGACGGGATCAACGCCTGTCGTCGGCTCGTCAAGCAAGACCACTCGTGGATTGTGGATCAGCGTACAGCACAAAGCAAGTTTTTGTTTCATGCCGCCCGAAAGTTTTCCGGCTAAACGGTCTTTAAAGCGGGTTAAGTCTAGTAAACCAAAATAGCGATCGCTGCGAGTCTTAAGGTCGGCATCACTCACTTCTCGCAAGCCTGCGGCATATTTCAGGTTCTCCAAAACACTCATATCTAGGTAAAGGCTGAAGCGCTGAGTTAGATAGCCCATCTGGGGGCGTACCTCTCTCGGTGCCGCTCCCAATACTTCAACAATGCCGCTAGTTTGAGGCATCACGCCTGATAAAATCTGAAACGTAGTTGTTTTACCTGCACCATCGGGACCAATTAACCCAAATATCTCACCGGGAAAGACATCTAGATTAAGCTCTGCGACGGCTTCATCCGCGTGTTTTCCGTAGCGGTGGCTCAAATCACGGATGGAGATAATCGGTGCATTTGGGCGCTGAGTCTTAGCCCGTGCGGGAAGTGTTTGTGTCATGGCTTAAATAATTCGTAATTCGTAATTCGTAATTCGTAATTCGTAGTTCTTACCCCCCGACTGTTCGCGCAGCGTTCCGTAGGAAAGTCGCTTTCTCTGAAAAAAGGAATAATGTTTTTTTATCTCCATCAATAAATTGAGTTGCTCTGTCCATTAATTACGAATTACGAATTACGAATTAGTAATTATTTGGTCAGGCATCAGCGTAGACGATCGCTTCGGCTTAGATTCTGGTAGAAGAATCCGCCCGTCCGCAGGCATCCCTTGCTTTGCTTTTCCCTGTCCATTGTTGTTAAGGGTGAGTTCGACACCAAACACCTGTGTCACCCGGTCTTTCTTGAAATAGGTGTTCTCTGGAGTAAAGCTTGCTTTGGGATCAATCCGGGTGATCGTTGCTGCCAACGGCTGATCGGGAAACGAATCAAGATAGACCTGTGCCGATTGTCCCAGTTTGATCTGACCGATTTTCCCTTCTTCGACAAAGCCACGCAGGTAAAGCTTCTGCTGATTTACCAGTGTCAAGAGCGGTGCGCCTGCGGCAACAACTTCGCCTGGTTCTATCGATCGCGTAATTACATCTCCCGCGATCGGACTCTTAATCACCAGATAATTCAAATTTGCCTGAATCTGTGCTTGGGTTGCTAAAGCATCCCGGACTTCCTGCTGCGATACCGCAGTGTCAGTCTTGGCTTGGTCAATCTGTTTCTGCACCTGAAGTTCCGCAGCTGCACGAATCGGAGTATTTTGCTGCGTTGCCTGCGCTTGAGTAAGTCGTCCGCCGGCTGACTTTACCTGCTGTTGAGCAGCAGAAACCTTCGCCCGGTTCGCGCCCAAAATAGCATTATCATCATCAAGCTGTTGTGCTGCTACTGCTCCTTCGGCATACAGTAGGCTAGTACGGCGTTGTTTTGACTGTGCCTGCACTGAATTAGCTTGAGCTTCAGCTAAATTAGAACGCGCTTCGTAGACGGTATTCTCTGCTTCTAATACACGCCCCTGGCTGTCTTGAGTAGATTGGTCGGTCGTTAAGCTGGCTTGTTTAAGCTGTGCTTGCAATACAGGCAATTGTTGACGGGCACTCTGCAATCGTTCTTCGGCAGCGCGCACTCGTGCGATCGCTCCCTGCAACTGAGCGCGTAAGTCAGAATCATCAATTTGTACGAGGATTTGACCGGATTTTACAGTATCGCCTTCTCGCGCAGAGACTTGGGCAACTCGACCGCCAATCTTGGCAGAGACATCAGTTTCGTAGCCTTCAATCCGTCCACTCAGAGGCAGTCCTCCGGCATCAGGATCGTAAAAAAACAGACGGTAAACGCCATACCCTACTCCTGCGAGGAGCGCGATCGCCCCAATAATTAGCAAAGGTCTGGGAATCTTCTGCCAAGGTTTCTGTTTTACAGGGTCAGGCTTAGTGGGTTGCTTAGTAGGTTGCTCTGGTTGGGTAGGTTCATGCTCCTTAGTAACCTTGCCATTTTTCTGAAGGTCATTTTGCGGATCAGTTTGGCTTTGCGTCATTAGAATTACCAAGCTAAAGAATAGGGAGAGATGGATAATATTTCAAGGATGTGGAAATGGGAAGTGTGGCTTAAGAAGTAAGAAGTAAAAATATAATCCCCATAAATAAATTTAGGGTATTTAATAAGGACATATTATTTCTCTCTGCGAGACGCTACGCGTTAAGCGTAGCTATGCCACAGGCTTTACGCTCAGCGCGCCTCGAAATAAATGTTTTTATTTCATTCCATAAATAAATTTAGGCGGCTCACAACCATTTTTCTTTTTCTTTCTTTTGCCTTTTAACTTTTAACTTTTGCCTTGTTCTGCCGACTGCGATCAACCGTGAAGCATCACGATCGGTTTTCCTTTAGCTGCACTGATGTAGCTTAATTGGGCACTGTCAGACGCTTTAAATGTTTTCCTTTTTCTGTATATTAACTCTCGAACTTCGCAAATTTTCTGATTAGTTTTCTGAAATATCATTAAAACAGAAAGCATCAAATACTTCTTGTATCTTGCTAGGTAAATAAGTTCATTTTTAGCTACCACTTTTGAATGTTTTCTGAATATCTGTATAACTTATACATAAACTAAAACATTTACTCAAACATAATATTTGACCGTGAAACGTTATACTTAATATTTGTTTGTTTGCAGATTTACGAGGGCTAACGCCGTTGATTTGGGGTCATGTTAATCCCAGAAATGTTGAATGTTGATACAAAACTTTACATTGGTAGTTACACTAAGTCTCAAAAGCTTAAATTAGTCAGCAAAACATCATCTCCTCAAAC
>NZ_JBALEO010000023.1:0-38660 GCF_036918015.1 Nostoc sp.
AATTTAGCAATTTCATGTTGCGGTTTACCATCATTCTGAAGCAAAATAATTAGAATTCTTTCTCTAACATGCGGTTGGTCGCTCTCTTTTAGAGCTTCCTGTAGCTGTGTGACTTGTTCCGTCGTTAAAAAGTTTTTGGCTGGTGGTGGCATAGTTGCTTTTAAATATCTTCATGTTCTTATTATGCAACTTAAGTGCCCATTAGCTTATTAGACCAAACATATTTTAAAGTCTAAACATAATCTACATGGCTAAAAAAGTTTCTATCATCAATATGAAGGGTGGGGTTGGCAAATCAACCCTCACTGTAAATCTTGCTTGGCACTTTGCTGCATATACCCATTGGGCAAAGAATATCTTAGTTGTTGATCTTGACCCTCAATTCAATGCAAGCCAATATTTACTGGGAGTTAGTAAATATAAGACAATACTCAATCAAGGTAAACCAACTACGTGGGACATTCTGGAACAGAACACACGCACACCAACAGGACTGAGTAGAATTATTGATCCACACAAACTCATCCATAATGTTGTTACTTTTGTCACTGACAGTAGGATAGACCTGGTTCCATCAAGGCTTGAACTAGCTTTCTCTCTGAAAAACCCAGCACAGAAGGAGAAGCAACTTTCTAAAATACTTGCCAAGATTGAAAATGATTATGATTTAATACTGATTGACTGTGCTCCAACTGAGTCAGTCCTAACGACAGCTGCATATCTTGCAAGCGACTATCTGCTGGTTCCAGTTAAACCAGAATATCTTGCTGCTATCGGATTACCCCTTCTAGTAAATTCAATGAATGATTTCAAAAACGAAAATGAGGAGCATAATTTGAGTCTTGCGGGAGTGGTTTTTAATGCCGCAGAGAATTACTATCCAGAAGAACAATTATCAAAAAACATGGTACGAGATTTAGCTTCTAAACAGGGTTGGTATGTATTTGAAGCAGAGGTTCCTTACTCCAAATCATTTCCTAAAGGTGCAAGGGAAGGTAAGCCTATTATTAGCACTTCATATGCTCGTACAGTTCAAAAAGCACGTTTTATGAACTTTGCAGAAGAATTTGCTAAGAGGATTAGTCTGTGACAGATAAACCAGAATTTGAACTACTAGTAGAAATTGCTAAACTGCTCAACAAGCACAGTCCAGAGTTTTCTAAGAGTCTTGCCGAGCTTTTGTCCTCGCCAAAATTTATAGAACACTTAGTTTCGGTTCTCTCAAGTACGAATACAATAACTTCAAAAGGTATAACTCAGCAAATAAAGCCAACAGCAAGTAATCAAAGGTTGAAAAAACCTCGCTCATCATTAATTAAAAAAGCTAAAACATCTCAAAAAAAAGAGAGTGAGTCAGCAAAAGGCAGTTTACCTGCAAGTGTCTCTTATCCGTCATTTTTAAAGGAGCTAGAGAAAACAGATCCTGAGAAATCAGCATTGCTTGTCAATCTTTATCATAGCCTGATAAACAGAACTCTCTTACCAACTCTGCAAGATATTCGGAATTTTACATCAGATACAGGCTTATCAACAATAAAGGCAACCTCTCGCAACAAGGCAATCATTCCTCTTGTTAAGGATTTATTATCTTTGAATATTGAGGAATTAAAGACAAAACTTGATGCACTGATGCCAGTTTTGCCCCAAAATGATCGCAGCTTTGAAGCTTGGGCAAATATAATTTTAGATAAAGAGCGGCAAACAAAACAAGAAGACTAAATTAAATTTAGTGAGCTATCTATTCAGGCAATTCACCAAAACGTTCTCAATTTTGTAGTCATTATCCAGAGGGGTATCGTTGGAGCAAGGTAGCTCTTCTGAGGAAGGAAGATACTTAGGTGTGTTGTAGTCTAGCATGACAATTTATAGTCAAAATCTATGAATAAACGTCCACTGATTTAACATTGAGATGATGTACTGATAGTTAAAGTTGTCAGAGTCGGACATCGAAGAGATGTTTATCGAAATGAGTAGCAGCAGTAATAACTTAGCCTTTAACAAGGGTGCTATGTAACCTTTCACACTCCTCCCTATCTCTCAACGATAAATCAGGGGTTTCGACCATTTTGCAGAGGGGGGAGTAAATAATTACGGTGCTACACAGACAATACCAGCAAAAAATAGGGGTGAAATTTTTACCCCTACAAATTTATGTATTATTTTAAGAATAGCTAGAGAAGATTATTACTCTGTTAAGTGACTTTCTAGCAAAGTTGCGATCGCATCAGGATGAATATTCTTGTATTTCTTTTTACCAAGCTGCAAAACACAGTTGGGAGCGCTGCCACAGCATTTTTGGCAACTTGTATGTTCAATAGTAACTTTGTCTAACAAACCGCGATCGCACAAAGTTTTTTCTAATTCTGATAATAAACCTTTACCACCACGTTTCAGGCAACCGCCCTTTTGACATACCATAATCCTCGCTTTAGGTTGAGGTGGTAAATCTTGCTTTGGACACACATCAATTGGTGTCACTCGATAGGCTTTGATTTTAATTTTACTTGTGCGCGAGTCTATCTCACTATGACCACAAATGCGAAGTTGCTGACCAGGAACTAGGGATGAACTTAGTAACCGACGCAACTCTTTAGGCAGTTTAATTTCCACATCTCCAGATGGAACTGCCAATTGCAAGTATTTATATTTTCCTGGTTCACCACCAACAAAACCTAGTAACTGTCCCTCAAGGTTCAATTCTGATAACGTCAAATACTTGTTACCCATGATTGATAAAAAGTTAGGAGTGGGGAGTTAAAGCGAAGAGTTAGGAGTGAGGAGTTAGGAGTGAGGAATTAAAAATGAGGAGCTAAGAGTTAATAATTCATAACTCTTAACTCATAACTATTAACTTCCAACTCATAACTCTTAACTCCTAACTATTTTTAAGCGAGGCGTTTAGCTTCTACTGTTTGAGGTAAATTTGCTGTGTCTGGCAAATCACGAAATTCTAATTCCCAACCATTTGCTAGGGTGAGAATCTTGCCATCACTTCCATCGGTTTGTTTGACGACTTCTTCTTCCAGGTCTTTTTTAGCAACGTAAACTACTAAAGTGCCGGCATCATTCATCCGTAGCATTACTTTCATGAGATTCCTCAACAGATTCTAGTTCTTTTTTCATACAGCCGACGACAAACCCTGTTTCTAAGAAATGCACAGCATAGATATAGGAAGTCTGCAAATATGTACCTATGCTCGCTATGTAACCGATATCTCCTTTGTTCACTAAAACTTGGCCGACTTCCTTACCGGGAAAGGTACCATCGTTTTTTAGCAGTTTCCGAACTCTGACTTTTTCACCAATTTCAAAAGCAGGTGGCAAGTTTAGTTCTAATTCATCGCGTTGCATGAGAGTACCTCTGTTCTCTGACCAAATTCAACAATTCTTCTGTCGTCAAACTGCGTTTTTTCTGTACCGATTGATGGCGTACTGCATCTAAAACAGATTGGGTTTCTTGAGAGTTCAAGAAAATTCCATGCTGTTCTAGCAAGTTAGCAACTAAATGCCGTCCAGAATGTTTACCTACTACTAAACGCCGTTCCCAACCGACCTCTTCGGGTGCAAATGGTTCGTAGGTGATGGGATTTTGCAATACCCCGTGAGCATGGATGCCTGATTCGTGAGCAAAAGTATTTTCGCCAACGATCGCTTTCCAAGGTGGTACATCGGCTCCTGATGCGGCTGCAACTAGTTGAGACAGTTCCAGCAAACTGGGTGTGTCAATGCCCAAATCAACGCCGTAGATGCGTTTGATCGCCATGACAACTTCTTCTAAAGCTGCATTTCCTGCCCGTTCACCCAATCCGTTAACTGTGGTATTCACTGATGAAGCTCCGGCTTTAATACCAGCAAGAGCGTTGGCAGTTGCCATACCAAAATCATTATGCGTGTGGATTTCTAGGGGAATCGTCAACGCTGAAACCAGCCTTTGGACTTTGGTGTAGGTGGTGAAGGGGTCGAGAACTCCTACAGTGTCGCAGAAACGGAAACGGGATGCGCCCCATTCTTGGGCATAAAGTGCTACATCTAAGAGGAAGTTCTCATCAGCCCTGGAAGAATCTTCTCCGCCAACTGCTACCCAAAGACCTTGATCGAGGGCGAAGTGGATTGAGTCTTTGAGTTTTTGTAAACTGACTCGCCACTGACCATGAAATTTAGTGGCAATTTGGATACCAGAGACGGGAATGGCAATATGCACCCGATTCAGACCACAGGCGATGGAAGCCTTGATATCTGAGATGACAGCGCGGTTCCAGCCCAAGAGTTTTGCTTGTAAACCCAAGTCAGAGATTGCAGCGATCGCACGGGTTTCTTCGTCGCCCATTGCCGGTATACCCACTTCTAATTCCGGTATACCAATAGCATCGAGAAACTTCGCGATCGCTACTTTTTCTTGTAGAGTAAAGGCAACACCTGCTGCTTGTTCGCCATCACGTAATGTAGTGTCATTAATTATGATTTGATTCATTGCAAATATCCCTCTCTTGGAAGTATTCTTAATATCCTTTCCCTCTACAATCCCTCGTGATGGTAAATGCTAAAAATATCACAATTCATAATGTAGGATACATGATCCTTAATTATTGCCCCATTATTAGCATCACATCTGTATGACAGGGAACTAAAACAATGTATAAATTACTAATCGTTTTTACCGATGTCAGTTGAAATGTCTTCGAGTAGCAATGAACTAATATAACTATTAGCAAATCCCGAACAAAGTAATACACAAAATCCAGCAATTAAGGATGTAATCATCTTCGTAACCTCATCTTTTTTAGTGCATTTGGGTGTAATTTAGGCAGATAATGCTACTTAAAGCTAAGGGAAACTAGCTAACTGTGGTCTGCTAGCCAATCAAATATCTTTCCTAGCTGCTCCAAATCAACGAAACCATACTGCCAGAGGAGCATCGGTAGTGGGCCATTTTCTAATTCACGGTGTCGCAGAGCTACAGCAATATCAGCATTTGAAAGTTCAAGTTCATTGTGCAAAAAATTGAGTAGTTTTATATCTCTGTTCCGAGTCGCCATAATTGATTGAACTTTCAATTTCTTAATTTGGTAAAAAATTAAAAATCAGAAATCCCAATTTATATTTGAGAATTTCGCCTTTCTAATTTGTTGCTATATGTCAGGGGAATTTCAAATTTATTAGAAGAAACAAAATCTCAACCCCATCTAATCCATCTCAGTCTGCAACAAATTCTGCTAGCGGACAGTAGCTTCAAACTCTAAACCTATTTGAGCTTTGTGCATCTATGGACAAAAAGGATGAAGTCCAGTACTTGCGTCATGAATTCAAGATTAATCATCTCTGAATTAGGTCTTTTTGAAATAATCATGACTCATCACTGTAACGCCAGCAACGCTCTAGCCATTCTAATAATTCGTGACGAGAAGCAAGAAGTTGCATAACTGTACTACGAATTAGAATTACTTCCAGCAAATTGTTCACTTGCACCCGTAAAGAGCCATCAGGGGGACAAGAGCAATTAATTTTTAACTCTTGCAAACGGTGATAGATTCGCCAGCGATCGCTCAAAGGAATCTGCAAAACGTGATTTGTCATTTGTCATTTGTCCTTTGTCAGTTGTCATTTGTCAGTTGTCCTTTGTCCTTTGTCATTTGTTGGTTGTCCTTTGTCAGTTGTCCTTTGTCCTTTGCTAATGACTAATGACCAATGACCAATGACTAATGACTCTTAACGCCTAAAGTTTGCAGTTGTTTTTCGAGTTGCTCGATGCGCGAGAGCAAAGAACGAATCACGGTTGCTTCCACATCGGGTAGCTTTCCATGTTCTAAAGGAGAAAGGCTGGCGCTTTCGTTGCGAGAAATAATTCGACCGGGAATTCCCACAACAGTGCGATCGCTGGGGACATTCTGCAAGACAACGGAACCTGCGCCAATACGGACGCGATCGCCAATTTGCAGATTACCCAAAACTTTTGCACCCGCCCCAATCACTGCATTTTTGCCGACTGTGGGATGACGCTTACCAGTTTCTTTACCAGTTCCGCCAAGGGTGACGCCCTGATAAATCAGTGTATAGTCGCCCACGATCGCAGTTTCGCCAATGACTACTCCCATTCCGTGGTCGATAAACACGCCCTCACCAATCTCTGCACCTGGGTGAATTTCAATTCCTGTCAAAAATCGCCCTAAATGAGAAATTAAGCGGGGGATAAAACCGACTCCTCGACCATGTAACCAGTGAGCAAGACGATGCAAACATAGCGCGTGCAATCCAGGGTAGCAAAACACCACTTCTAGCCAATTCCGTGCTGCTGGATCGCGCTCAAAAATAATGCGAAAATCACTCAATAATGGCTCAAAAAAAACGCCAGAGAGGAGATTTTTCAGCATGGATGTACGGGCAGAATCCTGCGTTTTGGTACTTGGGGAATCGCTAATACTGTCTAAAGACTGTTGCATCGGTAATGTCTATCTGGTAAAAGAGTCATCTGCTATTTTTATGCTTATATCAGGTGACATCCAACTCGATAGAAAACCCAATGCTGATTGGATTTATTGGATTGATTAAGGTTGTACTCAAATGCCGAAACCCCGACTCCAGATAAACTTAAAATTTATCTTGGGGTAGGGGTACTAGTATTTAATGATAGGGGTACTAGTATTTTTGGGGCAGGGGTTAAGAATTTCTGTTCACGCTACAAGAAACTTTACCCGTAAGCATTTGCTAAGATTTTATCAAGATATTTTGCAATATATTAAGCTGTACTCAGATGCACTCAAATATGAATTTGGTAAGGCTATAAATCTATTTTCTGTATATCCTATTACTATTAGTATCTTATTATTTGGATAGGCGAAAGACAGGTTTCTTTATTTTCTTTTAGGATTTGCTGTCTGTATGTATGTATACGTTTCAAAATATAGTTATCGCTCATCGTAACTGTTTTCTTATTATATAGATGTGTGGGAATAGCGATCGCAAAATCTTAGAACAGCAGAATAGGTAAATATTCTCATAGCGCCCCTACTCAAGAAACCTGTAGAGGTGGATTCATCCAGTTCAAATACTCGACGACGGAGATAAAAGGTGGATTCATCCGGTTCAAATACTCGTTGACGGAGATCAAAGGTGGATTCATCCAGTTCAAATACTCGTTAACGGAGATAAAAGGTGGATTCATCCAGTTCAAATACTCGACGACGGAGATAAAAGGTGGATTCATCCAGTTCAAATACTCGTTAACGGAGATAAAAGGTGGATTCATCCAGTTCAAATACTCGTCAACGGAGATAAAAGGTGGATTCATCCAGTTCAAAGACTCGTTGACGGAGATAAAAGGTGGATGAACAAAATAGGGGCGTACATTTGTACACCCCTACAGCAAATTTATTTATAGCGCTTCTGTGTTGAGTCCAATAAAGACCTAACCCCCAACCCCTTCCCTACGAGGGAAGGGGAGTAAAATTCAAAGCCTCTCTCCTTTTAGGAGAGAGGTTTGGAGAGAGGTCAAAGTGTATTGCATACAAGCGAGAAGCACCATATCACAAAGATTTTTGAAATGATATGAGACTCGCCGAAGAGTATTAATTTCTCAAGAGACGGGAGTTTTTGCAGATTTACCTTTACCAATAGCCTTAAAGCGTTCGCCCAACTGTTCAGCGACAGTTTTTAAACCTGGAGTCTTTTTTGATGCAGTCTTTACGTAATCATAAACAGTCAAACTGCTAGTCATCGCCTCACTACCGACAGCCATTAGGGTATCATCTACCTGTTCGGTAAGTTGCTGCATTGAGGTTAAAAGTTCGGTAAGCGCAGCTGCTAATTGATAATCTTGAACCAGTTCCTCAACGTCAAAAGTTGCTGGAAGGATTTCGCGGTTCGACTGAGCAGCAGTAATGCTATTGTTCACAAAGGCTAGGCTTTTATCGCCCATTTTTACTAACTTACGCCGTTCTTCAGTGCTGAGAGTAATCAGAAACGGCATCTTTCTTTGGACTGTCTGTAGCGCGGCTTTAATTTCTTGGATATCTTGTGGCGAAAGGGTGGCTGCAATATTTTGATATGCCATCGTAT
Source organism: Nostoc sp. (assembly GCF_036918015.1). Taxonomy (GTDB): domain Bacteria; phylum Cyanobacteriota; class Cyanobacteriia; order Cyanobacteriales; family Nostocaceae; genus Nostoc. Next base: position 8,053 of record NZ_JBALEO010000023.1, read on the forward strand.
ATTTACCTTGGGAGTTCTAATGGTGACGTAGCAATAGTTGCTAAGTATATAATTCCCATTGGTGGATGCGATCGCACATCATAACCTATTTATTTATCGAGGAAGGCAGGAGGCAGAGGGCAGGAGGCAGGAGGAAAACTGCCCTCTGCCTCCTGCTGCGACCGAAGGGAGCAAGGGTTTAAGACCCCCACTGAATAAGAATTCAGTGGCTTCAATTCAGGAGGGGTCGAATCCCCTTCTGAATTGCTCCTCCTGCCTCCTGCCTTCTGCCTCCTTCAACAGTTTTAGAAAATTTGTAGGTTGGGTTGAAGGTCGTGAAACCCAACAAAACCCGATAAATGTTGGGTTTCGTTCCTCAACCCAACCTACACCTTCAGAAACGAGACAATACTCGCAAATATGCTCGGCGCGATCGCTAACTAAACGCCGCAATTCTGCATTAATATATGGAGGAGACACTTTGAATACTTACTCCGCGCTGATGTACTGACGAGCTTTTGCTTTTGCTAGTAGCATAATATGCTCTAGCGTCAGGAAATGATTTAACTCTCGCTCGTCACTTCCTGTAAGACCCTCAGTTTTTGCGCGGTAAACGAGATCCTCTAAACGGTCTTTAGCTGCATCCGAGAGTTTGAAATCGATAACACTTTGGGGAGTGGTTCCACCAGCAATAAACTCTATAATTTCATCGTAGACTTTGGCTGTATTTATAGATGTAGTCATGAGATTACCTATTTTTATTTAATTTTACTGATTTACAACGCCACTTTTATAGCGTTTTCTAATGTTTTTGGCTCTGGTAGAAGTTCACCATCAGCCAAAGATGACTCAATCAGCATCTCTAAAACTTCTTGAGCATTTTTAAGAGCTTCTTCGTAAGTCTCTCCGTGAGTGCAAGGCTGCATTATATCCGTAAACTCAGGTAACAAAACCACATAACATTGGTCTTCTTCTGACCATTGAATCACGATTGTATATTTCATTCTTCTGTCTCCTCGTCTTCTTTAATTTTATTTAGTTCTTCTAGTGCTTCATTGACTTGCTTTTCCAAATAAGGTTTGGCATCGCTACCATCTTTACCAGTTATCTACTATTTTGCGATTTCTGAGATGAATAGCTTATAGTGAAGCGATAATAATTACATTTTGCCAATAAAAGCACAGTTTATGACCTGCTGCCTCAATCCAGCTTGCCACAATCCGCCGAATCCCGATCGCACAATGTTTTGCTTCAACTGCGGTGTAAGACTGGTAGTGTTGAGAAACCGCTATCGCCCGATAAAAACATTAGGTGGCGGGGGATTTGGAAAGACTTATTTAGCAGAAGATATAGACAAACTCAATGAGCCTTGTCTTATCAAACAATTTGCACCCCAAGTACAGGGAACAGCATCACTCAACAAGGCTACAGAACTATTTGATCAAGAAGCAAAGCGACTACAACAGTTAGGCAAACATCCGCAAATTCCCACACTTTTGGCGTATTTTAATGAAGATAATCGCCTGTATTTAGTGCAGGAGTTTATCGACGGGCAGAATTTATTAGCGGAATTACAACAGCAGGGAATTTTCAACGAGCAAAAAGTCAGAGAATTATTGCTTGATTTATTAGATATTCTCAAAACAGTTCATCAACAGAAAGTCATTCACCGCGATATTAAGCCAGAGAATATTATTCGTCGCGGTGATGGGAAGTTGGTACTAATTGACTTTGGGGCATCCAAACAATTGACAGCAACGGTGATCACGCAAGTAGGAACAGCGATCGGTTCTTTTGGTTATGCGCCATTAGAACAAATGCAGGGAGGTGAAGCTTATCCAGCCAGTGATTTATATAGTATCGGTGCAACTTGCTTTCACCTGTTGAGTGGAATTCACCCTTGGGAGTTGTGGAAACGACAAGGTTATGGTTGGGTTAGTACTTGGAGAAAGCATTTACAGCAACCAGTGAGTAAAGAATTTGGGCAAATGCAGGATAAATTGTTGCAAGAAGAACACCAACAGCGTTATCAATCGGCTGAGGAACTTTTAAAAGCGTTAAATTCACAGTCTGTTTATTTGCTAGGACAGACAAATCCAGTAAAAATAAAACAGAAAAGTGTTGATACTTACTATAAAGAAGGATTAGAAAAATACAACAACAAAGATTTTAGCGGTGCAATTGAAGATTACACCCAAGCCATCAAAATTAATCCCAACTATGTAGACGCTTACTACAAACGGGGTCATGCTCACTATCAATTAGGAGATAAGCAAGCAGCAATTGAAGATTACAACCAAGCTATAAAAATTAATCCCAACCATGCAAGTGCTTACTACAACCGGGGTTTAGCTCGCTCTGAATTAGGAGATAAGCAAGCAGCAATTGAAGATTACAACCAAGCTATAAAAATTAATCCCAACTTTGTATACGCTTACAACCTCCGGGGTAATGCTCGCTATGAATTAGGAGATCAGCAAGCAGCAATTGAAGATTACACCCAATTCATTAAACTTAATCCCAACGATGCAAGTACTTACCACAACCGGGGTAATGCTCGCTCGGAATTAGGAGATAAGCAAGCAGCAATTGCAGATTACACCCAATCCATCAACATTAATCCCGATTTTGCAGTAGCTTATTTTTACCGGGGTTTAGCTCACTATCAATTAGGAGATCACCAAGCTGCAATTGAAGACTACACTCAGGCTATCAAAATTAATCCCAACTATGCAGGTGCTTACAATAACCGGGGTAATGCTCACTCTGCTTTAGGAGATAAGCAAACAGCAATTGCAGACTACACCCAATCCATCAAACTTAATCCCAACTTTGTATACGCTTACCACAATAGGGGTGTAGATCGCTATAAATTAGGAGATAGGCAAGCTGCAATTGAAGACTACACTCAGGCTATCAAAATTAATCCCAATGATGCACTAGCTTATTGCAACCGGGGTGTAGCTCGTGGTGAATTAGGAGATAAGCAAGCTGCAATTGAAGATTTCACTCAAGCCATCAAAATTAATCCCAACTTTGTATACGCTTACAACAACCGGGGTTTAGCTCGCTCGGAATTAGGAGATAAGCAAGCTGCAATTGAAGACTACACTCAGGCTATCAAAATTAATCCCAACTATGCAGGTGCTTACAATAACCAGGGTAATGCTCACTCTGCTTTAGGAGATAAGCAAACAGCAATTGCAGACTACACTCAAGCTATCAAAATTAATCCCAACGATGCACTAGCTTATTTCTACCGGGGTTTAGCTCGCTATGAATTAGGAGATAAGCAAGCTGCAATTGAAGACTACACTCAGGCTATCAAAATTAATCCCAACGATGCAGATGCTTACAACAACCGGGGTATAGCTCGCGGTCGATTAACAGATCAGCAAGCTGCAATTGAAGACTACACTCAAGCCATCAAAATTAATTCCAACTATGCAGATGCTTACTACAACAGGGGTTTAGCTCGCGGTCGATTAGGAGATCAGCAAGCTGCAATTGAAGACTACACTCAAGCCATCAACATTAATCCCAACGATGCAGATGCTTACTACTTGCGGGGTAAAGCTCACTATGCTTTAGTAGACAAACAAGCAGCAATTGAAGATTTCACTCAAGCCATCAAAATTAATCCCAACTATGCAGATGCTTACCACAACCGGGGTATAGCTCGCTCTGCTTTAGGACATAAGCAAGCTGCAATTAGACATTTTCGTAAAGCTGCCGATTTGTATAAGCAACAAGGAAAAGAAAGCAACTATCAAGATGCTCTAAACCGCATTAAACAGCTTGAGAAATAACCAGATCGCCAACTTCTTCAAAAAGTCAGTAATATTTATTGTTCGCAAAATGGAAAAATTATGGCGATCATAGATTAATCAAGATTATCTGGGTCTATGCCGAGCGATCGCAATTTCCCCCACAGCAGGCTCACTCTTCCTACAACCATAAGCCACGGCTAGTTATACCAAGGGATATGTGCAATCAATCACCACTATTTGAGAAAAACCAAGTCCTCAGCCTTGGGTTTTTCCAACAAAAACTTGGCTTTTTGACCGAGAAGAAACCCTGTTAAGACGCTCTGCATAATGGTTTCGAGGCTAAGTAGCTTGAGGACTATTTTAGTTGAGAAGTGCGATCGCTCTGCCTTTTTTATAACTCTCGGTTGATGAATTTTTTGATGAGTTAGAAAAAATAGTAGTAGATAAAGATATTTTAAGTCTTTCCAAAAAATAATACCCCTGAGTTAACTTTGTTCAGACTCTCGGTCAAATCGGCTAGCCGAGAATTATGTGTAACATAAATCACTACCAAGCTAGAGGGAAGTTCAAAATGGTTGCATCTACTCTAAAACCAACACAGATATTTGGACGCATACTATCCGCATCGCTAATTAGTTTGATGTCCTTAGAGGTTCTTAGCACCACAGCGATCGCTCAACCGCCCCCTGCGTCTGTTGAAACCAAGCTGAAAGTGCCTAGTACAATGACCTCTTGGCCCTTTAATACTACCCGTTACTTGAAAGTCCCGCCTAATTTCTCCGTCTCTGTTTATGCTCGGATTAACAAAGCTCGCTTTATGGCAGTTGCTCCCAATGGGGATCTTCTAGTATCACAGCCCAGTTCCGGTAAAGTGTTAATTGTCCGGTCAAATGGCAACAAAGACCCAATTATTTCTGACTTCGTAACGGGTCTACGCAAACCACATGACATTGTGTTTCATAAAATTGACAACACCACATACATTTATATCTCTGAGAGTCATCAAATTAACCGCTTCATCTACAACTCTGGAGACTTAATCGCGAAAAATCGTCAAATCGTTGTAGTTGGCTTACCAGACAGCAGCACACGAGAACTCAAAGGTGCTTATGGTCACGAACTGAAAAATATCGCACTTGATGCCAACCACAAACTGTACGTGTCGATCGCCTCTACGTGCAATGCCTGTAAGGAAGATACTGTCAGCACTCCAAAGCGTGGTGCAATTTACCAGTACAACGCTAATGGAACCAATCAGCGGCTTTTTGCCCAAGGTTTACGTAATGCCGAAGGGTTAGCATTCTTACCTAGCACAAATGACCTTTGGGTAGTCGTTAATAATCGAGATAACATCGCCTATCCTTTCAACGATAGCAGTGGCAATTACGGTAAAATTATCCCCTCCTATGTAGACAACCACCCACCAGAGGAGTTCACGAAAGTTCGAGATGGCGGTAACTACGGTTGGCCATTCTGCAATCCCAATCCTGACACCTCAAATGGCCTCAACAATATGCCATTTGACCGCGACTATCAGTTCAATGCTAATGGAAGTGTTAATTGCAATGCAATGGACAGGATTAGCAAAGGTATCCAAGCCCATTCCGCTCCCTTGGGACTAACATTCTTACAAAATACTAACTTTCCCAGCCTATACTCAAATGGAGTAGTAGCAGGGCTGCATGGTTCATGGAATCGGCAGAAGAAAACGGGCTACAAAATAGCTTACTTTCCCTGGAACAGTACGACAAAGACCCCAGAGCAGGAGATAGATTTAGTCACTGGTTGGGTAGTTCCAGCAACGCAAGAAACCTGGGGGCGACCCGTAGATATGGTAGTAGATCGGCAAGGTAATTTGTTAATTTCGGATGACTACAGCGGCACTATCTATAAGCTTTCCTACACGCCATCACAACAGGTTAAGTTCTACAGAGACCCTAACTTTGGCGGAATTTCTCAGTCTTTTCCTACGACTCCAGGAGTATACAAATCCAACCAAGGTGACTTAAATATTGTTGGTAATGACACTATTAGTTCATTCAGTGTACCACCGGGTACACGGATACGTGTGTGTCAACATATAAATGGTAATGGTTTATGCCGTGAATATACTGCTGGTGATTATAAATCCCTTGGAAATGACCTTGATAATATCATCTCGTATATAGAGGTCAAGTAGCACCACTGAGCGAATTTTAGATGTTACAGCAGTTTTCGATCAAACCCGTCACAAAAATAAATCATAAAATCAAAGCCCAGTATTGCTTTTATTTGTGGCACGTTTGATTGCAATTAGATGTTAAATTTTGGATTGAATACTTTAAAAGTGTTCTACTGAACGCTTATACCGTAACCCTCCGGGGAAGCAAGCTACGCGTAGCGTTCCGCAGGAAAGTCCAAAATTTAAAAAGGTCTGGTATCAAGTCCGGTTAATCACTTATGATTACCGGATCTGTGTAAAAATCGGAAACGCCTCTTCGCTCTTTAAAAGTTAACACGCAACATTCTCTTTATTCTTCAGTGGTAAATACAACACCTTCATACAGCAATTCAATCGGACACTCAAATTCAATGCTCGATAAAGTGACGATATCTCCAGCCGTGTAGGGATAGTAAAGCCACATCCTACCCTCACCACGACAGTAACGCTCAACGGAGATTTGTTCTGAGTCAATCAAGATATATTCTTGCACACTAGGGATTGTCAAATAATAAGTAAATTTTTCACCCCGATCTTTAGCGCTTGTACCTGGCGAAAGAACTTCGGCAATCAGCTTGGGATGTTGAATAAAGTTGCGGGCGTTGAGGTCTTCAGGGTTGCAACTGACAATAACATCAGGATAATAGTAGCGACTCTGGGGAGTGAGTTGCATTTTTACATCTGACACATTCACTCGACAACCTCTGGAACGCAAATGAGCGTACAAAGGTCTGTAGAGATTGAGTGCAATGTCGTTATGGGGAATTGTACCGCCTGTCATCGCAAATACTTCGCCATTGGCATATTCGTAGCGAAGGTCTTGCTGAGGTTCCCATTCCAGATATTCCTCAACGGTCATTTTTGGCGGCTGTTGGGCGATGGCGATCATAACAAAGATTTTTTCACGCTTGGTTTGATTGTAGCTAAATGACACTCTGACTTTTCCTAACAATTCAGCGGTATCTGGAAAACCTCACTTCTATTTCTCTCTCCTTGTAGGCTACGGTGTACACACAAGTTATGGAATCACTACCAGTCATTGAATTACTCCTCCCTAACCCTCCCCGTATGTATTGGAGACTTTGAATTTCCCCCACCCCTCTCGATAAGTAGTCAGAAAAAAATATTTACAGTCATTGCGAACGCTTCGCTCGCAATGACATTGTGTAATTAATTCTGTCTGACTACTTAAGCAAAGCTGTTTCATTCCCTCAAAGGCTCAAAAAAGACTTGTGTTGTGAACCAAAGTACTTGTGTTGTGAACCAAAGTACTTGTTTTGTGAACCAAAGTACTTGTGTTGTGAACCAAAGTACTTGTTTTGTGAACCAAAGTACTTGTTTTGTGAACCGTTCCCGCATTTCTCACAAGCTTCAGGTCAGGGGTGCAGAGGGGAAAGAACTTGGTATTTGAACTCTCCTCTGCTTCCCAGCCCCCCCGCTCAAGGTTTTGAGAGATGTGGTGAGAAATCCGAGCGTAACTCCTAAAAGGAGAGAGACTTTGAATTTTTCCCCTTCTCGTGTCGGGAAAGGGGTTTTTTGTTAAGGTTTGTAGTGAGCAATTCAGAAAAATCATTGCGATCGCTCAATCATGTTAGATTATAGTTTGTTGTTTCTCTCAAACACAAAACCTGAGAGTTTCCTGCCCATCTCCTCATTGTGGGAATGAAAAAAAAGGAGTTAAAAGTTAAGTTTTTTGAAAATTATATGCAGCAACACATCTATTCCCATTAGCTTCTACGGCTTACCAGACAAGGCTTAAAGGCATAATTGAACATCATTCTCAAAGAAAAATTAAAAGAATATGAAGTGCATTTTTACCCTCAAAAAAATGATATGTTAGATACAGAATTGAATTTCGCACGTTTCTGGAGTAAAACAATATAGATTACTCCAGTTTTTCACCCTCAAACCCTTGGCAGTTATTGCTTTTGACGCAAATTGAGGGCAATCTGAGTACACATTTAAATAACCAAAATCCAGTTGCAAATAGATTAAATTCTTTGCTGGGATTGGGTTATGGCTGAGTACAAAGAAATCCTGAACCCCTATCTATAAACACTAGAACCCCAACCAAAAAATACTAGAACCCCTACCTGAAAAAAACTTTTTTAATTCTTGTAATGCTTGAAGAATTAGGGTTTTTAGTGTTTGAGTACAAAAGTAATAAATCCAATAAATTCTATCCTAGAGAGACGCAACATCTGGCTGGGAGACGGCTGCTATAAATCTTATATCGCCAATCACCCAACGCTCTAAAACGAAGCGAAGGGTGAGTGGAGGGATGACATAGCACCATGCCTGAAGTGAAGAGAAGTCGCGGCTGTAAGCACAAATTCTACCCAAGAACCGAACGTTGACACACACCAGCCGAACATCAGATATCTATCGCCTGCCTGACTTGAAAACAAGTCGCCCTCACCCAAGGGTTTGCAGGCAGTGTGGAAGACGCGACTTCAATTCTGGGCATAAAAGAGTAGCAACAGCATCTCCCACAGTGGCAGCCGAGTCCACCGACCTTTTTGCGAAACTCAATGACATCACCGTCTACACGACTCCTCAACTCCAACGCTACGGAATCGCCAACCCAAGCAAAATCCGGTGATTGCGGCTGCGACAGCAACAGCAGCACCACCGTGGAAAGAGACGAAAAGCTCCAAGAACGCATTGCTAAACATCCCTGCTACAGCGAAGACGCTCATCACCACTACGCCCGGATGCACGTTGCAGTTGCACCAGCTTGCAACATTCAATGCAACTATTGCAACCGCAAATATGATTGCGCTAACGAAAGCCGTCCTGGAGTAGTTAGCGAATTGCTAACACCAGAAGAAGCTGCACACAAAGCTTTGGTCATTGGTGGTAAGATTCCTCAAATGACAGTTGTGGGAATTGCCGGCCCTGGCGACCCATTGGCGAACCCAGAAAAAACCTTCCGCACATTTGAGTTGATTGCAGCACAAGCACCAGACATCAAGCTGTGTTTATCAACCAATGGTTTAATGCTGCCTGACTACATTGATCGCATTAAACAATTAAATATAGATCACGTGACGATCACCATTAACATGGTAGATCCAGAGATCGGTGCATTGATTTATCCTTGGGTTCACTACAAACGCAAGCGTTATAGAGGTCTTGAAGGTGCAAAAATCCTCCACGAAAGACAGATGGAAGGATTGCAAGCCCTGAAAGACGCTGACATCTTGTGCAAAGTCAACTCCGTGATGATTCCCGGAATTAATGACCATCACTTAGTCGAAGTGAATCGAGTCATCCGTGAAAAAGGTGCATTCTTGCACAACATCATGCCATTGATTTCTGCACCAGAACATGGCACACACTTCGGTTTAACCGGTCAACGCGGCCCCACACCCAAAGAACTCAAAGAAGTTCAAGACAACTGCTCTGGTAACATGAAAATGATGCGTCACTGTCGCCAGTGTCGTGCCGATGCAGTCGGATTGTTGGGAGAAGACCGCAGCCAAGAGTTTTCCAAAGAGAAATTCTTGGAAATGGCTCCCGAATATGACATGGAACAACGCGCTACTGTTCACGAAGGAATTGAGAAGTTTAAAGAAGAACTTAAAGTAGCCAAAGATAAGGCGCTAGTCGGTAAGAAAATTGCCAACAGTCCAAAAGTTTTAGTTGCAGTAGCAACCAAAGGCGGCGGATTAGTTAACCAACACTTCGGTCATGCGAAAGAATTCCAAATTTACGAAGTGGGTGGAAACGAAGTTCGCTTTGTCGGTCATCGCAAAATTGACCAATACTGCCAAGGTGGATACGGCGAAGAAGCTTCTTTTGAGCATATTATGAAAGCGATCGCAGATTGCAAAGCAGTTCTAGTCTCCAAGATTGGTAACTGTCCTCAAGAAAAATTGCAAGAAGCTGGAATCAAGACTATTGAAGCTTACGACGTGATTGAAAAGGTTGCTTTGGAGTTCTACGAGCAATACGTTAAAGAATTAGGGAATAACGAATAGGGCATGGGGCATAGGGCATGGGGCATGGGATAAGAATTATCCTCAATGCCCTCCCCTAAACCCAATCCTCAATGCCCAATGCCCACTGCCCCATTCCCAAAAAAGGAGAATAAATCATGGCTTACCAAATTCTTACTAGCCAGTGTATTTCCTGCAATCTCTGTCTAACGGTATGTCCCACAAATGCAATTAAAGTGGTTGACGGACAGCACTGGATTGACCCTGAACTTTGTACAAACTGTATTGGTAGCATTCATACCGTGCCTCAGTGTAAAGCTGGTTGTCCCACTTGCGACGGTTGCGTTAAGCAGCCTAGCGATTATTGGGAAGGCTGGTTTGCCAATTACAACCGCGTAGTCGCTAAATTAACAAATAAACAAGATTACTGGGAACTTTGGTTTCAAAGCTATTCCCAGAAATACTCGGAACAGTTGCAAAAACGCCAACCCCAAATAATTCGTAATTCGTAATTCGTAATTCGTAATTGAAGACAACAATGCAAAATAACTGCATCTATCTCGATAATAATGCCACCACTAAGGTAGACCCAGAAGTTATAGAGGTAATGTTACCTTACCTCACAGATTATTACGGCAATCCCTCCAGTATGCATACCTTTGGTGGGCAAGTCGGTAAAGCAGTGAGAACCGCAAGAGAACAACTTGCAGCCATCCTGGGAGCCGATGAGTCTGAAATTGTCTACACAAGTTGTGGAACTGAGGGAGATAACGCCGCAATTCGAGCCGCACTGTTAGCGCAACCAGAAAAGCGACATATCGTCACTACCCAAGTTGAACATCCAGCAGTACTCAATGTCTGCAAACAATTAGAAACCCAAGGTTACACTGTTACCTATTTATCAGTAAATCATCAAGGGCAGCTCGATCTAGATGAACTAGAAGCTTCCTTGACGGGTAACACCGCCTTGGTGACAATTATGTATGCTAATAACGAAACCGGCACGATTTTCCCGATTGAGCAAATTGGGTTGCGCGTCAAACAATCTGGTGCTATCTTCCATGTAGATGCGGTGCAAGCAGTGGGAAAAATCCCGTTGAATATGAAGACTAGCACCATCGATATGTTAACTCTGTCTGGTCACAAGCTGCACGGGCCGAAAGGAATTGGTGCTTTATATATCCGGCGCGGGGTTCGGTTCCGTCCCTTCATTCTTGGGGGACACCAAGAACGCGGACGTAGGGCGGGAACTGAGAATGTTCCAGCAATTATCGCCTTGGGCAAAGCTGCGGAACTAGAACTGTTACACTTAGAAGAAGCGATCGCAAAAGAAAGAAAGCTGCGCGATCGCCTCGAACAAACTTTACTCGCTACAATTCCCAATTGTGTAGTTAACGGTGACGTTACGCAGAGATTGCCAAACACCACAAATATCGGCTTCAAGTACATCGAAGGTGAAGCAATCCTACTGTTATTGAACAAATACGGTATCTGTGCATCATCTGGTTCTGCTTGCACCTCCGGTTCTCTGGAACCTTCCCACGTCCTGCGGGCAATGGGCTTACCCTACACAACTTTGCACGGTTCTATCCGCTTCAGTCTTTGTCGCTACACCACCGAAGCCGAAATCGATCAAGTAATAGAGGTAATGCCCAGTATTGTAGAACGTTTACGCGCTCTCTCACCCTTCAAAAATGATGAAGCCGGTTGGTTGCAAGGACAAGAACAAGCACTGGCGCATCGTTAGGGACTGGGAAAAATGGGAAAAGGTTAAAGGGTAAAGGGTAAAGGAATGATTTTTCCCCTTCCCCATTACCCTTTCCCCAATCCCCCACTCCCCCACTCAGCACTCAGCACTCATTACTCAGCACTAAATATGTGGGACTACACCGATAAAGTATTAGAACTGTTTTACGATCCCAAGAATCAGGGAGAAATTGAAGAAACGGGCGAAGCTGGAGTTAAGGTTGCAACGGGCGAAATCGGTAGCATTGCTTGCGGCGATGCTCTGAGATTGCACCTGAAAGTGGAAGTAGAATCTGATAAGATTCTAGATGCTCGCTTTCAAACCTTTGGTTGTACTAGTGCGATCGCATCTTCTAGTGCATTAACCGAAATGGTTAAAGGTTTAACCTTAGATGAAGCTTTGAAAGTGTCCAATAAAGACATTGCAGATTACCTGGGTGGTTTACCAGAAGCAAAGATGCATTGCTCTGTCATGGGACAAGAAGCCCTAGAAGCCGCTATCTATAATTATCGTGGCATACCTCTAGCTACCCACGATGATGATGATGAAGGTGCATTAGTTTGCAGTTGCTTTGGCATCAGCGAATCTAAGATTCGTCGCGTGATTCTAGAAAATCATCTCACGGATGCCGAGCAAGTAACAAATTATGTAAAAGCTGGTGGCGGATGCGGTTCCTGTCTGGCGAACATTGATGATATTATTAGATCAGTTCAACAGGAATACGCCTCACCTGCTCTCAACAATTACGGCGTACAAGTTGCCACAGAAATTGTTACATCTAAGGAACGAGCGCTAACAAACGTCCAAAAGATTGCTCTAATTCAAAAGGTTCTTGATGAAGAAGTCAGACCCGTACTGATTGCAGACGGGGGAGATGTAGAACTCTATGATGTAGAAGGCGATCGCGTTAAAGTTGTACTGCAAGGTGCTTGCGGTTCCTGTTCTAGTAGTACAGCAACTCTGAAAATTGCGATCGAAGCCAGATTACAAGATCGTGTCAGCAAGAGCCTTGTAGTCGAAGCAGTTTAGGAATTGCTGTAGGACTTAACGTATTCTACAAATACGCTCTAATATGCATTCAGCCAGGAACAGAAAGTAGGATTTGAACCATATAATTGTCTCCACATCAATGCTTCAATCCTACCGACAACCGATAGCTAAATTAGCTATGACGGCTAACAGCATATAGGCAAAAAGATTAAGCGCCTACTTGCAAATTTCATCATCCAACTCGCTTCAAAGGAACAGGATATGAGTACATTGTACGACAACATTGGTGGACAACCAGCTATTGAACAAGTAGTAGATGAACTCCACAAACGCATCGCTACTGACAGCCTCCTCAGTCCCGTTTTTGCTGGTACAGACATGGCCAAGCAACGCAATCATCTAGTTGCTTTCTTAGCTCAAATATTTGAAGGGCCAAAGCAATACGGCGGTCGTCCATTGGACAAAACCCACGCAGGAATGAATTTACAACAACCACACTTCGATGCGATCGCCAAGCATCTGGGTGAAGCAATGGCTGTGCGTGGCGTGTCAGCAGAAGACACCAAAGCTGCACTAGATCGCGTCACAAATATGAAGGGCGCTATTTTGAACAAGTAATAGGACTTATGCATTGATTGTTGACAAATAACAACATCAAGTCCTATGGAATCTTGCAAGCTGAAACACATTATGACGTATTTGTAAATTGCGTAATTTTCTTTGTTCTTTGTCAAAACAAATGACAAAGGACAAAGGACAAAAAACCAAAAGAAAAAAATTTTAACGAGGAAGATCGATGAACTTACTGTCAATAATTTTGGCTGTGGAGCGATCGCCCCCAGCAGGCATTTATGCCAACGGTACCAACGATGCTCTACACGCGCTCACTACTGTCGCTCAACTGGCGTGAACGCAACTGACAAACGCACAGACCCACCAACCAACCAATTGCAGGGAAACAGGAACCATGACAGACGAAAACATTAGACAGATAGCTTTCTACGGTAAGGGCGGTATCGGTAAATCTACCACTTCCCAAAACACCTTGGCAGCTATGGCAGAAATGGGTCAACGCATCCTCATCGTCGGTTGCGACCCTAAAGCTGACTCCACCCGTTTGATGCTGCACAGCAAAGCTCAAACAACCGTTCTTCACCTCGCCGCAGAACGTGGTGCAGTAGAAGATATCGAACTCGAAGAAGTAATGTTAACCGGTTTCCGTGACGTTCGTTGCGTAGAATCTGGTGGGCCAGAACCCGGTGTAGGTTGCGCCGGTCGTGGTATTATCACCGCCATCAACTTCTTAGAAGAAAATGGTGCTTACCAAAACCTAGACTTCGTATCTTACGACGTATTAGGTGACGTTGTGTGCGGTGGTTTCGCAATGCCTATCCGTGAAGGCAAGGCACAAGAAATCTACATCGTAACATCAGGTGAAATGATGGCGATGTACGCTGCTAACAACATCGCTCGTGGTGTTCTTAAGTATGCTCACACCGGTGGCGTGCGCTTGGGTGGTTTGATTTGTAACAGCCGTAACACTGACCGGGAAATCGAATTAATCGAAACCTTGGCAAAACGGTTGAACACCCAAATGATTCACTTCGTACCCCGTGACAACATCGTTCAACACGCTGAATTGCGCCGCATGACTGTTAACGAATACGCACCAGAAAGCAACCAAGCTAACGAATACCGGACATTGGCTCAAAAAATTATCGACAACAAGAATCTAGCTATTCCTACACCCATCGAAATGGAAGAACTAGAAGAATTGTTGATTGAATTCGGTATTCTCGAAAGCGACGAAAATACTGCCATGCTAGTTGGTAAGAGTGCTGCTGAAGCTCCTGTAGTATAATTCGCTGCTAATAAATAACGCTTTAGCACAAGGAAAAAGGAAGAGTTTCATATCTTCCCTTTTATCCTCTCCCTTGCATCTCCCCCCTAATCTTAGAGGGGACTCCTAGTCCCCCTATGCCCCGATCCTTACGAATCACAGAGGCTAAATATGACACCTCCAGAAAACAAAAACATCATCGAAGAAAGAAAAGAACTAATTAAAGAAGTTCTAGAAGCTTACCCCGACAAAGCTAAGAAAAAACGGGAAAAGCACTTAGGCGTATACGAAGAAGGTAAGTCCGATTGCGGCGTTAAGTCTAACATCAAATCCCTTCCTGGGGTAATGACCGCTCGTGGTTGTGCTTACGCCGGTTCTAAAGGTGTGGTTTGGGGTCCTATTAAGGACATGATCCACATCAGCCACGGGCCTGTAGGTTGCGGTTACTGGTCTTGGTCTGGTCGTCGTAACTACTACATCGGCACCACAGGTATTGACACCTTTGGTACCATGCACTTCACCTCCGACTTCCAAGAACGAGATATCGTTTTTGGTGGTGACAAGAAACTTACCAAGCTCATCCAAGAACTTGATGTACTTTTCCCCCTCAACCGTGGTGTTTCCATTCAATCTGAATGCCCCATCGGTCTAATTGGGGATGACATCGAAGCAGTAGCTCGGAAGACATCGAAAGAAATTGGCAAGCCAGTTGTACCCGTTCGTTGCGAAGGCTTCCGGGGTGTTTCCCAATCTTTGGGACACCACATTGCTAACGACATGGTTCGTGACTGGGTTTTCACCAGAGCAGACCAAGCGAAAAAAGACGGTACACTTCAGTTTGAAGGTACTCCTTATGATGTAGCCATCATTGGTGACTACAACATCGGTGGAGATGCTTGGGCTAGCCGCATCCTGTTAGAAGAAATCGGCTTGCGCGTAGTCGCTCAGTGGTCTGGTGATGGCACAATCAACGAAATGTTGATGACCCCCAATGTGAAGATGAACCTCATCCACTGTTACCGGTCGATGAACTACATCAGCCGTCACATGGAAGAAGCTTACGGTATACCCTGGTTGGAATACAATTTCTTCGGCCCCACCAAGATTGCTGAATCTTTACGGGAAATTGCTTCCAAGTTTGACGAAACAATCCAAGCAAACGCTGAGAAAGTTATCGCCAAGTATCAGCCCACAATGGATGCGGTAATTGCTAAGTATCGCCCCCGTTTGGATGGTAAGACTGTTGCCATCATGGTTGGTGGTCTACGTCCTCGCCACGTTGTCCCAGCTTTCCTAGACTTGGGCATGAAGATGATTGGTACAGGTTATGAGTTCGCTCATAATGACGATTACAAACGTACCACTCACTACATCGAAAATGGCACCATCGTTTATGACGACGTTACCGCTTACGAATTCGAGGAATTTATCAAAGCGCTGAAGCCTGACCTAGTTGCTTCTGGTGTGAAAGAGAAGTACGTCTTCCAAAAGATGGGTCTTCCTTTCCGTCAAATGCACTCTTGGGATTACTCCGAACCTAGCGATCGCTCTTCAACATCATATAATGCAAGGTTTTTTCGCGTCGAGAGAAAAAAGAGCCTATTTCTAGCCTAAATTCCAGTTGCAGCGTTATCTAAGAAGAATCTGTTTTGATGCTTTAGATAGTATAACTCTTATAGAGTCTGGTTTTTAGGATTTGCTGGCATTTTGCTCAAAGAAAAACTGTTAAATAAAAGACTATTTTAAATGATTGTTTTTTAGATTAAATATAGGGTTCCAGCTCAATTAAGCAGTAGATAAGATTTGCATCCACACCAGGATCTTTTATCCGTTTGCTGATTGTGTTTATCGTGGCCCAAAATAAAAAATTTTAGATAATCAACACTATAACTAATACGCTTAATTTCAATCACCTACAGGTAATGTTTTTAACATTGTTTTTTGATATCGTTGAACACCTTCCCAATAATCATTTGCAAAATTTTCTGCGTTAAATGCCCTTTGATTTGGTGAAATAAGATCAAATAAGCTTGGATTGTAGTGAGGATCTAACCCTTTATGACAAGTATGACAAAGAGTAATAAGATTTTCGTCCTGTGTTAACCCTCCTATTCCCCAAGGACGAATATGGTGAATATGTAATTCCACATCAACATAATCAGCAGGTCGTCGCCCACAAATTCGGCACCGGAAGTCATCTCTTTGAATAATTTGCATACGTAACTTTGGTGTTGGTGCGCGATTAAATGCACTCTTAGGAAGGGACTCAACATGCACGAAACCACCAGCATTAGACTTAACCACAGGAGACGGTTCAATCATTTCTGGTATTGCTGACTTCGCAACACCTTTTTCGACTAGTCCGTTTCCACCAAGCAGCAGAAAAATAGTTATATCCTCAAGGCTATTAACTACTATATAGCCTTGTCCGATCTTCAACCACCAACTTGCCATTATATCTGCTCGTATAAGCGAAGCTTCACGAAGCTCAATACGCCTATCTAAATCAGCATATCCAACCCAGTGAGAGTAACATGAACTATTCAAGTTACCATCTGAATCCACAAGGATAGTAATAGCATAGTATTCAGATTCAGGATTAGGCTGACCATTGTAAAGTTCAGCAATGCGCTCCTCTAGTATCATATATATAATGAATGTCGCCGTTTCTTATCTAGCATAAATGCTTAAAGAATATTAGACAACCACAATCATCATGCCTGTAAATATTTTTGTTCATATATTTATTTTTATCATTGCCTCAACTCCACAAAAAACCATTGCCGAAAATGCACAAGAATTAGACAGTTGTAGTGATGTCTGCGACGGACTTTGCCTACGCCCTAACTCTACAATAAACTAGGCGATCGCATTACACCGTCCAATCCTCAATTAACAGTCCGGGTACTTTGCTGAAATCCCGATGATTGCGCGTTAATAAAACTAATTTACGAGATAGTGCGATCGTAGTAAAAGAAGTAGAGTGTTGTTGCGATCGCCTTGAAATCCTAAACTCCACCTTCTAGCTCCTCTAGGTCATCTATTGTCAGTAGTGCTTGAGCAGTATGACGCACATACAACACATAAACTGTGGTATCTCGAATCGTAAAAAGCACTCGATATACATTTTTGGCTTTCCCATAAAGGAGTTGGCGTACTTCTTCTGGAAAAATCTCATGTTCGACTGCTAAGGTACAGCGTTGAGGCTTCTCTTGTAGCGTAGCAATAGCATTCATCAATCCTCGAAACCAACGGTCAGCAAATTCAGGATTTTGCTCTCGATACTAGCGATATGCTTGCTCAATCTGAGCTTCCGCAATTGGGGTAATCTCAACTTGAAATACCATACTTTTGCTGCATTTCTTGGACGAAATCCCCAATAGGCGGAGTTTGACCAGCGTTGAGTTCCTCGAAGCCTTGCCCAATACCTGCAATTGTCTCCAACTGATCGATCAGTTGGCGTAGCTTGCTTGGATCAATTTTGCTGAGATCGAGAAAGGTAACGAGAACTTGAGAGCGATCGCTAATATCTTGCGGTAGCTCAGTTAGCTGAATTTGCCCATCCTGATAAATGCCTTCGATGGTTCTGATCATAAGTTGCATCTAGGTTGGTATTTCCTTAATTCTACCAACTAGCGTTAGAGAACTGTCACAACTGAAAATTGCAAAATTTGAAGAGCGATCACTCTTCAAGATTATCTGTGAGATACACAAGAAGTTGATCAGTGTAGCGATGTCTACGACGGGCTTTTCGGTGTCGCCCTCACTCGACAATAAACTAGGCGATGTCTACGACGGGCTTTTCGGTGTCGCATTAAACCGTCCAATCCTCAATTAACAATCCGGGTACTTTGCTAAAATCCCGATGATTGCGTGTTAATAAAATTAATTTACGAGATAGTGCGATCGCAGAATAGCCCGTCGTAGACATCGCTGTAAAAGAAGTAGACTGTTGTTGCGATCGCGTTTATGTAGTAACTTTTTACTTTTGCCCCATTTGGTGAGCTTCTGCATAGATTCGCAGCGCTGCGGCCATTCTTTTTTCATAATCTTCACCCTGAGACTGGAACCAAGCCAATGTTTCAGGTTCTATCTGAACAAGAACATTCAATGATGCAACAGGCTTCCACCATCGAGATTTGCTAAAAAACTCCTCACCTAAAGGAGGGATATCGGATGTATCAATTTCTTCTTCTGTCAGAGAATCAACTTTCTCCCAGTTCGTTCTTGAGGTATTGTTCATAGCGTTTTCGTTCATAAGGTAAAGCTTTACGAAGTGAGATAATTCGGATTGTTTCTTCGTCTAATTCTGTAAAAACTACAACTACAATACGTCCATCAAGCATTCCTAGCCCAATTAATCGATCTTCTCCATAATCTTGACGGTCATCCAGAGAAATCCGAAGTGGTAGTCTGAAAATCCGATACGCATCTGCAAAATCAAGTTCGTGTTTTACAATGTTAACCTCGTTCTTTTGCTGATCCCATTCAAACTTCATATACTTATTTTATCGAATTCTGACAATTAATATGAAAACTGTAATTTGACTACATAGGTTATCTGAGGTAGCGATCGCTCTTCAACATCATATAATGCAAGGTTTTTTAGCGGCGAGAGAAAAAATAGCCTATTTCTAGCCTAAATGCAAGTTGCAGAGTTATTTAGGAACAATCTGTTTTTAGGCTTTAGATACTATAACTCTTATGGAGTCTCCTTTAATATTTAAATATTGTGTGTGAGATGGAAAAGACGTAGACTGTTGTTGGGATGTCTGCGATGGGCTATTCGCCTACGCCCTCACTAGACAAGAAACTAGGCGATGTCTACGACGGGCTTTTCGGTGTCGCATTAAACCGTCCAATCCTCAATTAACAATTCGGGTATTTTCCTGAAATCCTGATGATTGCGCGTTAATAAAACTAATTTACGGGATAGTACGATGCCGAACAGCCCGTCGTAGACATCGCAGTAAAAGAAGTAGACTGTTGTTGCGATCGCCCTCACTTGGCAATAAACTAGGCGATGTCTACGACGGGCTGCGCCTACACATTAAACACTCAAGTTTGAAAACGTAGTTGTTGGAGCGATCGCACTTGGGCAATAGTTTCAAAGTCACGATCATTGTGAATCAAAAGTAAGTTATTTTCCAGTGCCGCTTGAGCGATACAACAATCAATTGGGCTGCGAACAGTGAGACCTCTGCGACGCAAGTCATAGTAGATACGCGCTGCTTCCTGCCAAGATTGGGCGGTGAGTTCAACATATTCTTGTGTTATGAGATAGGTGGACAAAAGAGTCCATTCTTGCTCGTTCAGGCTACCCTGAAGCAGTTCAAGCTGAGTAAATCGGGTAAGTAGAACTTCACGATCAGCGATCAGGGTTTCAAGCTGCTGACGGACTTGACCGCTGCGATCTCGGAAAACAGTGATCCTAAACTGACGTATCAATCAGCAGCATAACGAGTTTCGCGCAAGGTCTTGTGGTCAAAGTCCGGAGCAAACTGAATTTGTCCAGCAAGGTCGAGAAGGTTTTTCTTGCGGCGCGATCGCACAAATTCTTGTAACGCTAGATTGATGAGTTCTTCTTGATTGGTGAGATTGGTAAGTTGGAAAGCTTCGTTGAGAAGGGCTTCATCAACATTGATGCTGGTTTGCATGGAGTAGCTATAAGCTGATTACTTTCAGGGGTGAGACTATACTTGATTTCAGTATAGCTGAGGAATTAAAGCAGCTTTTGGTAGGTGTGCCATATTTTTTGTGCAAATCTCTCCGAATTGAGAATCTCTGTCCCCAGCTTTCTATTCTTACAAAATAGCCTGTTGTAACGAAGTCTACGACGGGCTACGCCTACGCCCTTACTCGACAATAAACTAGGCGATGTCTACGACGGGTTATGACGCTCGTTCGCCCTTGGCGTCTCCCCTTGGGAGAAGACTCGCTAACGCTTCGCTATCGGTGTCGCATTAAACCGTCCAATCCTCAATTAACAATTCGGGTACTTTGCCAAAATCCCTTTAATCAACAATGACAATCAATCGCAACCACTATATTGTCTTGATATTGGCGTAAAAGACTTCGGAATTTTTCTAGCCATTCTTCATTGGACTTTCCTTCACAATCATGCCACTTTCCATCAGGTGTAACGATAGCGGATGAAACTAAGTCAGACATTAGGGCAGAGATAGGACGAATATTGTCTTCTGATTGCACAATATCTAGCCCGTATCGATGTTGAAATTCTTCTGGGTTGAGATTGTAATGCTGCTCCTTACCCCAAATTATGCCATCATACTGACCACCA
This sequence comes from Nostoc sp., assembly GCF_036918015.1. Lineage (GTDB taxonomy): Bacteria > Cyanobacteriota > Cyanobacteriia > Cyanobacteriales > Nostocaceae > Nostoc. Next base: position 28,821 of record NZ_JBALEO010000023.1, read on the forward strand.
ATAGCAAATCCGTCACATTTTGCTTGCAAAGATGGATTATCTTCATCCGTTTCAAAATATGGCAGCATCAATTCTTTAGCCTTTTTGCTTGGGTTTGGTTCTGTGCGATCAACAATCACAAGTGTTAGAAAATGGCTCATATTTAAATTCTTTCCAAGTCTTACACAATTTAACTACTGAATTGCTGAACAATTGTCTGCACAATTGCCAAAATAGCTCCGACATTATCCAAGTAATATCTTTGCTGATCGAGCAAAGCCACTTTTTGCGAAAGTTGAAGAAACTGCCAAACTTCTCTTGTTGTCACACATCCATACACAGGTATTTCTGTTTGTCCAGATGAACGATTGAATAAATCTGCCGTCACCATTTGCGCGATGCACTGTCCTAACCCGGCTTCAACATCATTTAAGCACGAAGGAATAGAAAGAGGTACAAGTTTGGGAAATAGATCGGCTTCTTGGGTAGTGATTCCCAAAACAGCCGAAACTTTTTCTAGAGTAAAGTCGCTGTACTCCATAGTTTTGACTCAGGAATGTTGCCTAATACACTTGAGGCACAAAAAATTGCTCATTGCGGGGAGCGCGAACATAATCCTCGGCCACGGGTCTAGACGGAAGCTCTAAGGGAGGAGGTGTCATATCTTCGTAAGGAACTTTGCTCAACAAATGATGAATGCAGTTGAGCCGCGCCCGTCTTTTATTATCTGCTTCAATGGTAAACCAGGGAGCTTCGGGAATATTTGTGTAAGCAAACATGGTATCTTTTGCTTTTGAGAATTCCACCCAGCGATCGCGTGACTCCAAGTCCATTGGGCTGAGTTTCCAGCGCCTTGCAGGATCGTGACTGCGAGAGAGAAAGCGTTCTTCTTGTTCGTCATCGCTGACGGAGAACCAGTACTTGATTAAAACAATGCCCGATCGCACCAGCATTCGTTCAAATTCCGGGCAAGATTGCATGAATTCTTGATATTCTGCTTCAGTGCAAAAACCCATTACCTTTTCAACTCCGGCTCGGTTGTACCAACTGCGATCGAACAGGACAATTTCGCCGGCTGTGGGAAGATGTTGCACGTAACGCTGAAAATACCACTGAGTTTTCTCGCGATCGGAGGGGGTTCCCAGAGCAACTACACGACAGCCACGAGGATTAAGTGGATCGGCAATGCGTTTAATTACTCCTCCTTTGCCGGCAGCATCGCGCCCTTCAAAGATGACGACAACCCGATAGCCAGTGTGCTTAATCCAGTATTGCATTTTGACTAGCTCAATCTGGAGTTGCTTTAGTTCAGTTTCAAAAGTCTTTTTGGGAATTTTCTTGGCAAAAACTTCTGTGCTACCATCAAAAATCCGTTTGGATTTTTTAGGTTTTTTCTTGTCTTTTGCCTTTACTAGTTTTTCTATTAAGTCTGTATAGGGTTGAACTAGACCATTATTTTGTTGGTTTTCAACTTCATCAATTGACATTGCAGTGACCCCATGCCATTGAATCGGCATAATTAGAGTTTATCTATGAAGTATAGCTTAGATAAGCATTTTTATCCTTCCCTTCTGCTTCTGTTTCTCTTACTTTCTATTAGTGAGAGTTAGAAATTAAAATAGTATTAGCTGTCACCGCTTTGCCTAATTTCTCGTTCAATAATCTCTTTGATAAATTCAGGTATTTGTTTGTTTAATCTTACTGCTTGTTGTTTTAATTTTTCATAAATTTCAATATTCTCACCTTGCCACATAAGGTCTATCCTCCTAAGTTGTTGCATCGCGACATGGGTGTAACTTTCTGGATACGCCCAGTAACATGATAAGCAAATAGATTTGTCTTTTATACTTTTCCAATTTTCACAATGCTCACATGACCAAGATTTTGCCCGATTAGCTGAACTACAAAGTAACATAAAGCTTTCAGCCAATAGCTCTGGCTCTCCGTCAATTTCAAAAGGAACGCGGTGATCGATTTGTAATTCGCGCTTATCAACTTTCTCCAAGTAGATGAAACACTTACAGCCATATCTTTCGATCAATTCATCCTTCAACTGCTTGGATAAACCTGTTCTACCAGATAGCCTAGAAAATCTAGCCTTACTGATATCTCCAAATTTATAAGCAGCTATTCTCCTTCCATCAGTTCCTGTAACGCGGAATGTTTCTAGAGGAATTCCATGTTCTCTAACATCTCTAGCCGCTCTGGGAGGATGATTATAGCCATATCTTTCTTTCAACTCCTCTGTTGTTACAAAACCATATTGCAAAATATGATCGAGAACAGCTTTTGGTCTTTTAGCGGTTACTGACTGACAAAGTTGTACGAAATCATCAGGTAAGTCAGGGTGCTGTTGAGAACTGTCCATGCTGTTCTAAAAGAGTAATCTGTTTATGTGCCTTGCTAATATAGCTCTCCAAATCTAAATTGCGATCGCGCAATAAACTTGATGATAAATACAAAGATTCTACTGTAATTTCTTGTCTACCTAATAATGTTGATTGAGACGAGCGCCCAACTTCAATTTCAATTTTTCTTAGTCTTAATTCTTCAGGTAATTCATTACCAAAGGTTTTATTTCCTCGTTTGCCATCATAACTAACTGCAAACATTATTTCCTTGCAATTCAACTCTTTGAGAGCTATAACGAAATCATCAAAATTAATCCCACAATAATATCTTGAATCTCTATTACCGCATACACCTTGATATGGTGGGTCTATATAGACAAGATCGCTATTTTTAACTTCAGCTAGAACATTTCTATAATCTAAGTGTGTAAATATGCACTTTCCCTTAAGAAGCCTAGAAACTCCTTTTATATTTTTCCTCATTTTTTCAGGTTGGGTTCCCTTTCGCCTTTTGTCAGGGCTTTGATTAAAGAACCCTTCAGAGTTATATCGTACAGCCCCTTTTACACATCGAGCCAACAAGTATAGAAAAAGCTTTGGATTGTTAGTTTTATTGAATTTTTCTCTGGTTTGATAAAAGTGTTCTACAGAATTATCTTGCTGCTCATTCCAGATATTGGTATAAGCATCTGCTATTTCATCTGGTTCTTCTACAATTAACTCTAGTAGATCAACCAGAGGTTTATTTAGATCGTTAATCCAAAAATTTTGTGAAATTCCTTTATTAGAGACAGCAATACTAATTGCAGCGGTTCCTGAAAATGGCTCTACCAGTCTCTCAACTCTGGTGGGTAGAAATCTGAGAATGTCTGAAGCTAGATTTCTTTTACTGCCTTGATATTGAATTGGATGTGGGAGGCTAGTCATCTCAAATAGATAACAAATTATCTAATAACTCTATCACGAGAATAGAGTTGTTGAAGCGAAATCATTATGCTGACAAAAGCTGCATTCTAATCGTTTTTGGAATAGCCAATAGATAAAAACGATCGCAAATAAGAAATCGCCGCATCTAGCAGACGCGGTAATTAACGCTAGATAACTCAACACTTGGTTTGTGCGATCGCTTTTAATAACTAAATCATTGCGGATTCATCCGAATCAAGTCTGTCAAAATACTATCCAAACTACCGTTAACTTGAATCCGATCGATCTTCTCTGCAATCCGCTCTAATACTTCGAGTTCTTTCAAACGCAATGCAACGGGGTTATCCTCCATCACTTTAGCTGTGTTTAGCATACTGCGGGTAGCAGCAGTTTCTTCTCTACGTCTGACTACGTTGGCTTGAGCGGTTTTTTCTGCCTCCACTACTTTGCTCAAGATAGCCTTAATCTCACCAGGTAAAATAATATCTTTGACACCTACAGAATCTACTTCAATTCCATAGTCTGCGGCTTTCTGGCGGATGTATTCAGAGATGCTTCTATCAATTGCACCTTTATCTTCTAATAAAGCATCTAAGTTGCGTTCGCCGACTGCACCACGCAAAGCAAACTGTAATTCTTTGTATAAGAAGCCGGAAATATCTGATAACCCGTTTTTTGCCCTCAATGGGTCTTGGATGCGGAAGCCTGCGGTCAAGTTCAACCGCAGAGGTACTTTATCTTTAGAGAGGATATCTTGACCGGATACTTCCATATTTTGTAGTCTCAAGTCGATGGCTTCGGTTTGAAAAGAGCGGCCAAATAACCACCAAGCGTGTACCCCTGGCGATCGCTCTCCTTGAAACTCTTGATTAATGTATACTAGTCCCACGTGTTGGGCGGGAACTTGGCAAATATGCAAACAGTTGCGACTGAGCAATTTCACTTCTGTTGAACCTTCAACTAACTCAGCCACTAAGCTAGGCTCTAACTGAGCATCAGCGCTGATGTCGAGAATTTCCACTGCAACACCCTGCCAAAATAGCTTGCGGCTGGTAGGCGGCAAAATAGAAATCACTTTCCCTCTATATCGCACAATTGCAACTTGCGAAGCCAGTAATTGCACGGTTTGACAGTACGCAGCAATAAAATCGGGATGTTTTTCAATGAGTACATCTTCCAGGGGAAAATCTGGGTTAGGGATAATTCGGCTGAGAATTCGGACTGTAACATCTCTATCTACTGACCAAAAAGCATACTCTCCTGGTTCTAGAGGTCGCACAAAATTATTTTGCAGATATAGTAAACCAATCTCAGACTCGGAGATTTGGAACTTCTTCAGTCCATTCAAAGTAACTGAACGCAATTGCTGCACAAAAAAACTAGGTAATTCTAAGCTTTCTTCTAAGTTGAAGAGATGAGATTCTACCTCAATAAAACCACGCCAAAAAGCTCGTAATTGATTTGGTGCAACGCTTACCCAATTCTGACCACAACGGACTAAAGCAGCTTGGTTGAATGCAGTTCTGATAATCAATAAATGTTCTTGCAGTTCCACCTCGTGATTTCGCAACAACAGTTCTAGGTTTTCAATCTGAGCTAGTGGCTGATTGAGGTCACAAATTTTTACTTGCCAATGGCGACCAAAATATGTATGTGTACCGGGTTGCAAAATTTTTTTAAAGTCACTGCGGTGATATAAGATGCCGATTTCGTTAGGTTTGATATAAAACGTTTCCCACATAGTGATTTGCATAAATAATTTATGTGATAGCTTAAGTAAGCTAGGCGATGCCTGCGGCGGGCGTAGCCATCGCAACTAGCTAAGAAGATTTGATCAACACATTTATAACCCAATACGGTTCAGATAAGCCCAAAACCCTCATGTAGAGACGCGATTTATCGCGTCTTCAAAGACCAAGTACCTACACCAATAAACCCTTAACTGAACCGTATTGATTTATAACCTTGCTTAAACTCAAATACCACCTGTGTCTCACAGCTTAAGTACTGGAGTAGACAAAATTCATTTTGAGGTTCTTTAGGCTTTACAACCCTTTAAACAAAGGCTAAAAGATTAGTTTTAGCAGTTTGTGCTACTATATACTACAAAGAATTTATTTACTCTGCCAGTGCAGGTTTTTACAGTTCCGGTGCGGACAAAAGCTTCTCCAAAGCTGGATTAAGATTGCTGTTACTTTTCCTAAACTGCTCAATGGCAATCTAAAAAAGATAACCGCGCTCAAATATGCCGTTCGCTTTGCCAATCCAGAATCCCCAAAGGAAAATCAGATGTAGGAAAAGGAAGGAACATACTCAAGTTAAGGAGAGATACAGTTGCGCTAGCTCTTTTACTGTTATAAATACCTACATGACAGAGTAGAAAAAACAAGAAGTTTTTTTGATTGGGTCTTTTTCAATGCCCAATACATTTGTGTAGCCGTGAAGCTACCTTGTCCCTAACAAGGTGTCCGTACCCAGGGCGAGGGTTTTTGGGTGAAAGTATAGGAATCGAACCTATAACCAATCGGCGATACACCGATCGCTCTACCAAATAAGCTAACTTTCATGGTGAAATAGTTGAAATCACTGGGCGGTATACGCTATTACCAGAGGTTAGCGTACCAGTTGGGTATACAGAACCCAAACTACAGCTTTGTGACTTTGTTACTATCCCGGTTCAAATCTAGCACAGGAAAAAAGTTAAAAGGGTAAATTCTATTCGCCCTGGCTATTCTTAGCTGAGGTACACCTAAATAAGTCTTTTCTAGCAAAATAAGCAGCTTTAAAAACGAACTTCATCAGTTCGGGAGTATTATATTCAACTAAACCATGCGATCGCAAAAGTGCTAAATTATCAGTTTGCAGATTTCCTAGATTACTTTCAGTCGCTAATGGGGTAGTAGTTATATTTTTACTGTACATAATACAAAATATTTTGTACTCTGCAAGTGCAAGTGTTTACAGTTTAGGTGTGGACAAAAGCTTCTCCAAAGCTGGATTAAGATTGCTGTTACTTTTCCCAAACTGCTCAATGGCAATCTAGAAAAAAGAACCGCGCTCAAATATGCCGTTCGTTTGCCAACCTAGAATCCCGAAGGAAAACTAGATGTAGGAAAGGAAGGAACATACTCAAGTTAGGGAGAAATGCAGTTGTGCTTACTCCTTAACTGTGGCTACCGAACATTACTCTTACGAGTGATGACCGGCAGTAGAACACTTGCACCGCAGAGTTAAGAAAATGAGGGGTCTCGAATCTTGTTAAGATCCGTACCATATTGGCTACCTTGGAAGGGTATTGTCTTTTAACCCGGACAGGGTTGGGTGAAAGTATAGGAATCGAACCTACAACACATCGATTATGAGTCGATTGCTCTACCAGTGAGCTAACTTCCTGGGGTTTGATACAGGACTCGAACCTGTGACTAATCGATTATGAGTCGATCGCTCTACCAACTGAGCTAATCAAGCAATATAGTTTAAAGTACTCGGCGGTATACGCTCATACTAAAGGATGGCGCACCAGTTAGGCATATAGAACCTAAACTATAGCTTTGTAACTTTGTTACTATCCCAGTCCAAATTTAGCACAGGAAAAACTATGTGTGGTAGGGGTACAAGCATTGCTTGCGCCCCTACCACATGGTCTATTTACCTGGAAATAGCTGTATTTATTCTTTGGGAATCCCTAGATGTTCTCTCAAATCAACGTAAGGTGTTCTATTGCTTTTACTCAGGGGTTGGTGCCAAGCCAGGAGATTATTTAGCGCTTGCACACCATCTTCATTGGGTTTGAGGGTCAATATCAAGTTTTCACAGCGTCCACTAACTTGATTTGCGGTGCAAACCACATTTTGTCCATTCATTTTGCCGACAGTAATAAACTTCAGCTCTCTGTTGCGACGGTAAGTTTCCAAGCGGTGGCTTACGTCTTGACAGCGCGTCAGTTTATTGTAACCAGCGTCTTTGAAGTAATTGGAAGTCCAGCGAATCCAAGGCTCAGAAACACCTCTAGAATTTGTGTACACCGTTACGGGTTTGTTTCCTGATGTGTCACAATAAAATCCTCGCCTACTTTCGGCTTGACTTGGCTGATTGATGGTTGCAGTCGCACCGAGAGCGATCGCACCTGCAACCAAAACATTTGTCAATGATGCCAATTTCATGAGTATCTCTCAAATATTAAGTAAAAAGTTTTTATTGCCTTGCATTTAACACTCTCCCTACTAAAAATAGAGAGAGAATATAAGAAGTGAAGTCTTCTTATATTCCAATTGCTTAAGGTTTCAGGCGTTTTTACTTGTATATATAATGAGCCGCAACCCACTTGCGACCATGATTTGTTTTTTCCCAATGTGCAGGAACTAGCACTTTCTTTTTCACTGGTGGTGTATAACGTTTAACTTGTGGTGGTTTTTTTGCTATTATTTGAGCAGGTCTATTAGGACTATGGGGATTAACAATAACCTGTGATGCTGACGCTTGCGAAGGAATGGAAGTAACAGCAAATGGTAAAAGAAGCACTGCACCAGCAAGAATTTGTTTGATATTCATGACTACATTTCCTTTGGTAAATTGTATGATTAAAGTTCTGGAAACCTTAATCTGGTTGATGTCTCATGTTTATAAGGATATGATTTCAAACAGCTATACACTAGTGATAAAAGTAACTAGTTAAATTATGACTTAAGTAATATCTTATGTCTGGGTTTATCAATTTCATATACTCGTAAAGCTTTCTCTGTCACCTTCTCATGATGGTTGTCATAATCTTAAAAAAGCCGAATGCTCCATTTAAAACACCTGCTGTTTTCACTCCACCCATCATCGCTCCCATAATGCCGAGTGAAAGTGTATCGACTCCGGTCAGGTATAGATTTTTAATTGGTGTTCTAGCCCCGATCCAGGATTGATCCAGGCGTTCAGGAATACAGGGAATGCCGAAGATAGCACCGCGATCGCTAGCATCAAAGTGTTCCACCGTCAGTGGAGTCGAGAGTTCGGCATACTCAATCAAATCCTGAAAGCCAGGATAGTGGCGCTCCACTAACTGAATCAGGGATTGGGTAATTTGGGCTTTCAGTTCAGTGTAATCCACGCCTCGCCGTCGCCAGGATTGTTCCCGCCACTGCGAAAAGAAATCATAGTCAACGTAGGCAATGATTTCTGCCGTATGCCCCTCAGCTAATGGATCTTTCAGCGATGGAAATGAGAGATAGCAGAATTTAGGTAAATTATCAGCAGAGATGGGTGGATCTTGGGCAATTGCGTCGTGGTTATAGGTCGTGTAAATCCAATGGTTCTCGCCCTGAAACCCTAGTTGCTGTGGACTCTCTTTTAACCCTAAATATACCGTCACCATACTGTTACTTTTTGGAAACGCTTGAATTTTCTGGCGCTCTGCCAGCGCGTAGTTGGGTGGAATCAGCTTCACATAAGTATTGAAGGCTCCGGCATCAGACACCACAATAGGTGCAAAGTACGTTTCCAAGTCTGCCTTGGTATGTGCTGTATCTTGGGCTTTCACTCCCACTGCCACCCCCGATTCCAACAAGATTTCTGTGACTCGGCGTTGGGTGATGACGACACCACCCCCCTGTTCAATCACGGGAATAATGGCTTGCGCGATCGCCTTTGCCCCACCCACAGGATACCAGCCGCCTTTAAAATAATGGGTAACTATCGCACCATGAATGCCAAAGCAACTTTGGGATGGCGGTAAGCCATAATTTCCCCACTGGGAAGCCAGTAATGCTTTGAGTTGGGCATCTTGAAAATGTCTGTTCAAATAATGCTGGGTGGTTTGTCTAGCAATAGCCCCAAAATGACGAACAAACCGCCTGAGTAGAGGATGCAGCAATACCGGAAATAGCTCCAACATTGAATGGGCCCCAAACCAAAATGCTGCTTTCTGGACATCCTTAAAGTACCGCCGAATGGCTGTCTGCTCGCGAGGAAAGCGCTGGATTAGATCGGACTGAAAGCGATTGGGGTCAGAATAAACCTCAAAGGTGAAGTTCGGGTAGACAAATTTTTCAAACGGATCGGGCATCTTGTGCCAATTCAAATTGCCATTGGTGAGATAGTCAAACACAGCTTTGCCAGTGTCTCCATCTCTCATATTTCCAACATAGTGCAGCCCCACATCCCAAAGAAATTTTCCCTTGCGCTCAAAGGTATGGGTGAATCCCCCAGGGGTGAAATGCTGTTCTAACACTAAAACGTTTTTGTGATAAAACTTAGATAGGAGCGCGGCAACCGTCAACCCACCAATTCCAGAGCCAATCACAATTGCATCAAACTGCTGCTGTCGAGTTGTTGTTAGCATAGTTCCTCTCACAAAGAATGTAGATGTTGTCGCTGTCAACTTCAAGTGAGTTACATTTTGTCAAAACAAATTAGATGCGTTTCTCCTGGGGATCTGAGTCTGTCTGTGGAGAGCAAATCAAATAGGATTGCTGCACTAAGAAAAACGAAAACACTAGCACTTATTTATAACTGGACTTTAGACTAAAGGTGAGCGATCAGTAAGTGAGAGGGTGGGCAAAAAATAAAGGGATGCCTGTAATCACAAGCACCCCAGTAA
>NZ_JBALEO010000024.1:0-81992 GCF_036918015.1 Nostoc sp.
TGAACTCGGAAGTTGCACCTTTGAACTCGGAAGTTGCACCTTTGAACTCGGAAGTTGCACCTTTGAACTCGGAAGTTGCACCTTTGAACTCGGAAGTTGAGCCTCTGAACTCGGAAGTTGCACCTTTGAACTCGGAACTTCAAGATCAAAAGTTTAAAACTCGGAATTTTTAGAATTCGCAAACAAATAAAGAGTCGAGTTGAACAAATATGGGAGGCAATTTAGCGCCTCACCTTGACACAGGGACTACTTTATTTCTCAAAATCATAGCTAGGTAAGCCAGTAACATCAGTTTTGAGAGCAAATAAATCACCTGAGTAGAAACTTTTTCCTATCTCCCCTTGGCTGAGTCCAACTGAAGCTGTAGTGATATAAAGTGTTTGCAAATCTTCGCCACCAAAAGTGCAACTGGTTGGCAATTGGACAGGTAAATTGATCCGCAATATCTCTTCACCCTTAGAGTTGAAACGAATCACACACCACCCATCCCACATAGCTGACCAAATATTTCCTTGACTATCTATCGTCAACCCATCTGGGTAGAAAGATTCATGAGTTAAATCAACAAAAATCCGGCGATTATTAATGTTACCTGTTACTGAATCAAAGTCGTAAGCATATATTTTTTTCTGAGGAGAATCACTCAAGTAAAACGTTTTTTCATCGGGACTCCACCCCAGACCATTAGAGATAGTCAAACCCGTTTCAATCACATACAATGAACCGTCACGATCGTAGCGATAGAGGCTAGCATGAGGTTTTTCTAAAGAACACATTGAGCCGATCCAAAAACGTCCTTGAGAGTCACATTTACCATCATTCAGACGGTTATCTGACAGATTTCCTTCAATTTCCAAAATAGGAATAACTTCACCTGTCTGGGTGTTGAGGAATGCCAGTTGATGACGCAGTGCCATAATTAATCTATCTTTACCTGCTGTTGCGATCGCACCCACCACATCTCCTACATCAAAAAACAAGTCTTTCCCCGTAGCAGGGTTGAACTGATGTACCCGATGGTTGTGAATATCGATCCAGTACAGTAGGTTTTGGGTAGAATCCCAGATGGGGCCTTCACCTAAGCGGGCACGGGCTTCTAATACATTCTGGAGTGGATATTGTAAAACCTGGCTCATTTTATCAACCAACAATAGTATTTACAGAAACTATAGGATTACTATTTGATTTTTGAACAACACGTAGGGTGTGTTATCGCGAAGCGTAACGCACCATTTTCAAGGCTTTGGTGCGTTAGACTAAAGTCATAACGCACCCTACAAATACTTAATTTTTTTCATAAATCAAACCGGATTCCTATAGTTTCAGTAGCCGTTCAGGCAATTCTAAAGAAGGTTTGCCTGACTAATAGAGAAAATTTTCATTCCTGTTTCAGTAAAGACTAAAAACGCCATTTATCGCGTCTTCCCCAGGTAGAAGAAAATATTTTTGATTTTGACTCAACCTTTACTGCGATCCGTTAACTTAAAATTAGTCGGTCAAGATTCCCGTTATGTACCAAACAGACCCGCCTCTCTCTCCCAAAGAAGTCCTACCAACCATGTATGATCTTCCCAGTGAATACCCAGAGGACTCTGGTTTGCCTGACGAATTTCACCTTTTTCAACCCCAACTTCTGCGCGAAACCTTCTGTCCACCTAACTATCCAGCAGAGGAAGTATTTGTTGCCAGTGACTTAAACCTTTACTATGACCTGCGGCATACACTGTGGTACAAACGCCCAGACTGGTTTGCTGCTGTGGGAGTTTCGCGTCTCTACGAACAACAAAACTTGCGTCTCAGTTATGTTATCTGGCAAGAAGGGGTTGCTCCTTTTGTAGTGGTAGAATTGCTTTCTCCTGGCACTGAAAAAGAAGACTTAGGACAAACTCTGCGGGAGATTAACCAACCACCGACCAAATGGGAAGTTTATGAACGGATTTTGCGAGTTCCTTACTACATTGTGTTTGACCGCTACACTGACAAACTCCAAGTATTCCAATTAGTTGCAGATAGTTACAGCGAATTGGACTTGAGTACCCCACGGGTGTGGATGCCGGGTTTGGAACTAGGTTTAGGACTTTGGCAAGGTTCTTACCAAGGAATTGAGCGATTGTGGCTACGTTGGTATGATGCATCCGGGAATTGGCTTCCCACGCCGCTAGAAAAACTAGAACGAGAAAGTCAACGGGCTAACAGATTAGCAGCACAACTGCGCGAGTTAGGCGTTAACCCTGATGAGTTATGAAAATGCGAAAAACATCAGTCAACTTAAGCGAAACGGGCGGTTAGAAACCGCGTCTACACGAAACAAAACCCACACTTCTCTACGAGACGCTGCGCGAACGACAAGCTCAGTGACCGCCTCCGTGGGTTTCAAAACCTTAATTTGACCTTAGAGGATGTTTTAAAAGTCCTCTGATCCGTATAAAAACGTTTTAGATCCCCCTAAATCCCCCTTAAAAAGGGGGACTTTGATTCTGGTTCCCCCCTTTTTAAGCTACGGTGTATACACAAGTCTGAAGTAGTTTACTCACCTGGTTTATGCGTCAGTTTTACCCCACCCTAACCCTCCCCTTGCAAAGGGGAGGGAACAAGATTTTCCGGTTTCCCCCCTTTACAAGGGGGGATTAAGGGGGGTAATTCAACTTGTGTATACACGGTAGCCTTTTTAAGGGGGGTTAGGGGGGATCAACAAGTGCCTAAAATTACAGCCAACCACTTTTAAAACATCCTCTTAGTCCGCCTCGGCGGACTTTGCCTGTGTAGCCGCGTTCACGCAGTGTGCCGCAGGCAATTCTATTCGCCCTGGCTACTGTTTAAACATCTTTACTTACAAAGCTTGTAAAATTTCCTCATCTACAGAGAAATCAACATCAGCTTTGTCTTTTGCATTAGCCAAATAGTCATTTTCTAGAGAGTCTTGCAATCCAGAAATCAAATCATATTCAGGATGCCAGTTTAATTCTGTTTGCGCTTTATTCACCGAAGCAAAGAAATGCTGCACCCGCATTGGAAAAGCTTTACGCTTACCGAAATCAAACTTTTTCGGGTCGTAGTGGACAATTTTAACAGCATCGGGTGATTTGCCAGCCGCTACAGCACTAGCACGGGCTAAACCATCAAAAGTGACAAAGCGATCGCCTGAGATATTATAAATCTGCCCTACAGCTTGTTCATTACCCAAAACCTGAGTCATTGCTTGTGCCAAGTCCTTTACATGACCCAGTTGGGTGATATGCAAGCCATTTCCAGGGATAGGAATGGGGCGATCGCGCACAATTCTGTCAAAAAACCAGCCTTCCAACTCATTATAATTATGGGGCCCGTAGATATAAGTAGGACGAACAGAAGTAAAGGGCAATCCCAATTGAGTCAGATAAGCTTCTGTTTCATGTTTACCCTTATGGCGACTTTTGGGATCTACAGCATCGCCTTCTATGTGGGGTAATTGATCGGATTTTAGATACACTCCTGCAGAACTCATATACACAAAATGTTGCACTCGGTCTTGAAAAATTTCTGCTAGTGGTTGAGTATCAGTAAGTTCGCGCCCGTTATTGTCAAAAATGACATCAAAGTTTTCTTGTGATAACTTTGCCTTTAATTGAGTAGCATCTGTGCGATCGCCTATAATTTGTCCTACTCCCTCTAAAGAAGGTGCTGGCCGATTCCCACGATTGAACAGCACCACCTCGTGTCCTTGTTCTACAAGTAGTTGAGTCAAATAGACACCAATGAACCGAGTACCACCCATAATCAGAATTCGCATAAATTCACCCTTTCTATATCAGTTTTCATCAAGAGATTGGGGACTAGGGAGACAAGGAGAATAATCCATACCCAATGCCTCATACATACATACCTCATGCCCAATGCCCAATCCCCAATCCCTAATCCCCAATCCCCAATCCCCAATCCCAATCTGAGATTATCAGGTTGCCGTATCCATCTGGAACCTCTCAGGGAAAGATTCCGTCTTATGTGCTAATCTGGGGCGCTTCCCATTAATTAATCACAAGGGGAAACTTTTCAGTTAACGTCATCAAGTTAGCCTTTGTATTTTCCACTTATTCAAGTTAGCTGTGCCCTTGAAATATGCTCTGGTTCATGAGTGGCTAACCCCCAAAGCCACCGGTGGTTCAGAACTCGTTGTACGAGAAATTTTGAATCACATTGATGCTGATTTGTATGCCCTCATAGATTTTGAATCCAGCAATAGAGAAAGTTATTTATATAAGCGTCAAATTGGCAAGACGTTTCTCCAGAACTTTCCCTATGCCCGCAACGGTATACAAAAATACTTGCCCTTGTGGCCCTTGGCAATTGAACAACTTGATTTGCGGCATTATGATGTCATTCTGTCTTCATCCCATGCTGTTGCCAAAGGAATCCTTACCACTCCCGAACAGATGCATATTTGCTACTGTCACAGCCCTATGCGCTATGCCTGGGACTTGACCTTTGATTATCTGCGCCACAGCAAACTGGGTAGTGGTTTACCTGGATGGGTGACTCGATATTTATTACATCGTTTGCGCCAGTGGGATGTATTGAGTGCCAATCGCGTTGATTACTTCATTGCCAACTCGCAGCATACAGCTCGGCGGATTTGGCGTTGCTATCGCCGAGAAGCAACAGTCATTTACCCACCAGTTAATATTGCGGAATTTCCGTTTCTGTCTGAGAAAGAGGACTTTTACCTGACAGTTTCCCGGTTAGTGAGTTACAAGCAAATATCGTTGATTGTCAAGGCTTTTAATCAACTAAAACGACCATTAGTAGTCATTGGTACAGGAGATGAAATGAACAAGATTCGCGAGATGGCAAACTCCAACATCCAAATACTGGGATGGCAACCCGATAATGTGGTAAAAAAATATATGTCTAAGGCTAAGGCGTTTGTGTATGCAGCTTGTGAAGATTTTGGGATTGCCCTAGTGGAAGCACAGGCTTGCGGCACACCAGTAATTGCCTACGGTGCAGGGGGTGCTTTAGAAACAGTGCGAGATATCCGCTCTGATGCGGATACAGGGACAGGTATATTTTTCAAGACGCAAACAGAGGCGGCTTTAGTGGAGGCAGTAGAAAAGTTTGAAATGTATGAAGGTTCGTTCAATTCTGAGTATATGCGATCGCACGCCGCGCAGTTTTCACCGCAAATCTTTGCAGATCGTTATCTAAATTTTGTAAACAAGTGCAACGAAAAACACCGTTTTCGGAATGATGGTGTTGATTAACGTCTTATTTTTTTAGGCTTTTGGCAATTTCCCCCAGAAGCACATCATTTTGGCTTTAATATTGGGACTATGTGTGGTGTGGATTATTAAGGAGTATGATGACTGCCCAGAGCTCACTCCTCTCCGGCAAGCGAGGCGTAAGGCAAGACACTAGAGCGTCTACGCGTTTCTTAAAACGCGGTCAAAAAACAAAGACGCCAAAAGTTAAGCCCAAAGGTTTATCTTTTCAGGGTTTAAACGGAGAGTTAGTCAAACGACTGTTCGATATAGTGTTTTCGCTGTCGGTATTAATTTTGTTCTTCCCCGTCTACTTAATTTTGACCTTGCTGATTGCCTTTAGCTCAGAAGGGCCAATTTTTTATGTCCAGGAACGGGTAGGGAAAAATTACAAAGCGTTTAGTTGTATTAAATTCCGAACAATGGTAAGCAATGCGGACGAAATCCTCATGCAAATGATGGAAACATCGCCCGAATTGCGGCAAGAATTTGAGAGCAGTTTTAAGCTGAAACAAGACCCCCGGATTACCAAAATTGGTCGATTTTTGCGAATTACTAGCTTAGACGAATTTCCCCAGTTCTGGAACGTTTTAAAAGGGGACATGAGTGTAGTTGGCCCCCGACCTTTGGTAGCACAAGAACTGCCAAAATACGGTTGTCACATTGACGAGATTTTAACAATCCGTCCAGGAATTACTGGTTTGTGGCAGGTATCTGGGCGTAATGACATTCCCTATCCTCGGAGAGTCCAAATAGACCTGCATTATGTCAAATTTAGGAATTTCTGGCTTGATTTATGGATCATCTTGAAAACTGTTGATGTGGTAATTCTACCCAAAAATAACGGCGCATACTGAGTAACTACTTAGGGTGGATTCTGTGGGGCAGTTAATGCCCCTAAGTACAATTCTCCCCTCAAACTAAAGGATTGCTCATTTTTGTTTCTATAATTTGTGCTTTTCTACTTATATTCAGACTTCTGTAAGTGTGGATCTTTGGCACTTTTGCCAGAAGTCTAACTTTAAAATGGCTATTTTATTAAGTCTTCATAAAACTAGAGATATATGAAGTTTTGACAAAAAACAACATAAACCTCATCTATGTTGAAACCTAGAGTTTTTTAAAATATATATTTATGTAGGTTGGGTGGAGTGAAACGCAACCCAACATTACCACCAAATTTTATGTTGGGTTACGCGATCGCTGCACCCAACCTATAAAACTACGGTTCTCAAGGTAGACGAGGTTTACATAAAAATAATCTCGACCTATCTGGTAGAAGAAAATATACATAATTAAGTAATCTTGAGCTATCTAATATTGGACTTACGTGCTAGATTACTTTTTGTTAAGTATATTTATTTACGGAAAAAGTATCATAACCACAAGAACTCGTAGGTTTCCCATTAGGCAATTCAGCAATTAATTGCTAGGTTGTATCAGATTGGCTGTAAATTTTTAATCAAAGACAATAAGGGATAATTGAGTATGACGCAACAGAAGCGAGCGTTGATTACTGGTATTACTGGACAAGATGGTTCATATCTAAGTGAGTTTTTGTTGGAACAAGGTTATGAAGTTCATGGCATCATTCGCCGGACTTCTACCTTCAACACAGACCGTATCGACCACATTTACGAAGACCCCCACAAAGAGGGAGTACGGTTGTTTCTTCACTACGGCGACTTGACGGATGGTACAACGTTACGGCGTATTTTAGAAGAAGTAAAGCCAGTAGAAATTTACAACCTCGGCGCTCAATCCCACGTCAGAGTCAGCTTTGATTCACCAGAATACACAGTAGATGCAGTAGGAATGGGGACATTGCGTCTGTTGGAAGCAATTCGAGACTACCAGCATCGTACCGGAATTCAGGTGCGATTTTACCAGGCGGGTTCTTCAGAAATGTACGGTTTAGTACAAGCAATACCTCAAACTGAGACAACGCCCTTTTATCCGCGCAGTCCCTATGCCTGTGCGAAAGTTTACGCTCACTGGCAAACTATAAATTATCGTGAATCTTATAATTTATTTGCTTGTAACGGTATACTTTTTAACCACGAGTCACCACGGCGGGGTGAAACCTTTGTAACCCGCAAAATTACTAGAGCCGTGGCTGGTATTGTTGCTGGTAAGCAGAAAAAGATTTACATGGGTAATCTAGATGCCAAGCGAGATTGGGGCTATGCAAAGGATTACGTCAAAGCAATGTGGTTGATGTTGCAGAAAGACCAGCCAGACGATTACGTAATTTCTACTGGTGAAACCCACTCGGTACGAGAGTTTTTAGAACTGGCATTTAGTTATGTGAATCTTAATTGGCAAGATTATGTAGAGTTTGATGAGCGTTACTTGCGTCCATCTGAGGTAGAGTTGTTGATTGGCGATTCTACCAAAGCACGGCAGAACTTGGGCTGGACACCATCAGTAACCTTTGAAGAACTAGTTTCCCTAATGGTAGAAGCAGACTTACAAGCATTGGGTCATACTTCACCCAATGGAAAAGGTTCGCAATTTCCAAATGACATTGCGACTATTCGTCAAACACTGGGCGCTTTGCACTTCTGATTCGGCATCACAGAGGATAAAATATGACCGCCTTAGAACTAAAAAATAAACGCATTCTAGTCACTGGTGGATCGGGGTTTCTAGGCCGTCAGGTGATAGATCAACTGTGTAAAGCAGGAGCCGATCGCGAGAAAATTACAATACCGCGATCGCGCGATCAAGATTTGCGTGTTTGGGAAAATAGCCAACTTGCAGTTGACCAGCAAGACATAATCATACATCTAGCAGCTCATGTCGGTGGCATCGGTTTGAACCGCGAAAAACCCGCAGAGCTATTCTACGATAACTTGATCATGGGAACCCAGCTAATTCATGCTGCTTACCAAGCTGGAGTAGAAAAATTTGTTTGTGTTGGCACAATCTGCGCCTATCCCAAATTCACTCCAGTGCCATTCAAAGAAGACGATCTTTGGAATGGCTACCCAGAGGAAACTAATGCCCCTTACGGAATTGCCAAAAAAGCACTTTTAGTTCAATTGCAATCTTACCGTCAGCAGTACGGTTTTAATGGGATTTACCTACTGCCAGTAAATTTATATGGCCCAGAAGATAACTTTGACCCCGGAAGTTCCCACGTCATTCCAGCATTAGTTCGCAAAGTTCACGAAGCCCAAATTAATGCAGAAAAGCAACTTGCAGTTTGGGGTGATGGCAGTCCTACCCGTGAGTTTCTCTATTCAGAAGATGCAGCACGGGGGATTGTGATGGGGACTCAATTCTATAACGAATCGGAACCAGTTAACTTGGGAACCGGTTATGAAATCTCCATTCTTGATTTAGTAACTCTAATCTGCGAATTGATGGAGTTTAAGGGGGAAATTGTGTGGCAAACTGATAAGCCTAATGGTCAACCCCGCCGCTGTTTAGATACTGAACGGGCCAAGCAAGCCTTTAATTTCACGGCTCAGGTAAGCTTTGAAGAAGGGCTAAAGAATACCATTGAGTGGTATCGTCAACACGCTGCATAACAATGTTCTGGTGAATGTAGAGTGATACAAGCTGGGTGATGCCCAGCTTATTTTTTTGACTATTTTTATGGACAAAGTTAATTATCAACTAAATAAAGTAGAACTGCGCCGCACTCTACTCAAAACACGTCAATCAATGTCTGTTGGAAAATGGAGAGAAAAAAGCGATCGCTTATGCTTTCATTTACAAAACTCTACTTTATTCACCCAAGCAAAAACAATACTCGCTTTTTTCAGCTTTCGCCAAGAACCTGACCTTAGTCCCCTATTTGCCAACACCAAATACCGTTGGGGATTTTCTCGCTGCGTTTATAAATCCCTGTCTTGGCATATTTGGACACCTAACGATTCTATCCAAAGCGGCCTCTATGGCATTACTGAACCACACCCCGACGCTCCAATCTTAGATGCTGCGGAAGTAGATTTGATTCTTGTACCCAGTGTAGCTTGCGACTATCAAGGATATCGTTTGGGTTATGGCGGCGGATATTACGATCGCTTGCTCAGTTTACCGCAGTGGCAGACAAAGCCGACTATCGGAATTGTCTTTGATTTTGCCTATTTGTCCCAAATACCGATTGAACCTTGGGATAAACCATTACAACATATTTGTACGGAAACCGGATTGACTCGAAAAGGTTGAAGCGTTCAGGATAATGAAGACATCTCATAAAATGTTTTATGACTAACCCAACGTCATCTACCACTGAGCAAGAAGCAATAATCGACGATATTATCGCAACGAGCCTCCAAGCTCAACAAAAAAACGGCCCAGACCTCCGTCAAATTCATAGCAAAAGTCATGGACTGCTTTGGGGAGAGTTTATTATTGAACCCAATCTTCCTGAAGACCTGAGAGTAGGTTTATTCAAAACGCCCCAAACCTATCCTGCGTGGATTCGGTTCTCTAGCGGTGGTTCGCCTCAAAAGCGTGGTAAATTCAACTCCGATAGCCAGCCTGATGTTCGCGGTATTGCCATTAAGGTGATGAATGTGGACGGGCAAAAAGTTCTGGATGATGAAGAAAAAACCCAAGATTTTATACTCAACAATTATCCTACTTTCTTGGCTAAAGATGTTCGTGATTACGCCGATCTCTCCAAAGCAGGTAGTGGACAACTTACCCCAGAACGGCTGGAAGAACTTGGTTATGCCTTTGCTATCTTGCAAAAAATTGGCAGCAAAAAGGTAGGAAATCCGCTTTTGATTCAATATTGGAGCATGGCTCCGTTTAAATTTGGTAGTCGTCTTGTCAAATTATCTGTCAAATCTCAACAGCCTGAACAACCACCAGAAACACTTCCAGAATCAGAAAATTACCTTCGAGAAACGCTGGTAAAATATTTGACTGAAGAAGGTCAAGAAGCGTCTTTTGACTTTTTAATTCAGTTTTATGTAGACGATGACAAAACACCGATTGAAGACCACGTTCAGGAATGGCAAGAAGCAGATTCACCGTTTATTAAAGTTGCAACTGTTCGCATTCCCAGTCAGAAGTTTGACTTTGAAGAACGCAAACGTTTAGATGAGGGTATATTGTTTTCTCCTTGGCATACCCTCCTAGAGCATGAGCCTGTTGGAAGTGTGAATCTCTCTCGCAAGAGGCTTTACAGCGAACTTGCAAAGTACCGGCGAGAACAAATTGCCCAACGATCGCGGGAACCACAACCTTATGTAGCGGTTGAAGATTAACTACTATGAATTGGCTTCAAACTGCAAGAGAAACCGTTGAAAGCTGTGCGTACAAACTGTGACTTGATACGAATTAAATCTGATTAGTGAGAATTGAAATACCAAGATTCCCGACTTTTTAAATAAGTCAGGAATCTTGTTTTTAAGGAATGATTTTAACGTGAGTTCGACAAGTCTTATTTGACCTCTCCCCCAGCCCCTCTCCGATGCGGAGAGGGGAGCAAAAAGCTTAATTTTTCGTTTCTCCTCCCTTTCCGTTTCGGAGAGGGAGGCTGGGAGGGAGAGGTTCATCGAGCTCACGTGATTTTAAGACTGCTATAGATGGTTTTTATGAGAATAATGGCTTAAGAATATGATAAATATTTAATTTGTGCAACATAATGCCTTTTATAAATTGGGTACAAACTATGAATAAAGATAATGAGTTAACTGAAAAGTTGAACAGAATGTTGACTGAATCCGCCGACAAAGAATCTGTTATTAAGTTTTTAAGATTGAGTAATTATTCAAAAGCCGAATCAATTGGAATTTTAAAGAAGGCTTTGGGTATTTGTCTTCTTGAAGCACAAGATATCATTCACAATAGTCAAACATGGAGTGATGTAAAAGAACGTGATGCAAAAATAAACAACGAGTTCTGTGATTTTCTGGAAGGATTAGGGAGTTCAGAAAGTGAAGAGACTTAATTATATTGATATGTGAATAAATTCAATAACAGAATTAGGTTAATTGCTTTAAACAGATTTTTGATGATAGGTTAGTATAAAGTTAATCAAATTCTCAAATAAAGCTATGTCTGACTCAATTCAGTATGTCACACTGCGGAAATTTTAACAGTTAATACTTTTGAATTTGAGCAGATCATTATTTAATTTTCAAAAAAGATAATTTCCTATATTAATAAAATGCTGAACTGGAAAAAATCACGATCGCAGATTCTGCTAATGTATGCGCTGTTGGGAGCGATCGCACTGTTGATGCTCTTTCCTTTACTATGGCTAATTAGCACATCCTTGAAATCGCCAACGGAAAATATTTTTCAGTCGCCGCCACAGTTGCTACCCAGTCAACCGACACTAAATAACTTCTCTAGTGTGTGGAACTCTCTACCTTTTGGACAATACCTGTATAACAGTACCTTGGTATCAGTACTGACTGTGGGCTTAAATCTGCTGTTTTGCGCCTTGGCTGCCTATCCGTTAGCCAGATTGTCGTTTGTCGGGCGAGACTGGATTTTTGTGGCGATCGTCTCTACGATTATGATTCCCTTCCAAATCGTGATGATTCCCCTCTATATTTTGACAGTCCAGATGGGTTTGAGAAATACTTATTTAGGGATGATTTTTCCAAGTTTAGCTTCTGCCTTTGGCATTTTTCTGTTGCGCCAAGCTTTCATGAGTGTCCCGAAAGAAATAGAAGAAGCCGCCCGGATGGATGGCAGCTCGGAGTTAGGTTTGTGGTGGCATATTATGTTACCAGCAGTTCGCCCTGCATTGGTAACTTTAGCTATTTTCGTATTCATTGGTGCTTGGAGTGACTTTTTGTGGCCTTTAATTGTCATCCAAGACGAAAATTTATACACTCTTCCTTTGGGAGTCGCCAAGCTAGCAGGTACATTTTCTCTTGACTGGCGGTTGGTAGCTGCTGGCTCAGTGATTGCGATCGCCCCAGTATTATTACTATTTTTGTTTTTACAACGTTACATTGTACCCACAGAAACTGGTAGCGGCGTTAAGGGTTGAAGCAGTAAGGGCGATAAGGGAGATGAAACAGACGCGGGGACATGGAGAAAAACTAATGACTAATGACTAATGACAAATTCAATAAGCACCAGTCTTTTTAAATACCACCCAGATAGTTTTGATAATCAGACTCAGGTCATAAGTTACAGACCACTTGCGTTGATAATCCATATCCATTTTCACAATGGTTTCAAAGTCTGTAATGCTGGAACGCCCATTAGCTTGCCATTCTCCGGTAATGCCTGGTTTGACTCGCAATCTATCCCAGTGGTGTGGATCGTAATTACTGACTTCATCAGGAGTAGGTGGACGAGTACCAACTAGACTCATGTCCCCTAATAAAACATTCCAAAATTGAGGGAATTCATCCAAGCTAGTACGCCTCAAAAATTTACCAACAGGAGTAATGCGAGGATCGTCAACAGATTTAAAAATGTGACCTTTGGCTTGGTTCTCAACCAAATGCTTGAGTTTATCAGCATCGACTATCATGGAGCGGAATTTCCAGATGCGGAAAGTTTTGCCGTTTAAACCACAGCGAATTTGGGAATAAAATATTGGACTTGGCTCATGAATAAAAGTAGCAATTGCTACGGGAATTGCTATCATAAATGTAACAATCAGCCCGACAATGGCTCCAACAATGTCAATTAATCGTTTTCTCACGCTTAAAGTTGACGGGTGTGAAGGCTGTTGCAAACAATTAACTGAATAAAGAGAAAGATTATTCACAAGGGCTAACTTAGTTTTATAACAGGAATTTTTACATTAGTAGTGTAGACATAGACATGATTGTTGGGCGATTTTTACTACTCTTGTCGTTACTACCGAGTGTTAATATACACAAATTTTAGCCTATATAAAAACCAAAAACCAAAAATTTACAGAATCTTTCAATATCAAGTGATAGATTGTAAATCTACGGGATTTTATCCATCTATTAAAAAATATACTACTATCGTACACACCGAAAAATTACTGTCCTGAAGTATTAGTACTAATAGTACTTTGCAAAATTCCAAATGCTCATAATGTAAGCATTTGGAATTTTGAGTAGTATTCTTATTTCTAGCGCGATCTACTAGTCTCAACGATCGACCTCTAAAGCGAAATTCACCGTATATGGTTCCTCCAGTGATTGCTGATTACTAGCCTTGATTGCATCTAGATAGCGACGCAAAGATAACAATTGTTGAGAATTGGGACGATAAGTGAGACTTCCTTGTTTTTCAAAAAGTGGTGCTGTGGCGATCGCCTGATAGTCAGGATTTTCTTGCGAACTCTGGGTAAGCCAGGTTGATTCTGTGGCTGAAGGTATTAAACCGGAAGGCAGTTCACCTTCCAAAAAAGCCAGCAGCCGTTGCTGACAAATGCGAGTATTGATTCCACGACCCTCAAATAACTGGATAACTTCACCGAAAGATAACGGACGGTCTGGTAGCAATCGCAACAATTCTGTAAACAAGAAATAATCAGTGTATTGTTGCCTGGGTATATCTAAAATCTGGGGATGCAGAGGCAGCATCGCCAAACCATAAGCAACCCGACTGCAATTAGGAGCGCCGTTTTCGCCGAGATATAAATCTTGAATAATCTTAGTGCTGGGAAGTTTTTGCCGTAACCAGCGGTTCACTGTCCCAACACAAGCCACTCCACCAGTCAGGATAGCTTGATTAATGGCTTCTGTAGGAATACCACGAGCTACCAATAACTTGTTAAGTTCTCGGTTCAGGCGGCGCACAAAAGGGATAAATACCTGGCTTTCTAAGTCTCGTCGCTGCAAAACCCACCGCTGATCGGCTAATTCCAGGGTAAAAGAGTCTTGGTGTTGCAAAATCAGCTTTAGGGCTAATGCCGCATCTAATACCGCCTGTCCCAGTAGAGAACTTTCTAGACGCTGCTGGAGACGAATTCGAGCGGTGATATCTGGTTCTCCGACTCTAGGTAGTTCTAATTCTTCCAACCCTAAAGTCTGCCAACGCATTTGGTCTAAACCAGGAATTGACGGTTGCCATTGCCAAGGATTACTCGTGGAAGTTTTGCTATCGCTTGGTGTTTCTAGGCGTGATTGCCGAGATTTCGGTGGCAATAGCAGCTGGCAAATTATATCTTGTTCAATACCCTTGCCAGCATAAGCAAAACTGTGGAGCATGAAATCATTGTATGTCAATTGCTGCAAGCTTTCTGGTAGATTCACCAGCAACATTTCTGTGGCAGTTGTCCCAATGTTAATCACAAGGGTGTTGCCAACAATGGGATGTTCGCTAGTTTTTGCTGGATGAGTACCTTGAGCATCGCTTAGTTTTACTTGCTCACCATTAACAGCATCGAGTTCTGGGAGTAGACTAGCGATCGCTTCTTCAACAAAAAATACTTGCTGCGGATGTTGAATAAGTTTGCTAGTGAGTAAAGCTTCCCGCACGTTAAAGCGGTATTGTTCCGACCAGCTAGATGGACAGGTACAAATTACACCAGCAATATTATTAATAATCTGGGGAAAATCTTGTTCGCCGATCCCAACAGCGGCAGCCACTAAACTAGGGGTGGTACTTGTTTTTTCGGATTTGAGGGTTAATAGTAACTTAGAGAGCGATCGCACAACCCAAATCAAAGGCCCTGCCGAAAATTCATTTAATTGCAAAACAGGTTCCCATTTCTGTCGTTCACTCTTATATGGAATGGCTACTTGCAAGTAAGGCTTCAACTGCGCCGAGTAGAGATTATTTTTCGTCGGATCTGCTGTCGATTTTGGTGTTGTAGGAGTAGTAGCCGAGCGATCGGGCACTTTATCTTGGGCAACAGCCGCAGGTGCTGTCTGCTCATGCGCTTCGATAGTTTCGTTTTCACCGTGGGGTACAGAAGCTGTAGGTAGATAAACCTCTGTTGGTAAACGAAACGATTGCTGAAAGGAACTTGTTCCCGGTGGATTTTCTGCTGACCAGTAGATAGGATGTACAACAAAAGTCGAGCGATTTAACAATGCGGCGGAAATTCCTGTTGTACCTAAATCAATTCCTAAATACCAGACTGATTTTAGAATATTGGGCGAAACTTCTGGATTATTTATGGAGTGAGCAATTGGAGGTAAAGAACTTTCTGGAACGGGGATTGTGACTTCCTTTTTTTTTTCAGTTTCTACCTGGGGAACTGCCAAACTGGAGAAAGCAGCAGTTGATGTATCCTCTACTATTTGGGGATTTTCAAGGGGAATTGTGGGGATTGTGTCTTGAATGCTATCAAGTAGTTCCGAGAAAACACCCAAGTTGTTATCTAGCTGCGACTCAGAATTTAGCTGCCGATCGAAATTAGCCAAATCCCGATCTAATTGCTGCAACTGTTCTTCATCTAAAGAAATATCTGGTACGGCTGGAGACTGGTTTGACTCAATAGAAAGTAAATTTTCTTGGGGTGAAGCAGCAATGTAGTTATCTGAAGACAGTTCGGAGCGATCGCTGTTAATTAATACTTCCGATGTGGTGATATCTTCGCTGCGATCGGGCAGCGTGTCGTAGACAGACGCTTCGGGAACAGTATCTACCAACGCAATTTCTGCTACTTCTGGAGTCACTGGTGCTGTGGTTGTGGCATCATCCACAAAAGATAAGACTTCCAATAGTTGCAGTTCACTATCGTCATTAGGCAATAGGTCAGTTGCTGTAGTTGTGGAATTATCCACAGAAGATGAGACTTCCAGCAATTGCAGTTCACTATCGGCATTAGGTAATAAGTCAGTTAGGGTATTGATTGTATCAACGCTAGCTGGCTGAGTGCCGATTTGTGGCAAACTGTCTATTTGTGGAGTAGAGAAGCTAAGAGGTGAATCTAGGTCAGTATCTTCTTCAAAAAATAGTTCTTCCTGTGGCTCTGATGAATTTGTGGTTTCGCCTAAAGTCTCTTGGATTGAAAGACCCGTATCTGGTGTTACAACCGCAGAGTCCACAATGGGAGAGACAGGTGGAGTCTGTGCAATGTTCAACGGAGATGGAGAGGCTGTGGAAGCAGATAATTCATTTGTGGAAACATCGAGGCTGAGATTATTAACATCACCAGCATCAAACAAACTGGCGTAAAGTTGGTCTACTTCATCACCAATTGCCGCAGAAATATCTTCCGGTAATTCGGTCGGGGTTTGAGAATATTCAGATGAGTCTACGCCAAGCTGCAATAGCACTGCATCTAGATCCTCTGTGAGGGTAGTCTCCTGTTGCTCAGAATTAATTGTGAGTGGAGATGAAGTTTCTGGCTGTATAAGCTCCAAGGATTGGGGTGCAACTCCAGCAGCAATCTCGGCTGGTTCAGTCAATGATGGTAGTGTCTCAGATTCTCCTCCCAGGAAAGATGACTGCGAACTAGGGGATTCTTGTTGCAAATGCTGGGTCAAATTGTTGACAAAGCTAGCCATCAGCTGTTCGCCTTGCATCCCCTTGCTATGCATTCTTACCAGTGCTTGGGACAGGGATTCATAATAAGTATTAATGTTACGCTGTAGTGCTTCAAAGACTACATTCACCGTTCCATCTAGTGACAATAGGCGTTGATCTAACTCCCTAGCTAGCTGGGTTAAGCGCTCCACATCGTTAGAGGATTCTAATAAAGATTGAGTTGCAGAGGTTGCGTAATTAATTCCTCCTGAAGAACTGGCGGAATTTTCCCTTGTTTGTCCGAGCAGTGGTGTTAAAGTTGGCACAAGGCGACTCATGAGTACCTGTAAAAACTCGGTAATCATTTGTTCCTGGTTTGTCAACTGCTGCGCTAAGGAGTAGTTTTGCAATCGCTTTTGCTCTAGTTGGCGAATTTCTTGTATGAGAGTGGCTCGCTCTTGCAAAAGCAATTCTAATTCCGATCGCAACGGCTGAATCAATCTCGAAAATTCATTATTTAATTGCCCTGCGCCAACAGTACTCTGTTCCTGACTGGGTTCGAGCGGCGGTAGTGGATACTGGTTATAACCACGATCGATAAATTTTGTTAACAAAAGCGAAGGCGGCTCTTCAGAAGACTGATTTGGGATGCCGCTCTCTAATGCTTCTTTTTCTTGTAACCTCACCAAGAAGTTGCGAATTCGCTCTAAAACTTCTTTAGGCTCTTGCGCCTGACCAGACAGAAATCTAGACAGGCGCTTGCCACCGCTGGCAAGTAAGTTGTCAATGTCTGCGATCAGCTTTTGAATTTCATCTGTACTAAAAGTCACTTTTCTACCTTATATATAAATCTATGTCAACTCATGTGAACAATTACTTTACAATCACCGTACCCCTATGCCTGGATTTCTCACAAGTGAGAAATCCAAGGGGTGTGGGAGGTGTGGGAGGATGGGGAAGAAGTCTTACCCCCCACACTCCCCACACTCCCCACACTCCTCTTCCCCCTTTGCCTACACTATGCGTGAGAAGTCCGGGCTATGGGGATCTTGCTACGCGCAGTGTCACCATAGAGGAAATTTTGAGTGGCAAGAGCCGCTGCTTGGACTTGTGACTGTCATTATGTTATGGATTACTGGGAATCGTGGCAATCTTCAATCATCCAAGAAAACAAGGAAAAAAGTTTCTCTTTGTTCCCCCGTCCCCTTGTCTCCTTGTCCTCTTCAGACAGCCTTTGCTCGAAAAGCTTAATTTTGCAGGTCATTGGTCGCCTATTTTTTAAAATCGCTAAAATACCTGAGCAATAATTTACTCCCTTTAGTATCATTAATGTTGTTTGCCTATATTCATAACTAATCAAGTTTGCAGTACAGCTAGCCCCTAAGCAATACAACCGCAGGCTATAAACTACTTTTTGCAAAACTTTTACCCCGTTTAAACTTATAGGTAAAGATTATTTAGAAAAACTTCTTGTCGCTTTCTTGTGTAGCATAGTTTAGTTTTTTCTTTGAAAGGGAGCTGTGCAATGATAGCTTAGGCTACAAATGGCGCTCCTGTTTTTTGTGTGTACATAGCAGCTTGAATTAAAAATGTCGTAATGGAAGATCGATATAGCTTGCAAGCACAGGCTAATTCCTGGATGATCGCCTCCGCTCCCTTTTTTCAAGGGTTGCCAGAAACTGCTGTGGAATCAGCCCTTACCCATCTCGTTACCCGCACTCACCCAGCCAATCAGGTGATTTTACTGGAAAATGACTGGGGTGGTTCTGTGTATTTTATTATGGACGGATGGGTAAAAATTCGCACCTACAATCTGGAAGGAAAAGAGGTAACGCTGAATATTATTGGCAAAGGTGAATTGTTTGGTGAAATGGCGGCGCTAGATGAAGCACCTCGATCCACGGATGTGATTACCTTAGCCCCGACGGTAATTGGTAGTATGCCTGCTCAGGATTTTGTCAAATTACTTCAAATAGAACCCTTGGCGGGAGTTCGATTGGCGCAACTAATGGCACGACGTTTGCGGCAAGTAAATCGCCGATTGCGGTTGCGGGAATCTGATAGCCAGTCAAGGGTAGCAGATACGTTGTTGTTTTTGGCAGAAGGACAGGGAAAAAAAGGGCAAACTGGAACCGAAATCCCTAATTTACCTCATCGGGAATTGAGTAGTTTGAGCGGATTGGCGCGGGAAACGGTGACACGAGTATTGACAAGGCTAGAAAAAAAAGGCTTGATTAAACGGGATCAAGACACTATTTGTATTCCCGATTTGTCAGCCTTAGAAAGAATGATCGTTTAAAAACTTGTCAGATATGAGTATTTTAGATTCTCTCCCAGATGAACCGGAGGAAGATCCATCCCCTGAATCTCCAACTCCTCAGAACCATTGGCTAGATAAAGAACAGCAGTTAATGCCTCCTCAAATCAAGGCAGATGCGCCTTTGAGGATGGTGGAAACAGCATTTTTAGCCAGTACCGCTAGCTTAATTTGGTTTATTAATTTTTACTTCCCTTTAGGCCCAGTTTTGCGGATATTTTTTCCAGTGCCGATCGCTCTAGTCTATCTGCGTTGGGGTAAACGTGCGGCATGGATGGCAGCACTCACCTGTGGGTTACTGCTGACGGTATTGATGGGGCCAGCCCGCAGTTTGCTGTTTGTCATGCCCTACGGGTTCATGGGCGTTCTTTTGGGCGCTACGTGGTGTCGTCGTCGTCTTCCCTGGATTGTTTCTATTACCTTGGGTACGCTGCTGGGTACTTTGGGAGTTTTTTTTCGGCTGTGGCTGCTGTCTGTTTTGTCGGGTGAAGACCTATGGATTTATGTGATTACCCAGGTGACTGAGTTCATTGAGTGGGTATTTTTTAACTTGAGTTTGTTGGCGAGTCCCAGTGTATTTTTGATTCAAGTGGGAGCGATCGCTTTAATTATACTCAACAACTTTATCTACCTTTTTGTGGTACATCTGGCAGCATGGTTGCTTTTTGACCGTCTGGGCAACCCGATCCCCCGCCCACCACACTGGGTACAAGTTCTCATGGATTATGAAGGATAATTATTTGTCATTTGTCATTTGTCATTGGTTAAATGATGAGTCCTAACTAATAACCAATGTTCCATGCCCAATTCCCAAATTAGTATTTATACGCAAAAAGAACAGGGTGAACAATGGCTGCGAAGGTATCGTGGTTGTCTACCCGTATTTGCTTGTGTTTTAGGATTTACTGAAACTGGTTTAATTCCAGGGATTTCAGCGGCTGGTCGCACTCCAGAGGATCGGAAATATACAGCTTGTGCCGATGCTGAGTTTTTGTATTATGGCCCAGAACATAAAGCCCAATATTCCCTACCACCATTGGCCGCTGGGGCTTCACCTGTGCTGATTTCTCGCGCTGTATTTGAGTCACTAAAGATACCAGTTCATTTATTTAATGCGGGTTTACCTCAGCCCCCTGCTGTGCCAGTAATTGATTTGGGTGGCGCTCCTGCTAAGTGTTTAAGTGGAGGTGCTGCAATGGAAATTACAACAGTACACCACTTGTTTGAACAAGGGCTACTCTGGGGAGAACGCCTAGCTGCCAATATCCAACAGGGGTATCTGATTGTTGGTGAGTGCGTCGTCGGAGGTACTACAACTGCCCTGGCAATCTTAACTGGTTTAGGTATAGATGCTGCCGGAAAGGTTAACAGTAGCCACCCTGTTTGTAACCACGCGCAAAAGTGGGCACTAGTGCAAGCTGGACTGGAGAAGATGAGGGGGTGCAGGGAGCAGGGGAGGCAGGGGGAGCAGGGGGAGATAAACTTCCAATCTCAAATCCAAAATCCAAAACTTGTACTGAGCGAAGTCGTTGGCGCAGCCTCTCGTAGAGAAGTATCTCAAATCCAAAATTCTGTAGATCCCCTACAACTCGTAGCCGCCGTGGGCGATCCGATGCAAGTGGTGGTAGCCGGGATGGCGATCGCTGCTAGCCGTAGTTGTGGTGTAATGCTCGCTGGAGGGACGCAAATGCTGGCGGTTTATGCGTTGATGAGTGCGATCGCTCAAGCTTACGCTTTATCATGGCAACCAGAAGCAGTAGTTGTCGGCACAACCCGCTGGGTGGCGGAAGATCCTACTGGCGCTACAGTTGACTTAGCCCTCAACTTAGGAAAAAGCAGCTTAACTCCGAGTGGAAAAACCCCTCCTCTATTAGCAACTCATCTGAGCTTTGCTGATTCTCGTTATCCCCAACTCAGAGCTTATGAGCAGGGCTTTGTAAAAGAAGGTATGGGCGCTGGAGCCGCTTGCATAGCCGCCCATCTTAGCCAAGATTGGCAGCAACACCAACTTTTGGCAGCCATTGAAGCCCAACTTGAACGGCTAAGTACAGCATCTCATTAATTCTTAGCGAATTAAATTCGGCAAGACTCTGCGCCCACCAAAGTTATAAACGGAGGTTTCCTCCGATGCTACTTCTCTGTGCGTTTAAAAATCTTGCCCAGCATGACAGACGAATTAGAATAAACTATGAATTGGAGTTTTCCCTTTCTTGGTTTATTATCTAATTGGTAAACGCGTAATATTTTTATCTGCTAAAACGGTTCTGGAGCTACAAATAAAATGACTGTTTTATTAGTTGCCATCCTGTTGGCAATTAACTTAGGTGCTGGATGTTATTTTACTCTAGCTAATCCTCTAAAAGTCTCAGAGCAAACATCAACTAAACTTATTTTTATTATTCGACCAAAAGTATTTTTAGGTATGGGAATATTTTTTAGTCAATTGTTTGTTCTATTTTTATTTGCGTCTATTATATTTACACCTATTACACAACTTGTCTGCAATCGTTATCCAAACAATATATCTACTTCAAATATTGATTTGAGTGCGGGACAAAATACTCTAACAGTGATGTGTAAGTTAACAAAAAATAATTGGTTAGGTCGAGAACAGAGTCAAACGCTAGTTTCTGAGTTACTAGAGGCTAAATTGGAAACTCAGATTGATACTGATGGTCAGGCTAAGTATTATAAATATAACATTTTACTATTAAATGATAGAGATAGTTTTCCTTTTTCACGCGCAGGATACCCAAAATTGAACCTTGAAGAATTGCAATCAATAGTATTAAGAATTAATAATTTTTTGAAAAACCCTATAGAGAAGAATTTAGAGGTTATATTTGATGAGACTTTTACTGGTTACATTTCTGTCATGATTACTGTATTCTGTGGAATATTAGCGTTGCTAGTAGCGTCACTAGGTTTATTTATCACTTGTAACCTTGACAAGGAAACAAATACTGTAAAGCTTAGTCGTTACAGGTGGTTTGGAACGTTAGGAAAAACAGTTTTTCAATATTCTTTGAACAAAGTTACTGATGTTAAGCTTGAACGGATTAATACTAGTATAGGCGAATACTTTTTTCGGGTTATTTTAATACTAGAATCGGGTGATAATATACCATTAACGCCCAATTATACTTCAAATTATATAAATGGAGATTCTATAGTTAGAGTAACTAAAGATTTTCTGGAACTAAAACATAAAGATAGTGCTAGATAAAAGCGTGGGATTGGTAAACTCAGAAAAATATGAGTTCTGAAACAAGCTATGTCTCACATAAGCTTTTTAATAAAATTTGTACCCTCTGTAATTTAATTATTTCATTTTGATATTTATATATTTCAACAGCTTTATGACAATCTTTTTTGTTTTGCGTTTACTCTTTTCTTTGGCTGCAAATCTTTTAAGATTTTCCGACTTGAAATCTCCGTAAATTTCTGCCGTTTCATCAATTGGGATTGAGTCCCTTATTTACAATAGCGGTTGAGTAAGAGCAGGTTGCAAAAGGTCAATCTTAGCGAAAGCTGTCTGGCTTGTCATCAACCAATTTGAGAACAAAATGTCAAAAACACTAATGATAAAAATACAGATTAATTAGAAAATTTTGGTTTTGAAACTAAACAATACCCTAACGACACCAGTCTTAGGGTTGTTTTTTTGTTTCATAGTGAGGTATTAACTAAAAACCTATGGGTAGATATATCACACTATTACGTAAAGATATGTAATAGTGTGTTTAACTTTTTTATCAATTTGATGGCTGGATTACTTACTTGTATTTAAGTATATCCGCATAAAACCATCACTCGATATTGAACCTAAAGGCTTGTCTTACCTACCTCAATCTATTTTTTTATTCGTTGAACTTCAGGTTAAATTTAATGAATTCTCTCTCTAAGTAATTGTTCTTCTAAAGCAGCAATGCGATTGTACGCTGCTGTTAATTGCGCTGTCAGTCTTTGTATTTGAATTTCTGGTGTTATGTTATCTCCAGCTTGACGATGCATGTCTAGATAAATGCCATCTGTCAACACATCCTTGTGTTCCATTTCTGGATTTAAATTGTTACGTCCTTTAAACTGGTAGCCTCCATCTGCGCCATTTTGTTGGCAATTATCCTTTGCTTGTGTATTCGCTAAAGAACACTCTGAGAAAGTTTGAGTGACTTTACTATCAAGCTGCTCAATTACTTGGCACAGGTCATCCAGCTTTTGGCTTAAAGTCAGGATCTGCTGCTGTAATAGCTCCATTTAATACCTTTATCCGTACATTTTCTTTATGTTATTCAATTTACTCCCAACCTTAACGATACTTATGGATTATTTAAGTATTGATAATTTTTGCTGGAAATGTGACATTTAAATCATTACTTCCAAATACAAGTAAGGTTTCACTATAAGTACCACCAAGTAAATTTATGGATAAAAATTAATCTTTAGGTACTAATTTGACAAAAATCTCGCTAATTTGAGCTAAATATTCAAAATTATCCGTATTATCAAGAAAAAATACTGATAAATCTCCAACTCCACTTTTTCAGCTAGTCAGCCACTGATGAATCTCTGCTTAATATTAGGTATAATCAAAAATCTCAAATCCAAAATCAATGGATCGACGGTCTTTTTTACTAGGTACAAGCACACTGGCACTTTCACAACTGCTTTTTGGCTGTGGTGGAAACAAGCAGACACAACTAAAAGTACAGTTATTAAAAGGTTCTATACCTGGTCAGGTGGTGAATCAGTTTCACAAAAGTTTGCAGCAACCGGCGCAGTTAAAGTTTGCTCCAGTTGAGCGTATACAGGATTTATTTCAGCAATTACAAAGTTGGCAGCAGAAGCCAAAGACCACTGATGAGCAGGGATGGCGACGTTTTATACCGTTTAGGCAAGGTCAAAAAGCCGCTGACATAGACCTAGTGACATTGGGAGATTACTGGCTACAAGCAGCTATTGAGCAGAAATTGATTCAACCACTCCAAGAAGTGCAGGGAAACCAATTAAAGCAGTGGTCTACTTTAGATGAAAGGTGGAAACAACTGGTAACGCGCAACGACCAGGGTATTTTGGATACTCAAGGGAAGGTGTGGGGTGCGCCTTACAGGTGGGGTAGTACGGTAATTGTTTATAACCGTGACAAGTTCCAAAAATTGGGATGGACACCCAAAGATTGGAGTGATTTGTGGCGAGATGGAATGCAGCAGCGTATTTCCCTACTCAATCAACCACGAGAAGTTATTGGTTTGGTCTTAAAAAAGCTAGGAAAATCTTATAATACAGACAATCTTGACCAAGTACCAGACTTGGAAAAGGAATTACAGATTTTAAACCAACAGGTGAAATTCTACAGTTCCAATAACTATTTGGAACCTCTAATTATGGAAGACACTTGGCTAGCGGTTGGTTGGTCAAGCGATGTATTGCCTGTTCTGGGACGTTACCCGCAACTTGCCGCAGTTATCCCCCAGTCAGGAACAGCAATCTGGGCGGACTTATGGGTACGTCCCGCAGGGATTACTAAGAATAATTTATCAGATCAATGGATTGATTTTTGTTGGCAACCAAGCACAGCTAAACAAATTTCGGTGCTGACTAAAACTAATTCGCCAATTTCTACAAATATTGCCGCTTCCGATATCCAAGAACCATTATGGAGTTTGTTAGAGAGCGATGTCTACGACGGGCTACGCCTACGCAATGTTTTCGATAAAAGCGAATTTTTACTTCCCTTACCCCCATCAGCAATAAAACAATACGAGTCTTTATTCGCCAAAATTAAGGTTTAATTGGGAATTGGGCAGAAGAGGCAGAGGTGCGGAGGGGCAGAGGAGCAGAGGGGAAAAATGCAACTTCTTCTCCTCTGCTCCCCTGTATCCCCAGTGACTATAAAGAACGCTGTAACCCTATCTTGTTTTTAATAGTGGTTTGGATACTGCATAAAGCTGGACTTGTATTAAAGTTGCAAGTATAGGTTGCCAAGGGTTCTTTTTGATAATTAAATACCCGGACGTTGTAACCAAAGTTCCGTGCAGCGCTACCCAAGCGATTTACAAAGTCGTAGCGCTCTACATACTCTAGTAAGCTCCAAATTTGCTGATTTACGATCAAGTCTACTCGTGCAGGTTCTTTGCCAGAAGTTGGATATGCTATCCAATTATCCAATAGCTTTTTCTCAGAGTTTTGTTGTGCCCACCATAAACTAGGAACGGTTAATCGTTCTGGATGAATGGTGTTAGCTGTGATTACATAGTCTTTTGGCTTGGTTAATAAGTCTAGTTCTAAAGGCGCACTAGAAGGTGACGGTATTAGGGGTGTTTGTGCTAGTGAGGGTGGAACTAGTAAAGTGGTAAGGCTAATGGTTAGTAGTAATAAAAATGATGTCTGGCGATCGCTGCGCCAAAGCCAAAGGCGATCGCACAATTTGGGTATATACATAACTGATACTAATTCATAATTTGTGATGAAGGTATAAGTTAAAATTCGCACAAATTAAAGTTTAACGGCAACGATGCGAATTCTTCGATAATCTGCTGTCCAAGTTCCTTGTTGATATAGTGTTGGCTTCAGATATTCCTCAATGACGGGAATTATTTCTATTTGTTGCTCAGGTGAAAGTCCGGCGAAGAAAGAGCCGGCGAACATTTTAATCCAGTTTGCGATGCCAGCTTCTCCCTCTGCTAAGGGAGTGGGACGAGGAAAGAGGATAGCATAAATGGCATCAAAGCCTTGTTGTTCTAGTAGACTGGTGTACTCACCAATGCTAGGGTAATACCAAGGATTCTCTACTTGTGTTTGGGGGATACCAATGGACTCTAAAGCGCTGTATAAAGCTGTGGCGATCGCCTTTACATTCCCTTTACCTCCAAATTCTGTAACAAAACGCCCTCCAGGTTTTAGGGATTGATGGATGGATGCGATCGCGCTATCTGCTTCTTTCACCCAATGCAATACTGCGTTGGAAAATACAGCATCCAATGGCTTATCTACTTGAAAGTTCCTAGCATCAGCAACATCAAAGCGGATATTGGGATAGTTTTGTCTTGCCTTCTCAATCATCTCAGATGCATAATCAACTCCCATTACTTCAGCCCCAGCTTGGGCAATTTTTTCTGTGAGTTGTCCAGTACCACAGCCAAGATCCAAAATGGATTCTCCTGGCTGAGGGTTGAGTAATTTCAGTAAGTCTTCGCCATATTGCCAGACAAAGGCGTGTTTATCTTCGTAAAGGGAAGTATCCCAATTATTGCTTGTTGAAATATTATTCATAAATAAGTATGGTCGTTTTTTACTTTCTCTAATAAAACCTTTTTATTGTAGTGGTTAGATTCTCAAATTTTTAATAAGTTGAAAATTGATATATAGCAATCTTAAATCATTCGTGAATGAGAAGAACCCCGACTTCTTTGAATAGATACAAAATTTTGTAAAATCCTCCAAGTTCATCCTTTTGGGATTATCTGGCGAGGTTTTCTATCAACTTAGCTTCCTAACTTATTAAATAAGTCGGGAATCTGAGGGACGAATGAGTAATACCAAGTAATTTGCTAAACTCTGAATCATCATCAGGAGTAAGTGTAATGTTTCAAGCCTTACCAAAAACGATCGCTTTTGAAGAATTCCTCAATTGGAAGCCAGATGGCGGATGTTATGAACTACACGACGGGGTAATTGTTGAAATGCAGCCAGTAGGAGATCATGAAGAGATTAATGGTTTTTTAGCGGGTGAGGTAACTTTAGAGTTCAAACGATTAAAACTCCCATACCTCATACCCAAGCAAGCATTAGTCAAGGTTCCTGACAAAGAATCAGGTTATTCACCTGATGTAATTGTGATAAATCAAAAGAATCTTTCAGCAGAACCGATGTGGAAAAAGTCTTCAACGGTTACTCAAGCTGCGTCGGTTCCCTTAGTTATTGAAGTCGTCAGCACTAATTGGAAAGATGATTATGCACATAAGCTGGTTGACTACGAAACTTTTGGCGTTCCTGAATACTGGATTGTTGACTATTTAGCTTTGGGCGGCAGAAGGTATATAGGTAATCCCAAACAACCGACTATTTCCGTTTACTATTTGGTGGATGGTGAGTATCAAGTTAACCTGTTTCGGGGTAGCGATCGCATCATATCCCCTACATTCCCAGAATTAAACTTGACCGCCGAACAGATTTTTCAAGCTGGGCGTTCAGAAAATCAATTATGAACGCAGTGCTGACACTCCCATAGGCCCACGAGTCACACCCAGCTGATTTTGCAACTTCAACTCACGCCAGAGTTGGGAACCTGTAATCTCACCTTGCAATAATTGACTATAACAATGTATTGTTTTACTCACTTGCTCTGGTGTTTCATTCACAAACTCGATGCGAAAGTGACGTAATCCCAGTTCTATAAGACGCTGTACGTACTCGGCTCCCGTTTGAGCAGTGCCGTTAAATACAGTATTGCGGCAACCTATATCTGCTTTAATAACGTGTTCGCTGCCTACACGGTCTTTTAATTTAACTTCATGCTTATCACAAGGTCGTCCACAGTTGGTGTAATCTGTACCCGTCGAGAGAAAGGCACAAAAAACACAATGCTCCATGTGAAACATCGGTATATGCTGATGGATTGTCACCTCAAACCACTGGGGTGGACAACTGGTGAGCAGGTCTTGTAGTTGGGTAATATTCAGGTCATAGGATGCCGTCAGCCTTTCTAAACCAAAGTTTTGCTGAAAGTAGTCTGCTGTTAAGGGATTAGCAACGTTGAGCGAAAAATCTCCGATACAACGATCTGCTGCAAAAAATTGCAATTGGTCATAGTTCCGTATCAGATAGCCATCTGCTTCTGAGGCACAGACTTGCTGCAAAATCCAATTTTCTCCCGGTTTAGTAATTCGGGGTGGTGCAACCCAAATTGTGGGAAGTTGGGAGTTAGGAGTTAAAAGTGAAGAATTCTCTGCTTTGTTTCTTTGCTGTTGTTGGCGCACCAGTTGTACGGCTTCTCGATAGGCGCGGGGGTCTTCAAATTCACAATACAGTGTTTCAATACCAGCTTTGAGGGCGGCTTGCAGTTGCTTGAGATTTCGTACTAGGACGATGAGTGAAGGAGATGTAGCTTTAGCTTCCCGCAGGGTGGGAGATGAAGGGAGTAAGTTTTGGAAAGAGACATCAGAATGTAATTGCCAGCGTTTGGGTTGACTTCGCAATTCTTCCAACTGTGCTACGATTTCCCGCCGCATCCGGTTTAACTCACTGACGGGTAGCATAATAGCACCGCTGAGGTGGTTGGTTAGTGTTCCCAAACAGAAAGGGGTGTTACCGAGACGACCGAATTGTTCTTGTAAACGTTCTGTATCTAAGGGTTTGGTGTGCGCCTCCACCAGGGAAATTGCAGACTCTACTTGGATAATATTACCGAGTTTATCGCGGGCGATCGCAATCAACGCCTGACCAACTTCTCCATAAATCTCCAAGTCAATCGGACGCTGAAATTGGGGATTCTCGCCAGCAAAACTCTGACGCACTTGCTTATCGAGTTCTGGATCGCTGGTTTTCCAAATGCGATCGCCTATATGCACTCGGCGCAGGTTCAAGTCATTTCTACCAAAGGTCAGCACACTTTCCTTTCCTTTGGAAACCACCCCATAAACTCGGCCGCCTTCTTCCTTCGCCTCTGGATGACCGCAGTCAAATACAATTCCATCCCCTGGCTTGACAGGCGCTTCCAATTTGACTGTTACCTCTTCGTTGTGAATGCGGCTGACTTCACCTAAATAAACCCCACGTTTTTTACCAAAGCGGGCGTGAACTAATTCCTGATTATTAATCCCGCCAAACCAGCCTGTGTAAAGTCCGCGAGAAAATGCCATTTCTAGGTTGTAGTGTTCTTGGTCTGCTTGACCTCTCCCCCAACCCCTCTCCGAAACGGAAAGGGGAGCTTTTATTCCCCCTTCCCTCGTAGGGAAGGGGGTTAGGGGGTTAGGTCTTTCCAATTCCGTCATCACCCCATCCAAAGCTTGCCGATAAACACGGGTGACATTAGCAACATACTCTGGAGCTTTCAGGCGACCTTCAATCTTGAGACAAGTTACTCCTGATTTCACCAAATCAGGCAGAACATCTAACCCTGCTAAGTCTTGAGGACTGAGTAAATATTTGCGCTCTTTTAAATTTATAACTTCCCCATCAGCGATTAAATCGTAGGGCATCCGGCAAGCTTGGGCACATTCACCTCGGTTAGCAGAACGTCCACCTAAAGCCTCACTAGTCAAACACTGACCGGAATACGCTACGCACAAAGCACCGTGAACAAAAACTTCCAAGGGCAGCGACGTTTCTTGTAGGGCAATCTGCTGCTGTATTTTATTGATTTCTTTGAGAGAACATTCACGCGCCAGCACCACCAATTGACAGCCAAGAGATTTGGCAAATTCCACTCCAGCCGCACTGGTGATGGTCATTTGCGTGGAAGCATGGATGGGAAAATCGGTTGAAAGTTGACGGATGAGACGGCATATACCAATATCTTGAACGATCGCTGCATCCACACCAGCTGCAATAATTGTGCGGAGATATTGCTGTGCTTCTGCTAGTTCTTTGGGAAATATTAGTGTGTTGACTGTGACATAACCCTTTACACCCCGACGGTGTAGGAATGCCATTAATTGGGGTAAGTCCGCCTCAGTAAAATTTTGTGCCCGCATTCTGGCGTTAAACCGATCCAAACCGAAGTAAATCGCATCTGCCCCATTTTCCACAGCAGCTTTAGCACATTCCCAATTACCTGCTGGCGCGAGTAGTTCAGGACGTTGAAGGGAAGGTTGGGAAGGGGAGATATCGCTTTTCATTGGATTTAGGGAGGGTTAACTAGCACCATAGTGATTTTATCTAAGTTGGTGGGGGATGGTGCGATCGCTCTTTCATCTGCGGTTCATTCAATCCTCTGGAGGATGCCAACCCGCAAGTACCCAATAACTGCGAACTTCCAGTGCATCTGCATCATCACTTAAATGTAGAACTGCAACAGTTGCTCTCCCAGTCGGCGTTTTGCCAACAATACGTAGACCATCTTCACTCCAGCTAAAATGC
Organism: Nostoc sp.; assembly: GCF_036918015.1. Classification (GTDB taxonomy): domain Bacteria; phylum Cyanobacteriota; class Cyanobacteriia; order Cyanobacteriales; family Nostocaceae; genus Nostoc. Next base: position 29,962 of record NZ_JBALEO010000024.1, read on the forward strand.
TCAAACCAGACTTGAGTACGAGGGTTAAATAGCCTTACCGTTTCGCTCGTCTCTGGATCAACTCCTGTAGTTTTATCACTTTTATAGCGATTACACAGGGGACAAGCTAGCCACAAGTTTGATTCATCATTGCTACCATTTTTAGATATGGGAATAATATGTTCGATTTCCAAACGTGCCATTACTAAACGCTGAGGACTTAAACAATAGCCACAGCGATTTCGAGCATCGGTGCGGACACGACGTTCTATTTCTACAGAAATGTAAAAGCGTGCCATTGCTGTTAATTGAGGGCTGGTTTCAAGCCGCGTTCAACAGCAACTTTTAAGGCTCTTGCTTTACTTACTAAGCCACGTCGATAGACCTGCATGAGTTCATCTAGTTGACGAACTTCTGCATCATTAAGCTGTCCCTCTCGGTGACGCGCTTGCAAGTCACTGAAAACCTCTTGCTGCTGAGTTTCCATCTGCATATCGCACATAGCCAAAACCTGATCATCCGGTAATGATTCCATAGGTAGTTCGGTAATGGCGCGGTCAATCCATTCTAGTAATACATCTTCAAGTCGCCGATGTGTGAAAGCAGCGATTTCCTTTGCTTTTTGTGCCAGTGTTTCAGGGAGTTGAAGGGTGACAATTTCAGCCATTTTCTACCTGCTTGCCTTTTACTTATGATTGTATCTGCGATCGCTCTGCATCTTCATGGTTAAAAAAATAGCGATCGCTATTAGGCAGAATAGAACTCAAATTGGGAATACTGAGTAAAGCATTGATATTGGCTGCATAGAGGTAAATAAGTTTATCGCCGGATGCTGTGCTACTGAGTATTTAGCAGCTAGGAGTAAATTATGGAAAATGTTACAGCAACATTTGTAATTCCAAACTGGATTATTGAGGGGTTGAAAAATCAAGCTTACGAACGTGTTGGTGGTGTAATTCGAGAAGTAGGGAGCAAGAAAGTCGTTAGTTGGTTACGTGAAGTATCACCGAGTTTGATACAAAGCTCAACAATACTTCTTCAATTTGGTTCAGCCGCCAGCATTCTTAATCTTGGCGTTTCAGTAATAGGATTTGCTATCGTAATTCAACGCCTAGAAGAGATTGAACAGCGCCTCAAAATTTTAGAGAAAGATGTCAATCAACTGAACCGTAAATTTGATCTTTCTGTCTATACAAATTTTCGTGCATCTCTTGATTTAGCAGATAATGCCTTTACAATGACCAAAAGGGAAAATCGTATCAATATGGCAACATCAGCCATTAACCGATTTTTAGAAGTTCAATATACTTATACTGGTTATTTTGAAATAGCATTAGAAGAAGATATTCAAGCTGCTGATGAATATCTCTCATTATTATTCTTAACTTATGTAGTTAAAAATCTAACAATTATATTTGTATCAACTACAATCATGCCACGATTTTTCTACACTTTGGCGAATTGCATTGTCCATATCCTCAAGAGCTTTAGGTTTTCCCTGATATTTTAAACAACCTGCTACATCATCTAATTTAGTTTCTGGAAAAAGTTTCTTAGGCTTTAAAAGAATTCCATCACCAATATCAATAATAATAAATTCTCGCTCGTTTGCTGATGATTGGATTTTAAATTCCTTTAATTCCTAGATTCTCAAAGTCAACCAGAAGCAAATTTATTCCATCCATTATTATGGGAAATTTTTCTTCGGGTATGTTTAATTCCTGAAAACATTTATCTCTATATTTTTCTTTTTCAGTAAAATTTGTGATGGCTTTAACTAATGGCTTTTTTACTTCGTAGCTTTCTTCAGCTTTAGCGATCGCACGTGCGGGAATTTCGTGATTTACACGCAATATTGCTAAGTCAATCAAATCTCTAGATTGTGTACTTGAATCGTTCCATCGGTCAGCATTAGCCATTAGTTTTGATGTAAATCTATCGCTTATACTCAGACAAGGTATTTTTGTCCATTTCGGATAAACAGGAGAGTCTAAAGTAAAAATCCCATTGGCTACAATTTCTACTTTAATAGTTGTTTCATTGACTACAATAGGAAAACGAATACCATATTGATTTATTGTACTGTCACCTAATTCGATATCTGTTGTACTTTGAAATAATGCTACAATTCCTTCATCGCAAATCAAATTTCTTAAATATCTGTAATTTTCAGTTCCATAAGGGAAGAGGAAATCAATATCTTTACTAAGCCTGTATTCATCATATTCTAATGCTAAGAGTGTACCACCGCCAAAGTATGCAGAAGCTTTTTTGAAAACTTCTGGATTGAAAGCATTAAGAATTTTAAGTATATTATTATGATGATCAAGATGAAACATTTCAAAATCCGGTAATATCCAGGAGTTATATTTTTTTGCTAAATAATGAACAAAATCCTTTTCTTCTTGTTTTAAATTTCTGAAGGTAGTTTGATGATGCCAATTGCGTTGATACAATTGAACAATTTCTTTCTCACTCATTTGATATACATTTTTTAGCTGCCAACCAATAGACTCTAGAAATGGTAGCTTTTGTGGATTGAGCTTAAGCATAATTAACTCTAATGGTTAAATTTTCTCTAAGTTATGATTTAGCGATATCCACCTGATTATAACTATTTTTAGGCGCTCTTACTTTGCGCCTTTGTGAGACAAAAAAGGCGAACTTTTTGGGTTCGCCTTAATTATATGCTGTTGCTCAATCCAAACCCAAATCTAAATCTTCGCTTCTTCTCTCACCAACTTATCCCAACCCAAATCTTTCAAATTATTATTCCGACGCAACGGACGAGTCACCAACTCTAACATGTCACGCGCATTCGTAAAGCCGTGAATTTGAGCAAAAGTGAACTCCACAGACCACTTAGTATTAATACCGCGTGCTTCCAATGGGTTAGCGTGAGCCATACCAGTAATTACCAAGTCTGGTTTCAACTCATAAATTCGTTGAAGTTGATTGTAATTATCCGGCTTCTCTACAATCCTTGGCAGGGGTGAATTCATTTCCTGGCAAGTTTTCTCTAACAATGCCAACTCAGCAGCTTGATAACGCTTATCCATGTAAGGAATGCCGATTTCGTGAACAGTCATCCCACAACGGATTAAGAATCTTGCTTGGGAAACTTCCAGCAAGTTATCACCCATGAAGAATACAGATTTACCGCGAATCAGTTTGACGTAATCTTCCAAACCTGCCCAAATTTGTGCTTCCCGTTCATCCAAACCCTTGGGAGTAATACCGAACACCGAGCAGATTTTCTCAATCCAAGCGCGAGTACCATCGGGGCCAATGGGGAAGGGTGCGCCAATGAGTTTACACTTGCGGCGGCGCATTAAGGTGGTAGCTGTGCGGCTGAGGAAGGGGTTGACACCAGCGACATAATACCCTTCTTCCAGTACTGGCAGTTCTGTGAAGCGCTTCGCGGGTAGCCAGCCGGAAACTTTGATACCTTGTTTCTTCAGTTCCAAGGTTAACTGAGTAACTACGGGGTCGGGAAGGGAGCCAAAGAGAACCAGTGGTGGATGATCTACGTACTCAGATTCATCTTGGGCGACATCTTCTTTCTTTTTACCGAAGTTTAGCAATTTAGCGATCGCATTACGTTCACTTTTCTCTGTTTCCGCCACAGGAGACTTATCAGGACAACGGTTAGCCATTGCTGCTAATACGGTGTCTTCCCCTTGGGTGAAGGCGTAATCTAGACCATTTGCCCGCGCTACAACGATGGGAATCCCAATTTCGGATTCTAGTTTTGGTGCTAAACCTTCTAAATCTGTTTTGATAATTTCGGTAGTGCAAGTGCCAATCCAGACAATTACACTGGGATTGCGATCGCGTTTAATTTGTAAGCACAACCGCTTTAACTCTTCATAATCACTCAGTTGTGCGGAAATATCGCCCTCTTCCAACTCTGCCATTGCATAGCGGGGTTCAGCAAAAATCATCACCCCCATCGCGTTTTGCAGGAAGTAGCCACAAGTTTTTGTCCCAATCACCAAAAAGAAGCTATCTTCAATTTTTTGGTATAACCACGCCACGCAGCTAATTGGGCAAAAGGTATGGTAATTTCCAGTTTCACATTCAAAGCTTAAAGCTTCTGGTTGTTGAGCGACAGTCATTTTGGTTTTTTCTCCCCTTGATATTTAATGGCAGTTCAACCAATTTCAGATTTTAGATTGATAATTTTGGATTGAAGGCTGAGACAACAAAAGTATCCTCTGTCTAACGACAATTTCCCTAATTCCTCATCCAAAACCCCAAATCTAAACCTTAAAATTGCGAAGAACGGCAATAATTAAGCGTTGGGGAAGAGGCGGGCAATTTCTGATTCATCAAAAACGCCTGCTGGCAGTTCTTCCCCCAAAAAGTCATTATTTTCTTCAGCCTTTTGTAAAGCTGTTTCATCACCCCAGACATCTGATAAAACGTCTTTAAACGCATTCTCATCTAGCGGAATATCTCCAAGCCCCTCGTCTTCGTCTTCATCCAGCTTTACTTCCGTTGCAGCTGTTGAATCGAAGGCAATTTCCCCAAACTCATCTGCTTCTAAGCTAGGGCTTTGGAGAGACTCATCTTTTGAGTTGTGTCCGTTGGTTAAGGAAATATCGCCAAAGCCATCTTCGATTTCCTCCAACTCGCTAATCCCCAGGCTTTCATCCTCAGAATCCACCATTGTGAATTCTTGAACTACCGCCACTGCTGCAAAACCATTTGTATGAGCGTGTGTCAATGTTTCATCTTCAGGCTTTTCATCAATGACATCTGCTGCTGCTTCTACGTATTTCTCTACATCTGGGTTGATGACGAAGCGATTACCGAGAGCTAAATCTGGGTCAAAATGCAAATCCAGCACCTCAATTAGGGTATCGGCGTCAGGATTGAGTTTGGCAAAGGGCAGCATTAACTGCGCTAGTTTTGGCTCTAGGGCGTTAAGAACTCCCAGGATGAGGTAGGAAGGTGGTCGCTTCCCGCCATCAGGGGTGTACACCGATTCCACTTCCATGTGTAGGGTAATCCAGTCTCGATTATTCTGGAAAAATTGCAACCACTTTTGCTTTATTGAATCCGTAAAGCTGTTAAAGAATGCCATGTTATTGTCCCCCATCCTGAGAACTTGGTGATTTATACAATCATCAAGTCTAGTTCCTCTTCTGAATTAGGAACCTGGGGTTTACCCGGATTTAGATAAAAATCGGACAACAAAGAGAACAACTCCCGATCTGGTGTGTCATTAGGTACAACACCTTCGGGACGCGCTAGAATTTGGTCGGCGATGTTGAGATAGTAGTCGCAAACGTAGTCTAGGGAAGGATCTTGCTCTGCCATCTCGAACAAAGTTTTGCCTTTCACACGGGAAACACGGATATCTTCAATTAAAGGTAAAACCTCTAGAACTGGCATGGGCACTGCTTCTATATATTTTTCAATCAAGTCGCGCTTGGAGGTGCGATTGCCAATTAATCCGGCTAAACGCAGTGGGTGAGTTCTTGCTTTTTCGCGGACTGAAGCAGCGATCCGATTGGCAGCAAATAAAGCATCAAAGCCGTTGTCTGTAACGATCAGGCAGTAATCTGCATAGTTGAGTGGTGCTGCAAAACCACCGCAAACTACGTCACCTAGAACGTCAAAAAGAATTACATCGTACTCATCAAAGGCGTTGAGTTCTTTAAGTAATTTTACGGTTTCACCGACTACGTATCCACCGCATCCAGCACCCGCAGGTGGTCCACCAGCTTCTACGCAATCCACACCGCCGTAGCCTTTATAAATCACATCTTCCGGCCAGACATCTTCGTAGTGATAGTCCTTTTCTTGGAGGGTGTCGATAATTGTCGGAATCAAAAACCCAGTCAGGGTGAAGGTGCTGTCATGTTTGGGGTCGCAACCAATTTGCAGCACTTTCTTGCCACGTTTAGCTAGGGCGACGGATATATTACAGCTAGTTGTGGATTTACCGATACCACCTTTTCCGTAGACTGCTAGTTTCACTGTTGTTTCCCTCTTATAGCTTCTTGTCAAATTTGTGGCTCAAACATTTGCCTTCACCTTTCCTGAGATGGCGATGCGTGAGGTCTGTTGATGTCATTATTGGGCAAATTACCTAGAAAAGAAAGTGGCTCCTAATCTGTAAAACGGTCTTATCCGATGAATTAAAGCTTAATTAGATTTAATTAGGTTTTTATGAACTATAAAGACCTTCAAAGCTCTAAAAATAGACAATAAAAAGTTTTTATTAATTATTTTTATAAAAATAGTTACAAAAAACAAAAAGCTGTAATAGTCTTTTTTAAATGCTTTTTATCGAATTAGCTAATGTTTTGACAACGTGTTTTCAAGGCATTGGGGCGCAGGGTCAAGGGGAAAGAGAGGTATATGCAGCCTGATGCTGGAAATACTACTGGAATTTGCGTTAGCGTAGCTCACCGTTAGCGTAGCGTCTCGTAGAGAAGGTATCGCAGATAAATTGCCAGTTTTCAGTCGCTCGTCACAACCATTTAATTGCTGCTTGAGAGTAAGTTAGTGTGATTTTGTAAAAATTTATTAAATTACCAGATATTGTCTAAGATTATTAAAATCTTTCGGCTGCCGCCTTGTTCACAGGCGGCAGCCTATTAATGGGCATTTTCAGCCAGATACTGGGAAGGTGGCAAATCAGGACACCTCAGTTTCAAGTCCGTGGATTTCCTGTAATGTTTGCCAGCCAGCTTGCCACTGGGAGTTATCTTGCAATAATTTGGCATTTATCCAAAAACGGACTTTCGGATCGCAAGCAGCAACCATTTCGGCATAAACCCACTTAGCCTGATTTTTCCGATTGACAACTTGGAAGTGCCGCCAGCCATCAACTTTTTGCTGTGCTGTCCACTTAGAACCAACTAGGTAAGGAAATTTTTGTTTTTTAGTCATTTGTTATTAGTCATTTGTCATTTGTCATTAGGTATTGGGAACACTTTCTTTATCCCCAATACCCAATTAAGATGTCACCAAATCGCCATTACGGGTAAACTTCTGGCAGTGCAACTCACTATCTTGCTGGACACATAGCGAAAACCATCTGATATGACTCCAGCAGGTGTTGATGTTGTTGGTAATTTTGCGCTTTTTCTTGGAAAGGCGTTGCCTTACGACTTCATTAGGGCAAAGAATTTCTAACGTGCCTGTACCATCTTCGTAATTGACAATGCGAAATAGACAGTCTTGCAACATCGCACGGCTGCTGCTGTCGAAGAACCGCTTAAACCTCTGTAGCTTTTCCCCTTCAGTCATTTGGCTGGTGGGTTTTATTTTAAATAACTCTTCATCTTCAAGGTCAAAGTCATCATTTTCAAAGTCGTAGGGGTCAATCATTATAGTATTTACTCATTTTCAATCACTTGCTCAGGTGTTGTTCGCGTAGTTTTATTGAACACCTCGACAATCAAAATGGCATCGTCATCAATTCGATAAATGACTAAGGTAAGATGGGAGAAGCTTTTGAGAAGTAAGCGGTATGACTTCATCATCTAATAAAAAAGCAACGATCGCGCGCACAGAACGAGGACTAACGATCGCAGGTACGCGCATTACCATATACGATGTGATGGACTATGTGACAGAGCAGTATCCGCCAAAGTTCATTCGTGCCATGCTCAACTTGACAGATGAGCAAGTCAATGGTGCTCTGTCTTACATTGAAACGCATCGTCAAGAGGTTGAAGCTGAGTATCAACTTGTTCTCAAGGAAGCTGAAGAACTGCGGCAGTACTACGAAGAACAGAATCGTGAATTGGTTGAGAAAATTGCCAAGATGCCGCCACCACCCGGACGGGAAGCGGCTTGGGAAAAACTTCAGTCGCAGAAAGCTAGACTCAGAGCCAAACTTGAACCCAGACATGATTTTTCTCGTCGAGCATAATCTTGAGGGACACGCACTGCTTTTATCAGGCAGTATCACAAATCAAGGTTGGCAAGATTTGTTTTCAATCCGCTTTGTTCTTCTCGACGAGATGTCACTATCAGTTAATAGCAGCGACAGAGTTGTGTGGAGATTTGCTCAAACAAATCAGATGCTCCTACTCACAGCCAATCGCAGAATGAAAGGAAAGGATTCCCTAGAGCAAGTATTGCAGGAAGAAAATACGCCGACTTCGTTTCCTGTTATCACGATTGGAGATGCCGATCGAGTTTTGAACGACCCTGATTACCGGGATCTCTGTGTTAACCGCCTACTTGAAATTGTTCAAAACACATTGAAAATTACATAGGGACACGTCGAATTTTCATTCCATAAGTTGTTCTGCTTGTTGTGCAATGAAAAAGAATCGCACATAGGAAAATCGGAACTAGGGGAAAATACCACTTTTACAAGACGTGAACACCGATCTAGGCGATCGCTATCCTGTTCTTACAATATCTATTAAGAATAGAAATTTTCTTTACTTGGTGTTCTGGTGGTAGCCTGCGACAAGGCCTCCGGGTTCAGCAGTCGCTCATGGGGGAAACCGCCAAGACCGCGCTGCTTCACCACTACAGCTTTACGTTCCTGAAAAAGCCTATGCAACCTACTAATCCTGACCAATTTACACAAAAAGCCTGGGAAGCGATCGCCCATACCCCGGATATTGTTAAACAATATCAACAACAGCAAATTGAAAGCGAACATCTGATGAAAGCGCTGCTAGAACAAGATGGTCTAGCCAACGTTATCTTTACTAAAGCGGGTGTTAACCTTCAAAAACTGCGCGATCGCACTGAACAATTTTTTCAACGTCAGCCGAAAGTATCAGGTAATAGTACCTCAGTATACTTAGGACGCAGCTTAGATACACTTCTAGATCGAGCAGATGGGTATCGCAAGGAGTTTCAAGACGGATATATTACCATTGAACACTTATTGCTGGCTTACGCTAAAGATGACCGCTTTGGCAAAAGTTTATTTCAAGAATTCGGTTTAGACGAAAGCAAGCTAAAAAATATTATTAAACAAGTTCGTGGGAGCCACAAAGTGACCGACCAAAATCCAGAAGAAAAATATCAATCACTGGAAAAATATGGACGTGACCTCACCGAAGCTGCACGTAAAGGTCAACTTGACCCAGTGATTGGGCGAGATGATGAGATTCGTCGCACTGTGCAAATTCTCTCTCGCCGCACCAAGAATAATCCTGTGCTAATTGGTGAACCAGGTGTTGGTAAAACTGCGATCGCTGAAGGATTAGCACAGCGGATTATCGCTGGTGATGTACCTCAATCTCTGAAAGACTGCAAGCTAATTGCTTTAGATATGGGTGCTTTGATTGCAGGGGCAAAATTCCGGGGTGAGTTTGAAGAACGTCTGAAAGCAGTATTAAAAGAAGTTACTGAATCTGCCGGCAAAATTGTTTTATTTATTGATGAAATTCACACCGTTGTCGGTGCTGGTGCAACCCAAGGCGCAATGGATGCTAGTAACTTATTAAAACCAATGTTGGCGCGGGGCGAATTGCGCTGTATTGGGGCGACAACTCTAGATGAATACCGCAAACATATCGAAAAAGATGCCGCACTAGAAAGACGTTTTCAGCAGGTTTATGTCGATCAGCCTAGTGTAGAAGATAGTATTTCGATTTTGCGCGGGTTGAGAGAACGTTATGAAAACCACCACGGGGTGAAGATTTCTGATAGTGCTTTAGTTGCCGCTGCCGTATTGTCGAGTCGTTATATTAGCGATCGCTTCCTCCCTGATAAAGCCATCGACTTGGTAGATGAAGCCGCCGCAAGATTAAAAATGGAGATTACCTCCAAACCAGAAGAACTCGACGAAATTGACCGCAAGATTCTGCAATTGGAAATGGAGAAGCTTTCGCTGCAAAAGGAAAGCGATGCTGCTTCTCGCGAACGTCTAGGAAGACTGGAAAAAGAAATTGCCGATCTCAAAGAAGAACAAAAAACCCTGAATACTCAATGGCAGTCTGAAAAAGATATCATTGACAAAATTCAGTCTGTGAAAAAAGAGATTGAACGGGTCAACTTAGAGATTCAACAAGCAGAACGCGACTACGACCTTAACCGCGCTGCCGAGTTGAAATACGGCAATTTAACCAGTTTGCATCGTCAATTGGAAGCAATAGAAGCTGAATTGGCAAGCACTCAAAGAAGTGGGAAATCACTATTACGGGAAGAAGTCACAGAAGCTGATATTGCCGAAATTATTTCTAAATGGACAGGAATTCCCATCAGCAAGTTGGTGGAATCAGAGAAAGAAAAACTGCTGCATTTAGAAGATGAACTGCACCGCCGCGTAGTTGGACAAGAAGAAGCAGTCACAGCCGTAGCCGATGCAATTCAGCGATCGCGCGCTGGATTAGCCGATCCGAATCGTCCCATCGCTAGCTTTATTTTCCTTGGGCCTACGGGTGTGGGTAAAACCGAGTTGGCGAAAGCGCTGGCTGCGTATATGTTCGATAGCGAAGATGCGCTGGTGCGAATCGATATGTCTGAGTACATGGAGAAACACGCCGTTTCTCGTTTAATCGGTGCGCCTCCAGGATACGTGGGTTACGAAGAAGGCGGACAACTTACAGAAGCGATTCGTCGCCGTCCTTACTCAGTGATTCTCTTCGACGAAATCGAGAAAGCCCACCCCGATGTCTTCAATATCTTCTTGCAAATTCTCGATGATGGTCGTGTCACTGATGCCCAAGGTCATAAGGTGGACTTTAAGAACGCTATTATCATCATGACCAGCAACATTGGTTCGCAGTACATTCTTGATATCGCTGGGGATAACGCCCACTACGACGAAATGCAGCGTCGAGTCATGGAAGCAATGCGAAATAGCTTCCGTCCAGAGTTCCTGAACCGGATTGACGAAATCATCATCTTCCACGGTTTGGATAAGAAGGAATTGCGGCAAATCGTTCTATTGCAAGTGGAAAGATTGCGGCAAAGATTGAGCGATCGCAAAATATCTCTCAAACTATCGGATTCTGCGCTTGACTTTTTAGCAGAAGTAGGGTACGACCCAGTGTATGGGGCGCGTCCACTGAAGCGGGCGATTCAGCGAGAGTTAGAAACTCAAATTGCTAAATCCATCTTGCGCGGCGAATTCAACGACGGTAACACCATCTTTGTAGATGTACAAAATGAAAGGTTGTCGTTTAGCCGTTTACCAGTTGAAGTCTTTACCGGATAATTACACCTCTTGAAGAAGAATTCAGGAGTCAGAATTCAGGAGTCAGAATCAAGACGCGACTCGAAAATATTCGCTATCAGTGGGGGTATTTAACCCTTTGAGTCATGCGCTCTTTCCTTCACAATTCATTCTGAATTCTGGCTCCTGACTCCTGAATTCTGTTTTGATAAATCACACACAAAAACCCGTTTTCTGACAGAGAGCGGGTTTTTGAATTATCTATAGGTAAAGTGAAAATCCAATCAGTAATGCCTAAACTTTTGATTGAGTCTTACACATAACTTGTCGCATTTTACGCATATTTGCAGGCAACTCTAAATTCATCGCTTGTTGAATAAAAATAGATGGAATCGGAATTAGAGGTGTCGCTTGCACAGTATAAGCAAGTATTGTGCCATTACCACAATCTTGTAGTTCTAAATTGGCGTTAAAGTCCTCAAAAGTCCCATTTACCATACGAAATTGGATTTGCTGCCCCAGCACTTCTACAACATTGAGGTAAATTTCCACTTGAGCGGTGAAAAAGAAGAAAGCTTTTTGTGCTGCTTGATACAGACGTTTGACTTCACCTTTATGTATTACCTCACTCTTGGTGATATCGGGAAAATATTGCACCCAGCGGGGATAATCAGTTAATTGCTGCCAAACGTGCGATCGCACCATCGGCAAATACATCCAGGCTGTCACCGCGCCACCCGATAGCTTGTGCGATCGCGTTTCTAGCAGAATTTCACCCTGTACCAGCAACTTTTGCTTGTCTTGACTCCAAGCCATATCTGAACCTGCAATAATTGAATCTGATATATAAGACGCAGACATAATGATTAAGTTACTCCTCAACTCATCCACCTAAATAGAGTTGAAACTACAAGCCATAAAACTTGATTTAGATCCAACCCATTATTAAATTAGTTCCAGTTTAATACTTATCTTTTCCGGAAAGGATGATTTTTTGCTCATCATTTCAGTTACTTTACTGTAAAAACTGTGTTTCTTATCACAATTAACATAATTAATACTTCAGTGAGTTTTGTCAAAATAATATTTGTAGATGAAAAACTGCGTTGTTAACAGCTAGAATGGCACAAACACGATTTAACATCAAGTACCTTACCCTAACGTTTGGATAGTATCTCTCGGTTTTACGTGTTATTTCTGATGAAAGTGCAACTTCATCGTAACTTCATATTTTAATTATCAATATCAAGTGTAATGTCTGTTGAATTTAGAGGAAAATTAGGTGAGTCAATCTTCTTTAAATCGTAAATTAATCCAGATTTTTGGTACACTTCTGGGCATTAGCGTTGCCGTCTGGGTACTGAGAGGTATTGGTATTCTGACTTTTATCCCAGGTGGAATTATTTGGCTACTGCTACTTGGGGCGATCGCGATCGGAATTATCAGTTACGCCCAAAGGACATGGTGGCGTTTTTAGTCATTTGACTAATGACTTTGCGAAGCGGTTTGATTTTCATGCCGTAGTCTCGTTTAAGAATTGTAGCTTGCCTATTTTGACTCATTGCCAAAAGTATTTAATAGGGAAGCAATGCCAACAATTTACGAGAGGAAAGGAACATGGCAAAGTATAAATGTACTGTTTGTGGCTATATATATGACCCAGCAGAAGGCGATCCAGATAGCGACATAGCACCGGGAACAGCCTTTGAAGATATACCAGAAGATTGGTCGTGTCCAACTTGCGGTGCGACAAAAGACGACTTTGAACCTGATGAAGAGTGAAAATAACAGCTAGCCTAGAAAGTAGGTGCTGTAAAAGAGACATTTTTGAAATTGTTACCGTTACAAATTGTAGTTATTGGGGGTGGGGCAGCAGGATTTTTTGGCGCGATCGCTTGTGCTAAAGCCAATCCTGATGCCCAAGTTACTTTACTCGAAGCCAGTCGCCAACCCCTAGCGAAAGTGCTAATTTCTGGTGGCGGACGCTGCAACGTCACTCACGCTTGCTTTGAACCAGAGGAGTTAGTGCAAAATTACCCCAGAGGTGCAAAAGCTTTGCGGGGTGCTTTGACTCGGTTTGGGCCTCAAGATACAGTAGCTTGGTTTGCTGCTGGTGGAGTCTATCTTAAAACGGAAGCTGATGGCCGGATGTTTCCTGTCACCAATACTTCAGAAACCATTGTGGAATGTCTAATTAAAGCAGTGGCGAAATCTGGGGTAAAACTCCGTATCGGTACACACGTAACTTCGGTGAGAACCGCAGCAGACGGGGGTTTTGATATTCTTCTGAAGTCGGGAGAGACAATTAAATGCGATCGCCTACTTTTGGCAACCGGTAGCAGCCTTGCGGGTTATAAAATTGTCCGAGAGTTAGGTCATCAAATTGAACCGCCAGTACCCTCGTTATTTACCTTCAACATTGTCGATCCAAAATTGCGGGAATTGGCTGGAGTTAGCGTTAACCCTGCTCAATTGCGGTTATCTGCGGGCGGAAAATCCCAATTACAACAAACTGGGCCATTGCTAATTACCCACTGGGGTTTGAGTGGCCCCGCTGTTTTGAAGCTTTCGGCTTGGGGTGCGAGAGTTCTGCACGAAAGCCGCTATCAAGCCACATTATTGATTAATTGGTTGCCTAATTTGCACCAAGAAGAAGTGCGAGAAAAAGTTTTAGCAGTTAAAGATGAATGGGGAAAGAAAGCGATCGCATTGCATCGCGGAGTCGATCTACCCCATCGTCTCTGGCAATATATCATTGCCCGTGCAGGAATTACTACAGAAGACCGTTGGGCAGAAATATCTAGTAAAACCTTAAATCAACTGGTGCAAGAACTTACTCAGGGACAATACTTAATCAACGGTAAAGGAGCCTTCAAAGAAGAATTTGTTACCTGTGGCGGTGTCAAGCTCAAAGAAGTCAACTTCAAGACAATGGAAAGTCGGTTAGTTCCTGGTCTTTATTTTGCCGGAGAAATCTTAGATATTGATGGCGTTACCGGTGGATTTAACTTCCAAAGTGCTTGGACAACCGGGTATTTAGCAGGCGTGGCAATGGCGACTAATTCGTAATTCGTAATTCGTAATTCGTAATTCCTATACCGCAAGGGTTTTATTGATTTAGGATGGGTAGTTGACTTCCGCCGTGCTGTACTAGTACTCCACAGGGATTATGACAGTTTACGATAGTTAGTAATCAGCACTTTAGTTCTTAGAAAATAAGGACTAAAGTCCTTACTACGAATTTATCAAAATTAATGTAGCGGACTTATATAAGGGTTATCGTTAAAGTTTATTCTCAGAAATACAACTTGAAAATTTTATCTTAGTTCTCTCCTTATCAAATATTCAACTTGTTCTACAAATCCCTCTATCCAATCCATCACAGATTTACTGGACTCTTTGATTGTGATGCCATCGTCATGTAGAAAATAAACAGAACAGTCATCTTGTCCATTGGCAATAATAAACCACGGATCTCCATGTAAAGCACAGATACAGAAAGCATTTTTAGGTAAAGGTGTACATTCTTCCCCCTCAGCAATGGACTCAAGGATAATCTCTTGCTTCCACTCATTCATTTTAATAAGTTGATCGAAATAAAACTCAAATTCTGATCCTCTAATAAGCTTTCCAGCCCTATGCCCAAGTAAGCCTAAGATTTCCCTGTAAGTTCTTGGCAAAACCCCATATTTACTCTCAATGTATGCAATTTCCTCTGGGGTACATCCTTGTAGCTCTTGCTCATCTTTTACTATTCCACTCGTAAACAAACGCTCTTTTAATTCTTGGATATTATTAATCATTTCAAAACTCGAACTTTCTAGAAGATAAATGATTTCTATTTTTTTATTAATTATATTGCTAGTACAAACTGGCAAAAATAAAGCTACTATTCAAAATTACTGTATTAGAGTAGAAAAAAGGTTGAAAACAGCAACAAAATACTTATCAAGTTAGATTTTAGCATTTGTATATACATCGTAGTCATAGGTGTCAACTTAAGCTGGAAATAGTTTATTTGTTGGCTTCCATGCCCGCCCGGGCATAAATTTCTTTGGCTTTTAGCTTAAGTCTACTGAAGTAGACTGGAGATTTTTGGCTATATTTAGTCATCTTCAGATGACTTTAGCTATGAGACGGGAATTTCAATTCCCGGCGGACAAACGGTTTCACGTTAAGTTGACACCAATGCATCGTAGTATACCCCTACTCTTAAAGCGTACTAGCAACAGAGTCTCCGTATTAACCCGAACCCATTTACCAGTTCTTTAGAACAAGCGATCGCTACTTAACTATATTTACTTATCAAAATTAATACTAATCCTCCAGCATTTCCCACCTTGCCACTCTATATTCACACCAGCCACCCTAGAGAAGACAAATTTTTCCGGGTGTATTATTTTTTCATAAAAAATATATGAATACTGATAAAAATGCTGAGTCTGAAATTACGTTGCAGGGAAGCCAGTATATGCTGCATGGCTTTCCAGTACTTGGTGTTCCTGATGAGGAGCGTGCTGTAAAATACTTCAGCCTCAATCCATTTCTACCAAATGTCCAGAACCGTTGCCCGATTGAATGTGCCTATTGTGTCTGTCATCAAGACCGTGAATGGCATCATTATCCACAAAACTTTCAGGATGTCTCAGATCCGGTTAACTTGCTCGATCTTTTGCTAGAACACATTTTTGCTACCCAGGAGGGACAAAAGGGCTTTCCAATTTCACTATGCGATTACTCTGACCCCTTTATTCCAGCCCATCGAGAACGTGTACTATCAATTCTGGATGCACTGATTGACCGCAAAGCCGCCAATATAGTCTACATAACTACCAAAGTCCATCCTGGTCAATCTTTTCTAGAGCGCCTCAAAACAACTCTAGAGCGACCTCATTCACTTCGAGTCACTGTTTTTGTCAGTCTACCACCCTTGAAACCAGGCTATGAGCAAGCCTCAATTCAGAGTCGGGTACAGTTGTTACAAGATTTAGTAAACCTTGGCATTCCCTGTTGTTGGTATCTGCGTCCACTAGTTGAAGAGTGGTTTGATGAAACCTTAATGTGGCAATTAGCACGTACACTATTGCCCCATGTTTCCCATCATGTTATTCTGTCCGGGCTTGTGATGTCTGAAGAGATTGAAGCAAGTCTGTTAAAACAAGAATTAATCGTTCCAGAATGGGATCGCACACAACCAGGACGTAAGCAAAACTTGTCATTGGAGTTCGAGTCAAAACTGCGCTCAATTCTTAGCACTGTTGCTAGCGAGCAAAATATTTCTCTCGGCCCGGTGATGGGACATCGGTTATGCGGTAGTAACGGTAATCATGCCTATGGCTGCTTGATTTGCGGCAAACAAAACCGTTATTGCCAGCTTTTTCAACTTCATCACTACGGTGAAACGATCGCTGCCGAAGATAATCAACGCCTCAAGACGCTACTGAGACAAGATTCAGTGAAAGTAAGCTCACGAGAGCCATCAACCGAAGAATGTCAGTAGAGTAATCCAACCTGAAGCGAAGCTAGGAACAGTCTGATTGTTTGATCGCTACGCATCTACAAAATTATTCTATTGGATCATAAAGAGGGAAAATTATCTTGCAATTGTAGATCAATTTTGAACACACCCAACAATGAAATTCAGCGAAATCCTCCGTCAATTTGGTGACGTGGCTACCAATCATAGCCTGAATAGTAACCCAGACCAAGACCCAGAAATTACAGGGGTAGCAGCCATTGATGAAGCTACCAACGGTACGATCGGTTACATAGAAAGTGCAAAATTTAAATCTTTTGTCGGCAATACCAATGCTAGTGCTTTAATTTTGCCCCAGGACGAAAAATTACAGGCGCTTGCACAAGAGAGGGGTATTGTCTGGCTAGCAACCCCAGATCCGCGATTATTGTTTGCCAAAGCGATCGCACTTTTTTATCAACCATATCGCCCTACCCCAGAAATTCATCCTACCGCTGTGATTCACTCCACCGCAAAAGTTGGTAGTGATGTTTATATTGGCCCCCATGCTGTGATTCAACAAGGGGTAGAAATTGGTAATGGTGCAATCATTCATCCCAATGTAGTGATTTATCCAGATGCCAAAATAGGCGATCGCACCACCTTACACGCCAACTGTACCATCCACGAACGCACCCGTATTGGTGCAGATTGCGTCATTCACAGTGGTGCTGTCATTGGTGCAGAAGGCTTTGGTTTTGTTCCTACCCGTACTGGTTGGTTCAAAATGGAACAATCAGGCTATACAGTCTTAGAAGATGGTGTAGAAGTTGGCTGTAACACTGGCATTGACCGCCCAGCAGTCGGAGAAACACGGGTAGGTCGCAATACAGTGATTGATAACTTAGTGCAAATAGGTCACGGTTGCCAAATTGGTTCTGGCTGTGCGATCGCAGGTCAGGTTGGCATGGCCGGAGGTGTTAAACTGGGAAATCGCGTTATCTTAGCTGGACAAACAGGAATAGTCAATCAAGTGAAGATGGGAGATGGGTCAATGACATCTGCTCAAACTGGAATTCACAGCGATGTTGCACCAGGAGAAGTTGTCTGCGGAACTCCAGCCCTTCCTTACAAACTATATCTCAAGGTATGTGCTGTCTATGGCCGCCTGCCAGATATGTATCAATCGCTAAAACAATTGCAACGTCAATTCAAAAATAGCAATGATTAAGCTGAAAGTTATCTAAATTACATATAGCGTTTCCTAATCACATGAGGTACATCTTAGCCCCCTCTCGAAGAGCGGAGAGGGGGATGGGGTTCTTGTACCTCACCGAAAACCGCTATAACCAAATTCAAAATAACTCTTGTGGGGCGTGAATCTTGCACGTCCCATTCTGTATTCTTATTCAAGAAGATTTTAGTTTTTATTCCTATTGACAGATGACAAACAAAAGTTGCTTGATAATTTTATACCAACTTTAGAAAGTTGTAGAAAAAAGTAAAGATTTAGTTAATGATTCTTTTTTATTTGCGTATAAAAAAATAAAGCACTAGAATTTTTATTAGGATAAATTACGAACTTGTACTGAATTATTTTGCAAAAGAGGGTAACAAATTATTCATAATAACTATGCATACAGTTCAGTTAACCAAAAAAATTTTTGGAACGCATTCTAGTTAAAGTTTAGCCTCAATTGTTGAAGATAATGTCAATTTACAAGCTTATCCTAACCGAAATAAGGATTTGCAAATAACTTGTGAAGTATGGTTACAAAGGGTATGCAAATTTTACTATGCAAACTGCCTGAGTAATTTTCCATTATTCGCATCAAATCAGTCAACCAAGTAACTGAAGTGAGTTCACTTCGTTAATAAGCATTTGCAAACATACTCTGAAACATAGTTACAAAGAGTATGCACTTTTCGCTATGCAAACTGCGTGAATAATTGTCCAGACATTCACGCCCAATTAGACAATTAAGCATCAATAAAAATCCACTTCTCCCCTAGAATAATGACTACAATTCTTTCTTTGGATACTAAGATATCCAATCAATTACAGCAAGTTTTGTTAGAACTCACAACAGCACAGGATTTGTCTCTACATCCCTTTGTTCAACGCTTTGCCAAAGGAGAATTTTCACAAGATGCAATCCGCCAGTTTGCAATGAAAATGCTACCTGGCTCAAACAGATTCAATATGGCTTTTCTGAAAGTTGCGTCTAAAATGGATAGTTACCATGCTAGAACGATTATGCTAGAAAATGCATTTACAGAGCATGGAGAACTCAACTCAGACCTTGCTCATGTAGCATTATTTATGCGTTTTATGAAAGGTATTGATTGCCCTCAGATTGATATCAATGCTGATGATGGAGCGTTTTTAATTCCGGCATTACGCTTTAAGAAATTTGAATTTTGTGATGATGAACCTATAGTACGCTCTTTAGGAAGATTTGCAGCAATTGAGCAAGTATTACCTGGAATTTTCATCAAATATATCGAAGGACTTCGTAAGATATTTAAAGGTATTGATGACCATACCATCGAATATTTCCATCTCCACTGCCACTTAGATCCAGAACATACAGACGAATTGATTCAAGTAGCCCAAATTTATACCAAGTCTGAGGAAGATGTTGAACTCTTCCGTGAAGGAGTTGAAGATATGGTTAAATCAATTGGCGATATGTTTTCTTGGATGGATGAAAACATTGAAAAAGAAGCGTTGACTTTACAAAGCTAATACCAAAGCGATTCTCAAAATTAGAGTTTAATTAAAGTTATCCAAAATTACCAATCTTATATTAAGTTGGTTAATTTTGGAAATTTTTTTATCAAAATAGAATAAAGGCGTTAGTCGTACAGAATACAAAAAGGTTATTCTGTACGACTAACGCCTTAGCGCAGCTATTCTTGCTTTGCTCTGAATCCTTCGGCAATTTTTGAAAGTCTCTATTAAAAGCCTTAGATAGTAAATCTAATTCCAGGAATGAGCACACTCAAACTGACATCCTCAGCTACAGCAATTACGCTACTGAATGCGGGCGCTCCGAAGAAGATGACCGTATCTAATATCTTCTACAATATTCCTTCCTCTAACCAAGGAGGTGCAAATGAGTGAAAATCATTAGATAGAATTGGGCGATCTATCCATCTCCATTTTTCCCAATCTTCTTCACCTAATATCTTCGATCCCATTAGTTCACCTTGCTCATCGTAAATTTCAATAAAGTCACCGCTATTATCCCACCCATCATCTACATAACCGTGGATACAAATAGCGAAACTTATAACTTTATTGATAGAGATTTTAAAAACACGTATTTCACTTGCAGCGCGTTTTGCGTACCAAATATGTCGTTTAAAAGCATTCAAAATACCTGCTGGTACTTCTTCTTTTAAAGCTTTAATAGCAAATTCTTGAATGTTAATAGCTTCATCCTTAAATGTATCTTCAGGAGTAAAAATAACACATCCTATTTCAAATTTTTCTTGAAAAGTCTCGCAAATATTATATTCAAAATCAGTTCTGATTTTTTCTTTGTAAAACTGTCTAATTACTAATTTTCTCTCCATATAAAACCTTTTTCATGATTGTGTTTAATATATAAAACTCAAGCTTATTCTACTTATTGCGACTTAGACAAAAAGTAGCCAGAAAAAACTCAAATGTATATGCAGAAAGTTTGGTAGGGTGTGTTATCGCGCCAGCGTAACGCACCGTCAATGATTTCGGTGCGTTAGGACTTGCGTCCATAACGCACCCTACGAAACTACTACGAAACTACTAAAAGAGTTGAAACCTATGCTGGTCATACTTGTGTGTACACCGTAGCCCAATACATCGGGGGGATTAAAGGGGGTAATTAAAATCACACCCAAACACTTTTCAAACAACCTCTAAGCCCCTTGTACTCCATAAACTTATACCAATTCAATTAATGATTGCAACACATTCTTGGGTAAAGACGCGATGAATCGCGTCTCTACAAATGGTCTATTTGTCGCATTCTTTTTTCAAATTGGTATTACAACTAGCCTTTCAAGGTGGGTAAAATTTTGCTCAATAAACTCTCTTTAACCTCTTAACTCTGTGTTCTCTGCGCCTCTGTGGTTAAATAAAAGACTTTTGAACCGCAGAGACGCGGAGGGCGCAGAGAGAAAAAAGAGATTTTACCAGTCAGATTAAAAGGGCTAGTCCTAAAACTAAAATCCTAATTTTTCCAACACTGGCTTTGTGGAAACAATGTGACGGTCTAAACCCAGTTCTTTTGGACTAACGCCAAGTGCCAAAGCAATCAACTGGGGTAAATGCAACACTGGTAAACCTAGCTTTTGTTCAATCACCTTTTCTACCTCTGGCTGACGCGAATCTAAATTTAAGTGGCACAGAGGACAAGGCGTAACTATACAGTCAGCCCCAGATGCTAAAGCGTCCTGAATATGCATCCCCGCCATCTTAAAAGATTGGGTAGTGGCATAACTAGAAAGCGGCCAACCACAACATTGTGTCCTACCTCGGTAATAAATTGGTGTTGCACCCACTGCCCGAAACATATTTTCCATCGCTTCCGGTTGGAAAGGGTCGTCATCAGGCATAGATTTTTGGGCGCGGAGGAGATAACAGCCATAAAAAGCCGCACATTTTAATCCAGTTAACTTTCGGGTGACACGTTTGGTAATTTCCTCTAAACCGTAATCTGTCACTAAGGCGTAAAGAAGATGTTTAACGTCAGTACTGCCGCGATAAGGCGAACAGCCTTCTTTATGTAGCAAGCCATTAACCTGTTCAATGTAAACAGGGTTAGTTGTTTGGCATTCCTTCAGGTGTTCGTTTACGTGACCGATAACACCTTGACAAGTGCTGCAATGGGTGAGTAAGGGTAGATTTAATTCTTCTGCTAGGGCAATATTTCTAGCGTTGACTGTATCTTCTAGCAGTTGCGAATCTTCTTTAAATGTGCCGGAACCGCAGCACGCAGCTTTTTTAAGTTCAACTAGTTCAATACCCAATGCTTGGGTAAGCGCTTGAGTTGATTGGTAAAGTTCTCGACAGGCCCCTTGAGCAACACAACCGGGGAAGTAAGCGTATTTCAGTGTCTGAGGTAGCATAGAAGTATGTTTGGGTTAGAGCGATCGCTCTAAACAATAACTGTTTTATCATTCCCTTGTTAGCACTAAAGTTCTGATGTTTGACGTTTAGCTACCCTTTAAGCGTCTAGGTTAAAGGGTCGCGGCATCTACATATTCTTAATTGCTAGCAAGGCTGTAAATACTGATCGAGACATTGTAAAAAATTTTAGCAATAATTGGAAAACCAAAGCATTTACACGGTATTGGCGATGGCGTAGCACGCTCTACTGCTCAAGTGTTCCCAGAAAACTTACCTCATTTATTTTAGGAATGGGAGAGGTTTTCTAACAGAAAAACCCTTGGAAGTATGCGGGCGATCGCGCTTGACGATAAGATGTATATGCTCAAAACAATGTCTCCTCTAAAGAGCAGATCGTAGCAAGTGGTTAAGGACTTTTATTTATGAGCCAAGCGGAACTTTTTGAAAAGGTCAAGAAAATCGTTATCGAACAACTGAGTGTTGATCCCCCAGATAAAGTCACACCACAAGCCAAGTTTATGGAAGACCTGGGAGCAGATTCTCTCGATACCGTTGAGTTGGTGATGGCTTTGGAAGAAGAATTTGATATCGAAATTCCCGACGAAGCTGCGGAGCAGATTACATCCGTTCAAGACGCAGTAGATTACATCAATAACAAAGTTACCGCCTCAGCTTAACTGGGGATTGGAATTGGGGATTGGGATTGGGGAGATTTTTCTCTAATATCTAGCCACTCTTCGCTTGACGCTGCTAATGTCACTAATGCTGACGTTAACGACAGTCACTTGAAGTCAGCAAATCCGATGCCAGTCGCTCGTAAAGGAAACCTTTAAGACCGCGCTGGCTCACCAGTACCTAGTCGCTAACCTCAAATTTTTTGCCTGCTGCTTTTTCGCCATTTTTAACTGAATCATGACAGATCATACACGTAAACGCGTTGTTGTAACTGGTGTTGGCGCGATTACACCTATAGGTAACACAGCAACAGAATATTGGAATGGATTATTGAGTGGACGCAATGGCATTGACTTCATCACATTATTTGATGCGTCTCGCCATGATTGCCGGATTGCTGGTGAGGTAAAAAACTTCGATCCGCATGATTACTTGGAGCGCAAAGAGGCCAAGCGCATGGATCGATTTTCCCAATTTGGGGTTGCGGCAGCAAAACAGGCTCTAGCTAACTCGGAGTTAGCGATCAATGACCTGAATGCAGAACAGGTAGGTGTGATGATCGGTTCTGGGGTTGGTGGCATTAAGGTATTAGAAGACCAGCAAACTATCTACCTCAACCGTGGCCCCGATCGCTGTAGTCCATTCATGATTCCGATGATGATCGCCAATATGGCCGCAGGATTAACGGCAATTCATACGGGTGCTAAAGGGCCAAACTCTTGTCCTGTAACTGCCTGTGCCGCTGGTTCTAACGCCATTGGAGATGCTTTTCGCTTAATTCAAGGGGGATATGCCCAGGCGATGATTTGCGGTGGAACGGAGGCAGCTGTCACACCATTATCGATAGCTGGGTTCGCTGCTTGCAAAGCACTCTCTTTTAACAATGATGACCCGGCTCATGCTTGCCGTCCCTTTGACCGCGATCGCAACGGATTTGTCTTGGGTGAAGGTTCAGGAATTTTAATTCTCGAAGAACTGCAACACGCCCTAAGTCGTGGTGCTCACATTTATGCCGAAATGATTGGTTATGGCATGACCTGTGATGCCTACCACATAACCTCCCCCGTACCCGGTGGACTCGGAGCCGCTAGAGCGATCGAACTGGCTCTTAAAGATGCTGGCATAACTCCCGAAGAAATTAGCTATATTAACGCCCACGGCACTAGTACCCCGGCTAATGATTCAACTGAAACCTCAGCAATCAAAAAAGCCTTGGGAGAACACGCCTATAAGGTGGCAATTAGCTCCACCAAATCGATGACAGGTCATTTATTGGGCGGTTCTGGAGGTATTGAAGCAGTCGCAACAGTGTTAGCGATCGCTAATGACCAAATTCCACCGACAATCAACCTGGAAAATCCCGATCCAGAGTGTGACTTAGATTACGTGCCTCACTCTAGCCGCGCTCAAAAAGTCGAGGTGGCAATATCCAATTCCTTTGGGTTTGGCGGTCATAATGTCACACTGGCGTTTAAGAAATACGTTTAAAAGAAGTTAGGAGGCAGGAGGCAGGAGGCAGGAGGCAGAATTCAGAATTCAGAATTCAGTAGTTTAATCCGACCTGCTCGTTTGCCCAATGCCCACTTGCCCTGAGCGTATCGCTAAAGCGAAAGCTCCGCTAACGCGCAGCGTCTCCGTTAGGAGAAGCCGTTGGCGTAGCGTCTCGCAGAGAAGGGATGCCCAAAGTATCAGAAATATCATTCCGATATAACTTAAGCGTTCAGCATGACCCAATTATCTGCTTGATTTATCACCAGAAACTCAGGAGATCCCGCTTGTCCATCGACAAGTGGGAGTGGGATGATGAGGATACTGTGGGGAATCTAAAATAACCCCAGCAAAAGAAGCTACGAAGAGTGCTAACCCGTCGTTAAAAACAAGAGATTATGACTGTTGCAACCCAATCCGCCAAAGAATTGTCTGTCGAAGAACTGGCTATTAACTCGATCCGCTTCTTGGCTGTTGATGCCGTAGAAAAGGCTAAATCGGGACACCCAGGACTACCAATGGGCGCGGCTCCGATGGCTTTTGTCCTTTGGGATCGCTTTTTGAAGTTTAATCCCAAGAATCCCAAATGGTTTAATCGCGATCGCTTTGTCTTATCTGCCGGTCATGGCTCGATGTTGCAGTACGCCCTGCTTTATTTGACAGGCTACGATAGCGTCACCATTGAAGATATCAAGCAATTCCGTCAATGGGAATCGAAAACCCCTGGACACCCCGAAAACTTCATGACCCCAGGCGTGGAAGTCACCACTGGCCCCTTGGGTCAAGGAATTGCCAATGGAGTCGGTTTAGCGATCGCCGAAGCGCACCTTGCCGCTAAATTTAACAAACCCGATACCAAGATTGTTGACCATTACACCTACGTAATTTTAGGTGACGGTTGCAACATGGAAGGTATTTCTGGTGAAGCTGCTTCTTTCGCAGGACACTTGGGATTAGGCAAACTCATTGCTCTGTACGACGACAACCACATTTCTATCGACGGTTCCACAGATGTGGCATTCACCGAAGATGTTTCCAAGCGCTTTGAAGCTTACGGTTGGCACGTTTTGCACGTCAAAGATGGCAATACCGATTTAGAAGCGATCGCCAAAGCAATTGAAGAAGCTAAATCTGTCACCGATAAACCATCAATGATTAAGGTGACAACCATCATCGGTTATGGTTCCCCCAATAAAGCCAACACCGCTGGCGTTCACGGTGCTGCCCTTGGTGGAGACGAAATAGCTTTGACTCGGAAGAATTTGGGTTGGGAATACGAGCCTTTCGTAGTTCCAGAAAATGCCCTCAACCACACACGTAAAGCAGTTGAGCGCGGTGCAGGCTACGAAAGCGACTGGAACAAAACATTTGCTGACTACAAAGCTAAGTATCCTCAAGAAGCGGCTGAGTTTGAACGCTACATTAGCAGCAAACTACCCGATGGCTGGGACAAGGTACTACCCACTTACACCCCAGAAGACAAAGGACTACCTACCCGCAAACACTCAGAAACCTGCCTCAACAAACTAGCGGCAGTTTTACCTGAATTGATTGGTGGTTCGGCTGACTTAACCCACTCCAACTTGACCGAAATCAAAGGCAAGGGCGACTTCAAAAAAGGAGAATACCAAAACCCCAACATCCACTTTGGTGTGCGGGAACATGGTATGGGCGCAATCTGTAATGGTATAGCGCTGCACAGTTCGGGATTAATTCCCTACGGTGCTACCTTCTTAATCTTCACAGACTATATGCGTGCTGCCATCCGCTTATCCGCCCTTTCCCAAGCTGGCTCGATTTGGGTGATGACTCACGATTCCATTGGACAAGGTGAAGATGGCCCGACACACCAACCCATTGAAACTCTCGCTTCCTTGCGTGCCATTCCTAATTTATTAGTGTTTCGTCCCGCAGACGGTAACGAAACCTCTGGCGCTTATAAAATAGCGATCGAGAAAGCAAAGGAAAATGCTCCGTCTCTATTGGCGTTCACCCGTCAAAACGTTCCCAACTTGGCAGGTACATCGGTTGAGGGCGTAGCCAAGGGTGGATACACCGTGGTGGATAGCGAAGGTACACCCGATCTCATCTTGATTGGTACTGGTTCAGAATTGAGCCTCGCCGTCGGCGCAGCCGAAAAACTTACAGCCGAAGGCAAGAAAGTTCGTGTCGTCTCGCTACCTTCATGGGAACTGTTTGAAGCACAGGATGCGGCTTATAAAGAGTCCATTCTGCCGAAAGCTGTCACCAAGCGTTTGTCTGTAGAAGCTGGTAGCAGTTTCGGTTGGCACAAATACGTGGGAACCGAAGGCGATTGCGTTAGTATCGATCGCTTTGGTGCTTCGGCTCCAGGCAATGTTTGTTTAGAGAAGTTTGGCTTTAGCGTTGATAATGTATTAGCTAAGGCTAAACAATTGTTGGGTTAATAGCAACAGAATATTCTCAAAATAGTATGGGGTGGGCTGAAAGGCCCGCCTTTTTTTTAACGTAGAGAAGGGTGAGGGAGATTGTTTATAATTAGGGTAATTATTTGATTAATGGAGGGAATTATGCAGGAACTTTCGAGGGAGAAAGAAGAACTTCTAGCTCGGATAACAAAAATAGTAGAACATTTGATGCAAAAGGATAGTAGCTATCAGTTAACTCAGCGATCGCAGTTGCTACTTCTGTCTTTAGTGTTGCACTTTGTAGATGCTGGTTTATCATAGTCTGCTTTTACACTTGTTCACTCAGCCGTATTATCTCGTACTCTTTTTCAAAAATCAAATAGGATTCCTATAGCTCTAATTTACTATGCCAAAAATCTAGTTTTGTTACTTTAATTCATTATTCTAATTTATGATTTCAGCGTTGAACGTCTTCATTTATTTATCTCATCCGAATCTATCTGCCATCAGTTCTTACTACTCCTTATTGATAATAGATTTTGATGCCATTTGTGGTGATTCATGGCTGCTCAAATCCCTTTTTTGTCTAAATATGTCTGTTTTTATTCTTGCTTGCCTTTTTTCTCTCAGTAATTTCCGTTTGTGACACTTGGGGGTGCGGAAAGTGGGATGTATAGGTTTCTCTCCCTAACTATAGGAATCCGGTTTGATTTCTGAAAAAAATTAAGTATTTGTAGGGTGCGTTATGACTTTAGTCTAACGCACCAAAGCCTTGAAAATGGTGCGTTACGCTTCGCGATAACACACCCTACGTGTTGTTCAAAAATCAAATAGTAATCCTATAGAAAGCCCCCAGATGAATCCAGGGGCTTGGGTAATTTTGATTGCGTAGGCGTAGCCTACGCAATCTGCGGTAAATGCACTCTAAAATACTTAATTAATTACGGTGATTATTGCTGTAGTGAACCCTTGTACCTGCCCACAGCAACTTCTCCCGTAGCGTCTGATAGTAGGAATTGTTCTCGCGCAAAATAATAAATTTAGCCCGACACTCTGCCATCCGCACATCAACACGGTGTCCGGGCCAAATTGAAGTTCCCAAAACCCCATCTGTCCACAGCTTGGTACTCAAATCGTAATCCCCCAAAGGCCAAATACTCACCACAGAACCAGGGGGTAAAACGAGGGGACGACTAGAAAGGCTCATTGCACAAATAGGAGTGATGGTAAGCGCCTCCATACCATCATGCATAATTGGCCCATTCGCAGAAACGGTGTAACCTGTGGAACCTGTAGGAGTGGAAATAATCAACCCATCCCCGACGTATTGATCGACTACCTCACCATCGATTTCCATTTCCAGAATTGAGGTGATCATTCGGTCGGCGGAGGCGGGTTTGACACAGAATTCATTCAAAGCCAGATAACGTTCGCTTACTGGTTCCAAATTAGATCCATGACCCTCATACACCGCAGCTTGCAACATCATCCGTCGTTGGATAGCATAGCGATCCTCAAACAGTCGATCCCAAACTTTCTCTGTATCCTGAAACTCTTCCACTGACTCAGTTAAAAACCCCAGATGACCTCCCACATTCACTCCCAGAATTGGGATACCAGCTGGGGCTAAATGTCTGGCACCAGTTAAAACAGTACCATCGCCACCGAGAACCAAAGCGAGATCGATTGGTTGACCCGCCGAAGCCAAAAAGACTGGATAGGGGTTGTCTTTCGGCCCGCTAGGCCCCATCAACACTTGGCAATCGCGACTTTCTAGTTGTTTCGCACAGATTTCTGCCCATTGTTTACTCCGGGCATCCCGCGCTTTATAAGCAATGATTACCTGCTTGAGTTGCACGCACAATTACCACTTCAGGAGATTAAACTGCTCCATATCGACGGTATCGCGGTTGCGATAAATGGCCAGCACGATCGCTAAACCCACCGCCGCCTCGGCTGCGGCCACGGTAATCACAAATACTGTGAAAACCTGACCCTTAATTAATGTTGAGTCGAGGAAGTTGGAAAATGCCATTAAATTCAGATTAACAGCATTGAGCAGTAATTCAATTGACATCAGCACCCGCACAGCGTTGCGGCTAGTAATTAAACCGTAGATGCCGATGCAGAATAAAGCTGCTGCTAGTAATAAAAAGTACTGGAGTTGCATGAATCTGAGTATCCCTCCTGAAAAAGCTGCCTATTTATCTACGATTCCGGTCGCAAATATTACTCTTTTGTTTCGCTGGTTGTTGATACTAGTTCTCTGGGGCGTTCTTGTAAAGTCAAAACAGTTTGCCCCACATTGGATCGTGTCAGTTGATCTGGCAAATACTCACGACGTGCCAAAATAATTGCTCCTACCATCGCTATCAGCAGCAAAATGGAAGCTAATTCAAAAGGTAGTAAAAAGTCAGTGAAGAAATGTTCTCCAATCAACACAATAGAACTTTCACCACCGGCTACAGCAGGAGTTGAGTACGCCCAAGGAGTAGCCAGCACCATCGTACTTAAAAGACCAAACAATCCTACACTGACTACACCTGTAAGTACTTTACGCACCCAAGAGTTAGGAAATGCTACAAAATTTTGCCGCTTGTTCACCAACATAATGGCAAACAAAATCAGCACGTTAACCGCCCCAACGTAAATTAGTATTTGTGCAGCCGCAACAAAATCAGCATTTAGCAACAGGTAGATTCCCGCTATGCTGATGAACACACCCCCCAGCAAAAAGGCAGAATAGACGATGTTGGAGAACAGCACCACACCAATGGCTGCCCCAATCATCATCACGCCCAGTATGCCAAGTGATACTAACTGTACTCCTTCTGCTAGATTCACTGTTTTTTGTCCTTAGTCAATTGTCACTGGTCATTGGTCTTTGGTCATTGGTCATTGGTCATTAGTCATTGGTCATTAGTCATTGCTCAAGTAACAATTGGACAAAGGACAAATGACAATGGACAAATGACAAATGACATTTATTTTTCTGTTTGTTCTACCAAGTCTTCTGGACGCGCACCTGCACGTGGCGCATCTGCGGGCAGTCCATGTGGTTCAAGGACACCTTTGGGTAGGTAAACTAGCTCGCGTAGTGGTGTAACCATTGGATCGTCTGTTACTTTATACGGCAGACGACCTAGCGCTACGCTGTCATAGTTCAATTCATGGCGATCGTAAGTGGCAAGCTCATATTCTTCTGTCATAGATAGACAGTTAGTGGGGCAAAATTCCACACAATTACCGCAAAAGATACAAACTCCAAAGTCAATGCTGTAGTGGTTGAGTTTTTTCTTTTTGCTGGCTTTGTCGTATTCCCAATCTACTACAGGTAGGTTAATTGGACAAACGCGAACGCAAACTTCGCAAGCGATGCACTTATCAAATTCAAAGTGAATCCTACCGCGAAACCGTTCGCCAGGAATTAGTTTCTCGTAAGGGTACTGTACAGTAATTGGACGCCGCCGCATGTGGTCAAAGGTGACAGAAAGTCCCTGACCAATGTAACGCGCAGCTTGTACCGTTTCTTTGGCGTAATCACCAACTTGTTTTAGGAACTTTAGCATTTTGTGTCTCTCTCTTCAGGTGATAAAAGTTAGGAGTGAGGAGTGAGGAGTTAGGAGTAAGGTGCTAGGAGTGAGGAATGAGGAGTTAATTAAAAACTCATAACTCATAACTCATAACTCATAACTCATAACTCATAACTCCTAACTCTCTCATTACCCGCCGAAGGCGAAGGGAAAGGCTAGTTTCAGGGCGGCGGTTAATAGCAGATTAACCAAACCAACCGGTAACAAAAACTTCCATCCTAAATCTAACAGTTGGTCAATCCGTACCCGTGGCACTGTCCAGCGCAACAGGATGGCAACAAACACTAGTAAATAGGCTTTGAACACGGTCATCGTGATACCCAAAGCCGCAGTTACTATCTGGAACACGGGATTTAATTCGCTGACTCCCAGCCAACCAGCGATGAGGTTGAGGGGAATAGGAAAGTCCCAACCGCCCAGGTAGAGAATTGCTACTAGTAAGGAAGAAAGGATCAAGTTAACGTATGAACCCAGGTAGAATAGACCAAATTTCATCCCTGAGTATTCAGTCTGATAGCCGGCGACGATTTCTTCTTCCGCTTCGGGTAAGTCAAAGGGTAATCGTTCGCATTCAGCGAGGGCGGCTATCCAAAAAATCAGAAAACCAATTGGTTGTCGCCAAATGTTCCAGCCTAGAATGCCGTAGCCAGACTGCTGATTGACAATATCAACCGTGTCGAGGCTATTAGACATCATAGCGATCGCTAATACCGCCAGCGACAAAGGAATTTCATAACTAATAGATTGCGCTGCTGCCCGCAACCCCCCTAAGAGGGAGTATTTATTATTAGATGCGTAGCCAGCCATTAACAAACCAATGGGTTGAATGCTTGACAAGGCAATCCACAAGAATACGCCCATGCCCACATTACTAATTACGATATTCTGTCCAAAGGGCACAATCAGGAACGACAGAAACACCGGAATTACAACAATAATTGGGCCAAGAGTAAACAGCCAGGGGTCAGATTTGGCTGGTACTATATCTTCTTTAAATACCAACTTCAGACCATCCGCTACAGGCACCAGCAACCCAAAAGGCCCCTGGTATTCTGGCCCAATTCGCTGCTGTGCGGAGGCGGAAATTTTCCGTTCTAGCCAAGTAGCAACTAATACCCCCACTGTTGCTCCAATCAGCATCAGTATCATTGGCAGGGGCATCCAAATCGCTTTGGCTGTTCCTGCTGGTATACCTAAATCCCGGAGGGATTCAATAAAAGTTCCTTGGAGGTCAATTCCTGAATTCATGTTTCCGCTCTTTAAGACATCGAGTCATGGTGAATTACAACTATTAGTTAAATTAATACCTGTAAATTCACCCATTTATAATTTTTGCTGTGATGACGTCCGATTGAAGATTTGTTGCCAATTCCCATGCCTAGTATATCGTTGGATGGTTTGACCACCCTGAAGCGAGATGAGAACTTCTACTTATGGTTGGCATTGAGATTGGCTATTGAGGGGACGGGGGAGCAGGGGAGCAGGGGGGCAGGGGAGCAGAGGAGAAGTTGCAGTAAGTCTTTCCCCTCTGCCCCTCTGCCCCTCCGCACCTCTGCCTCTTGTACCCAATGCCCAATGCCCAATGCCCAATGCCCCATGCCCATTTACCGTTTGTCAATGGGGGTATAAGTAACTTCGTGCAGGCCGTTGTAAACCTGGGTAGGACGGAAAATCCGGTTTTCTGCTAGTTGTTCTTTCCAGTGGGCTAGCCAACCGGCAACACGTGCGATCGCAAATATTGGCGTAAACAAGTCGGTGGGAATTCCCATCTTTCTATACACCAAACCGGAATAAAAGTCAATATTGGGATAAATCCCTTTGCTACCGAGTTTTTCTTCTACCACTCGTTCCATTTCTTGAGCAATGTCATAGAATTTGTCATGGCCAAACTTCTCAAACAATTGCTCTGCTAGTCCTTGTAAAATTATGGCTCGTGGGTCTTTCACTTTATACACACGATGTCCAAAGCCCATAATCTTAGATTTAGTTTCCAGACAATGCTCTATGTAGGGACGGACATTTTCTACAGAGCCAATTTTTTCCAACATCTGAATTACTTCTTCATTGGCTCCCCCATGCAGAGGCCCACCCAAAGTTCCCACAGCACTAGCAACCACAGCGTAAGGATCGGTTAAGGTGGAAGCTGTCACCCTGGCACTGAAAGTGGAAGCATTCATTGTATGTTCGACTTGAAGTATCAAGCAGATATCAAAAATCCGCGCCATCAGAGGATCGGGTTCTCGCTCATCGAGCATGTATAGAAAGTTGGCGGAGTAGTCTAAGTCATCACGGGGACGCACAGGATCATTGCCTTTTCGCATCAGTTGGAACGCCGCCACCATCGTGGGAATGGTTGCTATCAGGCGCACCACCGAATCTCGAATGTAGACAGGATTGTGCAAATCGCGGAGCGAATAAAACAAACCTAAAGCAGCAGCAGAAGCTTGTAGGGCATCCATTGGGTGGCCGCTTTCTGGAAAGCATTTCATCATGTCCCGAATGCGGTATTTTATCCGCCGGTGGTAACGAACTTCATGCTCAAATGTTTCCAGTTCTTCCTTGTTTGGCAGTTTACCCCAGATTAAGAGATAAGCAGTTTCTAAGAATGTACTTTTTTCTGCTAGTTCTTCAATCCTAATGCCACGATATTCTAGTATTCCCTTTTGCCCATCAACATAGCTGATACTTGATTGGGCGGCGGGAATGCCTTCTAAACCAGGCTTGTATTCGCACACCATCATGGCACCACCATTCGCTTTGTGAAATATCTGATCAAGCTAACTTACCAGAAATTTATTGTCGCCATAACAGTAGCCGTTCTAACAACAATCAAAAATGTTGAAAAACTGTTATAGCAGGTACTTGGGTGGTGTCAACCAAAACATCTGACTCCGACCCAGAGGAGAACCTGTTTCTGGTAGTTTTATCCCAATCATACCTGCTTTTTTCAAGACTAAGCTTGCTTTGGCTTCTCCCCACAGGAGAATTTCTGCCCAATTGCTCAAATTAGGTTCGTGTCCAACTAGCGCCAGTTGGGT
Source organism: Nostoc sp. (assembly GCF_036918015.1). Classification (GTDB taxonomy): domain Bacteria; phylum Cyanobacteriota; class Cyanobacteriia; order Cyanobacteriales; family Nostocaceae; genus Nostoc. Next base: position 62,806 of record NZ_JBALEO010000024.1, read on the forward strand.
ATTTTGGGAATAATTTCTTGGTTCTAACCAGTCTTTGAGCCAACTAGAAATTTGACCATCGGGCGCGAGGTGGCTAGATTCCTCTAACTGGGAGCTTAGTTTTTCTGCTATCAGGATTTCAGCCGTTTGGCGCGCCCGCACTAAGGGACTGGTGAGAATTAAATCAAAGTTTAAACCTAATTTAACAAGTTTCTGAGCAACTTTCTCAGTTTTTTGCCTTCCTTCTTTGGTAAGGCTGCGCTCCTCATCTTTGATGCCTAATCCCTTGTCTTCGGCGATGCCATGACGAATTAAGTATAGTTCCATACTTTTAATTTTGTTAGCGTAACCCGTGCTGAGTTAGGAGTTATATTTGGTGTGACTTAACCTATCTTAATCTTAATCATTATTATGTATTCGTTGATCTGCCATCTGTCCGGTACAGTGCGCCGTTAGCTATTCTAAGTGTTATGGATATGGAAATAGGTTTAAACCTTGAATAAATCTGTAATCGCGTTGGTTTTTTGTGATAAATGGGTAATTCCACACTATTGCTGTAGCTGCAATAAGACTATCAGGAATGACCCAACCATGACTGAGCCATAAGACCGCAATAAATCAACTGCTGTGTCAGATACAGCCTGGTCAATCTTAATGATGTAAAACTGCTTGAGGAAATTTTCTAGTGTTTGTAATTCTACTTTGTTACGACAACCAACCATTAGTTCCATTTGTGTGATTATGCTAATTGCCAAGCCAGAACTAGCTTTCAGATTTTGCAAACACTTTACTGCTTCAATAACACCACGACCTGCATCAATTAGAATATCAGTATCAACAATGGTTGAGTTAGTCATGTGACTTTGACCACTCATTTTCTCGAACACCGCGCACCCAATCAGTGCTATCAGCTAAATCTTGGCGATCGCTCCACATCCCAATAAAGCTATCATTTATCAAGTCAAAGTCTGGCGACTGAGAGGCAGGTTCAACTACTGCATATCTTTGTCGCAAAAAAGCAATAAAGTCGATTACTTGACGCTGTGCTTCAGCAGGAAGAGATAAAAACTCATTTAACAATTCTTGCTGTGTCATGTATGTGCCTCTTAAATAACATAACTGATGTACATTTTAAGGCTATATCTAATAATGGCAGGTTAGAGGGTTTTCAGAGAAATTGGTCTTAGGTTACGCTAACCCAAGTTACGACTAGATAAAACTATAAAGACTCAAAAATTTGCTTTACTTGGCTCACAGGAGTTTTATTCGAGAAGGTATGTAAAATTTTCCCCTTGCTGGAACCCTGACGCAATTCAATTTCACCAGTGGTATGGTTATAAGAGAAAGCATAGCGCGTGTGATTAATTTTGACCCAGAGTTGATTCTTGATTTCACCGTCACGAACCCTAACTTCTATAGGAGCATCGTCTTTTCTCCAGACAATTGCACCTGCAAGCGCCAGACAAATTTCGTTTACATCTCCAGCGTGATGGTCAGCGCGTTCCATTACTCCATCGATATAGCTCTTTAAAGTCTGAATATCTGTTACTTCTAGTGTCATTCTTAACTCCTTTTTACCTGAGATTTTAACTAGTTCCTATACGAAAGTTTACGGTATATCTACTTGATTCAGAAGTCAGGAATCTTCACCTGCAAGTTTTAAGATAAATCGCTGTGTTTCATAATCTACACGAAAACCAAGAGAGTTTAACTGATCAAGCAAAGGGGAGATCATATTCAGATGTCCTGCTTGTTTTGCTTTGAGCAAAATACCCAGAGTACCTGTGAATGCAATATTTAACTCCTTCGCATAAGCCCTAGCTAATCCATCGTCTAAAATGGCTAGAGCATCCGGCATATTTACAGCAAGGGAAATAACTTCACGCTCACCCATACCCAAATTGGGTAAAGTAGGAATCAGTTGCTCGGTAGAGACAGGAACAATTTTTACCCATGTAAAAGTATTCAAGTTAGGCAGTGAAACACCGAGAGCAATCCCCTGTGATATTTCAGAAGCTACACCAGATGGAATAATCAGTTGACTATACAAATCAAATAACAAATCAAATAAGTTAAGTTGGTATAGATACTGTACTGCCGAAGTATCAACAACAACATTAGGCACGAGCTAAATCCTCAATCAGTTCAGCCTCCGTGAGTTTGAAGGTGCTGATGTCATATTTTGCTAGTTGTGAAAGGAATAAAACTTTGGGAATACCTGCTAAGTTAGCTGCTGCTCCTGAAGAAAGTTTACCAAGTTCGTATAACTTCATAGCAGCAGCCAGAAGAACTTCACCTTGTAGCTGTTCTGGTTTTACATTGAGAGCCAATACAGTTTCTTCTGGAATAGTCAAAGTGAGTTGGTACATTATAATATGTGCGCTGCTTTGTTTAGGATTATGATAACGCGCTCATATAACCAACCACTTTGACTGCTGCATTAGTTAGGAGTTCTCCGCGTCTCCTTGAGTTACCTCTACTCCGATTGAATCGGGTTGTCTCTCGGATTAACTAACCTCAGCAGTTTTTGCTTAATTTGAGCGTCGAATACTTCCCATTTCATTTTCGCATAAGCGGAATTTTCGTTGCTGCCTGATAAGAAGCCCATTGGAATTTCAAAGCCGCCTGCGCTTGTTCTTCCACCGCCGAAAAAGCGCCCTGCACTATCTTGTCCAAAGGCTTCTTTGATGAATTCATCGGGGTCAAGGGTCAGTTTGCTGGTTCTCAGGGAGCCAATGACTATTTCGAGTTCTTCGTCTTCGTCATGAACAATGCCATAAACTACGGCGGTGTGGACGTTTTCTTCGGTGACGAGAAAATCAGCCGCTTGGGGGATGGCGTCACGGTCTTCGTAGCGTAAATAACCAACACCAGCAATGGAAAAGTTATTTTGGACGATGCGATTTTTTAGCGATCGCTCGATCACATCCATTACCCGCTTGGAACGGTTCGCCTGTAAAATGGCATTCAGCAGTTGGGCGTCATAAAATCGGCTTAAATACGCCGCTGCCATAAAATCTTCTTCTTGGGCTTGCATGAGCCGATTTGTATCCGATCGCAAGCCGTGCATCAAGGCAGTAGCACATTTGACGTGTTGATTTATGCTGCTATCTAATGCTAATAATCCTGTTTGGAGGTATTGAGTAAAAATCGTTGCCGTCGCTCTTACATAAGGACGGATATCCTCAAACTCTGAGTGGAGATCGCCTTGTATACTGTGATGGTCGATCAGTACCACTAGGGGAATTCCAGCCTGCTGCACCCCTGATAGTAGCTGCGAAGTCGTTCCCTGGTTATCAATTAATACAAAACCTTGATAAGATGACAAATCTTTTGTTTTCAGGGTTTGCGTTGTCCAGCGTTGGATAGGTAAATTAGTCAGCCTTACTAAGGCAATATTTTCTTGATGGCTCAACGCGCCAGCATAAATGATTTCACACTTGATATCATATTGCTGGGCAATTAACTGGTAAGCCCAGGCACAGGAAAGGGCATCAGGGTCAGGAAAATCTTGCAAAATTACCAGTTGGCGATCGTGTCGGTGTGCCAATAGGGTTCTTTGCAGTTCTTCTGACTTTTGTTGTGCCAGAGAATTACCACGGTGACTGAGATATATAGCCCCATCACCTACCGATGGCGGTAATGATGGACTCTTAAATGCAACTTCCACTGGCGCTTTCTCGATTTCAGGTTCCTCTGGGTTTGGCTCTGTGGTCAATGACAAACTCTCAAACTGAGTAACGGGAGAATTAAAGTACATAGGGAACTTTTTTAAAGTGTGAGGCTCCTTTAATTCAGAAATACTACGAGCAGCAATTCCCTGAATTTAGCCACATTAATTACGATCTTCGCAAAAATCTCAAGACATTGCACTATACATCTAAGTATATTTTTTGTCAGCAACAGCGCTCAACAATCAACTAACTTCCACTAAAGGGGATACAGCAAGGAAGTTTAGGATATCGGGCTGTATCTGGCAGCACAAATATGTTTTAGGAGTTTTGTTCTCTTTCGTAAATTCAATCAGCGAGATTTTTATCTAACTTAGGGTATACTTCCTATCTTATACTTTAGGATTAGTCCTTGATATTTGAAATATTCTTATGCTTAATATTCTCATTATTGTGACTATTGAGCAATTAACAATTATTTTTGATGAACAACGCTTATTTCCTATCCCCTTTGAAAATTCTGACAATTTTAGAGTAAAGTCCAATGGAAAAGGGCAAAATACAGGGGGAGTAAAGAGCAAAAGGGAAAATCTATATACATACAACAAATTTAAAAGCTTGATAGTTGATGCAATCGCCTTCGTTGCAAGCCTATAGCCACCAATTTTTTAACGCTCCAAAACTAAAGTTATTGGCTATCTCCCAAAGAAAGAGGGTATTTCTCCTTTCTCCTTTGCTCCTTTGTTTTTTTTGCTCAAAGACCTATAACATACTTTTGCCACTCTGTATGCAGTCCACTCTTAAGATGTTTGCTGACCTCGAAATAGAGACTGCTATAAGGTTGGCGCGGGGGATGACGCAAAGGCATGTGAGCTTCGTGGGGAGTCCGACTGCCTTTTTTGACATTGCAACGGACACAAGCGGTAACAATATTCTCCCAAGTATCGCCTCCGCCGCGCGATCGCGGTATTACATGGTCTAGTGTCAATTCATCCCCTGTGTAACCACAGTATTGACAGGCATGACCATCACGGTGCAATATATTTCGGCGAGTTAGAGGGATTTCTTTATAAGGAACGCGTACATAATGACGCAACCGGATCACGGTCGGCAACGGGAAATCGGTGTACAGAAATTTACCGTTGTGTTCCACGCGTTCTGCTTTGCCCTTGATTAAAAGAACTACAGCACGACGCCAACTCGTTATATTGAGAGGTTCGTAAGAGGCGTTTAAGACTAAAACCTTCCCCATTATTTGCGCTCAGGGTATGAGTTTTACAATATATTAACACAAATACACCCTACTAGGGAGATGAGAAGAAATTATACTTTCGGGAGAATTTGGAAATTAAGTTATGAGTGAGGAGTTAGGAGTTTACAAGTAAAACTTCTAAGCTGACGCAAAGAGGCTTACGGTAGGCTAACGTATGGATGCTGAGGAGTTGTACAGGCGCTATGCTGCTCTTGAGAGAGATTTCTCTGGAGTTGACTTGAGCGGCGCTGATTTGTTGATTGCTGAAGTTGAAGAATACGACCCCACTCAAAATGTTTTGAGCGGCATTAATCTCAGTGGGGCTAATCTGACCCAATCTATGTTGAGTCTGGTTAACTTGACTGGAGCTAATTTGAGTGGTGCAAACTTAACACAAGCCGATCTGGGGGGATGTGACCTGTCCAATGCCAACTTGAGAGGTGCTAACCTGGAAATGACTGACTTTACAGCTGTCAATCTGATGAATGCCGATTTGAGAGAAACTCGAATGCTTCTGACCAGATTTGATCGAGCTGACTTGACGCGAGCTAATCTGAGTAGTGCTTTATTTCAAGGGGTTAGCGGTGATGACGGAACCCTTTTTTGTAATACCATTATGCCTGATGGTGCTATCATCAACGATATTTCCATCTGGGTAGATAGTCGTTAGCTGAATGGCAGGCTTGTTTAGATGAAACCATTACACCCAAAAGCCAATCATATTAAGGGTTTACCCTTATATTAGTACCATTCGTTTCCGAGAGTTTTTGCGTAAGTCCTAAATTCCTAACTCATAACTCCTCACTTTTACTTTAATAACGCAACATCTTGTATCAATTCCAATCTGAAGGTTAAACTTCCTATTTAATCTGATCTCGCTTTTAGGAGCGTGTATAGATAGATAACTTGCAAGTTTAGCCGTGGCGGGATAGGAGTCAGTACAAATGTTAAGTCGCAAACAAATCCCTGGTGTAGTTCCTAATCAGCAGTGCGATACCTACGCGTGGTTTTCGCAACGAGCTTGGGTAGAAATTGATTTAGAGGCGTTGTCGCACAATGTAAAGCAATTGGTGCAGTTTTTATCGCCGCGTACCCAGTTAATGGCGGTAGTAAAAGCTGATGCTTATGGACATGGAGCGGTAACAGTCGCCCAAATTGCCATCCAATCGGGAGCTAGTTGCTTGGGAGTGGCTACAGTTCCAGAAGCTATTCAATTGCGAGAAGGCGGGATTGAAGCGCCCATTTTGATTTTAGGGGCAACTCATACACTAGAGCAGATTCATGCGATCGCCCAATGGAAACTTCAGCCCACACTATGTAGCCCTAAACAAGCTTTAGTATTTTCCGATATTCTGGAATCCATGAATCATGGTTCTCCAGTGCCCGTACACATTAAATTAGACACGGGAATGTCTAGGTTGGGAACTGATTGGCGGCAAGCTGGCGAATTTGTGCAATTAGTGCAGCGATTACCACATCTTGACATTGCCAGTATTTATTCTCATTTGGCGACAGCAGACGATCCTGATACCACGGCAATGGAAGAACAGCATAAACGATTTGAGGATGCGATCGCTCAAATCAAAGCAATGGGAATTGAACCGCCTTGCTTGCACTTGGCAAACTCAGCCGCCGCACTCACAAATCCGGCATTGCACTACGATATGGTGCGTGTAGGTTTAGCCGTTTACGGACTCTACCCAGCACCGCATTTACAAAATGCGATCGACCTCAAGTCCGTTTTGCAACTTAAGGCAAGAGTTACTCAAGTTAAAACAATTGCCGCAGGAACAGCTGTTAGCTACGGTCATAAATTTATTGCCCCACGTGAACTTCGCCTCGCCGTCGTGGGAATTGGCTATGCTGACGGCGTTCCTCGCAGTCTTTCCAACAAAATGCAGGCGTTAATTCGCGGTCAGCGGGTGTCGCAAATTGGGACAATTACAATGGATCAGTTGATGCTGGATGTGAGTGCCATACCCAATATCCAAGAAGGAGAAGTAGTCACCTTATTAGGAGAACAGGGAAAAGAACAAATTTCAGCGGACGATTGGGCAAAACAATTAAACACTATTTCTTGGGAAATTCTCTGTGGATTCAAGCATCGTCTGCCTCGTGTTGCAGTCATGTAATTGGGCATGGAGAAGAGGCAGAGGGGCAGGGAGCAGAGGGGAAAGATGTAATTTTTATTCTTCCCATTGCCCCCAGTAAAAACTGCCTCTTAATCTACCCCTGCCTCCCCTGCTCCCCCTGCTCCCCCTGCTCTCCTGCTTCTTCCCCATTCCCTATTCCCAAACATAATTTCTTATGGTACGATAGTAAACTGATGCGGATGTGGCGAAATTGGCAGACGCGCTAGATTTAGGTTCTAGTTCCGAAAGGAGTGAAGGTTCAAGTCCTTTCATCCGCACTTTTGATAAATTGAATTGCCTTATCTAGGCTGGTAATTATACTTGAGTTAAAACTTCAAGAATAGTTACCAGCCTATTTAAATATTGCTTAAATAAAAATATGTTTTGCCAGCATAGCTTCAAATACAAGAGGATATTTGAAAATTTGTTTGTGGTAGGCTGTGTCTATGAACAAGGCAGGGAAAGACTTTAAGCTAAATCAGTCTGTTCTCCAAATGATAGAAAATGTGTAAAAGTGTATAAGTCTTAGTGGATTGAATAACCTACAATTTTCGTAGGTAAGATGTGTTGGGGACATAACGTACCATTCCGAGTTCTTTCAGTACCCTACTCTCGGCGGTAAAACACTCTGCAAAACTTATTTTTTGCAGAGTGTTTAATCTAAGTTATTAAATGCAAATAACAAAAAATACATTTATTGCTTTCAATAAATAAGTATTATTACTGTGGTCAATTTGAAGTTACTCGATGCAAAGTGGCTTCATTCAGTCCTTACTTGTTTAAAAACTAGATTGTATTTAAGTGTAAATACAGAAGTTCAAAGATATTACCATCAATAAAATCAGTATTATTCCTGTGGTCAGATTGGGGTTACTCAATGGAAAGTGGCTTCATCTAGTCTTGACATTTTTATGTCTTATTTCTCGAAAGATGTTGATAAATCTCAGTAACACTAAGTAGATTAATCGCAATTTACGAATTTACTAAGATTTGCTCATCTGAAAATAACGCTACTCTCGTTGAGTTTCACCACAAACCTAGATGTAAACAGATGTACTTTAAAATACAAAAGTTTAATGCTTTTTACTTGATTTTAATTGTGGAATAACTCTACACGAATTTAGCTTACACGTATCGAATTTTAGCTGAAGTAAAAGCAAAATGAGCACAACTCCTATAGGTAGCTACAGGTTGTTCCAGAAACTACATCCGCTATCTCTGTTGGCACAATTAACAAGTCGGCGTGCTACGGGTTGCTTAAGCGTATTTACCGGGATAGTTTCTTGGTCAATCTATCTAGAGGACGGTAAACTTACTTATGCCTCCTATTCAGATAAATTATTTGAGCGCCTTGACAGTCACTTACGGCGCTTGAGTCAGCAAATTCCTGCTCTCAACAGTGCCACTCGCGTACAGATGCGGCTGATGTTTGAGACGAAGAATGAACATCAATCAATACCAAATGCGGATTACCAAGCTATTTGTTGGTTAGTAAATCAGGACTATATTACCTCTGTGCAAGCAGGAAGCCTGATAGACGAATTGGCAAAAGAAGTAATGGAATCATTTCTGTGTTTAAAAGAAGGTAGCTATGAATTCAGTCCAGAAAGCTCTTTGGGTGAACAACCAAAGTTCTGTCACCTAGATTTACGGTTGCTTGTTGAACACTGTCAAAAGCAATTACGAAATCGGCAAAATATTCAGTCATCAATTCCGGCTGGTGCGAATTCCCAAGTTTTTTCTACAACACAATCGTCTCAAGTTCAGCCACAACTGCAAATAAAGCTTGGGCAAAAACTGCCAATACCAATCAATTTTGATATTCCTGAGAATAATAAAACTACTCAGCCACTTGTGGGCAAAAAACTATATACGATTGCCTGTATTGATGATAGCCAAACTGTTTTGAATTCCATCAAGCACTTTTTGGATGAAAACACATTTTCAGTTGTAACGATCAACGATCCGGTAAAAGCTTTAATGCAAATTCTACGGAGTAAGCCCGATCTGATTTTGCTAGATGTGGAAATGCCAAGTTTAGATGGCTATGAGCTATGTTCATTATTACGTAAACATTCAGCTTTTAAAAATACACCGATCGTTATGGTGACTGGTAGAACAGGATTTATCGACAGGGCAAAGGCTAAAATGGTCAGATCGTCAGGATATTTGACCAAGCCTTTTACACAATCAGAATTGCTAAAAATGGTTTTTAAGCATCTTGGTTGATTGAAATAAGGCAAATAAAAATAACAAAATATGTTTAATTTATTTTTTTAGGAGATTTAATAGTGAGCCTGACTTTGCTTGGCACAATTTTGATTGTAGAAGATTCTCCCAGTGAATTGGAATTAATGAGCCATTATCTCAAAGAGAGTGGTTACAACGTAATTAAAGCAAGTGGTGCAAAAGAGGGTTTAGAAAAAGCTGTGTTAGAAAAACCAGATGCGATCGTTACTGATGTAGTAATGCCAGAAATGAGCGGATTTGAATTGTGTCGTTCTCTGAGAAGAAATCCGATTACTGCAAAGGTGCCGATTGTGGTTTGTAGTTCTAAAAATCAAGAAATTGACCGTTTGTGGGCAATGAGACAAGGTGCAGATGCCTATATAACTAAACCTTACACCCGCGAACATCTCCTACGTACTATTAAATCAGTGGTAATTTGAATCAATGACTAGTACAAACATTACTCTTTCTTCAAAACCAATCCCGAAGAATTTAGCAGATAGTTATCTGAAGTTTCAGCTAAATCAACAAACTACTGCTGTTTTATCAATGAAGCATACGCAAGAAGCAATTCTTGTGCCTGTTGAATCTATTACGTCAATACCGAATATGCCATCCTGCATATTAGGATTAATGAATTGGCGGAGTCGGATAATTTGGGTAGTTGATTTACCAAGAATGCTCAATTTAGAATCCCTAGATTATCGACTGCGACAATACAATGTGATCGTTATCCAAGTGGAATCATTGGTGTTGGGATTAGTTGTACAAGAAATAAAAGGTACAACCAAGTTCATAGTTGATGATATTCATTCTCCTATAGGACAAGTGACATCCAGCTTAGTTCCTTATTTATGTGGGTGCGTTGTGCAACAGGAAGAAATATTACTGGTATTAGATGCACAGGCGATTGTGCAATCTTCTATTCTCCGCAGTGATTAGGGTTTACTACTAAAAACAGCTTTTTAGTGTTCTTATTCACATACTTAGGAGAACTACTTTTATGTTTAATAAAACCAACACGAATCAAGGTAATAGCGCTCAAAATCGAGCATCACTGATTTCATCTCAAAAAGCTATGGGAACTGTTGTAAAGCTACCAACTAAGCTGACTACTGAAAGTGCTAATAGTTCTTTTTGGAATCAGGGGATTGCCTATTTTACAAGACTGGGATTGGTTAAAAAAGCGACTATTTTAGCGATCGCAATCGGTACAATACCAGTTTTGGGCATCGGTGCGATCGCTTTTGGTTTTGCCAACAAATCTATTACTAAGCAAATTACCCAATCTCAACAAGCCGAAGCCACTGGCTTAAGTGATAAAGTTAACCGCTTTATGCTGGAACGCTACGGTGATATTCAGGTAATATCAAACTTGCTATTTTTGACAAATTCTCAAGCTAGTATTAGTACTCAAGAAAAGCAAGCAGTTTTAGATCGGGTTGTTGAAGCCTACAAAGCTTATGACAGCATTGCTGTTTTCGATCGCCAAGGTAACTTGATTGTCCAGTCTACAGGCGAACCCCTGGAAAATCAAAAAGACCGTACCTATTTTCAAGACGCTTTACAAAAAGAGACTCCTGTCATCAGCAAACCGGAAGCAGCAAAAAATACTGGTGTCGTGAGTATTTATCTAGCTGCACCTGTGAAAGAGACAAGAACGGGTCAAACTATTGGCGTGGTACAAGCACGTATGCCCGTAAAATCTTTAGAGGAAGTTACCAAAAACTACGCAGCCAACGGACAACAATACTATTTACTTGATGCTTCAGGAACGGTTTTCTTGAGTCCCCAAAAAGAATTATTAGGGAAAGAGGCCAAGGGAGAGTATTCTAATTTACCTAAACTGCTAGCAGCCAAAAAGGTAGATAGTTTTATAGAAGTTCCCAAAACTGACAAAAAACAAGAACTAGTTAGCTATGTACCAGCTAGCACCCTAGATGGCTTACCTGATTTAAACTGGCAGGTACTTTTAGCTACAGACACCGCAACTGTATTTGAGCCGCAAAGACAATTGTTGTGGATTATAGCCATCGGCACAGCACTGACAGCATTGATTGTAGGTGCGATCGCATCTCGGTTAGCTAAACTGACTACACTGCCAATTCTGAATGCAACTGCGGCATTAGCAAAGTTAGGTCAAGGTAAATTTAATACCCGTCTAGAAATTGAAAGAGAAGACGAATTAGGGGTATTGAGTGCAAATATCAACCTGATGGCTGAACAATTGCAGGTCTTAGTTAAGGAACAGCAACAGGAAGTAGACGTTGAGGGCGCAAAATTACTAGCAGATATTACTCTAAGAATTCGGAAAATTCTTAAAACTGAAGATATTTATCACGCAGCAGTCAAAGAAGTTCAGCAAATCCTCAAAACAGACCGGGTAATCATTTATAGTCTGAATCCAGGTACTTTGGCTGGCGTTGTCGTTGCGGAATCGGTAACTGCTAATTGGCCGGAAATGCTGGGAGTGCAAATTGATGACCCCTATTTTCGGGAACATTATCTAGAAACTGATCGTGATGGAGAGGTGCAAGCGGTTGCCAATATTCATCAAGACCAAAGCCTGAAAAATGCTGACGATTACATCCAACTGTTGGAAAAATTTGCTGTCAAAGGTCATTTAATCGTACCGATTCTTGCCCAAGAAAAACTTTTAGGCTTATTAATTGCTCATCATTGCGAAACTCCTCATGTTTGGCAACAGCCGGAAATTGACTTGTTTCAACAAATAGCAACTCAAGTCGGCTATGCCTTAGAACAAGCCAAGTTATTAGAAGAGATAGAAAAAGTCAGAAATGTAACTGTAAGTGCTTCAGACGAAACACTGCAACAACAACTTTTACAACTACTTAACGACGTAGAAGGTGCAGCTAGAGGCGATTTGACAGTGCGTGCAGACGTAACGGCTGGGGAAATCGGTACTGTTGCCGACTTCTTCAACTCCATTGTGGAAAGCCTCCGGGATATTGTTACCCAAGTTAAACAAGCTGCTATCCATGTCAATAGTGCCATTGGCTCTAACGAAGGAGCCATCCGCCACCTAGCAGAAGAAGCACTTACCCAAGCTGCCGAAATCAACCGCACCCTTGATGCTGTTGACCAAATGACCCAATCCATGAAAGCTGTAGCCGAAAGTGCTGAAAAAGCTGCCTTCATTGCTAACCATGCTGCTCACACTGCTACTAAGAGTGGACACGCGATGGATTTAACAGTACAAAACATCCTCTCTTTACGGGAAACCGTGGGTGAAACTGCTAAGAAAGTGAAACGTTTGGGAGAGTCTTCACAACAAATTTCTCGCGTGGTTTCTTTGATTAACCAAATCGCGATTCAAACTAACCTGCTTGCTATTAATGCCGGCATCGAAGCAGCACGTGCGGGTGAAGAAGGTCAAGGTTTTGCCGTAGTGGCTGAAGAAGTCGGCGAACTAGCAGTCAGGAGTGCCGCAGCAACCCAAGAAATTGAACAAATTGTTGAAAATATCCAACGAGAAACCAGTGAAGTAGTGCAAGCAATGGAAATAGGCACTACCCAAGTGGTAGAAGGTACTCGAATTGTGGAGGAAGCTAAACAAAGTTTGAGTGAAATTTTGGATGTATCTTCTCAAATTGACTTCTTAGTGCAGTCGATTTCCACTGCAACTGCATCTCAGGTTGAAACATCACAAAGTGTTAGCCAATTGATGAAAGATATCGCTGCTATATCACAACGTACTAGCGATTCTTCTCGCCAAGTTTCTGAATCTCTGCAACAAACTGTGGATATTTCCCAGCAGTTGCAAGAGACTGTCGAGGCTTTCAAAGTTAGTTAAGTTTGTCATTTGTCATTTGTCATTTGTCCTTTGCTAGTGACCAATGACGAATGACCATGCAAATTTTAGATTTTAGATTTTGGATTGAAATAAAAATCTAAAATCCGCAATCTAAAATCCAAAATTGATTGACCAATGACTAAGGACAAAAACCATGCTACAAGACAAAGAATTAGAAATCCAGATGCAGTTTCTGGAAGAAGCAACGGATTACTTAAATACCTTAGAAGGGGTATTGCTGGAAATCGATACTAGTAACCGCATCGATTTAGATAAAATCAATGCTGCACTCCGGGCCACTCATTCTATTAAAGGTGGCGCGGGGATGATGGGATTTAAATCGCTAAGTGATTTATCTCACCGTCTGGAAGATTCCTTTAAAGTTTTAAAAACTAAAAAAAATTCTTTAGAAATTGATACTCAGTTGCAAAGTTTATTGCTATCTGGAGTTGACTGGCTGCGTCAAATTGTCGAATTGCTTGCAGAAGGGAATGTTGTCGAAGATCAGTGGTTAGCAACTTTTTGTTATCCCATCTTCGATGAGTTGCACGATCGCTTGGGCGACCCCACCCCAGAAGATGCCTCAACTATGCTATCCCCAGAGGATGGGCAAGACGTTGTTCCTTTGCTATTTGCCACAGAAGTAGAAGAGTGTTTGCAGCGTCTAGAATCTATATTGGCAGATAGCCAACAAGCCGGATTGCATGAAGAAATTACGATTATGGCAGCCGAATTAGGTGGTTTAGGAGAAATGCTCCAGTTGCCAGCTTTTAGCAAGCTTTGTGAGTCGGTAACGCAGCACTTAGAAGCTGTTAGCAGCGATCGCATTCCCGAAATTGCCCAGTTAGCATTGCAAGCATGGCGGCGATCGCAAGCTTTGGTGCTGACGAATCAGCTAGATAGCTTACCTACAGAAATTAACTTGGGTAGTTATACGCAATCCCAGCCGCTATTACCAGCAGAAGTAATACCACAGCTTCTCCCTACAGATGTCATCGACACAGAAGTAGCGTCAACAGCTATTTGGCAAGCAGAGATAACTCCAGAAACTTGGGTTAAAGATGAAGCAATCGCAGCCAATTTTACATTTGTAGATGCAGAATTTGCCGACGATGTAAATTCTGTCAATGTACCTGAACACAATACAATATTTGCTAAAGAAGAGAATCCTCCCGATGCCAAATTTAGCGAAGGCAAAGGAGAGCCAGTTGCCGTTGGTAAAGAACGAGAAATTCATGAAAATAGCGTCCGAGTCCCTAGCAAGCAGCTAGAGCAAATTAATGATTTATTTGGCGAACTAATTGTTCAGCGAAATGGCTTAAACTCGCAATTAGAAAGATTACGCAAACTCGTTCGCAACCTCAACCATAGAGTCCAAATTCTCGACCGCGAAAACCAGGAATTACGTATAGTTTCTGATAAAATTTCCACTCAAGCTACCATGTCTAATGGGGCGCATCTACAAGCTGAGAATGGTCATCAAGTAGAAGGTACAAACACACAATTTGATGCCTTAGAAATGGATCGCTATAACGAATTAAACCTGCGATCGCAGGAAGTTATGGAAACCATTGTTCAGGTACAGGAAGTCACAACAGATGTGCAACTCAGTGTAGATGATACAGACCATATTGCTCGTAAACTAAACAAAACATCGAAACAGTTACAGACCAAGCTAAATCATATCCGAATGCGGCCGTTGTCCGATTTAATCGAACGTTTTCCCAGAGCTTTACGCGATTTAAATGTCGAGTATGGCAAAAATGTCCAGTTAAAAATTGAAGGTGGTAACACTTTAATTGAACGCAGCATTTTAGAAGCTTTAAACGAACCTTTAATGCACCTATTAAGGAACGCTTTCGATCATGGTATCGAAGACTCTGCCACGCGTCGCCTTTTGGGTAAACCAGAACAAGGATTAATTGAAATTACAGCTACTCACCGCAGTAATCGCACTCTCATTACTATCCGTGATGATGGTTGGGGCATTTCTCTGGAGAAAATTCGCACCCGCGCCTTAGCGATGGGATTGGATGCTTCTCTACTGGCTAATGCTAGTGATGAAGAACTATTATCACTAATTTTTGAACCAGGTTTTACCACTTCCGAACAAGTCACAGCATTATCTGGTCGCGGTGTCGGTATGGATGTGGTTCGCAACAACCTCAAACTCATTCGAGGAGATGTGAAAGTTGATACCGAACCAGGAGTTGGTACTACCTTCACCCTCTCATTACCCTTTACACTTTCCGTTGCGCGAGTTCTGCTGGTAGAAATCAACAAGATTCTATTAGCATTTCCCACAGATGTCATTTCAGAAATATCTTTGCTCCAAGACGAGCGAGTTTTTGAAATGGCTGGTAGCGAAGTTTTAAATTGGCAAGGAACCATGCTGCCACTGATTCGCTTAACTCGTTATTTAGAGTTTAATTGCCTACGCTACGATAGCGCAGAGTTGGAAATTCCGGCAGCCATTAGTACTAACAGTGTATTAGTAGTCAAAGGTAATAATCAGCCAGTTGCCATCCAAATAGATCGTTGCTGGGGCGAACAAGAAGTTGCGATTCGCCAAGTTGAAGGAAATATACCTTTACCTGAAGGCTTCAGCAACTGCACAATTCTCGGTGATGGTCGAGTCGTACCACTAGTTAATGTTAATGAGTTGCTGTATTGGATTGCTACAAATAAAAAGACTCCTAGAGGTACTCAATTACCATCAGCAAGGTTAAAAACACCGTTCCTGATATTTGATGAAGAGAAAATGTCAGCAGCATCTATTAAGCAGAAAGGCACAATTTTAATTGTAGATGATTCGATTAATGTACGCCGCTTTTTAGCTTTGACTCTTGAAAAAGGAGGGTATCAAGTAGAGCAAGCTAAAGATGGTCAAGATGCCTTAGAAAAACTCCATAGTGGATTGAAAGTTGAGGCAGTAATTTGTGATATTGAAATGCCTCGCCTTGATGGTTATGGCTTTTTAGGCAAGGTAAATTCAGACGTTGATACAAAAAATATTCCAGTTGCGATGCTGACTTCTCGTAGCAGCAATAAACATCGACAACTAGCTATGCAATTGGGGGCGCGGGCTTACTTTTCTAAACCTTATAATGAGCAAGAGTTATTGCAAACCCTGGAGGAAATAATTCATCCTCTCGCAGAAAAGGCAGAGTCTAATTAAAAATTGTTAATTCATATTAGGTTTTAGATATTTTTGTAGGGTGCGTTATGCCAAAGGTTAACGCACCATTTGTTTTAACTCTGGTGCCTTGGCGACTAGAAGTCACGGCTACACGAGACTTTACCCGCCTACGCAGGTTAAAAGACTGAGTTATATAAGTCATAATCGCCTAGCTTTTGCGTCATACTATTTGTGTCAATTGAAATAATTTCTACATAAACTCAATTTGTAGTGAATTTATGGTAACTGTAACATTGACGGCTGTTGCTACTGCGATCGCAACTACACTTTGGACTAAAGCACAAGAGAAAATCGGCGAAAACATTGGTGGTGCTTTATGGACGGCTCCTGGTAAGTTAATCGGATTACTCCGCCAGAAGAATAAATCGCCATTACTCACCACTGCTGTTGAGGGAAATGAACAGCAGCGATTAGATTATGGTCAAGCAGTGCTGGAACTAAAAGCAGCAGCAGACCAAGACCCAGAAATTGCTCAAGCTGTTGTGGAAGTGGAAGCAGCAGCAAAAGCAGAACCAAAACTCACTCAAAAAATTCAAGAAATAGAAAATACCCTCAAGTCTCAACAGCCAACCATTCAAAATCTGACGCAGCTAGCAGAAAAAATTGGGGTTGTAAATCAAGGACAGATAAATAACCAAACTAATAACTTCACGATTTGACTACAGCCGTCTCAAGGGGAGGATGAGACAAAGTTAACTCCCGATGACTGGCGTAAAGTCTGCCGTGAATTGTTGGCAGAACGGCGAAAGCTGACTACAAATCCTCTGACATCAACTGAAGGAGTCGCCCTGCAAGTTGATGATGTTTACGTACCACTGGGATTAGTTGAGCGCAAAAAACAATCTAAACGTCAGGGTGATATTTCTCCAGAACAGGGGTCAGAACTGTACAAGGAGACAGAAATCACCAAAACGTTTGAGCATGATGCTTTTCTTGAAGAAGTTCTCAAACAGAAGAACACGCCTAAAAGTCAAGGTAAGCGAATTGCAATTATTGGCGAACCAGGAGCAGGAAAGACAACACTATTACAGCAGATTGCTGATTGGGTATCTCGTGAGATTGACCAGTCGATTGTTATTTGGGTATCTTTAGCAGATTTGCAAGACAAGGAACTAAAACCTTATCTGTTCGAGACTTGGTTAACTCAGGTGGCTGAGAAAACAGGTAAAGCTGAAGCCACTAAGCAACTGAAGGATGATTTTGTTGCTCTATTTAATCAAAATAATGTGTGGCTACTGCTAGATGGGTTAGATGAAATGTCCGCATCTTCAGGTAATCCTCTCGCAGAAATTGCACGACAATTCCGTGAAGCAGGGTTAATTTCTCAAGCGCGAATTGTGCTGACTTGTCGGGTTAATCTGTGGGATGGCAGCATTAATGCACTTGATGATTTTGATACTTATCGCAGTTTAGATTTTTCTTATCCAGAACAGGTAGAGAGATTTATTGATAAATGGTTTGCTGCTATTCCTGAAACTGGGAAGCAGTTATGCACTGCCCTGAAAGAATCAGGTAAAGAACGGATTCAGGATTTAGTGAAAAATCCTCTGCGGTTGACGCTGCTGTGCTTGAATTGGCAATCAGGAGATGGAAAATTACCGGATACTCAAGCGGGACTCTATCAGCAATTTGTTGATGACTTCTACAAGTGGAAAAAAGCCGAATTTATTACCAATTATGACCAGCGTCAGCAACTCAATGTCAAATTGGGGGAATTAGCTAAAGAAGCAATAGACAAAGAAGCAACCCGTTTTCGCTTGCGGCAGGATTTTGTTAATCGCTTCTTAGGGAATGCTGATGATGAAAATTCGCTGCTGAAACTGGCATTAAATCGCGGCTGGCTGAACTGTGTAGGGATAGATGGAGATAGAAAACCTGTTTACGCTTTCTTTCATGCCTCATTTCAAGAGTACTTTGCTGCTAAAGCAATTGATGACTGGCATTTCTTTCTCAACCACGTTCCAAAAAATCCTAGTCAAGGAACTTATCGAATCTTTGAACCGCAATGGAAACAAACAATATTGCTTTGGTTAGGGCGACCAGAAGAAAACCTCAAACAGCAAAAGCAACAGTTTATTGATGCTTTAGTGAACTTTAAAGACGGATGCGGTAAGTGGTATAGAGAAAAAGGATTTTATGAATATCGCGCTTATTTTTTAGCTGCCGCAGGAATCACAGAGTTTAAAGGTTATTCTAGAGCAGATGAAATATTAGCGCCAATTGTCAAAATTGTCAAGTGGACAATTAATGATTTAAGTTCAATTAAACAGGAAGCTTGGTCAGCACTGCAACAGACAGACCGTATAAAAGCGATCGCCGCCTTGGTGCAACTGCTGCAATCAACTAATCTGCATGAGTTCACCCATTGGTATGCAGCCAAAAGCTTAGGGGAAATCGGCACTGGCAATGAAAATGCGATCTCCGCCTTGGTGCAACTGCTGCAATCAACTAATCTGGATAACTCCACCTATAGGTATGCAGCCAAAAGCTTAGGGGAAATCGGCACTGGCAATGAAAATGCGATCGCCGCCTTGGTGCAACTGCTGCAATCAACTAATGTGGATAACTACACCCGTAGGCAAGCAGCATCAAGCTTAGGGGAAATTGACCCAGGGAATAAAATAGCGATCGCTGTCTTGGTGCAACTGCTGCAATCAACTAATCTAGATGACTACACCCGTAGGCAAGTAGCATCAAGCTTAGGGGAAATCGACCCAGGCAATGAAAATGCGATCTCCGCCTTGGTGCAACTGCTGCAATCAACTAATCTGGATTACGAAACCCGTAGGCAAGCAGCATCAAGCTTAGGGGAAATTGACCCAGGCAATGAAATTGCGATCTCCGCCTTGGTGCAACTGCTGCAATCAACTAATCTGGATGACGAAACCCGTAGGCAAGCAGCATCAAGCTT
>NZ_JBALEO010000025.1:0-24879 GCF_036918015.1 Nostoc sp.
GACTTTGATCTGCTGTTATCCCTTTTCCTACCAAGACCATATTTTCTCTCTTATGTCAATTTCTCTGTTAAGAAAGATGTTTATAATGGATAGCTTATAAAGGGGGGAAACCGGAAAATCTAGTTCCCTCCCCAATACATACGGGGAGGGTTAGGGTGGGGTAAAACTCTGGTTAATCAGCAAATTCTATTGGACTAGGCTTTTAATTCAGTACAGATACAGCGATAATTTACTCAAATCATCACCGAGTTATTTCATGCTGCCAGTTATTGAAACTATTGTCTTACGTCAAATGGCTTCGGGCGATCGCCTCTACTTACAACTATACAAATTCATTGGCGCTCAACCTGGTAAAAAGGTATACATTCAATCTAATCTGCATGGTGCAGAAATTGCTGGTAATGCCGTTACTCACCAGTTAATTGAGTTTTTGCTAACAATAAATGATACAGATTTAACTGGAGAAATTTGGCTAGTTCCCGTTTGTAATCCAATGGGGACAAATGAACGCGTTCATCATTTTTCCCCTGGACGATACTGCGTTTATGAAGCCAAAGACTGGAATCGCATATTTTGGGACTACGAGAAAGAAGCTGATGATTTAGTAGCTTTTACTAAATCTCAACTTCATAGCGATCTAGAGGTCATTCGACAAAATTATCTAACTATAATTAAGCAAAAATTCGCAAAAATTTTAGAAAAAATTAATTCTTCTGGCGGTGTTCCTTACACTGAGCTTTTTGGTTACAAACTACAAAATTTGAGTTTAGATGCAGACTACTTAATTGATTTACATAGTTCTACCAATCAAGCATTAGACTACGTTTATTACTTTCAAAATCGAGAAGACAGTGCAAAATACTTCTTACTCGATTTCGGAATTTTACTTGATAAATATGATGGTGATGCTTTTGATGAAGCTTTTATCAAACCTTGGTTAGCACTGGAAGCTTGTTTTAAAGAGTTGGGTAGAGAAATCAAGTTTGATGTGGAAGCTTGGACACTGGAATTAGGAGCAGGAATGCAAATGAACCCTGATTCAGTCGCTAAAGGTGTACGAGGTCTGAAAAGTTATTTAGCACAAAAAGGTGTACTGCAAATTCCTGATTTATCAGACGACACAAAAACCCATGAAATGACTTTCGCATCTAGCAGCAACCGGAAAAAATATTATGCGATCGCAGGTGGTATGATTCAATCCAGAATCGAATTAGGTAGCAAAGTCAAAGTTGGAGAAAAGCTGTATCAAATTCTCAGTTTTAATAAAGAAGGTCAACTACCTAGTGTAATTGATGTCTGCGCTCAACATGATGGATTAGTTTATGATGTCGCAACTAATCAGGCTGTGAATGAAGGCGAGTTTGTACTAGGAATTGTGAGTTAGCGCATGGGGCATTGGGCAAGACGCGATAAATCGCCGTCTCTTGCCTTAACCCAACAGCACTGATTTCAGTCTCCCAAATAAATACCCATACCACGAGCAGTTTTAACTAAAGTACCATTGGGATCGACGGCGCTATATTGAGCGATCGCTTCTGTAATTGGTACACTTAATACTTGGCGATTTTGCCATGTCACCATGCGATCGTATTTACCCTCTGCAATTAGATTAACCGCCGCTACGCCAAAAGCAGTTGCAACTAATCTATCCAGTGGTGAAGCAGTTCCACCCCGTTGAATGTGTCCTAAAACTGTGACACGTGTTTCTACACAGATGTGTTCAATAATTTTATCTGCTAAATATCCACCAATTCCACCGTATCCACATTGACCTAAGCGATTGGTAATCGTCACATTTTCCCCATCGTGGGTACGAACGGCTTCAGAAACAATAATCAAACAATAGTTTTTGCCTTTCTCTTGGCGTTCTTTGATTTTGAGTCTAAAAATTCAGCAACTCTTGAGGCAGAAGTCAGAAGTTATGTGAGTTTGGTATGATTGCCAATGAAATGAGGTAAACTTGGAGTTTAATTTTTTTAATATTCTGACTACTGAATTCTGACTTCTGAATACTACAACTTAAGGTTATCTCAGCTGTAAAATATAAGTGTAGAGTCGGTAGTAGATTAAACCTCGGCAAAAGCAATCCCTAAAAATGCCAGGGTAATTTTATGCCTATTTTGTGTCTAAGAAAAAACCAAGTTATCCCAGCTATTAAATATGAGGGTGGAGCCAAAGGTGACTAGTATTGAAAATTACACTTTCTCTTTTTCAGGAGAAGTAACAATTCCCCAAGCTCCTCCTGAGTTTAAATCAGGTTTTATCGGCATTGTTGGTCGTCCTAATGTCGGTAAATCTACTTTGATGAATCAGTTAGTAGGACAAAAAATTGCCATCACATCACCAGTAGCACAAACTACACGTAACCGTTTGCGCGGTGTATTAACTACACCAGAAGCCCAGTTAATATTTGTAGATACGCCAGGAATTCATAAGCCCCATCATCAATTGGGCGAAGTCTTGGTGCAAAATGCCAAAATTGCCATTGAATCGGTTGATGTAGTGTTATTTGTGGTGGATGGAGCGGTGGCTTGTGGATCGGGCGATCGCTACATTGCCGAATTGCTCAGTCGCAGCAAAACACCAGTAATTCTGGGTGTGAATAAAACCGACCAACAACCAACTGATTCGCAGTTTCTAGATGATAGTTACGCTCAGATGGCCCAGTCTCATGAATGGGAAATCGTGAAATTTTCTGCCAAGACTAGTACCGGATTACCCCAACTTCAAGAATTATTAATTGAACATTTAGAAATTGGGCCATTATATTATCCTCCAGACTTGGTAACTGACCAGCCAGAACGCTTTATTATGGGTGAATTAATCCGAGAACAAATTTTATTGTTGACTCGTGAAGAAGTACCCCATTCAGTTGCGATCGCCATTGATTTAGTAGAAGAAACTCCCAGCATTACCCGTGTACTTGCTACCATCAACGTCGAGCGTGATTCTCAAAAAGGCATACTCATCGGCAAAGGTGGAGCAATGCTCAAAGCAATTGGTAGTGAAGCTCGCGAGCAAATTCAAAAGTTAATCGCTGGTAAAGTTTACCTAGAATTGTTTGTGAAAGTCCAGCCAAAATGGCGACAGTCGCGTATTAGTCTAGCAGAGTTAGGCTATCGCGTGGAAGAATAATAATTGGTCATTTGTCATTAGTCATTAGTCATTGGCAAGCAAAAGACAAAGGACAAATGACAAAAGACAAATGACAAATGACTCTTAATTAATAAAAATGTCTTTAGATACTCACTATCCCTTAAATTTACCCGTCAATGCTCCGCCCTTGCGCGTGTTAATTGTCGAAGACGATCCGATGATGCAACTCGGATTAGAGCAATCGTTAATGGCTCATCCTCAGATAGAGATAGTTGGACAAGCTGAAGATGGTTATTTGGGAGTTCAAGCCGCACTGCAACTGAAACCTGATTTGGTGGTTATGGATATTGGGTTGCCGCGATTGGATGGCATTGCTGCGACACAGCAAATTAAGGCGGCATTGCCAGCAACTCATGTAGTGATGCTGACATCTCATCAAACGGAAACAGAAATTATTGCGGCACTATCTAGCGGTGCAGATGCATATTGTATAAAAGGTGCAAGTGTGGAACGATTATTAAGTGCGATCGCAGCCGCAGTTGATGGTGCAGCCTATCTCGATCCCCAAATTGCACGGCGAGTAATTGATAATCTCAAACCGCCTTCACCAACTACCAACACCGCCAACTTATCTGGGCGCGAGTTAGAAGTGTTAAAGCTGATGGTAGACGGATTGAGTAATCCCGAAATTGCCGAAAAACTCTATCTCAGTCCCAACACTATCAAAACTCATGTCCGGGGAATTATGAATAAATTAGCAGTGGACGATCGCGTGCAAGCAGCAGTTGTAGCACTACGTTCTGGTTTGGTTTGATTGCTAGAATTTGTGAACGCTGTAGATGAGTACCCGATCTGGTAATCTTTATTTGTGTGCTGGCACTTTAATTTCATGACTAACTAAACTCTGGTTTTTTTATGTCAGAAGAAATTCAAACCTTTACTACTGAATATCTTGACAAGTGCGCTCATTTATATGTTGAAGTGTTCAATGGTAAACCTTGGAATGAGCAATGGACTTTTGAGACTGCAAGAACCAGGTTGTTTGAAATTATAAATACACCAGGTTTTGTTGGATTTGTATTTAAACAGGATGAACTGTTAGGTTTTGTAGCGGGTTATTGTAAGCAAGGGCAAAAAAGTAAAAGCTTTTATTTAGAAGAAATCTGTGTCCAACCTTATAAACAGCATCAAGGAATTGGCACAAAGCTACTTAACCAATTAATGGATACTCTAACCGTAATGAAAGTTACCGGAGTTTATCTTTTGACTAAAAAAGATGGACAAGCAGAGGCTTTTTATACCAAGCATGGCTATCAAAGAAGCCAACAGATGATTTTTATGGCAAAACGATTTTAGAGTAAATGCAAGTTTTGCACTAACTACGAATTGAACATAAAACAAATGCAGCAAAATACAGAGGCAAACCTCAGCAAAAGTCAGATTACTGGTGTATCCAAACTTAATAATGAATTTCCCACTTTCTGCCCTCAAAGCCGCGAAGAATGGCGGAAATGGTTAGAAGAAAACCATCGCATCTCTCTTGGTGTGTGGATCATTTACTACAAAGTAAAAAGTGGTAAACCAAGTGTTCGATATAGCGAAGCAGTAAAAGAAGCCTTATGTTTTGGTTGGATTGACAGTAAAGTTAAATCCTTAGATGAAGAACGTTATATGCAAATATTTACACCTCGAAAACCAAAAAGTGTGTGGTCAAAATTAAACAAACAATATATTGAAGAACTTATAGAACAAGGCTTGATGACTACAGTTGGGCTAGAAAAAATAGAAGCTGCAAAACAAAATGGATCATGGGAATCTTTAGATGCGATCGAAGCATTAATTATTCCCTTAGATTTAAAGCAGGCTTTAGAAGCAAATACAACTGCCAAAGGATATTTTGAAGCATTTAATAACTCTTCCAAAAAGAATATCCTTTTTTGGATTGACAGTGCAAAACGTCCTGAAACAAGGTTGAAAAGAATTGAACAAACCATCAACTCAGCAGCAACAAACAAAAACCCATTAGTACGATCACAAATTCCTACGTAATTCTTTGAAAAGCTATCTTTTGAAGCGATCGCTGCACCTTTAGCTTTTGAATTCGCACGAATTTTAATCCCATTTACAAGTAGAGGCGTACATATATATGTACACCTCTATAGCTGACTAATTTGTTGCCAAGATGTTTGAAAAATAGTCTACCTCAATGCATTTCAGTTAAAAGAGTTTGAGAATTCATTAGGGTCTATATTAGCCGGAAATAACAAAATTTCCTTGCTTTCTAAACTTGCCTTTTGGTGAAGCAAAATTGCCTTTTCCAAAGAACAATATTTAATCGGAACCCATCTGTCGCTATAAAAGTAGACAGTTACTCGGCTCATTGCATACTCTTTCAACGGCAGTGGAAGAGACCAGGACGAGTCCACAGTTTGAACCTTACCTGTTGAGTCCATGCTTTGAACCTCAGTTATTAAGTATATTTACTTTCACCGATCGGGATAATTTAAAGGAACTATCATAAGTAATAACAATCTGCCTTAAAACTACATCTTTAGATAAAAGTTAGAATAATTAAAATTGATCTTACGACCTTGGCGCTAAATAGGTCGGTGTAAAAACTTCTCATTCTGATAAGACAGGAGGCAGTGTTTCGACTACACTCAACAACCAGGCAGGAGGCAGGAGGGAAGAGGGTTTTAGGATAGTTTCTCTCTCAACCATTTGGCGTAGCGTTGACAATCACAAGTCAACCTCCTGATTCTGAGTTTTGATTTTTAGTTGAATTAATTTCTGAAGTCAGAAATATCGGGGTAGAAATTGAAGAAGCGATCGCTCTAACTTTTTCAGTTGAGTGTAATATCCAAACACTTAAATAAAATTCCCGACTTTTTAGAAAAGTCGGGAATTTTTTTGCTAACTAGATGTAGCCAAACAGCCTAAAAATTGCTAAATAAAGTGGGTAAATAAGCCACTTATTGGGATTTTTTCACAATTTCCCAATCATCTCTTTGCTCAAAATCAACCTATGCAATTAATTAAGAGTGGCTTTCTAGTGGATTAGCAATATATTTGAACGTTGGTTCAGAATTCCAAGGGCCACGCTCATCCTTACCGTCTCCGTTTGTAGATAGGTTGTAGTAGAGAGCAACAGTTTCATCTGGCTTAATATTACCAAAGAATGGATCTGTCAACTTATCTAGTGAATCTAGAGCTTTCATAAACATCTGAGTATGAGAAATTTCTCGTGTTAACAGATGGACTAAAGTCTCTTGGGTTCCTTTGTCGGTTGCCAGCTTGATTAATGATTCGTAAGTTTGACGAGCGCCAGCTTCTGCTGCAACGTTAGCTCTTAAATCACGCACTACGTCTCCACCCTCATTTAGGTAACTTGCAGTCCAAGCAGTACCCTGGCTATCTAGAAAATGAGGCCCAATTCCTCGGACTGCAAAAAGAGTACTCTTATAAGCCTCTGTTTGATCTACATTTTTAGTATGAGCCTCAATGAGTTTCCCAACCATTTCTAAATGACCGAATTCCTCAATGGCAATGTCTTGGAGCATATCTTTAATGCCAGCATTTTCGACATGGAATGATTGAACCCAATATTGAAGTGCTGCGCTAAGTTCTCCAGTAGCTCCGCCAAACTGCTCTAAAAGCAACTGAGCAAAACGAGGGTTTGGTTCACTAACGTTAACTGCGTGAATAAGCTCTTTTTTGTGAAAAAACATAGATTTACACTTCCCAAAGTTTGGTGTTACAGAATGAATCAACTTATCTTTTAGTCTTTTTCCAGATAGAGCTAATTTGATGTTTTATAGCTTCTTAAACTGGTGAACTAAAAGACTGAATAAAAACGGTAGTTATCTCAGGGTTGATAGCTGCCAATCAGCGGTTACACATTGCTGCTTCTTCTGATTAATCCCCATAGATAAATAGCAACAATTGCACCAAGCACAGCCACTAAAATACCAGGAAGAGTTAAACCAGCGCCAGCCGCAGTAATTTGCAGAGTTCCTGTTCTTAACAAGGTAAATAAACTTCCACCGACGAAAGCACCAATGATACCCAAAATCATTGTGGAGAGAATTCCGCCGCCTTGATAACCAGGATAAATAGCTTTAGCAATGGCACCTGCCAAAAGTCCTAAAACTATCCAAGCAATAATACTCATAACCGCCTCAACAATCTCACTCACTTAATATCTAAGTTATCAATTCTAATTCCAAATTATTTCTACCAGATGGGGTAAATGCTAAATCCAAAAGTTATACAAAATAATTTATATCCAGATTGTATAGATTGGATGATAATTGGCATATTTTACATCTTAATGCCAAATAAAACTTTTACTATATTTAATTTATATTTTAGTAAAAATATATAATCACAGACATAATTTTTCCTGCAAAACTAAATGTTAATTTACTAGTCAATCTATTCTCTTTTATCTCTACCCTAAGGCATAAAGTTTGTATCTAACTTTTTGGGGATGTATTAAAAGTATTTGTTCATAAAATTATTGATAATTCTCGTTAGAGTTCATCATTAATTATCTATATAAATAATTAACCAAGCCTTTTGTACATTTTTTATTTAACAACTTTATTTGAATTTCCCGATGCTTTGGGGAGGGGAAGTTTTGGCTTTAGACAAAACTGGAATGGAGTGACGCGGATAGTGATTAGACCTCTTGCAAAAGTCCCTAACACCCCACCCCCAGACCCTCCCGAAGAGCGGCTACGGTGTACACACATCTCTAAAAATCCTACCCACACAATATTTCTGTTCAAGTGAAAGTCGCACACTGAGCAAATATCACGCCCTCATCCCCTAACCCCTTCTCCCAAGGGAGAAGGGGAATTGAATGTCTAACTCCCCTCTCACGGATGGGAGAGGGGCTGGGGGTGAGGGCAAAACGTTTTCACCAAGCGGGTTTCACGTTAAATTGACACCAATGGGCATTGCCGTGCCCCTATACCCCGCGACAATGTTGTACCGCATCTGAATGGGAACCACTATATAGTCTTAATAATATCCCCTCAACTTTTATTGTTAAATTAGATTGAGGAGATAATATGTGGTAGATATTTGCAGAAGCGATATCAAATAGCGCGGGAGAACTTTGTCTCTCGCGTTCTTGTGTGAGTATCAAATATGACGGCAATATTTCTTACTAGTAATCTACCGATGTCGGTAATCTGGATCTGATTTTTTGATAAACTGACTAGTCCATCGGCTTCTAGTGGTTTTAACGCCTCTAGTTCCTCAGAGAAATATTCATCAAAACTGATATGATATTTGTTTTCAATGTCTTTCTTATGAAGCTTAAAGTGAGACATTATACCCATAATCACATCCCGTCTGATGATATCATTCTGAGTAAGTTTAATACCTTTACTAACAGGTAATTTACCTGCTGTAAGTGTCTGATAATAATCCTTTAATTCTTTGTGGTTTTGGGCATAAGCATCTTCTAGCATACTGATAGATGTGGCACCAAAACCAAACAATTCTGTTTCAGCGTGGGTAGTATAGCCCTGGAAATTGCGTTTGAGAGTGCCATTGCGTTGAGCGATCGCTAATTCGTCATTAGTTTTAGCAAAATGATCCATGCCAATAAATAGATATTGGTTATTCGTCAATTCTTCAATGGTCATTTTCAGAATCTCTAACTTTTCCTCTGCTGGGGGTAGCGCTTCTTGAGGAATATTTTTTTGTGTCGGTTTGAGCCACGGCACATAAGCAAAGTTAAAGACTACAATTCGGTCAGGATCTAACTCAATAGTCTTTTTCAGCGTTTCTTGAAATGTCTCGCGGGTTTGATAAGGTAAACCATAAATTAAGTCTACGTTCACACTTTCAAACTTAGCTTCTTTGATCCAACTCATGACATCAAAGAGCATTTCTTCTGGCTGGACACGATTTACAGCTACTTGAACTTGGCGATTAAAATCCTGAATGCCAAAACTAATGCGGTTAAAGCCAATCTGTCTCAGAAATAAAATGTAGTTTTTATCGATATAGCGGGGATTAATCTCAATTGAGATTTCTGCTTGGGGGTCGATGTTGAAATAGCGATTGATGTTTTTCCATAAAAATTCTACTTGGTGAGGTTCTAAGTAATTAGGAGTACCACCTCCCCAATGGATTTGCAACACTTTTCTATCTGGATCGATTAAAGCTGCGGTGTTTTTAATGTCTTGAACCAAAGACTCCACATAAGGTTTAGCAATATTTTTGTTGTTGGAAATTACTGTGTTACAGCCGCAGAAGTAGCAAGCGCTTTGGCAGAAGGGGATATGGAAATATAAAGAAAGAGGGGTTTTGCGTTGATTCGATGCTGCGATCGCGGCCTTAAAATCAGTTTCAGTGAATGTTTCGCTTAATTCTGTAGCAGGCGGGTAACTGGTATATCTAGGTGCGCGAGTGTCGTACTTTTGAATCAGATCCAGATCAAACTTGACACCAGGTAATAGAAAAACCATTGAGTTGCTTTCCAATGAATGAAGGGGGATTGGGGATTGGGGAGAATTATTGAACAAGCTTCTTTCTAATGCCCAATGACAAATGACAAATGACAAATGACAAATGACAAATGACAAATGACAAATGACAAATGACAAATGACAAATGACAAATGACAAAATTAATTAGTCGCAGCTACTTCAGTGCTACCTGAATTCCGAGAACGAGTGAGGCTATTAAAGAGGACTTGACCGAGTGCTTTAATTAAACTTCCCTCTAACTCTTGAGCCATCTTTAAATTGAACCCAAAGGCATTATTGGCTTCTGCAACAATCCGTTCTGCTGTTATATCATCAACGGGTAATGCATTTAATGCCTGACGATACTTATCCTTAAATGCCTTTTTGTCAGGAATTTGCTCAAAGTTATAAAAGGATGTGCCTTCATAGCCAGAAAGCTTCAGGGCTGACTGAGCAACTTTTTGTAGCATTTGACCCCCAGAAAGATCGCCCATGTAGCGAGTGTAGGCATGACCTAGCAATAAGGCTGGTTCACTAGCAGAAATTTCCCGAATGCGGGTAATGTATGTCTGGGCAGCTGGTGAGGCTGTAACTTGCTCTCTCCAATTATCCCCATAATAAAACACCATATCTTTTTCGAGCGATAATTGGCGATTAAGTTCAGGAAAGTAAACGGCACTAATTACAGGATGCTTTACATGGCTTTCTAATGCGGCTTCTAGTTCGCTGTAGACGTAATACAAGTTGCTTAAGAATTTAACGAAGCAGTCTCTATCCACAACTCCTTGCAAAAAACATTTCATGAATGCCACATTTTCCGCTGATGTGTGGGCTTGTTGAGTTCCAGAGCGGAGTTTGATGGCTAGATTGCTACTCATTGTTGCTTCCTTCATGTTCAAGCGCAAGGTTTCTTGGCAGTCACCGACTCACGATGCCTACCACGACCAGCTAAAAAATTGTTATTCTAGGTTTAGAAAGGATCTGCATCACTCTATCCACAACTGCCGATGCAAATCCCAGCTATTTTTATTTCTCCTAAGATTATTTAACTATTCATTCATATATAGCTATTAAGATATTCATATTTATTTATGTTTTTCAGATGCTCATATTCAGGCACATCCTAGTTGACTAGTAACAAAAATGGTTGTGAGATAGGCATTTAAACTCTTCTGAAACGATGGGTGATAAGCGCTGAACTCGTGACTTATGGTCGTGAGTGTGCAGCTTGCAGAAATAAAAGTTGATATAACTGGTAACTACATCCATCCGCTCACCATCACATAGATCGTACCTCAGTGTTGGTTAACTGTAATAGATAGTATTTGATACTAGTTAATTGCGTATTTTAATGCTATTGAAGGAAAAATTTAACTTAATCTTATCCTTGTTTTGATTTGTTCTTAGTTGTAATAAAGCTTTTAATACAATATGTTCTATTTAATTAGTATTAAATCTTCTATAAAAATCCAATTTAATTTTTGAAAAGCTTGCCTGCTATAGCTTTGAGTGATGTAAATCAGAGTTTCAGTATACTTAAGAAGATTAATACCCGATTCTTAAGAGTTCTATGTGATATTCTCAAAACAGATTTAAGGATTCAGCTGACCGTTTGGTATAGCCCTCACTAAATCAGGATAAATTCTATGTATAGATTCCAGATCAGTGCATACACTCAAACGGGCGAATCCATTGGTCTGGTGGGTTCTACTCCAGAGTTGGGTTTGTGGGATATTAGTAAATGTGTTCATCTGTGTACAAGTGGCGATCGCTATCCTTTATGGTGGACAAATATTGACATTCAAATTTCTGGCGATGGACAGAAATTTGAATACAAGTATGTGCGTCTTGATGCAAACGGTAACGCAACATGGGAGAGCTTACTAGATACAAACCGCTGGATTCCCATTGATTCTAACAATGACGCCAACACAATTATTGTGGATGATGGCGCATTCGGTTATTTACAACCTTACCCTTTTGGATATATTGAGAACCCTGCTGTCAGAATACCCCTGGATGAAGAGTCTAAAGGATTAAAAATCGTAGTCATTGGTAGTTCCGTTGCATTAGGTCATAAAGCTTGGTTTTTGAAAGGTTGGGTTTGGTTATTGGCACAGGCTTTACAGCAAAAATATGGGCATCAACTCGTGAATGTGTCGGAGGTGGGGGCGAATGTCAGCAGAACGATCGCTCGATTCCCCTGGTTTGTCACCCCAGAAAAACCGGATATCGTCATCATTGCTCTATCTCTGGGTAACGAAGGGTTAGCTTACTGTTCCCCTCACGAACGGCGGGCGGTACAACGGCGGTTTGAAAGTGGCTTGCAGCAGCTTGTGAAAATGACGCGCGACATCGGAGCAATCCCGATTTTAGGCGGAGTCTATCCCAACGGTGATTATTCTCTGGAACATTACTCGCTGATCCGAGACACACACAAACGAATGCTCAGTTGGGGCGTGACTGTATTGGATTGGTTGGCAGCCGTGGATGATGGACAAGGGCGATGGAAAGCGGGGACATCCTTCGATCCGGCTCACCCGAATACAGTCGGTCATAGCCTGATGTATCAGCAGATCGACCACCATTTATTCGATATCGACAAAGACGCATTAGCAAAAGCAAAACAACGCTTCCAGCAACCGAATGAATTTCCTATCTACTTTGATAATAGGGGTTTTCATGTCTCTGTGTGTATGGAAGAGAAGCATTTACGAATCGTTAATTCATCGACATACAGCTACACGATCGCTCCCTATTGGCAAGAACTACAAACTGCACTGCAAAGTAAGGCTGGATTGATATCAGGTATTTACATTGCCAAGAATGCCCAGACGGGGACACTCCCTTTCTTGGCTGTAGAGGATGGCGCGATCGCAACTACAATAAACATCCCTCCAAATACCGATTTAGAATATAGCCCCGCCTTCAATCGTTTTTCGCCGAACAACGTTTTATTCTCTGACGGACATTTGGGGATTTTGCAAGCAGATGAACGCCACCTCTGGATAATCAACGAATCAGACAGCGAGTACAACATTCAGCCGATGTGGACGGAGGTTTGCAACGCACTTAAAGCCATGCCGTCGGGTGTTTATGAAGATCCGCTTTATCCCGATGCCCCCTTTCGCACGATGATGATTGGTAAGGATGGGTTAGAAAGCCGGGTGAAATCACCACCTAAGTCTGCGGTGTTGTTCCAATACAAATGTGAGTTATCGGACATCAGTCGTGTGGCGATTCTTCCCCTTGGCGATCGCTGTGCCATCCGCATGATGTTGTATAAAATGGAGTACGATGGCCCCGCCTTTCCGTTTGATCTAACGCGCACCACCAATATTGGAGATGTTGCGGATGCGATCGAAAACGGTTTTGATGATATGTGGAATCCTGCCTTCCTCCACTACAGTCCCGATGAAGAGAGAATTTACCATAGTAAGTGGTCGGGTTTATCCTTTGCCCATGAAGTTGAGGAGACAGACGACCCAAAAAACGATATGTCTTCTGTTTATGAACGGATGCGCGTTCGTTACACAGCACGCTCTGAAAGGTTTTGGTACGCACTGCGGCATTGCGACAAAGTGCTTTTTGTTCGTACAGGAATTAGCGATCGCCCTGGTGTGATAGATTTAGTCAACAAGCTACAAAAACAATGCCAAGGGAAGCCATTTCATCTGTTGCTGCTTTCTCCCCAAAGCGATGATGAGTTTTTAGACCTTCCCAATGTGCTGCATTACAATGTCGAGTTTAATCCCGATCGCATGTATGACGATTTGGGACACTGGATGTATTGCACAGAAGTCATGCGAGGAATTCTGGAATCCCTTGGGGTATCTAGTAAAAATCTTTTCTGGTGTCCGCCCAAAATACCGAAGGGTTGAGAAATTAGTTAGGAGCGAACGCATTTGCTATTTCGGCGTACTCGTTTGCTATTTCGGCGTATGCATTTGCTATTTCGGCGTACTCATTTGCTATTTCGGCGTACTCATTTGCTATTTCGGCGTACTCATTTGCTATTTCGGCGACTGGGTTGTTTAAGTGGCTGTGAAATGATCTGCCGACTACTTACAGCTTGCTTTTTTTTGTCGCAAATCATCACAAATTGCTTGTAAATCGTAATTGAAAGCCTTTGCATGTTCTTCTCGAATTCTATAAATCTCTTCAAGAATTTCATCTTTCCACATAATCTACTCTCCCATTAGTTCGTAGGGTGTACAAAGGGTATAACGGTGAAGTTTAATTGCTGCCATTCTTCAATAGCCCAATGGATGCCGGAAATCACCAACCACTTTGTCAAGTTCTTGAGCGATCGCTTTGCAAACTAGGGAATACTAAAGCTGCTGGTCAATTTTTACATCATTATATATGCGTCCAACTCTATGTGATACTTTCAGAAGCCTTTCTTTTTTGACATGGGATATGCTCGCCAAAGGGCGTTCTGTCGATTGTCAGATTGGAGAAGAAACTTTAACAGATATAAATATTCTTGAGCTAAAAATTAGGCATTCGTCTGAAATTTACACTCGTACATTTAGTACAACTCAAGAAGGGTCATAAGGTGCTGATTGGGAGTGGTGGTTTACTGGTTCTAGTAAAAAATGGATAGGTTTTCGAGTGCAAGCTAAAGTTATAGATTTTAAAACAAACTCTTTCAAGCATCTTGATTACCAAAATAAGAATAATCCACTATCTCAATGTGAAATTCTCATACAACGTGCTCTAGAGAGTTCATCTCGACTTATTCCTTTGTACTGCCTTTACTCAAACTGGAATAATTCACCTCAATTTACTTCGAGGTATGCGAATTACTATCCTGTACAGGAGAGCTATGGTTGTTCAATCCTCTCTGCTTTTGCAATTCGCTATTTACAAAGCAAGAAAAGAAAACATGTTAAAGTTTTACGCCCATACATGACTCCTTGGGATGGCTTAGTATGTTGTTATGGAGATAGAGCATCTGATTTACCGCATAGAGTT
This sequence comes from Nostoc sp., assembly GCF_036918015.1. Lineage (GTDB taxonomy): Bacteria > Cyanobacteriota > Cyanobacteriia > Cyanobacteriales > Nostocaceae > Nostoc. The sequence goes on from NZ_JBALEO010000025.1 coordinate 14,559, forward strand.
TTTGAGAATTGGAGAAAGTTTATACATCCAATCGAGAGAGAAATTATTGATGAAATTGATGAAAGTATTTTTCATGACTTGGATGGTGAACTAAATCATTATCGAAGAATTTATGATGATATTCAGTTAATAAATAAGCCACCTGAACATGTACAGCTACTACTGAATAACGAGTTAGTAGATCAACCTGATCGACATTTGCGATCGCTCACGGTATTTCAAGAACGGGACGAACCAATAGAAATAGACTGGTAACAATCTTTCTACAACCTTTAGCATTCATCTAGCATTCTCATTCATACACTCTAGGTCTAATTTAGATGTTGATGATCGCTATCAGCAAAATAGTTCAACCACTGTCGGCTTAGTAACTTTCCCCATCGCATTGCGCGGTAATTCTTCAACTATCAAAATTTGGGTTGGCACTTTATAAACAGCCAATCGCTCTTTTGCCCAACTCCTGAAAGCTTGTAATGTTAAAGGTTGTGAACCTTGCAATACTAACGCGGCACAAACCCGTTCACCCCACTCTAAATCGGCAACCCCAACCACTGCACATTCTTGAATATCTGGATGGGTTCTTAGCACTTCTTCAATTTCTAAAGCTGAAACTTTATAGCCTCCGGTTTTAATAATATCTACACTCATTCGTCCCAGAATGCGGTAGCTACCGTTCTCAATGACGGCGGTATCTCCAGTACGGAACCAGCCATCTTGGAAGGCTTTGGCGGTTGCTTCGGGGTTTTGCCAATATTCGAGAAACACTCCGGGGCCTTTAACTTGGATCTCTCCTGGGGTTTCGCCTGGGACTAACTCTCCGTTCTCATCCACTAATCTCACTTCAACTTGAGGCAGAGGCTTTCCCACATATCCAGACAATCGTTCGCCGTGTAAAGGGTTTGATAGCGCCATACCAATTTCAGTCATACCATAGCGCTCAAGCAGAAAATGGCCGCTGATAGTCTGCCACTTTTCTAAAACTTGGACTGGTAATGCTGCCGAACCAGAAACCATCAGGCGCATTTTAGCACAACCTTCTGACATACTTTTTTGGCGTTCCTTAGAGGCTGTTTCCCAAGCAGTAATTAGCTTTACATAAATTGTTGGTACTGCCATAAATAGAGTTAAGTCGCCATCACAAATTCGGTTCCAAACGGTTTCGGCATCAAACTTGCTCAAGATATGGCACTCCGCGCCAGCCCATAAGGCACAAGTCAGTACGTTAATAATCCCATGAATATGATGTAGTGGCAGGATATGTAAAATGCGATCGCTAGATGTCCATTCCCAAGCGGTAGTTAAGCTAGTCACTTGTGCCTGAATATTTTGATGGGTTGTAACTACACCCTTGGGTTTACCTGTTGTACCACTTGTATAGAGAATTAAGCCGCGTCTCGTGATATCTATCTCTGGGAGGCGACTAATATTATGTGGAAGCGTTTCTGAGGTGAGGATAAATCTCAAATTGTGTTCTTGGGTTAGCGATTGCAGTATACCCTCAAAATTAGGATGAGCAATAATAATCGATGCTCCAGAATTAGTAATTACATACTCCAATTCTGGGCGTGGATGGGAAACACACAGAGGTACAGCTATCCCACCAGCCCGCCAAATTCCCCATTGAGTGGCTACATACTCAAATCCAGGCGGAATGAGAAAAGCAACTCGCTGCTCTTGTAAATCTTCTGTATTTTGAAGAAGACTTGTTGCTATTTGACTGGAAGTATGTAGCAAATCCTGATAGGTAAATGCTCCGTCCGTTGTCACAATTGCTATTTTTTCGTTATATTCTTCAGCACGAATAATCAATGGTAAATTCACGTTTGTTTGCCGATTTAGGGTTGATTCAGTCTACTTAAAGAAAGTATATGTAGAAATCTGATTTAATTTGCTTCGCACCAACAGACTCAGATAAAAATATTTTAATGAGTCGATAATCTTTTTATTAGTAACTTTATAGATACTACAACCAACGTTGTTTTTTTGCATAGGCAATACTGCCAATTACAATTAATGCCATCATACAGATTACTACAGGATAAGCCCAAGGTTGTTCTAATTCCGGCATATATTTGAAGTTCATACCATAGAAACCAGACATAAAAGTGATTGGTAAAAATATTGTCGAGAGGATAGTCAGACGATTAATTCGTTCACCTGTTTTACTAGCAATATTATCGCGTTGAATTTCCATCAATTCTGACATCCAGGCTCTTATAGCTTGATATTCTTGCCAGAGTTTATCAACGTGATGAACCAATTCTTGATTGAATAGTTCTTTTACTGGCTGGCCAATCCATTGGAAATCTTCATTATCCATAATCGCCATAAGTAACTTGATGCTTTGAAAATTACGGCGTCCAGAACGAGTAGATTGCCTCATTGTGGCAATTTTTTGGTACGTTGATTCATCACCAGAATTGTCTAAAACTTCATCTTCTAAATCATCAAGTTTTCTAGAAATATAGGTAAATACAGTTTCGTAATTATTTAAAATATCTTTAAATATGAGATAAAAAAGATAGTCAATTCCCAATTTTTGAATATCTAGAGTTCGTTTGTGGAGATTATTCGCTAAAATAGTTAAAATTTTTAGTTCTGTGATTTCAAAAGTTATGATAAAATTATTTCCAACTACAATATTGCCACGCACAACCTCAAACTCATTATTTTTTATTTGAGAACTTAGGATTTCATAGCTGTCAAATAAACAATCTTCTACGTCTTCATCAATTCCTACAGGGGAATGGTTGAAAATCATGTTAACACGAGATGGTTTGAGTCCAAAGTGCTTGATAATTTTGGCTGTTCCAGTGCGATCGCGGAAGTGAATACAACGCAACCAAATCTTATGAGAACTATCAATTCTTTTTAGTACCGTATCGACATCTCTATGGGTGAAGATTTCCAGGTTATCTGGGTGAAAAGTCAGGAGAATTAGCATATAGCAATCCTAATTGAGTCGTAATAAAATACTGTGACTCATGGTAATTAATCAGGACTTTAGTCCTTGTTTTATAAGCACTTTAGTGCTTACTACAAACCATCAAAACTAGTTTGATAAAGTAATAGTCGTGAATTTGTAAAGTCAAACACATTTAAATAGCACAATCACTCTCTAAGAGTTTTGACTGTTGATAGTCAACACTATATTGAGTGGTGACTCAATTTTTTTCTATTTTCCCAGATTTCGGGCGCGTAGTTGGTGCTGGCGCTGAATTATTTTGCAGAATTGCAATTTCCCGCCGTGCATCTTGATAACTATCTTGTTCCCCTTGCTGTTGGAATAGTTTTGCAGCTTTTTTGAAATCTGCGATCGCACCTGGTTTATTTTTCTGCTTGGTGCGAATCACACCCCGGTTATAATAGGCTAAGGCATTGTTAGCATTAATTGCGATCGCTCGTGAATAATCCTGATTTGCAGCTTTTTTATTTCCCAGTTCGAGATAGGCGTTACCACGGTTGTTGTAAGCTGCTACATTATTAGTATCTAGTTTTAGCGCTGCGGTGTAATCTTCAATAGCACCTTTATAATCTCCAAAAGAAAAGCGGTGAATACCTCTATGAATATAAGCTGCAATAAATTTTGGATCTATCTGTAAAATAGTATTGTAATCTTCAGTAGCTTCTACATTATTTCCCAGATCGCTGTAAATATCACCACGATTAAGATAAGCTTCTATATATTTGGGATTGATGTTGATTGCATCTGTGTAATCTTTAATTGCTTCATTTTTTTGTTTATTAATAGATTGAGTTAAACCCCTTTGATAATAAGCTTTGGCATCACTAGGATTAATCTTAATTACTTTATCAAAATCTTGGATTGCTTCAAGTCTTTGTTTGAGGCGACGGCGAAGAATACCTCGTTGTAAGTAGGCTTCAGTATACTGGGGTTTAAGAGCGATCGCTTTGCTAAAATCTTCAATTGCACCTTTATTATCCTTCGATTGAGCACGAGCTAATCCTCGTCCATAGTAAGCATAAGCATCTTTAGAATTTAACTTAATTGCTTGAGTATAATCTGCGATCGCTTCTTTGTATTTGCCTAATGCCGAAAAAGCAAATCCTCGGTCAAAATAGGCATTAGCATCTTGAGAATTAAGCACAATAGCTTGACTAGAATCTGCTTGTGCTTGCTCGTAGTCTCCTAATCGATAATAAGCATCACCCCGCCTATTATAAGCCAAAGCGTTTTGCGGATCTAATTTAATAGCCTGATTGAAATCTTCAATTGCTCCTTCATAGTTTCCTTCCTCATATTTATTTTCTCCCTTTTGGTACAATGTCTGTTGAGCATCACGTACAGGTTTGGGCGTTCTCAATTGCCACGCTGCAACACCAAGAGTGATACAGACAATTATTCCAATTAGAACTAGTAATAATTTTTTTTGATACTGTTTTTGTTGCTCGTCATCAATATTTGTTATCTTTTTCAGATCGTCTAAAACTTCCGTTGCATACTGGTAGCGCTTACGATAATCAAAACGCACCATTTTATTAATAATTTTTGCTAATTTTCGGTTAACTTTGAGATTTTTGTCGTGCCAAACTATTTCACCAGTCAGCTTATTTTTCTGACTTCGTAAATTAGATATTTCCTTTGTAGGTAAACCTTTCAGGGCTGCGATCGCAACGATACCTAAAGCATATATATCACTGTTGTATTTGAGGTTGCCGTTAATTTGTTCTATAGGCATATACTCGGAATTGTCAACAGTATTATCGATTGCTTCATTAAAAGTACCCAAATTAACCAAAACTAACTTTTTATCTGAGTCCCGGCGAATAATATTTGCTGGCGTAATATTCCGATGAATTATGCCATAGCTATGTACAACGACCAAAGTTTCTAATATCTCTGACAAAAGATTAATTACTTGGTCTTCTTCCAAAGGTTTTGCTTGGATAATTTCGTCATTTAAAGGATTACCAGATATAAATTCTTGGACTATATAAAATTCTTCATTTTCCTCGAAATAATCAATGAGCTTTTGAATTTGATCGTGTTCCTGTCCTAGTTTTTGTAAAGTTGCTGTCTTACTGTCAAACAAGCGGCGTAAGCTTTTTAAAGCTTGAGGATTGTTATTCGGAAGAGATAACAGTTTTACTTGAAATAGGCTTTCAGGAAGATTAACATCTTCAACTAGATAGGTTTTCTCTTTTTCTCCATGATTGAGAACTTCTAGTATTCGATAATGTCCATCTAGTAAATGACTATTCATGACATTAATATAAATATAGTCTGATAAATTGTTCGATTATAGCTTACGTGTTATTATTGCTGATTTTAAAATATAAATATTTATTTATTAAGCAACTTAAAATAAATCAATGCGTGGACTGCTACCGTATGTATATTGCAAAGTCCCTCTCCCCACCTTGGGCTATGATGTACACACATTTCTAAAAATCTTACCTATCCAATATTTCTGTTCAAGTGAAAGTCGCACACTGAGCAAATATTACGCCCAGAACTAAAGTTCCGGGCTGATAGCTAAAGTCCACTAAGCGTGGACTGAACTAAATTTCTTGTTTAGTCCTCTAAAAGAGGACTTTCGCTATGAGACTCGGAATTTATTCCGAGGCGGGATAGATACACTGCACCAATACTTGTCCTGGATTTCTCACAAGTGAGAAATCCAAGGGGTGTGGGAGGTGTGGGAGGTGTGGGAGGTGTGGGAGGTGTGGGAGGTGTGGGAGGATGGGGAAGAAATCTTACCCCCCACACTCCCCACACTCCCCACACTCCCCACACTCCTCTTCCCCCTCTACTTACACTATGCGTGAGAAATCCGGGTTGTGTGTACACCGTAGCCCAAGCTTGGGAGAGGGATTTAGGGTGAAAGCTCATTAGACTTCTTGCATAAATCAAAAAAAGAACCCCACCCCGCCTTTGACTTACGTCAAATTCTCCCCTCCCCGCCTGCGGGGAGGGGCTGGGGGTGGGGTGTTAGGGACTTTTGCAAGAGGTCTATTAATTCAGATTTTACGCTGGGACGACAAATTTCTCGCTACCAGCCAGTTCAAAGGCTGCATGAATAGCTTGCAAAGCTTTAACACCTTGCTCTTGCGCCACAACACAACTAATTTTGATTTCTGAAGTGGCAATCATTTGAATATTGATTTCTTGTTGGGCTAAAGCTTCAAACATTTTAGCGGCAATACCTGGTTGTCCTACCATCCCTGCACCGACAATACTCACTTTAGCGATCGCACTATCTAAAACAACTTCACCCCATCCTAATTCTGCCGCTATTTGGGTAAGCATTTTTTTGGCACTTTCCCCATCTATGCGCGAGACTGTAAAGGCAATATCTCGTCTGGGAACACCATCAATCACCCGGCAACGCTGAGATTGGATAATCATATCCACGCTGATATTATGTTGCGCTAATAATCCAAACAACTTCGCCGCCATCCCTGGCCGATCTGGCAATTGGCGAATAGCAAGACGCGCTTGATTCAAATCGAGGGCAACGCCGCGAACGGGAGGACAATTGGGCAGAGGAGCAGCACTTCGGCTACGCTCAGTGACCGAGGGGCGGAGGGGCAGAGGGGAATCTATGCAAGTACTCTCCCCTGCTCCTCTGCTCCCCTGGTTACTGAGCGTAGTCGAAGTATGCTCCCCTACCTCAATCTCAAAGGCGGTACGGAGTGCTAAGACGGCGCGATCGCATTGGTTGGCATCGACTACGCAACTTACTTTCACTTCGCTGGTGGAAATCATTTGAATATTCACGCCAGCTTCAGCTAATGTGGCGAACATTTTTGCAGCGACACCAGGACGGCCAATCATTCCTGCGCCTGCGATGCTGACTTTGGCAATGTTATGTTCTACCATTACCTCGGCTTCGTCAAACTTGGGGTTAGATTGACTTCTTAGTGCTGGGGCGATCGCAGTTGCTACTGCTTCTGCCCGTTTTAAGATTGGTGTGGTGACAGTAAAGGCAATGTCATTGCTGTTACCTTCATGAACTGACTGAATAATCAAATCTACATCTACTTTTTGCCGAGAAATTTCGCCAAATAACCTAGCTGCTACCCCTGGTTTATCGGGTACGCGCAACAAAGCAACCTTTGCTTGGTCAGTGTCAAATTCTACAGCATCCACTGGACGGGCAATTTCTAGATTGATTAGCGATCGCCCTTGGGGTTTGGCTGATGTCACCCAAGTACCTGGTTGATCCGTCCAACTAGACCTAACTACAAGGGGAACACCATAGTTACGGGCAATTTCCACAGCACGGGGATGCAGCACTTTTGCGCCCAAGCTAGCTAATTCCAACATTTCATCGCAGGTGATGGCATCCATTAACTGAGCTTCGGCAACCAAGCGGGGATCTGTAGTGAGAATACCTGGAACATCTGTATAAATTTCACAAAAATTTGCTCTTAATGCGGCTGCGATCGCCACTGCTGACGTGTCAGAACCACCACGACCCAAAGTCGTAATTTCCATCTCTCCGGTGCTGGATGTGCCTTGGAAGCCAGCTACTACAACTACTTTACCTTCATTTATGTGGCGACTGAGGCGAGTGGTTTCAATATGCAAAATCCGAGCGCGACTGTGTTCGGCTTCAGTAACAATTCCTACCTGAGCGCCAGTCATGGAAATTGCGGGTTGTCCGAGTTCCTGCAAAGCCATGCTGAGTAAGGCGATGGTTACTTGTTCGCCTGTGGAAAGTAGCATATCCATCTCCCGGCGGTTAGGATTTGGAGAAATTTCATTAGCTAGTTTGACGAGTCCATCGGTGGTTTTGCCCATTGCTGAAACCACTACTACCAGAGAGTTTCCAGCTTGGACAGTTTTATAAACACGCTGTGCGACAGCTTGAATGCGTTCCACTGAACCGACAGATGTACCACCGTATTTCTGAACTATGAGCGCCATAACTTTTATGCAATCAATTGTGTCTGTTTTGCTCAATGCCTCCGCCGGGTTAGGAAGCCTTGAAGATATTAATAGATATTTAGTTTACTAAAAATTGTGTAGCATACCCAATCATGAGTTGATTATTCAAAAATCACATCTTCGTAAAGTGATGCCATTGTTTCCTCAAAATCCACGCTGTTGAGTCGAAATGATTGATGCTCTGCTGTATAAGATTGTAAAACCCATAACCCTTGCTCATTGCGGCGAAAACACTCAACTCGCTGACGTTTTGTATTAATTAAAACATATTCTTGCAGACTTTCGAGTGTTTGATAATCGGCGAATTTGTCGCCCCGGTCAAAGGCTTCGGTAGAATTAGATAAAACTTCGACAATTAAACAGGGAAATCTTTTATAACCTAGCGTTTCTCGATCTCGTTGATCGCAAGTAACCATCACATCGGGATAATAAAAGCGATTCAGAGATTCGATTCTGGCTTTCATGTCAGCGATGTAAACACGGCAACCAGAGCCGCGCACATGATTACGGAGGAGAGCGAACAGGTTTCCCGCAATGGTAACGTGTGGATCTAGCGCTCCAGCCATTGCGTAGATGTAGCCGTCGATGTATTCATGCTTGATATCGCTCTGTTCCTCCATTTGGAGGTATTCTTCAGCAGTCAGATAGTTTTGTTGGGGCGAGGCTATCATAGTTGAAACTTCAAGGTTTGAGTGATATTTATTGATGGCAAGTATATTTTATAATCCAATACGTTTCCGTTAAGGCAAGAGACGCGATAAATCGCCGTCTCTACAAAAAAAGATTTATTCTTGTAGAGACGGCGATTTATCGCGTCTTTAAGAGCGATCGCTTGTCGATTTACACTTTAAAGTAGAGTCTCATTATCTTGATATTCTTTGATTTTGGCATATAAACTGGCAACCGTTTCTGGAGCAAATAGTTTTCTTTAACTTGCAAATAATCGCCTTCACTGAGTTTACAAGCCGCCCAAAACTTCATTACCTTCGACGGTTCTAAGTGGCAGTTAAAAATTAGGTGATAAACCCGCTTGTTTACAAATTTCATTAGCAGTAATACGATCAATTGTACGATGCCGTTTTACCGGAAGAGTTTTGATACCATTAGTATATATAGAATGATTTCCTCCTTCCCTTAATAAATAAAAGCCATTTTACTCTAAGTATTTAATTAGCTCTTTTCGTTTGACTGACACACTCAAACCTCTATAGGGATTTGTTCCAGCAAAGAACCACCTGTGGGAATTTCTTTATTTTGTTGACGATAGGCAAGAACCATTTCTTTGGTTGCATCTTGTAACATAGCTCTACATTCTTCTATGGTTTCTCCTTCTGTGATGACTTCTTGCCATTCAATAAGTTGTCCCATATATCCGCTATTAGTTTTTGTATATTTTGCAGTGTATGTAATTAACATTGCTATGTTTGTGAAGATAATTATATGATTTCTCGTAGCTGATTTTTTGTTGTGGAAGACATTGCTCTTGATCATTCATAACTACATAATAGCGATCGCCTGTAGATTACACTTCTTTTATAGAGCGATGTCTCCGACGGGCTATTCGGCGTCGCAAGCTTTCGGCTCAATAATAGCAAAATGAATGCGTGAATTTCTCAAATGAGAAAGCAAACTGGGGTTTGATATCATGTCCGCATAATTAGTTATGCTAACCACAGTCATTGCACCCCACCCCTTAATCCCCTCCCCGCAAGCGGGGAGGGGAGACAAAGCGTAGCTTTGGCGGGGGTGGGGTTCTTCGGGTTTAATAAGCAATCAAGCGGACATGATATGAGAAAGAAAAAGCTGCTTTTGCTTGCGGAAAACACTAAAATGTGAGATTAAAAGCTGCTTTTGTTTGCGGAAAACACTAAAATGCGAGATTAAAAGCTGCTTTTGTTTGTGGAAAACACTAAAATGCGAGATTAAAAGCTGCTTTTGTTTGTGGAAAACACTGAAATGCGAGATTAAAAGCTGCTTTTGAGAAAGTAATCAGGCATTTTTACTTATTCAATATTAATTTTAGTCTAGGCGATACCTTTCCTTCGGAACGCTACGCGAACGGTGAGCTTCGCTAACGCGCTTTTTAGTTTTATCACGGTACGCTTTGCACAAAACTAGCTTATTCTGGATTTGGGGGAAGGCGATCGCGCAAATATGCTAAATTTCGACGCACAGTAACAGTATTAGGATGATCCACCCCTAACCGTTGCTCACAAATATCTAAAGCTTGGATGTAAAGGGGTTCGGCTTCGCTGTATCTGCCTTGGGAACGGTAGAGTCCCGCTAGGTTGTTCAGGCTAGAGGCGACAGATGGATGTTCTTCACCCAGCAGCTTGCGCCTGAGTGCTAAAGCTTGGATGTAAAGGGGTTCGGCTTCGCTGTATCTGCCTTGGGAGTCGTAGAGTC
>NZ_JBALEO010000026.1:0-38433 GCF_036918015.1 Nostoc sp.
CCTCGGCGTTTACCATTTTTTCTAATCCTAGTAGACTTGCAGTATGGACAATGCACAGTAGAAGACCTCAATTCATCCCTCTATTATGCAACGCCGAAAATTGTTCAATAATTCTCCCTTGCTGCTTCCTTTATCCCTTGCTTCCTCATACCCCAGTCCCCAGTCCCCTGTTAAGCCTTGACAGGCTGTTTCCAAACTGCGGCGGCGTACAGCGAAGCATCGAAGTCTGGTGCGATGTTGTCGCTTGTGATTCGTGTCTCGTGCAGTGCCCAGTCGGTGAAGAATAAGTCATGAGTGATACGCGACACTATTGCCGGGACATCACGCCGGATGCTGGGCACATCGCCGATGGGCAGACCGAAGCTCACAAAACCGGCTGGGTTGAAGACGTGGATATCCTTGAGATAAGGTGCGCTACCGGGTACTTTCTCTTGGTATTCGTGGGCGCTGCCAAGGTAGGGGTGTGTGCCCAAGTCGTCGGCGCGTTGGTCGGCTGGTGGTTGATAGCGATCGCGCCAAAGTGCAATATACTGTGCAAAATCAGCCAGTTCTGGCCGCTTTGTCGGATCAACGAAATAGCCTGTGCCTGCGATCGCAAAATCGAACTCGAAAATATCGTCGTTCACCTGTGCGACGATGTGCCCACTCTGTTCGTGTGCTGCTTTCCAGTTTGCAGATAGGTGTAGGTGGAAATTCGGAAATGCGATCGCCCGTTCAATTGCGTCGGTTGGTGGTGTAGAACCAATTTGACGAAAACGCCAAGCTTGGAACCAGCGGGCTGCATCGGGTAGTTCTGGATAGTTGTAGTAAGCGCCAGGATACCCACGCACGCGATTTATCGGCAGCGATGCGATCGCCGGTCGCCGCGCAAACAAATGCACCGCCTTTGCACCCGATTCCAGCGCCACCCCTGCGGCGTCGAAGGCTGAGGCCGCAGCGCCCAGCACTGCTACAGTTTTGCCACGCAATGCGGCGAAGTCGATGGTATCGGCGGTGTGGGCATACAGCCTGCGTGGTAAACTATCTAACACTGGTGGCACGTATGGGCCACCAGTGCCAGCCACACCGTTGGCAAAGATAATCTTGCGTGTAGTCTCCACCTGTGGGACACCGTTCACCTCAAGGTGCAGGCGAAAGAAACCTTCCACTGGCTCAATCCGCACCAACCGCGTCCGATAACGAATCGGGATGCCCAAAAACTGCCGATACCAGCTAAGGTACTCAGCCCATAACAACCTGGGGATGCGGTCAATCGCTGCGTAGGCATCAGCACCGTGTCGCGCCTCATACCATGCCTGGAACGACAGCGCCGGGATACCAAGTTCAGGACCGGGCAAATTTTTCGGCGTGCGTAGCTTATTCATCCGCGCTCGATTGAGCCACACGCCAGCATGGGCCTCGTCTTCGGCCGCGTCGATCGCTGTCACGCGGCCGATGCCGGCGCGTCGCAGCGCAAATGCAAAGGTGCTGCCGCTGCCGCTACCACCCACAACCGTCACGTTATGATCGACACCTTGGCGATCGGGTATCCAGTTATCGGGATCGGGGCCGATTAGGCGTAGCGCCTCGCGGGCCCCAACATCAGGATCAGTCGTTATCGTCATGTCAATCTCCCAAGGTGAAACACTATGAGGATGAGGGGGATGAGGAAGAATAATTTCCCCCAATTCCCTCATCTCGCCTTTTATGCCACTACTAGGTTCTTGTCTACTTGTTTAAATTCGGTGTTACCTACCTTGGATTCAATCGCTGTACCCTTGAAGAAATCGGGGTTAGCTTGGGTGTAAAACTTGTAGGGATTAGCGAATACATAGGATTTGAAGTCGGCTTCGGAAATAACGCCTTCTTGCACGAGATCCCAGCTTTCAGCCAATGGGGAAGTTAAGTCTGGTACATCCCAGTGACCAACATCGGAGGAATAAATGGCGTTGATCTTGACTCCCAAGGGATTGGCTTTGTCATTGAATGCCGTAGCGATGGTGCGATCGTCGGACTCGGAACCAAAGAAGAAACTATTCACCCAGCGATCGCGGATGTCTTCTATTGTTTCAATACCTGCGGCGGCAAAATCGTTCAATTCGCTACCAATTGGCGCACGACTATGACGGCTGAATGAAGCTCCCAGTACAGTTTTGGTCAATTCATCCTTATCGAGGGAATGCCCTTGAGTAACTTCTGCACCGTAGCGCTCAAATATCTCAAATAGCTCATCAGCATTGGTCAACGCTGGATTGTAGTTTTGCAGTGCCTTGATATTGCGCTTCAAGAACCGATCCACCAAATGAATGTAGACACGCGCACCCCAATCTGCGCCACCTTCCAGCATTGCTACACGTAACTGGGGAAAACGCTTGGTAACACCGCCGAAGAACAGCGCCTTTGCAAATGCTTCCGAACCATCGGCGAAGTGACCAATATGGTTGTTCATGTAGTTACTGATGGAGGAGCGTCCAGTCCAACCCTGACTGCCGTAATGGGTGGTGACGGGTACGCCCAGTTCCACGACCTTTGCCCAGAAGGGATCGTAGTCGTATTCACTATCTAGTCCGTAGAAGTCGATATAAGAAGCATACTTGGCGATTTCGGGGAATTTATCGGCTGGATATTTATCAGCGATCGCCTTAATCGGCCGCTTTACACCGCCAGTGATATTAATCACCTTTAAGCCAAGTGTTTTCACGGCAAACTCTAACTCCTCAATGCCTTCTTCGGGAGTAGTTAAGGGAATGCCAGCAACCGGCGTTAGGCGATCGCTATATTTCCGGTAGATATCAGCATGATAGTGATTGACCGCGCGTTGCAGCGCCTGACGATTCTCTGCACTCGCTCCAGCCGGTGCTAAGACATTATTGGGAAACAGCACCGAATAGTCCGATCCTTGCTCCGCCTGACGCTCATAGAGCAATCCGGGGAGGGTGTAAGTAGCGAGATCCAGTGTATTTTTGGTAACTCTAGCCCACCAAGGCGATCGGATGGTGCGGTTGTATTGACGTTCTTCAGGGGTTTGTTGATACCAGTCTTTACCGTTGCTCTTGGAGTTAAGACGGGAAGCTTCAGTTTTGCGTAACTCATCTACAAGTTTCACACCGCCGTACTTAGCGATGTAATCCTCAAAAGCTGGGGTGAAATCATTGGTATGAACGTCGGTGTCGATTACTGGATAATCAAGGGTTGCTCTGATTGCAGCAGAGCGTGAGGTCTTCAATCGGCTATATTCAGTCATGTTTTTTCCTTGCCTACGGCACAAAAATTACAGGTTTTTTTCAGCATCCAATGCTGCGACAAATACATTTCTTGTAGAGACGGCGATTTATCGCGTCTCTCCACACAATTGCGTCTCTGTACAATTTTCTGTAGGTGGCGATCTACAGAAAGTACGCTTTAAAAGGTATGACATAAGCATCCATGAAAAATTCATTTACGCCACCACCAGATTCTTATCTACTTGTTTGGCGGCAAAACCATTACCCGGCCTACGCAATCCGAGATTTTCACGTAAAGTACTGCCCTCATATTCGGTACGGAACAGTCCGCGTTTCTGCAAGATGGGGACAACTAGGTTAACAAAATCATCTAATCCTGTGGGCAGAATTGGCGGCATAATATTGAAGCCGTCTGCTGCACCGTTGATAAACCATTCTTCCAACTGGTCAGCAATACTTTCAGGACTACCGATAATCGTGCGATGACCCCGCGCCGTAGCAACAGAGAGATACAACTGGCGCAGTGTGAGGTTGCCGCGATTTACAAGATCCGTCAGCAACTTCAGGCGGCTCTTACCACCGTTGGTATCACTGGGCAATGGTGGTGCGAGATCGTCGAGTGAATAGCCAGATAAATCGATGCCCTTATAACGGGTTTTCAATAAACCCCATGCTACCGATGGGTGAATTAGCGATTGCAGGAATTCGTATTTTTCCTGAGCTTCTGATTCAGTGCGGCCAATCACCGGGAACACGCCCGGCATGATTTTCAGATCGTCCAGTTGGCGGCCATATTTAGCCAACCGGCCTTTCACATCAGCATAAAATTCCTGTCCGTCTTCTAGCGTTTGGTTGGCAGTAAAAATAACTTCAGCAGTCTGTGCCGCCAGTTCACGCCCAACTTCCGAAGCACCGGCCTGGACAATCACCGGATAACCTTGAGGCGGACGACCAACATTCAAAGGGCCTTTGACAGAAAAATGTTTGCCTTTGTAGTTGAGTGTATGCAGTTTATCTGGGTCGAAATAGACACCAGATTCTTTATCTCGGATGAAAGCATCATCTTCCCAGCTATCCCAAAGACCTTTTACCACTTCCACAAACTCTTCGGCGCGTTCATAGCGCTGGCTATGCTCTAGGTGTTCGTCACGACCGAAATTACCTGCGGCATTCTCATTACCTGTGGTGACTACATTCCAGGCTGCTCGACCGTTACTCAGATAGTCTAGTGAGGCAAACTTACGGGCAAGGGTGTAGGGTTCTTCATAAGTGGTCGAAGCGGTAGCAACAAAGCCAATGTGTTTAGTTAGTGGGGCCAGTGCAGAAAATAGCGTTACTGGCTCGAACTTAGCTAATTTGCCGTTGCGCTTCAGCACCTCTGGTTCACCACTATCTTGTAGGCTGGGGCTATCGGCCAGGAAAACTGCATCGAATAAGCCGCGTTCGGCGGTTTGGGTAATTTCCTTGTAATGCTCAAAATTTAGCCCAGCATCAGCTTGTGAATCGGGGTGTCGCCAAGCGGCGATGTGGTGGCCGGTGGCTTGAATGAATGCACCTAAACGAAGCTTGCGTGTTGTACTCATATCTTTTTTTACAGTCCGATAGTTAATTGCTCTTCATGTCTGCTTCAGCACAGTGCAGATATGAAAAGTCATTTACGCCAACACCAATCTTTCATCTAGTTGTTTAGCAGCAAAACGATTGGTCGGACGACGCAATCCCAGATTTTCACGCAAAGTACTGCCTTCGTATTCGGTACGGAACAGTCCGCGTTTTTGAAGGACGGGAACGACTAGGTTAACGAATTCATCTAATCCTGTGGGAAGGATTGGCGGCATGATATTAAAGCCATCGGCTGCACCATTGTTGAACCATTCTTCTAGCTGGTCGGCGATGGTTTCGGGAGTACCAAGTATGGTGCGATGACCTCGTGCAGTAGCAAGAGAGAGATACAACTGACGCAGCGTAAGACTGCCACGAGTAGCCAAATCTTTGACTAGTTTGAGACGACTTTTGTTAGTGTTGGTGTCGCTAGGTAGTTCGGGAGCCACATCATCTAAAGAATATTGCGACAAATCCACACCTTTGTAATAGTTCTTTAAAATCCCCCAGGCGACATCTGGATGGATTAACGATTGCAGAAATTCGTACTTCTCTTGAGCTTCTGATTCAGTACGGCCAATGATTGGGAAAGCACCAGGCATAATTTTGAGATCCTCTGGCGATCGCCCATATTGTGCTAGCCTGCCTTTGATATCAGCATAAAACTCCTGGGCATCAGCTAGGGTTTGATTGGCGGTGAAAATCGCCTCGGCAGTACGTGCGGCTAAGTCCCGTCCTGATTCGGAGGCTCCAGCCTGAACAATCACCGGATAACCTTGGGGCGGACGACCGACGTTCAAAGGGCCTTTGACCGAGAAATATTTGCCCTTGTGGTTCAATGTATGTAGTTTATCCGGGTCAAAATAGATCCCAGATTCTTTGTCACGGATGAAAGCATCGTCTTCCCAACTATCCCATAGACCTTTCACCACTTCCACAAACTCTTCAGCACGTTCATAACGCTGGCTGTGTTCTGGGTGATGCTCAAGTCCGAAGTTACGTGCAGCATTCTCATTGCCTGTAGTAACTACATTCCACCCCGCCCGGCCTTTGCTCAAGTGGTCTAGGGAAGCAAACTTACGTGCCAGAGTGTAGGGTTCTTCATAAGTGGTCGAGGCGGTGGAAATGAAGCCGATGTTTTGGGTTACAGTGGACAAGGCCGAGAAGAGGGTGACAGGCTCAAAATGGGCAATTTTACCATTGCGATGCTGAGTTTCTGGAGCGCCGCCCCAGACTCCTGGACTGTCTGCCAAGAAAACTGCATCGAATAACCCACGTTCGGCAGTTTGGGTTATTTCTTTATAATGCTCGAAATTCAGTCCCGCATCTGCTTGTGAATCGGGGTGTCGCCAAGCAGAGACATGGTGTCCGGTAGCTTGAATGAATGCACCTAAACGAATTTTGCGTGTTGTACTCATGCTTTTTTCTTTTCTTAAAATTGCCTTAGCAGTAGCTTTATGGTTGGTATCGCTGATTTGTATATAGCTGAATCGGCACGAAGAAAAAGTGAAACCTCGCCTTTGCCAGGGTGTAGTGCTAAGAGACATTGCATTTAAGAGTGTGAAACCTAGCTCTACTCTTCTTAATTCCCTACACCCCAAAAGCAGTAATCTCAAGGGTTAGCACTTTTATTCGTGCCATTGGTATATGGCTACGTCAGTACTGAATGTAATCATGGAATGCTCTTTAGCAACTAAGCTTACCGTTCAGTTACCTAATAATTGCTCAAAAATCAAATAACCGAATTGTAAGCAAGTTTAATAGCACAGCAGAATTAGGAATTCTGCTGCTTGGTGCTCGAATTACCATAAATTGATCTAGTAATTTTACCCAGCAGATATGAGCCTATACGATAAATACAAAAAAAGATGTGCTGGCAATCACAATCTCATGAAATACTAATTATTAGTTTTACGAATATTAAGTATTGCAAACTATTTGTTTGCGGAGTATATAGTTATGTATGATGCCCAAAGCTTGTTAGATAATACTCTAGGTTCGCTTGACCTCTCCCCACGACTAGAAACTGAGGGTTTTCATTTCACTCTGGCAATTGTTCACCCTACTCAGTGCTGAGTAGTGAGTGCCTCAGCAAGCGAGTAAATTAATAATTACTCAGTACTTATGTACTTGGTAGAAGTCCTGCCCCTTGTGGGCGGTCTTTCAACTCACGCCCCGCTACCGCTAACAGCACTCAGAACTCAGCACTCATAACTCTTCATTGGTTTCAAGATTCTGTTTCATAGCAGCACCGATGGCATGAACAGTTGGCTCTGTACTTTGTAGCAACGTGTGTGCAACATTACTCTGGTCAAAATGACTGCGATTTTGGCTAAGTTTGTATTTCCCTTCCAGTCGTGTGATGGTCATCTCAAAACCAATAATGCCGTTCATCATTCCTTCACGAAAGTTATCGGATAAGCTATGCCATTGAGATTTATACTCAGAGCTATATGTGTCAATCATCTGCTCAATCATCTTATCCATCAATTCTGGCGAATCACCAAGGGTAATAACTTGGGGCACACCAGATGCGTGTACAGCGATGTAGTTCCACGTCGGTACACTCTCTTGCTTCTCATATAAAGATGGCGAGATATAAGCATGGGGCCCCGTGAAGACAGCAAGTGCCTCGCCTCCCCCAAACACCTGCCATTGAGGATTTGGTTTGGCAAGATGACCTGATAGCTTAACTACATTATTTTGCACTGTGACAACTAGCGGAATATGTGAGGCAACAGGAACATCATTAAGAATAGACACCAATGTGGCAAAACTATTCGCACGCATGAAGGCAACAAGTTTCTCAATATCATCTTCTCGAAAAGCATTTGGGATGTACATGATGCTTTAACCTCAGTCTCATTCCTCTGGATATGATAACGAGAGGTGTCATAGTTTGATCGTTCACTCCACACCAAGAGATAATGATTATCTCCTGGTGTAATAGACATCTCCGAAAAAGATTTAGAAACTTAAATTTACGCGCAGACCTAACCCCCCTACCCCCCTTCCCTACAAGGGAATGGGGAATTAAAGCCTCTCTCCGTTTCGGGGAGAGGTTTGGAGAGGGGTCATGCATTAATTCTCGGAGATGTCTAATTGGGAAGGCTGAAAGAGGCATTTAATGGAAGTCTGAAACCCTTACTCTAAATGCTATGAGTATACTTCCATCACTTCTGCTTCCGGTTTTACCCTAGCTTCTGCTTCCAGAAATTCAGCCACTTGCGCCTCAATTTCATCCCGGACAATTTGGCGATATTCCAAGAAATGCTCAATTTGGGCACAAACAGCTAAATAGCTACTCACCCCACCCGGATTATGCTGATGGTTTTTCACCGTCAGAGCGAAAGATACCTGTGCGATCGCCGATAGGTGTTAGCAATAACCCTTAACGCAAGGTATTGGTTTATAAGCCAATACGCTTGGGTTAAGATTTTTTGATGAAAATTTAGATCGTAAAGACGCGATTCATTGCGTCTCTTGCATTAACCTGTTCTTTTTGTGACTTGGCAAATTGGCAACTCTAAGAAAATTAACTGTGTTATTTTCAATACTATACAAGGTGTATTTGCACTTTCAAGCTATTTAGACGGGCTGCAACCCGTCTTTTTTATCCCTGGATCATTTTAAAATCTAGTTTCCGGGTAGAACTGAAAATGCTCTTTCAATGCGACTCTGCCGCTAATTCAGGAGGCAGCAAGCAGCAGCCCATTAATCTGCATTCCCACTCAGAGACTCTTGACAAAACAATCTCTAAAAGCTAGTTATAGACTGGCTTTAACCTTAAGTTGACACGTATGATTATACCTGTGCCCTTATGTTAGTTCCAGTCCACCTTGATAGCCAGTGACAATGCGGCCACCATCCTTGAGGATGTGGATTTCTATCTGGTCGCTAGCCCAAGTAATCTGGTCTTGGAAAGCCGGGTTTAACACCCGAACGCGTTGATTGCTAGAAGAGACTGGAGAATTTGGAGAATTAATTGCCAGAGATTGTACAAAAGGCCCGTCAATCAAAATATCGAGTTGTTCTAACAATGCTTGGGAACCTGGCGGTGCAGATTGGGATTGTAGCTGCTTAAGAGTAAACCCAGTAAAAGACATGACATTTAAACCAGCAGCTTTTACCTTCTGGGCTAAAGATGCCAGTGCAGCCGCTTGCCAAAACGGTTCTCCACCAGAGAATGTTACACCCGTGTTGCGGGGATTGCTGAGAATATTTTCGGCTAGAGCATCAACAGCAATTAATTGGTTAGCCTCAAAAGACCAAGAGTTAGTATTAAAGCAGCCAGGACACTCACGCAGACAACCTTGTACCCAGACGACTGCACGACAACCAGGGCCATTAACTTCTGACTGATCGACGTAACCCATAATATTGAGATAGCCTGGGGGAATTTCCATGAGTGCTAGCGATGGGTCAGTTGGCTTAATTTCCATCTCTTTAACTCCTTTTAGTCGTTAACTGTTAAATATAGCGAATCTCCAGTTAGATAACCGTGACAATGGTTATATAACTGGAGATTTAATTAATGATTAATCTCTCAAAAATTTTGGGGGTTTGGAAAAGTCTGCTTGAACTTGCTAGACTGAATTTTTTAGGATTTTTGTCAAATTTATTACACAATTGCTACAAAAATAAATGATGAGAATTTTCTCATCAAAGTTTCATAAAAGACTCATGTAAGCTTGGGAAGCTACTTAAGTTAGTATGGCATCCATTCACTGAATAACTTAGGGACATTTAACCATGAGACTGATGGTATATTCCCACGATGGCTTCGGTCTCGGTAATATTCGCAGAATGCTGGCAATCTGCACCCACTTACTTGATTCGATTCCAGGACTTTCTATTTTAGTTGTTTCTGGTTCGCCGATGCTGCACAGCTTTCGGATTCCGAAAAGACTCGATTATATTAAATTACCCTGCTTAAATCGGGATTCATTAGGTGAAATATCTGTCAAGTATCTGGAGACAGAAATTAATGAAACAGTGAAATTACGCTCAGAGTTAATTTTATCTGCGATCGCTAATTTTAAACCCGATATATTTCTAGTAGACAAAAAGCCTTATGGTATCCGTAATGAATTAAAAGCGGCTATCGAATATCTCAAAATAAAGTTGCCGGAAACTTCCCTAATTCTCCTGCTGCGCGACATTTTAGATCATCCAGATGTGACAATCCCAGAATGGCAAAAGCATAGTTACTACGAAGCAATACAAAAATTTTACGATCGCGTGCTTGTTGTTGGTAATCCCGAAATTTTCGACATTCGCCAAGAATATCAACTACCGCCAATGGTTGCCCAGAAGGTAGAGTTTTGTGGCTACATCCGCAAACAAGTAGGGCGTAAAAGTCCAAATCTCATCCGTAGTGAGTTGCGATTAAATCCAGAAGAACAACTCATTTTAGTTACGCCGGGTGGTGGGGAAGATGGTTACAGGTTAATTGACACATATTTATCGAGTTTGGTATTGTTACCAGCGTCCCATAAATTACGAAGCTTAATTATATGTGGCCCAGAAATGCCTCTAGAACACCAAGCTGCACTGAAACTGAAAGCTGCTGTATATCCCCAAGTGCAGATAGACGAATTTACCGATGATTTAATGAGTTACATCGCCGCCGCAGATGCCGTAGTCGCAATGGGTGGCTACAACACAACTTGCGAGATTCTCTCAGTTGGTAAGCCAGCAGTAGTAGTACCCAGAATTAAGCCATCACGAGAACAGTGCATTCGTGCAGAGAATTTGGCAAAATTGGGGGTTTTAGCAGCGATTCATCCAAACCATCTGACTCCAGATATATTACTGCGATCGCTGTTACAACAACTCCAAACTCCGCAGATTTCTCAAACAGCAATTAATCTCAATGGTTTGCCCCAAATTACCCAATACATCTCTACCTTACTAGCAAAAAAAAAGAGCGTGATTCCATTTTGCTACAACCAATCAGTAAAATTACCGAAATTGGCGATGATTGCCAAAATTGTTTAAGTAAAAAGTAAGAAGAGTATTTATTTTATCTTTCGTTTGCCTGATTTCAACCATCCAAAATGACAGAGGTGAAACTTTCATGAAACGTATTATGTTTTACTGCCAACATATTTTAGGTATGGGGCATCTGGTTCGCAGTCGGGAAATTGTACGGGGTTTAACCAAAGACTTCCAAGTTTGTTTTATTAATGGTGGTGAAATAATTCAAGGATTTGAAATTCCTGCTGGTGTGGAAGTTATCAATCTGCCTGCAATTAAAACTGACCCAGAATTTTCTGAACTACAAGTAGTAGATGATGCCTTTAGCCTTAATGAAGCCAAAGAAATTAGAAAAAATCGACTTCTGGAAATCTTTCAGCAATTCCAGCCTGATATTTTGATTGTTGAGTTATTTCCTTTTGGGAGAAGACGCTTTTCTTTTGAATTAATTCCATTATTAGAATTAGCAAAATCAAATAAAGGGTCAACTAAAATAGTTTCTAGCTTGCGAGATATTGTAGCTGTTAAACCGGAAAAACAAGTAAAGCATGAAGAGAAAGTATGTAAGTTAATCAACAAATATTTCGATATGCTGTTAGTTCACAGCGACCCAGAATTAGTCCCACTAGAAGCAACCTTTTCTAGAGTTAATGACCTCAAATGTCAAGTATATTACACCGGATATGTCGTGCAAGAGCCACCAACAAATCCTATTTTAACCGATCAAGATCGGGAAATTATTAAATCAGATAAACCCCTAATTTTAGCTAGCGTCGGAGGTGGGAGATTTGGTCATGATTTGCTTGAATGTGTAGTTAATACAGCCCCTTTTTTAGAGAAACTATTGCCACATCATATTCAGGTTTTTACTGGCCCATTCATCCCAAATTCAAAATTTAAAGAACTGCAACAAATGGCAAAATTTAGTAAAAATATCTATATTCGACGCTATACTCCTTACTTACTAAATTACATGAAAAAAGCAGACCTTTCGATCAATATGTCTGGCTATAACACCACAATGAATATTTTAACAACAGGTGTACGAGCGATGATTCTTCCCTTTACAGGCAATCAGGATCGAGAACAAACAATTAGAGCCGAAAAGTTAAGTAATTTAGGAATTGTTAAATTTATTAATCATAATTATTTGCAACCTGATTATCTGGCAATTAATATTATTAATTACCTCAAAGAGCAGCCTAATAAAATTAGCTTTGATTCTGGAGGAGTTGAAAAAACTGCAAACATCTTAAAAGCTTTAGCAGTCAAGCAAAAAGTTGCCTAGCTTGAGAAAGGGAGTAGGGTATATTGATTTTTTATCCAAAATCCAAAAACTAATAGTAGATAAAATCCCAGAAAATCCAATCATGGATAAAACAAAAATTTGTATTACTACACTTGAATATCCACCCGATGTTGGCGGGGTTGGTGAGTCAGTGCATCGGATTGCAAGGATGCTAATTGACAGAGGCTATGAAGTTCATGTTGCAGTTTTTCGCTCGAAAGAACGGCTAGTTTCTGATGGAAGTCGCAGACGAGCAAGTTGCATCTCAATGCTTCAAGATGGTGTGTTTGTGCATCGCCTTAAGTCAGCCATTCGTACTCAGACAACAGAAATTCAAGACTTTTTTAGCGACGTTTACTTTCAACTCAAATATCTGCATCAAAAACATAATTTTGACTTATTTCACGCCTTTTTTCTGAATGAAACAGGTTATGTAACGACGCTTTTAGCAAAAGAAAATGATGTTCCGGTAATTAATAGTGTTCGCGGTAGCGACTTGCACAAACATATTTTTAATCCTAAAAATCATGCTCAGATAGCATGGATTTTAGAGAATTCTGATTGGGTGACATTTGTCAGCCGTGACTTGCTCAAAAGAGCTAGTGTTATTACTCCAAGTGTCAAGTTAAAATCATCAGCTTTCTGGAATTCCATCGCACCTATCGACTTTGAGGAATTCCCCACCCCGTCTTTAGTTAAAGAATTGCCAGGTATTGTTATCGGTTCATCGGGTAGATTTCGAGATAAGAAGGGGATTGAATTTCTCCTCGATGCCTGCGCCGATTTGGGTAAAGAGTTAGATTTAACACTTTTACTGATAGGTGATTTTGTTGAGAAAGAAGGAAAGTATTGGCAGCAACAAATACAACAAAGTGAAATTGGTCATCGCCTCCATATTACTGGAATTACCAGCCGCCAAGAAGCTTTAGCTTATTTACCACATTTAGATATTTTTGCAATTCCTTCACTGCATGATGGTTGCCCGAATACGCTGTTGGAAGCAATGTTGGCGAGTCGAGCAATAATTGGCACTCGTGTAGATGCGATCGCAGAAATCATAGAAGATGGTGTAGACGGTTTACTTATCAACCCCGGCAGTACAGAAGAATTAATTGCTGCAATCCGATATTTGGCAACACAACCAGAACTGCGACAAAAGTTGGGTGCATCAGCTAAGACAAAAGTAACTCAACAGCTTGCCCCATCAGTAGAATATCAAAACTGGATGAATGTTTACCAACGAGTCTTAAGGATGTCTGATGCAGCTTTGTTAGGCGAAATATATCTCGTATAGAGAACGTCAAAACTCTTTTTTTCTCTCTCTGCGCCCTCTGTGTCTCTGCGGTTAATTATTTATTTAACCGCAGAGGCGCAGAGAACACAGAGAGAAGAGAGGAATTCATTTTGTAAAAACAGAATTTGAACCATGAATAAAGCAGAAATAATCATAATTGTTTCGCAGCGTGAGCGATTCAGTTATACCCGCGAATCTTTAGAAAGCATTTACGAACACACTCAATTACCTTTCTCCCTAATTTATGTAGATGGCGGTTCACCTCAGCATATCCAGCGCTACCTCCAAGAACAAGCCGCAAAAAAAGGATTCCAATTAATCCGCACAGAACATTACCTTTCACCCAACCAAGCCCGTAACCTCGGTTTACAACAAGTTAATAGCGAATATTTAGTATTTATTGACAACGATGTAATTGTCAGTCCAGGTTGGCTCAACTCCTTACTCGAATGCGCTAAAGAAACAAACGCGACTGTAGTCTGTCCGCTAACTTGCATTGGCAAGCCTTTGGGGGAAACAGTACATTTAGCAGGGGGTGAAGCTCATATTGTTATCGAGCCACAGGAGACTGGAATCAAGCGACGGGTGCATGAAAAACATTACTTTGTAAATCGGAAAGTTGCTGAGGTGCGGCATCAGCTTCATCGCCAACAATGCGAGTTTGCCGAGTTTCACTGTATGTTAGTTCACACCGATATTTTTGAGCAAATCGGGCTGTTAGATGAGGGATTTCTAAGCACACGAGAACACATCGATTTTTGTCTAAAAGTAGCTGAAGCCGGAGGTACATTTTACTGTGAACCGACTTCGGTAGTTACTTATGTACCAGGGCTAAAGTTTGAATTGTCAGAACTAGCATTCTTTATGTTGCGTTGGAGTAATGCTTGGGAAATTGCTAGTTTAGAACACTTTTCTAAAAAGTGGAATTTGACAATGAATGACAAGTATTTCAAGAAACGCTATAAGCGGATGGGGCATCGTCGCCATCAGGGATTTTTGAAACCGTTGCTAAGTCGTCTTACCTTTGGGCAAAATCCTCTGTGGCTGGAGAAAATAGCGATCGCTCTTGAAAGAAAATTAAATTACTATATTAGCGCTCGCTATACTCATAATTCGTAATTCGTAATTCGTAATTCGTAATTCGTAATTTTTGAAAGTCAGATTTAGTTTGGGTTTTGGATTATTTGTATGATATGGCGCATCGAGATCCTAAAAGTCTAAGGTCTGCGTTACCAGGAATTGTGCGGATTTTGCAACGGTTTTCGCCCCAGTTGAGCAAACAAAAGGCGCTACTGATTGTGTCTTTTGTAGCATTGATAGCTGAAATTTTCTTGCACCTGCTGGAACCCTGGCCGCTAAAGTTTATTTTTGATTACATCCTTGTAGCTGGTTTTCGGCCTGAGTCTTTGGGTATTCCCCTACTTTCAGAACTTAGCCCGTTTGCCCTATTAACAGGCTTGACGTTGGGGTTAGTAGCGATCGCTTTACTTCGCGCTACTGCTGCTTACTTCAGTGTGGTGGGCATGGCACTGGCAGCTAGTAATGTGTTAACTGAGATTCGCTCTGAACTTTACAGTCATCTCCAAAATCTCTCTTTATCATTTCACCACAAAGCCAAGAGCGGCGATTTAATTACCCGCGTTACCTCCGATATTGAACGACTGCGGGAGGTGACGGTGATGGCAGTATTACCCCTAATTGCCCATTCCCTCACCTTAGCCGGGATGATTTTTGTCATGTTCTGGCTGAATTGGGAACTAGCGCTGATTGCCGTCGCCGTCTTTCCCTTATTTATTTTCTTCACCACCCGCTTGACAAAACGCATCCGCCAAGTAGTGCGATCGCAACGTCAACGCGAAGGGGCAATGGCGGCAACGGCGGCGGAATCCATCGGGGCAATCAAAGTTGTGCAAGCTCTCTCTCTGCAAAATATGCTGGAGAGTAACTTTTCCGGTCATAATCGCCAAAGTTTAAAAGAAAGTGCCAAGGCGCAAAAACTCGCAGCCGGTTTAGAACGAATGGTGGAACTGCTGGTAGGAATTGCCACTGCTTTAGTGTTATGGCGGGGTGTGCAGTTGGTATTGGCAAAGGCAATTACACCTGGGGATTTACTCGTATTTGTCAACTATCTCAGGATTGCTTTTAAGCCGATGCGACAACTTGCCAAATACACCGGACAAATCGCTAAAGCTACCGCTTCCGGGGAGCGCATCCTGGATGTGCTGGATACAGTACCCGAAATCCGCGATTCGCGGGGAGCAATGGATGCACCGCCTTTGTTAGGAGGTGTGCAGTTTGAAAATGTTACCTTTGCCTACAAACCAACCAAGAGAACTTTACACAACATCAATTTTGAGGTGCAACCTGGTCAACACGTCGCCTTAGTGGGGCCGTCTGGTGGCGGTAAATCCACCTTAGTAAGTTTGTTGTTGCGACTTTATGACCCCTTAGAAGGGCGGATTTTAGTTGATGGTCACGACCTGCGCGAATACAAGGTGCAATCTATTCGCCAGCAAATTAGCGTGGTGTTACAAGACAGCGTTTTATTTGCTGCCAGCGTCAGAGATAATATTGCCTACGGGTGTTTGGGGGCTTCAGACCAAGCAATTGAACAAGCTGCGCGTTTAGCAAATGCCCACGATTTTATCATGGCGCTACCCGAAGGCTACGAGACTATTTTAGGTGAGAGAGGGGCAACACTTTCGGGAGGACAACGGCAGAGAATTTCTATTGCTCGTGCTGCTATTCGTCAAGCTGCGATTGCAATTTTAGATGAGCCAACCACTGGTTTAGACAACGAAAACGAACACGCCGTCAATGAAGCACTCGATCGCTTGACTCAAAAATGCACTACCTTTGTAGTTTCTCATAATCTTAGAGCCGTTGAACAAGCCGATTTAATTCTCTACATCGAAGACGGACAGATTTTAGAGCAAGGTACGCATCAAGAATTACTGCACTTAAGTGGACGTTACAGCGCAATGTATGCCTTGAAATCTGCGAGAAATTCCCATCAGAGTCCTCATGTAGAGACGCGATTTATCGCGTCTTTAAAGACCAATTATCTACACCAATAACCCTTAATATCATGTCCGCATAATTAGTTATGCTAACCACAGTCATTGCACCCCACACGCCAGTCGCTCATGGGGGAAACCCCCAAGACCGCGCTGGCTCCCCTTAATCCCCTCCCCGCTTGCGGGGAGGGGAGACAAAGCGTAGCTTTGGCGGGGGTGGGGTTCTTCGGGTTTAATAAGCAATCAAGCGGACATGATATAAATGAACTTTGTACAATGGCATCGAGACTATTACGGTAAATAAAAAACATTCCGGGCTATATCCTACTCATAGTAATAGTCTCAATACCAGAATTGGTAATTACTTCAGAAAATAGTCAATCTATATTTACCGCGTTCCTGTGGATTTTTGGAAGTAATAACTATATAGTATGTATCATCTTCAGGCAACCTCGCTCGGTCAATTAAAGCACTGTAGACACCACTTTTGTCTTTGTCTTTATCGATTGCGATCGCCTGTCCTTTAGAATTTAACAAAGCTACATAAGGAGAAAACTCTTCATCAACACTATCTACACGAATACTTATCAGCTGATTTTTTTTACCTTGAAAATTAGAAACATTGTAAGCGCCTCCATTTTGTTTCAGGGTTGAGCTTTTGGCAGTTAGTTGATCTGATTCATCTAAAGTATAGCTCGCTCTATCATTCCTCAGAGCCAAACTATAGCGACCTGTATCTCCAGGATCTTGACTAGTAACAGCAATCTTGTAAATGCCATTCTTAGGCAGTCGCGCAAAAATAAATGCATCATCGCCACCACTGCTTTTATCCAAAGCGCCTTTTTTAACAATGATATTATTATCAGGATCGTGCAGAAACAACAATGGTTTTAAACTCAAGTTATTCGATCTACGTGTATCATTACTACCAATCAGTCTAATTTGCACTAATTGATTTTCTCTACCCTCAAACTCATAGAAATGAAAATATCTACCTTCAGATTGAAAGTCACTCTTACTTAAAATCCCTAATGCAACATCTACAAAGTTAATCTCTTTATAAGTTGGTGTTGCAGGTGAAGAAATCGCTGAATTATCGAAATTTTGGTTCCCAGTTGTAGCGACATTAGAACTTGGCTTGCGAACTCTCCCGGAGCCACCATTAGAACGATTGGCGTTTGAATTTGCAGTTCTAGTTCCAGAGGATCTAGATGCACCACCACTATTGGAACGATTAGAATTTGAGTTATAAGTCCTACGTCTAGACGATCTAGGAGTAGAGCTATTATCTGAAACACTGGAAGTTCGTCGCTGAGAATTTTCTCTATTAGACTGCTGTATTGGTGACTCAATAGAAACCTTCCGTTTTGGAGATATTGATGCCTGAGAAGCAGGAATTTGCTCAATTCCTTTTTTGACTGCTTCTGGTTGTCTCTCATCTGGTGATTTAGCAATTATGAAGTCTTGAGAACTGTGAGATTTCACCAAAGCACTTATAGGCAGCACATTACTTGTGATTAACAAACTACTACTCACGCAACCAATTAAAACATTACTTAATTTGCGACGATAGTTTTTGTTGTCTAATAGCATAATTACGCTCCTAATTTTGCTGATAATTTTGTCTCTTCCTGAAAGACAAAATTAATACTAGTTGCTGTTTTAGCCACAGCAGTTATGTAAACGAAAAGGGAAATTTAGCGTATATACCTTAGCGACTTGCTAAAGGCATCGCCTGTAATCAAATGAATTCGTATATCCTACATACCCAAATGTTTGTCACAATCAAATCAGAAAAATTATATTTTCAATTTAGACTACTAGAGAAAATCTCAATTTCGTAGGTATATACTGAGCTACAAACTTAAATTGCTGCTTTTCGGAATTTTGCCCAGATATTTTTGTAAACCTGCCTCAATGGCTCACACAGATGTAATACACAAGCAAACTTAACACCGATCAATTCGTCAAAAGGCATCGCTCAAACACAATTTTTTGCAATTTATCTAAATTGTTCAATACCTGATGAGGTAAGGAAATTGGGGATTTGTATGGTGTCTCAGTGATATTTACTAACAAGAGAGATTATACTGCATGACTTAAGATGAATATATACCCCAAATGAAATGGATTCCCAGTATGCTCTGTTGTGTGAATCCCGATTGCCAAAAACCCTTAAATCCTGATAAAAACAACTATTGCCACAGTTGTAGAGCGGAATTGATACCCCTGCTAGGAGGTCGCTATCGTCCCACTCAGGTTTTATCAGACGAAGGCGGATTTGGTAGAACCTATCTGGCCAAAGATGTACACAAACTGAATGAATGCTGTGTTGTTAAGCAATTCGCACCAAAACTTCAGGGAACTGGCCCACTAACCAAGGCCGTTGAATTATTTAAACAAGAAGCGAGCCGACTGCAAGAACTAGCAGAACATCCGCAAATTCCAACTTTATTGGCTTATTTTGAGCAAAATAGCTATCTCTTTTTGGTGCAGCAGTTTATCGATGGGCAAAACTTGCTCAAAGAATCGGAAACGCGAGGAAACTATAACGAAACAGAGATTCGCCAACTTTTGCTAGATTTACTGCCGGTACTGAAGTTTATCCATCTGCGGGGAGTGATTCACCGAGACATCAAGCCACAGAATATTATTCGCCGTCAAAGTGATGGGCGATTAATCCTCATTGATTTTGGAGCTTCCAAGCTGCTGACAGCAACAGTGCAAACTAAAATGGGCACTGTGATTGGCTCACACGGTTACACTGCACTGGAACAGATGCAAGAGGGAAAAGCTTACCCAGGCAGTGATTTATTCAGTTTGGGGGCTACTTGTTTTCATCTCCTGACTGGAGTTCGCCCATCTCAACTATGGATACACCAGGGTTATGGTTGGGTTGCATCTTGGCGGCAACATTTAACCAGTTCAGGTAGGGACGGGATTTCTATATCTATGGAGTTGGGTGAAGTTTTGGATAAGCTGTTGCAACTAGACATCCAAAAGCGTTATCAATCGGCTGATGAAGTCATCACTGACTTGACACCTCAAATACCACCATTTTCATCAGTGCCCCCAACTATACTTACACCAACATTTGCAACTACCCCAGCAAACAAGGTGCCAGTTTCATCAAAATCAAATAACAATCTGAAAAGTCAACTGCTGTTAGTTTCTAGCATTTTGGTGTTGGGATTAGGGGGAATTTGGTATTTTCAGTCTCGTCCCCAGACAGTCAGCGAGGTTCCTGAACCTATTTCTCAGCCTATTCAGCCCCAAAAAAACGTCTCAGAAAATTCTTATTCTTATCTACCCAAACCCTTCAAGGGGCATTCTAGTGACGTGAATTCCGTAGCTTTCAGTCCTGATGGTACAACCCTTGGCAGTGCCAGTGATGATAAGACAATCAAGCTATGGAATCTGACGGGTGGACAGGAAATCCGCACTTTAGAAGGACATTCCAATTGGATTTGGACTATAGCTTTCAGTCCTGATAGCAAAATCCTCGCTAGCGGCAGTGCGGACAAGACAATCAAACTGTGGAATCTGGAGACAGGAAAGTTAATCCGCACTTTGGAGGGAAATAGCGACGGAGTTACTTCCGTAGCTTTCAGTCCTGATGGCAAAACTCTTGCGAGTGGCAATGCTAGTAAGGATATGAAAATCAAACTATGGAATCTGGAGACAGGAAAGTTAATCCGCACCTTAGAGGGACATACCAGTGGTGTTGCATCTGTAGTTTTCAGTCCTGATGGTAAAACCCTTGCCAGCGGTAGCTGGGATAAAACAATTAAATTGTGGAATCTGGGAACAGGAAAGTTAATCCGCAGCTTAGAGGGAAATGCAGAGTCGATTCTTTCAGTCGCTTTTGCTCCCGATGGCGTCATCCTTGCCAGTGGTAGTAAAGACAAGACAATTAAATTGTGGAATTTGAAAACAGGAAAGTTAATCCACACCTTAAAAGGACATAATGATAAGGTTAATTCTGTCGCCTTTTTGCCAAGCGTAGGTTCAAATGCTATCACCCTTGTAAGTGGCAGTAGTGACAAGACAATCAAACTTTGGAACCCAGTTACAGGAAAGGAAATCCGCACTTTGGAGACAGGTTCTGGATATATTTATGCCGTTGCCATTAGCCCAGATGGCCAAACCATTGCCGGTGGTGGAAGTGGTGAGAACATTCTCAAAATTTGGCAGATGATTAATTAAAAATATCTGATATTGTACATTCAGAATAAATTGCGACTTTTTTAGGTTCTACCTCAGAAAGAATATTTAGCTGTGCAAAAATATCAAATTAATCATAGCTTCAAAAGATGATATTGGCGAAGACTGTATTATGGTAATATTCTCTACGTGTTCAGGATTATAGATTGAAAAAAATATCAAAATCCATCCCTAAATCTGCAAAAGTGGGTTTATATAGGTTTTAAGTAAGCAGACGCAATTAAATATAAGATGTCATTGCGTTCGCCCTTGGCGTTCCCGTAGGGTACGGAACGAAGTGAAGCGTGGCAATCTCAGTCTTTGCGATTGCTTCACTTCGTACCCTTCGGGTTCTCCAAAGGAGTACGCAATGACGAACTATCTTATATTTATTTAGATCCACCTACTTATTTTGTCAAAAAATATCTTTAAATAAAAGTTTATGATTAATATATTTTTTCTACTCATACTATTTTCTTCGCTTTTAGGGCGAATTAAATTTCCAGGAATAAATATTGGTATTCATTATTTATTACTTCCGGCATTTAGTTTTGGAATCATTAGTTTATCGCTAAAATCTATACCAGAAGTTGTTAAGAAACATAAAATGATTTTGATATCGATAAGTCTCATGTATTTGTGGATGTGGCTTTCCTCATTAATGAGCGAGTTTTCAAATATTGCTATTACTTATAGTTTAAAATACTCAACTTATTACATATTATTTTTTGCTTTTTTAGTATTAACCTTTAAGAATATAACAACACCATCTTTAACATTTTATTATCGTTGCATATTATCCTTGCTACAGATAATTGCAGGTTTGGGTTTTTTAGAGGTTTTACTTCCCAACAACTGGATTTTTAAATCATTAAAATTCCCTAGCTTTTATCCTGAGATTGGTTCAATTATGCAAAACCCTAATCAGTTTGGGGTTATAGTCGCCATTGGATTATGTTTAAGTCTGATTTTAGAAAAACAGAATAAAATTTCTAAAATTGAATTAAATATAAGCGAATTAATTTTTATAATTCCCTTAGCTTTATCTGCCAGTGGGAATGGTTGGGTAATTTTTTTAATTGGGATGTTTCTTTTGCTGATATATAAAATTATTAGTTTTAGAAAAATGATTTATCTAATAAGCCTGTTGTTTTTATTCATTGTAACCGTACCAGTTTCTACACGGAGAATTGGTTTGGCAGATAGTAAAATATTTCCATTAACTAATTTATTTACAGAAAATTCAAATTTATTAAATCCACATGGAAAAAAGATTATTACGCTTGTAAGAACAGGGACTACAAGGTTGGAAATGTGGCAGGCAGCTATTAATGAAACTATTAAAAGACCATTTACTGGTATCGGTATAGGAGTTTTTCCAGACCAGATAGGAGTGAAAGTTTGGGGGAAAAAAAGTTATCACGCACATAATATATTTTTAAATGTGTCAGCAGAACAAGGAATTCCTGGATTATTGCTATTTACTAATTTTTTAACGAAAATAGCATTGAAAATTAAATATGCTAATCCTTTAATTACTGTTCCGATTATTATGTTTTTAGTGTCTCAAATTCCAGATGTTTTTACTGAAGATTATACTTTTACAACTATTGAGTTTTATTTTATAGCAGCGGCTATCAATTCTCGAAAAGATGTTGTCACGCAATTAAAACCTGAAATTATTGAAAATGCCAAAAAAATATGAGTTCTAAACCTCGTCTTTATTTAATATTTCCGAATATATTTGATTTCAAGGGAGGTATTCAAGTTTACTCAAAATTTTTTCTGAAAGCTTTACAAGATATATATCCTGAAGCTGATTATGATGTGTTTCTCAAATATGATAAGTATAGTTTAACACAACCAGATAAATTGCAGTTTTTAAGCTCAACAAGATTTCATTATTTTGGAGATTTACCAAAGTTACTACAACCGATTTTATTTGCCACAAAAATAATTATTTTAGCTATTCTTCAACATCCTATCATAGTCATTTCTACTCATGTTAACTATGCTATTGTTTGTTATATTCTCAAATTTTTCACTGGAATTCCTTACTGGGTAGTTGCTCATGGCTTAGAAGTTTGGGATATCGAAAATAAGGCAACAAAATTCGCTTTAGAAAAAGCAGATAAAATCATTAGTGTTAGTAATTACACTCGCCAGCGCTTGCTTCAAAATCCAAATATTGATTCAGAAAAAATAGTTATTTTACCTAATACATTTGATGCTAATAAGTTTCCAATAAATTCTAAACCTACCTACTTACTCAAACGATATAATTTAACAGATAAACAGCCTGTAATTTTAACAGTAACGCGTCTGGGAAGCACGGCCAAATACAAGGGTTATGACCAAATCCTGAATGCTTTAGTTAAGGTGCGATCGCATCTCCCTAATGTTCACTTTATTCTTGCAGGTAAAGGAGATGATATACCTCGAATTAAAGCTTTAGTTACCAACTTAAATCTAGAAGATTGTGTGACAATTGCCGGATTTGTTCCAGATAAAGAATTGTGCGATCATTACAATCTCTGCGATGTTTTTGCTCTGCCTAGTAAAGGAGAAGGATTTGGAATTGTTTTTCTAGAAGCTTTAGCTTGTGGTAAACCTGTATTGGCGGGTAATCAAGATGGTTCTATAGATCCCTTGGCTGACGGAAAGTTGGGATGTTTGGTCGATCCTGATAACGTTGAAGAAATTGCCGATAATCTAATTCAAATCCTGCAAGGTGATTGCTCTAATCCAGTAATTTACCAACCAAAATATTTACAACAAAAAACTATTGAAGCTTTTGATTTTAGTCAGTTTCGTGCAAGTTTAGCAAAGTTATTTAGTGGGAATTAGTTACAATTTAAGAAAATTTGGTAAAAATAATGGACGATTCAGTATTTATTATATTTCTTGCCTTTGGATTTCTTTGGGTTTTGATGGGAGTTGTCGGTTGGATTGCGTTTCTCAAATCTGAGGGTGAGGAAATTAAGTTTGGTAAGTGGGGACTTATAGTTGCTATTCCAATCTTAATACCAATAATTTTTACTCTAATTATTGGTGTATTTTATCATTAAAAAAATCACTAAAATCTATGTTTTTTATTTTTGCATCGCACCTCTAACCAAAATCACTGTACTTTCGACACCAGAAGCGATCGCTTCAGGAATATTACCTTGAATCGCTTGCTGTAGCAATCCCTCACGGGAAGCTCCCAAAACTACAACGTCGTAACCTTCGGTTTGCACTAGCTTAATCACACCTTCAGCGACTGAATTAGCTTGCACTGGGAGAGCAACTACAGTACTGGACAATTTGCGGCGACGCATCAAATGGCGGATGGCTTGTTCTGAAATTGACATATCTGGCTTGAGTTCAGATGGTTTAAACACCTGTGTCAGGCGAATTTTAGGATCGTTTCCCAATGTAATTAAAGCTGGTAGCAATTTAATTGCCAGTGGGGAATTGGGGCCACCAGCCACTGGAACTAGCCAACTGTTAAATGAGTGCTGAGTGCTGAGTGCTGAGTTCTGAGTGGGGAGTTCTGAGTGGGGAGTAGTGCCTAGCTTGACTAATACAACTTCGCAGGTGGCTTGGCGAATGATGGTGTCAACAACGCTGCCAAAAATCCGACCAGGGGTAGATGTGTTACCTTTCCATCCCATTAAGATTAGATCGATGTGTTGTTCGTTGATTGTCTCCAAAATTGCCTGCGCTACATCGTGGGTAACTCGAATCTGCGTGTGTAAGGGAATTTTCCACTTTTTTGCTAAGACTTCTGCCTGTCGTAGTAAGCGGCGGCTTTTTGCCGTTCTTACCTGTGTTTCTGATGGGGAACTGTGGCGGGGTATGAGCATCACTTGCACGCAATCTATTTCATAATGGCGATCGCGGGCAATAGCTGCTGCCATTTGTAATAAAATACCCGCTGTTTCGGGGTTAGCTACGGGTACTAATAATCTACCTCTACCAGTACTGGGCGATCGCGTCTGGTAAACTATATATGAAGGTTCTGGTCGCAGTTTCGGTGTCGCATTTTCACCATTGAGATGATCTGCTTCCGCCCGAATAATATCTCCACGGGTAATAATCCCAATCAGTTTTCGTCCGTTTACTACTGGTAAGCGACTGATTTGATAGCGATCGAGTAAATACAATACATTGCTTAGGGTGTGAATCGGTGTGACTGTCACCGGAGTGGTAGTCATAATTTCCCCTAAGGGAGTATCATTTGCTAAATTGCGATCGCGAATATTGAGTAAATCTGATTGCGTCACAATCCCTACAAGCTTACTTTCCTCTACCACTGGAAAGCCACGATGATGAGAACGGGCGAATGCTTGGATTACTTCATCTAAAGGCATCTCTGTATCCAGAGTTTCTACCTGTTGCTGCATGACATCTTTGGCTGTCAAATTTGTCATTATCCCCCCCGCAGGTGCTGCTTTTTGGATAACGATGCCATTCCACTCCAAAAGTTTGTCGTATAGCGAGCCTGGTGCTAACTTTTCAGCAACTAGATACGATGTTACCGAGCCAATCATTAAGGGCAGTACTAAGTTGAAATCTGTAGTCATTTCAAACACAATGACTATGCCCGTCATGGGCACTCTGGCCACCGCAGTAAAAAATGCGCCCATTCCTGCCAAAGCATAAGTAATTGGTAATCCACTCGCTATCCCCAAAGGAAGAAGTAGAGCGTGTTCTCCCATACCCACCAAGTAGCCAAGGGCAGCCCCAAGAGTCAAAGCGGGAGCAAATAATCCTCCTGGGACACCAGAGCCATAAGCGACGAGAGTTAGGATAAACTGAGAGATAAAGGCGATCGCAGCTATTGACCAGCTAGCCTCACCTGTAATTAAAATTTCCCGCAGTCCTGTGTTGTCTCGAAACGCTATGGGTAATAATGCCACAATCATCCCAGACACTAACCCAGCTAAGGCGACACGAACAGGTAATCCAAAACGTAGAGAGCGGCGGTAAACAGTTAAGCTGGCAATAATCCCGCGATTGAATAACGCCCCCATTAACCCAGCCACAACCCCCAACACCAAATAGAAGGGAATATCTTGAACAAAAAAATCTGTCTTGGAAGCAGTTAATGCTAGATTGAGATCCAGGCTGCGACCACCCAATACGCGCGAGACGACGGCACCGATAAAAGAAGCCAGAATCGCAGTACCCAAGGTAAATTCAGAAAAATCCTGTAACAGTTCTTCTACTACAAACAATACACCTGCGATCGGCGTATTGAAGGCAGCCGCTAACCCAGCACCAGCACCAGCAGCAATCAACTGGCGACGGTGATCTGGTGAAGTCGGAAACCACCGACTGAGTTGAGCTGCTAAAGCTGCGCTAAGTTGAACTGTTGGGCCTTCCCGCCCTAAAGCTAGCCCAGAACCTAGTGCCAGAATACCACCCACTAGCTTGACCACGGCAACCCGCAAATCTAGAGCAATTGGTATACGCGCTAACACTGCTTTCACTTGAGGAATGCCGCTCCCAGAAGTTTCTGGTGCTACGCGCTCAACTAGCCATCCCGCGAGGAATCCAAAGGCAAGTCCGATACCTGGTAGCACCAACCAAGCTGGTAGCAGCAGCGATGTCTGCACTCGCCAAGCACCTAGCAATCCTACCCCCGATTTGAGTAAGACTGCTCCAAGAGCAGAAACCAAACCAATCAGACAAGCTTCAAAAATTGCTAAACGACGCCGTGGTTGTAGCAGTTGCCGCAAGCGTTGGAAGATAGGTGTATACCACATGATGTCAAGTTTTTCAAGAATAATTCAAAACTCAGGAACGGAGCCGGAGACACTCCGCCAAGGCGTCAGAATTTAGTATGAACCTGGATTTCTCACAAGTGAGAAATCCAAGGGGTGTGGGAGGTGTGGGAGGTGTGGGAGGTGTGGGGAGTGTGGGAGGATGGGGAAGAAGTCTTACCCCCCCACTCCCCACACTCCCCACACTCCTCTCCCCCCTCTGCCTACACTATGCGTGATAAATCCGGGTTAATTGTATCCGAGTGGGTGATAGCAGAGGGTTATCAAGTCAGCGAACGTTTGAATATTGGTTAAAATCTCACCCCTGGTAGGCGAAACTAGTATTAAATATTCTTCCTGATTAAAACTGTATCCCTTTATGGGTAGAGTATTCTGAATTCTTTTTCAATTGCTTCTTCCCGTGGTAGATAGCCCTTCTACTATCAGAGATGGAGTATAACAAGAACCATTCCAATCAACATCGTTGCCTAGTGTAACCAATTGCTTCAGGGCTGTGTAAACATTACCTGCAACCATCGTATCCTTAACGCGCCCAATTACTTGACCATTTTGGACGCGGTAGCCTAAATCGACGTTGATCGAAAAATCTCCCGAAATACTGCCGCCACCACCCAACATTTGATCGACAATCAAGCCATCATCTAGTTGTTGAATCAAATCTGGTAGCGATGCCGAACCTGGCTGGATGAGAAAATTAAATAAACCAGGGGTGGGGTAGCTACCTAAACCAGGGCGAAAACCATTTCCAGTGGTGTTAGTACCCAGTTGGGAGCCGGTGGTGCGATCGCCATAGAAATGCTGTAAAGTTCCATTTTGGATAAATACCAGAGATTGAGTCGGAGTGCCTTCATCATCAAAAGGGCAACTGTAAGGGCCAGCTTCGGGATCTTGGTAGATGGTGAGACTGGGTGCAACTACTTCTTTACCCAAACGTTCTGCCCAAGGTGAAGCTGCTTCTAAAACTCGCTTGCCATTCAAAGCGGCTTGTACAGTACCCCAAAGCATATCGGCGGCTTTAGAAGTGAACAAAATTGGGACACGACCAGTAGGAGGTGAGATATTTTCTCTAGACCAAATTAACCGTTGTAAAATTTGGTTAGCTAATCTCTCTGGGTCGAGTTCCCCGCGCTTGGTTTGACCATCAGCAACACTTAAAAAATCATCACCGCGCACCCATTCTGCTGATATATAGCAGCTGAGGGTAGTGTCAGTATAGTGACAATCTAAACCTTTGGTGTTGACTAGTCTGGTGGTTTCAATATCACATTCCCAGTCACCATTGCATACAACATCGGGATAGGCATCACGGATGAGTGCGATCGCTTCTTTGCCCCAGTCCACCAAAACTTCTATCGGGAAACTTTCTCCTAAATCGGGGTAGGAAGGCTGAAAGTTAGAGCCTAATTCTACAGTTTCCGGTTGATTTAGTTGACTCAGAGCCAGAGCTTTTTCCACCATTACTTCGGCTAAGACAGAACCGTAAGCCACCGTTAGTCCCGGACGCCCGTTTCGCCAAAGCCGTAGTGCTGTGCCTTCAGATTGGTTAGTTTCTAGCTGTTTGAGTCGGTTTGCCTCAAAAAACACTGGGCGAGAAAGCGATCGCGACTGATACACTTCAGCAGCTTCTGCTCCAGATTTTATAGCTAGTTCCAGCAACTGTTCGGCGAGTGTATCTTGTGACAAATTTTCAGAACCCATGACCCTTAATGAATTGTGGATTTTGAACCGCATATCAACGCTGTCTCAACAGAAGTGCGATGTCTACGACGGGCTACGCCTACGCACTTTCCAGTGATGAACGCAGATAACTATCCAAAAATCATCAGTGTTTCTTTACAGTTACGATTGGAAACCGCAGATCGACACTGATGGACGCAGTTAATTATCCCAAATCATTGTCATGTCTTAACGGATCTAGTCATTTGTCATTTGTCATTTGTCATTCGTCATTTGTCATTGGGCACAAGAGACAGACGAGCAGAGGAGAAAAACTTACTGCAATTTCTCCCCTGCTCCTCTGCTCCTCTGCTCCCCTGCTCCCCTGCTCCCCTGCTCCCCTGCCCATTTTCACAGATTAACCTCTTGCAACAGCCAAAAACCAGCAAAAGATTCTGCTTTGGGATCGGACTGTACACCGATAAAATGTACTCCGTTAGCTTTTTGCTTGGCTGCTTCAAAACCTTTAGCTTCCGCTAAAATTTGAGGTTTTTTGATATTTGCCACAATCCAACTTTCAGTTACACCCGTTTCTAAAACCAATCTCGCCTCTTCGCTGGTGTCAAATCTTAAGAAAGCCAACTCCAAACCAGACATCCAGCCAGCCAAGGGCAACGCTCTCGATGAAAAAATCAAAATACCAGGAATACGAGCTTCGGGTGGCACTTGCACCAACTCTAAAGGGAAAGCTTCACCAAAGCCAATTTCCCACTCTGGCATTTCTGCCAAATCCGCAGCATCTAAAGTAACAAATACCCATTGCTGTCCTTCCAAAGCATCTGGTAAACGTTGCGGCAAGGGTTTCTCCAACCGGACTGAGGGATTAGTCCCCCCTTGATACCCTGCCTCTTGAGGATACACTTCCTCCATCCGCTGTTCTAACCATTGATTGAGAACCAAAGTCCGGCGGCTAGGCTGGGCGGGAATACCCAAATCTTGGCAGGCTTTAGTAATCATATTGTTCATTTGGCGGCGGAAAAAGCGGATTTTAATTGGTGCTTTTCCGGCTTCGTCAATAGCCTCCTGCAATGCTGTCCGCAACCAGCCCGAATTTACCTGGGTACTGGGACAATATTGAGCATAGCGAAACAAAGAGTCTGCTTTTGCGCCAATATCCAAGGGGCTTTCGCAGACTAAGACTTCCCAAACTTTTTTTTGATTAGCGTCCAAAATCGGACGGGAGTAAAAATCGATTTCCCAAATACTGCCCATGTTTTGCGGTAAAAATCTGGCTGTTATGTTTTCCTGATATCTCGATCATACGAGTGTTGGGGCGCATTGGGAATTGGGAATTGGGCATTGGGCATTGGGCAGAAGTTCTTTAATTTTGAATTTTGTTAGCGCAGCGTTAGCTAGTCCGCGTACCCCTACGGGGAAGCAAGCTACGCTTTTAGCGTCTCGTAGAGAGCGTCATTTTGAATTTTGAATTGATTGCTCCCTCATTCCATCGACTCAGATTCACCGCTTTGCGTTGCTACTAGTTCTGGCAGATACAGTCTATCTTCACTAGCGTCATACTCAAACAGTTCGGCATAACGCCCCCAATCTACGGCTGTGGCAAATTGCCGTTCGGCTTCTTCATGGGGATAATATTCATCAAGTAAATCGATAAAGAAATCCGCTCGCATTGACCGATTCCGTTTTTCCCGCAATGTCTGCACCATGCTGACTACAACTGGCACATTTGCCAACACCTGCTGTCGGAATAGGTCTTTACTGCGGAGAATGGTTGTGGTCGCAAAATCTTGCCCAATCTCGGTGAGAAAGACATCCCCTTGTGCAACCTCAGCAAAGCCCAGCATCACAGTTGCATCAAGCATCGGTAGAAGATCGTCAACGGCTAGCCGGATTCGTTCTGCTAAACGGGGAATATCATCTTTGCCCTCTGGTTGATCTACAATTAACTCCAGCAGACCGCTAATACCACCGACTCTTACATGAGGCAAGGGTTTTGCATAGGGCGATTCTTGGATTACACTAGGCGATCGCGATACTTCTATTGATGATGTGGATGCTGCAACTGCCCCACTCACTTCCACTTCTGGGTTCGTCATTACCGTGTAGATATAATCTATCAGCGATTTGAAGCGGATACTGGTGCGGTCATGAGGCCGCGGCATATCAATCACCACCTCACCGCGAATATACCCCGGATTTGATCCCAAGATAATCACCCGATCTGCCAGAAACAGCGCTTCTTCTATGTTGTGGGTGACAATCAAGATACTTTTGGACGGAAATGTGCCAGCATTCCATAAATCATCAATTTCCCCCCGCAGGTTCTCAGCTGTCAACACATCTAGGGCGCTGAATGGCTCATCCATAAATAGTACTTGCGGCTCCAGCACAAATGCCCTGGCAAAGCCAACCCGCTGTCTCATTCCCCCAGACAACTCTTTGGGATAGGCACTTTCAAAACCATCCAAACCCACCAAGTCAATAGCTTTCAGCGCTCGTTGTCGCCGCTCATCCTGACTAACACCTTGAGCGTCTAGCCCTAACTCGACATTTTCTTGTACTGTCAGCCAGGGCAGTAGTGCAAAGCTTTGAAATACCATTGCGACACCAGGGTTAGCACCTTGCAGGCGTTTACCATTGCTGATTACCCTGCCTTCACTTGGTGGAATCAAGCCTGCCATAATCCGTAGTAACGTACTTTTGCCACTGCCACTGCGTCCCAGTAATGCTACTACTTCACCCGCACCTACCGTCAGATTAATGTTGCGGAGAACCTTAAATTCCCCTTTGCCTTCTGGCAGGGGAAAACTTTTATTAACTTGTTCGACAGCGATTAGTACGTTATTAGTAACTGGGGTAGAAGTCATGCTGGCTCCTCTAGCGAGCGATGGTTTAGAGATGGTATTTGGTTTCTGCTAGCTCATACAGTCGTCGCCAAAAAACTCTGTTCAGCCCTACAACAAATAGGCTCATCATTCCAATCCCCAGGGTAATGCGAGGCCAGTCACCTGCTCCGGTTGCTTGAGCAATATATGCTCCCAATCCGCTGGCAGTCAGGGTGCTTTGTCCCCAAGCGACAACCTCAGAGACAATACTGGCGTTCCATGCGCCACCAGTGGCAGTGACACCACCTGTTACCCAGGCGGAGAAAATGCCGGGAATGATTAACTTGCGCCATAGCAGCCAACCACGCAAACCGAGGCTGGTTGCCATCTCGCGCAAATCCGTCGGAACACTCATCGCTCCAGCAATGGAGTTAAAGAGGATATACCACTGTGCGCCCAGGGACATCAACAGAATACTACCCCAATCAATACTGATATGGAAACGAATAAAAAAGAGCGTAGCGAAGGGAAAGATAAAGTTTGCTGGAAACGAGGCCAGAAATTGCACCACAGGCTGCAACAAACTTGCCAGTCGGGGATTAAACCCAATGGCTACTCCAACGGGTGTCCAAACCAATGTCGAAAATATCAGCAATACCAACACACGTAACAGAGTGAGTAATCCCAGCCCAAAGGTCTTGACAACTTCACCCAATCCCACTGTTGTGAAAATGAAGTGTAACCCGATAACCAACAGCCCCCCAATTAAAATAAGTAGGATCGAGTTGTAGAGGCGATCGCCCATTTCTTGCCTACCAGTTTCTACAGTCCGGGGAATACGAGGTGGCGTTAGCAATGAGAGAATACGATTGATAGCTTCGCCCAAAGGAGCTAACGACCGCCCCAACAGACGCGGAATTCGGGCTGCTTTTAGCAGATCGTAAACCCAGGATTCGGGTGCTTGGGCTGCTGAACTCTGTTCCAGGCGGAACTTATCCGCCCAGGCGACTAACGGTCGCCAAAATAGTTGATTTACCAAGATAATTACCACAGCGATTGTCAATAGCGCCCAACCCAAGGCGGGTAAATTCTTAGCTGCTACTGCGGCTGCTACATAAGAGCCAATTCCCGGTAGTGTGTAGTCATGCTTCAGTACGCTGATAGCTTCACTCGCGGCTACAAAAAACCAGCCGCCCCCAAAACTCATCATTGCATTCCACAGCAACCCAATCATCGCTGTAGGCAATTCCAGTTTGGTGAACCGCTGCCATCCTGACAACCGATAGAGCCTTACTGCCTCATCCAGTTCCGGTGGTAGTGTTCTCAGTGAGTGGTAGAACGAAAAGGTCATATTCCAGACCTGGCTGGTAAAAATTGCAAAAATCGATGCTGCTTCTAGCCCTAATAGACTTCCGGGAAATAGGGCAATGAAACCTGTAACTGTGATAGATAAAAAGCCGAGTACC
This sequence comes from Nostoc sp., assembly GCF_036918015.1. GTDB lineage: Bacteria > Cyanobacteriota > Cyanobacteriia > Cyanobacteriales > Nostocaceae > Nostoc. The sequence continues at coordinate 32,323 of NZ_JBALEO010000026.1, forward strand.
GGAACCGACTGCAAGATATCGAGCAGTGGGATCAGAACTTGTTCAGCGCGGCGGCTTTTGGCCGCAACGTAACCATAAATTAAGGTGAACAGTGTTGAGTAAAACAGGGCAATAAACATTCGCAGGGTTGAGCGCCCAGCGTAATAGGGTAGATTGCGCGGGTCGAGGCTGATACCTGGTACTACATCTGGTGGTACAAAACTCACCAATGTTCCAGCACCGACACGCGCAACCAGCGCCAGCAGCACCAATGTACCAAGAATGAGAGCAATATCAGCCAGACCAAAAGGGAACCGTCGAAGTGCTTCAGGGGAAGGAAAAGTTTGCTTCAGCATTTAACGATAATTAGGGAGCTGGCATACCTTTTTGAACTAATAATACATTATTGCCCTCAGTATTCAACGGCAAATGATGTAGATAGCCTATGGTCAGAATACCATTATAAAATCCTTCAAAGTGGTATCTTTTCTGGTTGGTAAGCCTGCAAGTAACAATGCTTTTTGAGTAACTCTATTGTCAATCAACTCTACTGCGATCGCTGACAAAGTAGTTTATGTTTTAGCGTATTACAAGGTTGTACAGTTCTCTATAGACATCTCCGAAAAAGATTTAGATACCACAAATTTGCACCCAGACCTAACCCCCCTTCCCTACGTTCGCGCAGCGTGCCGAAGGCAGGGAAGGGGGGTTTTAAAGCCTCTCCCCGAAACGGAGAGAGGTTTGGAGAGGGGTCTTTTTTCTTTTCTGGAGATGTCTTATGGATTAAATTGACATTTGGACATTGTTGATTAACCCTCATTTACCACGGTTAATCCAAACGCCTCTGAGTCCAGCTGCTTTAGCTGCATGATAGTCTTCTACAATGCTATCGCCAATATGCCATGCCGCCTCTGGGGAACATTTATGTTTATCTAAGGCAATGGCAAAAATTTGCGGGTCGGGTTTAGCTGCACGTACCTGCGTAGAAATGGTGACGGAGGTAAAAAACTCTCTCAATCCCAAACTTTGCAATACTGAGTAAATCCGAGAATCAAAATTGGACAGTACCCCCAAGCTAACTCCCAACCGCCGCCAGTTGATTAAAGCTGGTAAGACATCGGGATAGACAAACCACGGTTCGCCAGTGCCAAAGTGAATGTAAAGTTCGCTAAAAAAAGCCGAAAAGTCAGAAAATTCCTTGAGAACACCTGCCCTTTCAAAAGTGTTCAGAGCAATTATCCGCCACCAATCAAACTCGCGCTGGGGAATATCTTGCAGTTCTGCATCTGGAAATATCGGCGGCGGCGCTGTTTTAAAGCTTTGGATGAAGGCTGTATTTAATGTTTCGGCTGAAACTGTAACGCCAAATTCTTGGGCTATCTGACTATAAACTTCGCCCACACCACCTTTGACATCGAAGAGTGTACCCACAGCATCTAAAAAAATAACTTTCGGTTGTTCCATCAAAGTTTGAAAATTTTGAATGTTGAATTTTAGATTTTGGCTTGTTAAGAGCTTCTGTGGGTAGAGTCTAGCATCTGCTAAGTAGATTGGCGGAAATTAAACAAATCATCGTAAATGTATTGGTTTTTTTACCAATTCCCAATTCCCAATTCCCTGCCTTGAAAGTTACCGAGAAAGTGTTTCTATAATCGGACGGAATAGCCAATTAAAACCAACTTTCAGCTGATGGTCTAAAGTTGGCAATCTATATAAATAAGCAGCACGACGAGCGACGTATGCCAAGGGGCCATCTAGTTTAATTCCCAAACCAGTGAGAGTGGCGTTGTCTATTCCTAGTGCCATCATTTCTCCTAACTGTTGGTAGTGGAAGGGAAGTAGGGGGCGATTAGTCAAAGTTGCCCAGATATTCCAAGCAGTATAATCAGCTTGTTGAAAAGCCGCTTGTGCCGTAGCGGGGACTTGCTGTCCTTCAGCATCATGACAGTCTGCTAAATCTCCCAAGGCAAAGATTTCTGGACGATCGAGGACTTGCAGATTGGATGTAGTGATGATTTGACCGCGCTGATTTTGCTTGAGAGCAAGAGAATTTACTACAGGCGCAACCCTAGTTCCCACAGTCCAAATTACCAAATCCACGGGAATCGTGTCTAGCTGGTTTTTGTACTCTAAGGAAATGCTATTTTGTTCGATTGATTCGATTTTGGTTTCTAAGTCAAGAAACACACCACGGGCATCTATTGCTTTCTTTGCTGCTTCCCGATTAAACTCTGGGGAAGTTCGCAAGATTTGGTCGGCGATTTCAATTATCCGAAAGCGTCCTCTTTCGCCTAGTCTGTCGGCTAATTTACAAGCTAACTCTACACCACTGTAGCCAGCCCCAACGATCGCTACCCGAATTTTATCAGCATCCGATTCTTCTAAAAATCGCAGGCGTTCTTCTAAACGATAGGCATCAGAGATTGTACGGAATGTGTAGGCGTAGGCTGCCGCACCAGGAACTAAATCTAGCGGTGTCTCACCTCCTAGTGCCAGCACTAATCGGTCGTAAGGGATTTCTGGGCCTTCTTGGATATTTACCCGTTGCTGGTCGATGTCAATTCCAGACACAACACCTTGATAAAAACGCACCCCTGTGCCTTGTAAAAGTTCTTCAAAGGGTGGGGCAATTTCCCAGGTTTGCAGTTCGCCTGTGAGTAATTCGTAAAGTAAAGGAGAGAATAGGAAGCGATCGCTTTGATCTACTAGAACAATTTCGGGTTTTTGCGTAGATTCCCAAGGTAATTGGCTTAACCGCAGGGCTGTGTAGAGACCACCAAAGCCTCCACCAAGGATACAAATTCTAGAAGTTTGTTCAGTCATCTATTCTATGTTATGGAACAATCAATATTAATTAGGCAACTAACTTCAGGGTAACTGAAAGTTTAGGTTTCAAAACCCTCCATTTGTATGAATGGTTTTAATCTGACTTTGTACATGAAATGCTACGTTGGGGTGGTTTAGATAAATTACCCCCTGCCACCACTGTCTTAGATGTTGGCTGTGGAATTGGAGGTAGCAGTCGCATCTTGGCACGAGATTACGGTTTTGCAGTCACAGGTATTACCATTAGTCCCCAACAAGTCCAACGCGCCCAGCAGTTAACCCAAGAGGAACTTGATGTGCAGTTTCTTGTGGATGATGCTATGGTACTTTCTTTCCCAGATGCTAGTTTTGATGTAGTTTGGTCGATTGTGCAATACGGTTCAGTTAAGGCTAAAACTCTTTGTCAAAGTCAATTTTTTTAACGTAGACGCTTCTCTACGAGACGCTACGCGAACGGCTTGCCGCAGGCTACCACAGAGGCGCAGAGAAGCCAGTGCGCCCTTGCGGTTCCCCGACTTGTACCCCTTCGGGGAAGCAAGCTACGCGTAGCGTCTCCGACAGGAGAAGCAACTGGCGCGGCACTGAGAGAAGAAAGAAATGCTTAAGAACTGTATTGAGCTACAGTGTACACACAAGTCCTTTTCACCCCCTCTAACTCCCTTTTGCAAAGCAGTGCTATTGACACGATTGGTATTAGGTTCGCAAGCGATAACCCATCCCTCTAACGGTTTCAATGATGTTGCTGCCTAGTTTCTTGCGGAGATAACCAACATAGACATCAACAATATTAGAACCTGGATTATAGTCGTAGCCCCAAACGAAATCTAGGAGTTGTTCTCGACTAATAACTTGTCCGGGATGACGACAAAACATTTCTGTCATTGTAAATTCACGCGCAGGTAATTCTACAAAGCGATCGCCTACTTTTACCCGTCGAGTCCGCAAATCGAGTACCACATTACCCGCTGTGAGGATAAACTCTTGGGTATCTCTTACTGATCTAGCAGATCGCAAACGCAACTTTAACCGCGCCAGAAGTTCTTCAAATCGGAAAGGTTTGGTGACATAATCATCCGCACCTCCTTCTAGTCCAGCCACTTTATCGTGAATGTCACTCCGAGCTGAGAGAATAATTACAGGTAAATTTTCTCCCTGTCCCCGCAGTTCTTCCAATACCTGAAAGCCATCTTTTCCAGGCAATACCAAATCCAAAATTAGTAAGTCAAAAGCTCCACTGTGAACAACATCCACCACATACAGTCCGTCGGCAACTGTTGTCGTTGTAAAACCTTGCGATCGCAATCCTTTCTCAATAAATGAGGCAATGCGGGGTTCATCTTCAGCGATGAGAATGTTGGGCATAAGCACTCATTTCTTGCGGGGGATCGAGGGGTAAAACGATACTAAACATCGAACCTTTTCCTAGTTGACTCCGAAGCAATACCTGTCCATCATGCGCCTGTGCGATCGCTCGGACAATTGACAGCCCCAATCCCGCACCTTCGGAACGACGACGACTGTTATGAGTTCGAGCAAAACGTTCAAAAATCCGTTTTTGATCGATAAGGGGAATGCCTTCGCCTGTATCGCGTACCCAGAAACGCACTTTTCCTTTAGCGATCGCAGAACCTATGGAAATAGTATCATTCTTTCCAGTATGCTGAGTCGCATTCTGGGCTAAATTCATCACAGCCTCAGTAATTCTCTGGCGATCGACTATAATCTGACCCTTTGCCACCGCATCTATTTGCCAGTCCCGCTCTGCCAGTGCTTGGGCTTTGGCAAATAACTCTTGGGTTAACTCGGCTACATTCACCGTTGCCAACTGCAAAAAATCTAAGCGTTCTGCCTTTGCCAGCAAAATCATATCATCCACCAGACGACTCATCCGGTCTAATTCTCCGATCACCAGTGCCAAGGTTTCCTGTTGCTCTTGAGGATCATCTCCCATCAGTTCCAAATGTCCGCGAATTATGGTAATGGGAGTCCTGAGTTCATGCCCCGCATCGTTGACAAATTCTCGCTGGGTGGCAAAAGCTGCCTCTAGTCTGTCCATCATTTCGTTGAATGTCGTTGCTAGTTCTGCCAGTTCTCCCTTACCTTGTGCAGGTAAGCGCTGGGTTAAATCTGACTCACTAATTGCATGGGCAGTGGTGGTAATTGTCCGTAGGGGAGCTAGCACCCGTCCCGCCGCCAACCACGCCAGAATGAACGACACCACAAACACTAAACTAGAAACTTCAATAATTACGGAAACTGCTTCCAGTGTTTCTGCTCGCTCACCATCTGTATTATGGGCAACAACAAAGACACCTCGCGTTTGTCCATTAATTTTAATCGGTTCCACCATGTAAAGGATTTTACTGAGATCGGCGTCGGAAAATTCTTTTTCTCCCTGTTCTGGCTTAGTTTGTTTTGCCCACCGTTCCATGAGTTGTGAGTCTTTGGCAAGTGGTTTGGGACGCGCTCTAGGGCTAGATTTATAAAATTCACCATCAACAAAGGTGATGAAATAAGAATCATCCTCTGGTAGTCGATATAACAGATAAGCTCTGAAAAGCTTAATCAAATCTTCCTTGGAAGTGGGAGGAGTGATTTGTTTTTTTCCAGCCAGTAACCATTTCAATTGCTCTGGGCCAATTACTATGTCTTCTGGATCGTCCTCTGTCGGCACATCCTCTGTAGCAAAGGTTTCACCTTTAATTAAGGCATTAAAAGCCGCCATATCTTCTACCATCTCTTGACGAACTCGCTCATCAATGCGGTGGTAGAGCTTATAGCGAAAGGCGGGAATGGCGATGAGAAATGTTATCCCCAAAATCAGCAAGTACCAGAGCAAAATCCGGGTGCGTGCTTCTCCAAATACTTGCTGCCAACCCGAAAACAGCTTTGTTATTTTAATCCCAAACCTCCGATCGCGGCGATGGTTGGTGATGCTGCTCATTATTACCCCTCCCCATTTGAGCTACCGTGTATACACAAGTCAAATTACCCCCCTTAATCCCCCCTTGGAAAGGGGGGAAAAAGAAATCAATCTAGTTCCCTCCCCTTTGCAAGGGGAGGGTTAGGGTGGGGTAAAACGGACACGAAAAACCAGGTGAGTAAACTATTTCAGGCTTGTGTATACACCGTAGCCCCATTTGAGACAGTTTATTGCAATTGGGGATCATGGGCTGGAGACTGAGGAATGGTTTGAGATTATATCCAGTTTAAAGGTGGATGAACGAGTCTTTTATATGGATTCATCCAGTTCAAAGGTGGATGAACGAGTCTTTTATATGGATTCATCCAGTTCAAAGGTGGATG
>NZ_JBALEO010000027.1:0-78725 GCF_036918015.1 Nostoc sp.
TTCCGTTACTGGGGTGCTTGTGATTACAGGCATCCCTTTATTTTTTGCCCACCCTCTCACTTACTGATCGCTCACCTTTAGTCTAAAGTCCAGAACTAATGTGACTTGAAAACTAACTTTTGGAGTCGCAAAAGCAACTAATGTGACTTGAAAACTAACTTTTGGAGTCGCAAAAGCAACTAATGTGACTTGAAAACTAGCTTTTGGAGTCGCAAAAGCAACTAATGTGACTTGAAAACCAACTTTTGCGTAAGTCTAGCCTATTACCTATTTTGTGGTTTACCGGAAGATGATGGCGTTTGTTGTGTTGGGGGATTGGTAGGTGCTGATTTGTCTGGGAACCAATCTTTGAATAAATCTGTGCCGTCTTTGACTCCTGATATCAAGGCTGCGAATAATGCTAATACACCCATAATCTCTAATATCCACGCCCACAAGGGTTGTGTCCAAGGAAGTTTGGGAAGAGAAAAACCTGCTGTTTTGAAACCCAATTCTTTTAACCAGTCTTCCACTGTTTCGGGACGGTTGTCGGGTTGTAGTTCCATTGCGTGGAGAATGGCTTGATTGACGCGATCGCTAATCTTATCATTCAATTCTTTAGGTGGAATTAAACGCTTATTGTTATCTTGGCGCTCAATTGCACTTTCTGGCAGTTTTCCTGTTAATAAAAAATATAAAGTTGCCGCAAGAGAATAAATATCAGTCCAAGGTTTACGTCGCGCCTGTTGTCTAGGAGAGTTGGAATACAGTTCAATTGGTGTAAATTTGTCAACCAAGTTACCGCGACTTGACACTGGGTTATCAATAAATCTTCGTGCTAAATCGAAGTTTATCAAAACAACCTGATGCGTACCCGCCCGCAAAATGATATTTTCTGGTTTCACATTTCGATGTAAAAATCCTTGTTTATGCACTACTATGAGTGCTTTCCCAATTTGCTGGATATAGTTTAGGGCTTCTTTTTCAGGGAGAAATCCTCGCGGTTGGACAATCTTGGCTAAATTATCTCCTAGAATATGCTCCATGACCATGCATTTTAAATCACCTTCCTCGAAGGTATCAATGACTTGGACAATATTCGGATGTTTGCATATTGCTAGTTTACGGGATTCATCTGCAAAACCTGATTTTAAGCGATCGCGGTCTTCGTTACTTAATTGATTAAGCAAATTGGGATTCAATGTTTTAATCACAACATTCTTGCCATCCCGATCCTCAGCAAGATAAGTAATAGCGAAGTTCCCCTGTCCTAACTCTTGTTTAATTTCATACCGATCGCGGTGTAACTTTTGTCCAGATGCCCAAGTCATTGGTTGATTATCTCAGAGACTTTTATTAATTTTTGCATATAGTAATTCTCTGTGGATTTAATACACTTTCTTCCGTAAATCTTCTGTAGCTTCCACCCTGACATCTAATAGTGAAGCTGTTATGCTTGCTTCAAAAAATATAATATGACGCGATCGCAGAAGTTGTGTTATAAAAACGGGCAAAGTCTTACAAAATACGAAAATCTTGACTATGAAGCTTTTTCGTTAAATGCGTAATTTCCATACCAATGGCATCAAATGCTACTGTAACTAATCAAGCTTTAGCGTTTAATCATCAGTAATCTTTAAAAAATCGAAAAAATAATGTTAAGTATCCCTATTAACTTAAATTTACCTCGTACACCCAATTTAATAACTTCTTTACCTGGGCCTCGCGCTCAAGCAATTGTACAACGCGATCGCGCCGTAACTTCTCCTTCTTATACCCGTGATTACCCGTTAGTTGTATCTCGCGGTCAGGGCTGTATGGTAGAAGATGTGGATGGCAATGTATTTCTGGATATGACCGCAGGTATTGCCGTTACCGCCACCGGACACGCCCACCCGGAAGTCGTCAAAGCAATTCAAGAACAGTCGGCGCGTCTGTTGCACATGTCAGGGACAGATTTTTATTATGAGCCGATGGTGGAATTAGCGGAACAATTAGCAATTCGCGCTCCCTTTCCCCACCCACAGAGTAATGCTGTGTTTCCCGCAAAAATATTTTTCACCAATTCCGGGGCAGAATCTAACGAAGGAGCAATCAAACTAGCTCGATATTACACCAAGCGATCGCTAATCGTAGCCTTCTTAGGCGCATTTCACGGACGCACTTATGGGGCAATGTCTCTCACTGGTTCTAAAGTAGTGCAGCGAGCTAACTTTGGCCCTTTAGTTCCTGGGGTGACTCACATTCCCTACGGCACTCACGCTAGCTTAGATTACTTGGAACAACAGCTATTTACGACAATTTTACCACCGCAAGAAGTAGCAGCGATCGTTGTCGAACCGATTCAAGGAGAGGGTGGATATATCGTACCCGAAGATGGTTTTTTACAGCGAATTCGGGAGATATGCGATCGCCACGGTATTCTGATGGTAGTGGATGAAGTACAAGCAGGAATGGGGCGGACTGGTCGCTTATTTGCGATCGAGCATTGGGGTGTGATGCCTGATATCATTACCACTGCTAAAGGTATCGCCAGTGGTATGCCATTAGGAGCGATACTAGCTAGACCAGAGTTAATGACTTGGCCTCCTGGTTCTCACGCTACTACATTTGGTGGTAATCCCGTAGCTTGTGCGGCTGGTATTGCTACACTGCGACTGCTAGAAAGTGGTTTAATGACCAACGCTACCCAAATGGGAGAATTATTACAAGCTAGTCTTATCCAGTTGCATCAAAGATTTCCGAGAGTATCGCCGCCACGAGGTAAGGGTTTGATGGTAGCGGTAGATTTATTAGATGAACAGGGTAATCTCGATCATAAATTGCGCGATCGCATTATCCAAGAAGCTTTTTTACGCGGTTTATTATTGCTAGGTTGCGGTAAAGCAGCAATTCGTTTCTGTCCCCCTCTAGTTATCGACAGCGACCAAATTCAGATAGCCCTTCAGATTATCAGCGAGATTTTAAGTTCTTAAAATATTAGGGGAAGGGAGAAATAACCAGTGCTTAATGTCCAATGACAAATGACAAATGACAAATGACAAATGACAAATGACAAATAAAATAGCCCTTAATTTATGGAAATTACTTTGGCAAGAATACAGTGCCAGGGTAAATCATGCTCGTACCTACCAGCAAATGATTATTGCTGCGGGTGGAACTGTCGCCAACGACCACATCGCCTTTCGGTCTTTGCGTTTATTAGTAGATACTCCACAAGGTAAACTTAACTTAGGAATTGACTATCTTGGACAACTTGCAGAAGCTTTAGGTTATGTGGCGGCTGGAGAGTATACCTTTGCTCAAACTCATTTGTACGCCCGTCATTATCGTCATCCGCAGCAAGAGGAATTTAATTTACCCAAGCTGTTTATCAGCGAGTTGATTGTCGATGAATTGCCTAGCAATATTGCTCAACTCATCTTTAAAACAGTATCTTCAATCCCAAAGGAACTGACCTCACCCCTTACTCTTCTACAAAAAAACGCAGACTCAGAAACCATCGCCGAACAACTCCAACAAGTCTTCAGCCGCCCTTGGCAACCTCCCCAACGTTCTGTTGTTGAAGAGGTGAATCAGGCTACTCAGTATGGGGCTTGGGTGTTGCTGCACGGATATGCTGTCAACCACTTTACAGGCTACGTTAACGGCCAGAATACCCCAGAATATCCAGACATTGATACTACCGCTAGTGCTTTGGCTAACCTGGGTGTACCAATGAAAGCAGAGATAGAGGGAAATGTTGCTTGTGGTTTGCGGCAAACTGCAACTCAAGCAATAACAGAAATGGTGACAGTGTTAGATGATAACAGTGGTGCAGAAATTCAGATTCCTTGGACTTATGCCTATTATGAAATAGCCCAGCGCTATCTAATAGATGTGGAACCTGGAAAGCAGGTACTTTTTGATGCTTTTTTAGGAAGTAATGCCCAGCAATTGTTTGAAATGACTCGTCTATGTAAATAGCCGAGAGTTGTTATACCAATTAGAGAAAAGAATGCGACAAATAGATCATTTGTAGAGACGCGATTCATCGCGTCTCTACCCAAGTATGTGTTGCAATCATTAATTTAATTGGTATTAGTAAAGGATTCAATTTCAAAGTTCCGAGCTAGTAGTTTCGTGTTTTGGAAAAACTACGCTTGCAAGACAAAATCTGATGCTGTGACAGTTGGCGCACCAGTTAGAGTTGCAAATAAACCACCATTGCCAAAACCCGCCGCGCTGCCATTTTGGTTGTAGAACAACTGTCCACTCACAGGATCGTACACAATTTTCGCCGTGCTAGTCCCTGCTAAATGAGTGACTTGAAAATCACTGGCGTTACTAAAACCATTTCCTGGAACACAGGTAATGGTACTAAAGGAAGTTTTATCTAGTAAAATCTTGTCACCTTCAGAACTCTTAAAGTCACTAATGGTATCTACGCCAATTGCAGAGCCGTTAAAAGCAGCATTGGTGTTGTAAAGGAATATATCAGCACCAGCACCGCCAACGAGAGTATCATTACCTGCACTACCAATGAGGGTATCATTGCCAGCACCACCACGTAGATAATCGTTGCCACTCTTGCCATCGATGATGTCATCACCTCCCTGACCATTAATCACATCATTGGAATTGTAAAAACCCGTGATGTTATTGTTAAGGTCATTGAGGAATGTCACTGTGTTTTTGTTAAACAAATTGATTTGAGTGGAGTTAGCATCAAAGACATCAAAGCTGTCAGCGATGTTAGTCTGTCCATCAAACTCTATATTGCCTATAGCTGCTCTGCTATCTGACGCTGGTAAATTCTCCAGGTTTTCTAGTTGAAAGTTTTGTAGGATGACTTTGGTGTTGGCGATATCTTCAAAAGTGACTTCTAGATTGTCGCCATTTTGAGTTAATTGCAGATTTTTAGCAGTCAATCCACTACCTGTAAATTCCAACGTGTCCACTTGAGGAATTGCTGATACTGAAGCTTTTGAACCTTTGCCTACACCGCTAAAGTCGGTTATGGTGTCAATGCCATCGCCAGGGTGAAAGATAAATTTATCTTGACTACCGTTGCCTGTAAGGGTGTCATTACCAACATTGCCCTCAATAATGTTATTATTGGGCGTACCGATGAGAATATCTGCACCAGGCGTGCCCATTAAGATAGGCGTGACACCGATATTTTTACCGCCAAACAGCACGTAACTCTGCCCTGAAAATAAGCTGTTGGGGGAGGCAAATGGTGCCCCGATAATCAGGTCGTCGATGCCGTCGTCGTTGATGTCTCCTGCACTGCTGAGAGTGTAGCCTAAGTTGTCACCTGGATTGATGCCGTTGATAGCAAAGCCATTAGTGCCGTTAAGGTTGGAGAGGTCAAAACTGGCACTAAAACTGGACTTGCGGCCAAACAGCACATAGCTCTGCCCCGATCTGTTGCTGTTGGGGGAGGCAAAGGGTGCCCCGATAATTAGGTCGTCGATGCCGTCGCCGTTGATGTCTCCTGCACTGCTTACAGGATTACCTGACTTTTCATCTGGATTGATGCCATTGATGGCAAAGCCGTTAGTGCCGTTGAGGGTAGAGAGGTTGAATTGGGCACTAAAATCGGATTTGCTGCCAAATACTACGTAGCTTTGCCCTGAGAAGTCGCCGTTGGGGGAGGCATTAGATGCCCCGATAATCAAGTCGTCGATGCCGTCGCCGTTGATATCTCCCGCACTGCTTACAGAACTACCTGAAGTGTCATTTTCATTGATGCCGTTGATGGCAAAGCCATTAGTGCCGTTGAGGGTAGAAAGGTTAAATTGGGCACTAAAACCGGACTTGCTGCCAAACACCACGTAGGTCTGCCCTAATTGTTCGCCACTGGGGGCAATAGGTGCCCCGATAATCAGGTCGTCGATGCCGTCGCCGTTGATATCTCCCGCATTGTTGACAGAAGTGCCTGAGAAGTCATATCTATTTATGCCGTTGATCACAAAGCCGTTAATGCCGTTGAGGGTAGAGAGGTTGAGTTGGGCATCAAAACCACCTTTACTGCCAAACACCACGTAGCTTTGCCCTAAAGTATTGTTAGCAGGTGGTGCCCCGATAATCAGGTCGTCAATGCCGTCGCCGTTGATGTCTCCCGCACTGCTCACAGAACCGCTTGATAATTGGTCAATTGGATTGATGCCGTTGATGGCAAAGCCGTTAGTGCCGTTCAGTGTGGAGAGGTTAAATTGGGGACTAAAATCTTCTTTGCTACCAAACACCACGTAGCTCTGCCCTGAATACTTGCCGTTGGGGGAGGCAGTCGATGCCCCAATAATCAGGTCATCGATGCCGTCGCCGTTGATGTCTCCCGCACTGCTTACAGAATGGCCTGAGTCGTCACCTGGATTAATGCCGTTGATGGCAAAGCCGTTAGTGCCGTTGAGGGTGGAGAGGTTAAATTGGGGACTAAAACCATCCTTGCTGCCAAATACCACGTAACTCTGCCCTGAAGAAGGGGCGTTGGGGTCAGCATCTGGTGCCCCGATAATCAGGTCGTCGATGCCGTCGCCGTTGATGTCTCCCGCACTGCTTACAGAATTGCCTGAAGTGTCATATTTATTGATGCCGTTGATGGCAAAGCCGTTAGTGCCGTTGAGCGTAGATAAGTTGAAAACTGAATTTGCCATCATTTCTCCTGTATTAGTTTTTATGAGTTATTTGTCGTTAGTCACGATCAAAGATACAAGTACCGCAAGGACGAATTAAAAATTAAAAATCAATACAGCGTAAGCGTTTCATTAATTTGGAATAGGTGGTTTATTTATGCCGTGTTGTACTAGTACTTTGTTAAGCTAGTTTTGAAAGTTTGTAGTAAGCACTTCAGTGCTTAGAAAATACTTGTAGTGGATATTGCAATCTTCTTACAGATTATCTTGAAAAACCAAATTCAATATTTGCACGTTTATTGTCTAAAACTTAGGTTCAGCACAACTTAAACTACAGCGTTAGTATAAAAATAATGGTTTTACTAATCAGAATAATCATATTTGTAACGAAAATGATGATTTTACTAACCAAAATGGTGAGTTTGTAACGAAAATTACGATGTTTGTAACGAAAATAATGATTTTACTAACCAAAATGGTGAGTTTGTAACGAAAATAATGATGTTTGTAACAAAAATAACGACTTGAGTTACTCAAGTCGTTATTTTTATAACCAAAACTAGGGCTAATGTTCAGAGAATGTCGCGCTTTGCGAGATATTGGTACATTTGCCAACGTGCATCTACCTCAGCTTGCGCTTGTTCTAACAAGTGTTTGGCTACGTCTGGTTTACTCTTAGTGAGCATCTTGAAACGATTTTCTTGATACATCGAATGTTCTACAGATTGTGTAGGCGATCGCATATCCAATTGCAATGGATTCTTACCCTGGTTAAGCAACTCTGGATTATGCCGATACAGCAACCAACGACCTGATTCTACCAGAGTTTTTTGATGATTCATCCCTGTAGTCATGTTAATGCCGTGGGCGATGCAATGGCTGTAAGCAATAATCAGTGATGGGCCATCATAAGCTTCTGCTTCCAAAAATGCTTTGAGAGTATGTTCATCTCTGGCACCAAGGGCTACACTCGCTACGTAGACATTTCCGTAGGTCATGGCAATCATCCCTAAGTCTTTCTTTGGTGCGGGCTTACCACTGGCGGCATATTTGGCAACTGCGGCTCGTGGCGTGGCTTTAGAAGATTGACCGCCTGTATTAGAATACACTTCTGTATCCATCACCAAGATGTTGACATTGCGACCACTAGCAATTACATGATCGATACCGCCAAAATCGATATCATAAGCCCAACCATCACCGCCAACAATCCAGACGCTTTTTCTCACCAAGTAATCTGCAAGGGATTTGAGAGTTTGGATTTGAGATTTTAGCTTGGGATCGAAAGTGACAATTTCATCTAACTTCTGCTGCAACAGTTCTATCCTTTCCCGCTGTTCCCAAATGTCAGCTTCAGATTTTTGTTCAGCTTTCAGGATTGACTGGGTAAGGTTTTCATCTATTTCACTTCCCAACTGTTGCAACAATTCCGCCGCAAACTCAGCTTGTTTGTCGAGGGAGAGGCGAAAGCCAAAACCAAATTCGGCGTTATCTTCAAATAGATTATTAGACCACGCGGGGCCGCGTCCTTCGGTGTTGGTTGTCCAAGGAGTGGTAGGAAGATTACCACCATATATTGAAGAACAACCTGTAGCATTGGCGATGACGGCGCGATCGCCAAACAATTGTGTTAATAATTTTAGATAAGGTGTTTCCCCACAACCTGCACAAGCACCAGAGAATTCAAATAAAGGTTCTTGCAGTTGTTGTTGGCGAATCTGGTTTAATTTTAGCGATCGCCTGTCAGGATTAGGTAAACTCAAAAAGAAATCCCAGTTCTTCCGCTCTTGCTCTTGTAATGGCAACTGCTGCGCCATGTTAATTGCTTTCAGCGATGGCTCAGATTTATTTTTAGCAGGGCAAATATTTACACAAATAGTGCATCCCGTGCAATCTTCTGGGGCAACTTGAATGGTAAATTTTTGATTGGCAAAGTCTTTATCTTTTGCACCCGTTGACTTAAAGGTTGCTGGTGCATTAACTAACTCATCGGCTTGATAAGCCTTAGCACGGATGGCACTATGTGGACAAACCATCACGCACTTACCACATTGTACGCAGACATCCGGTTCCCATACAGGTATCTCTTCGGCTACGTTACGTTTTTCCCATTTGGCAGTACCTACAGGAAAAGTGCCATCAACAGGTAGTCTGCTAACAGGTAAGTCATCACCTTCCCAAATCATGATTTTGCCCAGAACTTCTCGTACAAATTCGGGAGCAGAATTAAGTGAGGAGTTAGGAGTTAGGAGTGAGGAGTTAGGAATGGGGATTGTTTGTGGGACATCTACTTTATGCAAGTTGTCTAAGGTGTTGTCTACAGCTTGCAAGTTCATGCGGACAACTTCTACGCCTTTTTTACCGTAAGTCTTATCAATCGCTTGTTTGATTTTAGCGATCGCTTCTTCTTGCGGCAAGACTCCCGCTAAGGCAAAGAAGCATACTTGCATAATAGTGTTAATTCTGCCACCCATGCCACTTTCACGGGCAACTTGACTAGCGTTAATTACGTATAACTTCAAATGCTTGTCGATAATTTGCTGTTGCACCTTCAACGGCAGATATTCCCAAGCGGTATCTGCATTGTATGGACTGTTAAGCAGCAAAGTTGCTCCAGGAATAGCAGACTTCAAAATATCTATGCGTTCTAGAAATCCCCAGTGATGACAACCAATAAAGTTAGCTTGGTCAATTAGGTAGGTGGAGCGAATTGGCTCTTTACCGAAGCGGAGATGCGAGACAGTCATTGAGCCAGATTTCTTGGAGTCAAAGACAAAGTAGCCTTGGGCGTAATTGTCAGTTTCCTCACCAATAATCTTGATGGAGTTTTTGTTAGCGCCAACTGTACCATCAGCGCCTAACCCATAGAACATTGCCCGAACAACATTATCCGATTCTGTAGAGAAACTAGGGTCAAAGCTCAAGGAAGTATGACTAACGTCGTCATTAATCCCAATCGTAAAATGATTCTTCGGTTTAGCTTCGGCAAGATTATCAAAGATGCCCTTCACCATCGCCGGAGTAAATTCCTTAGAAGAAAGACCATAACGACCACCCACAATTTTAGGCAGAGGGGCAGAGGGGGGGAGGGGCAGCACTTCGGCTACGCTCAGTGACCCAGGGGAAAGACTTACTAAAACTTCCTCTCTGCTCCCCTGCTCCCCTGCTCCCCTGCTCTCATCCCCCCACCCTTCATGAATAGCAGCCACAACATCTAAATACAAAGGCTCACCGGCGCTACCTGCTTCTTTGGTGCGATCAAGAACTGCGATCGCTTTTACACTAGTGGGTAATACTGCAACAAACCTTTGGACATCAAAGGGGCGGTAAAGTCGCACTTTCACTACACCAAGTTTTTCACCACGGGCGTTAAGGTAATCTACTGTTTCATGGACGGTTTCACAACCTGAACCCATAAGAACGATAACGCGATCGGCATCGTTGGCACCGTAATATTCATAGATTTTATAATGCCTTCCTGTGCGTTCTCCAAATTCATCCATGATCCGCTGGACAATTTCTGGACAGGCGTTGTAATAAGGGTTCGCCCCTTCACGTCCTTGGAAGTAGACATCGGGGTTTTGGGCAGTCCCCCGCAATACTGGACGGTCTGGGGTGAGGGCGCGGCTGCGGTGAGCGAGTATTAGGTTATCGTGGATTAGCGATCGCAAATCATCATCTGAAAGCAATTTGACTTTCTGCACTTCATGAGAGGTGCGGAAGCCGTCAAAGAAATGCATAAAAGAGACTCGCGCCTCTAAAGTAGCAGCATGGGCAATGAGAGCAAAATCTTGACTTTCCTGCACCGAAGCGGAACACAGCAGGGCGAAACCAGTTGCACGAGCTGCCATCACATCGCTATGGTCGCCAAAAATTGATAAAGCATGAGTAGCCAAAGAACGGGCGGCAACGTGAACCACAGCGCTAGTCAACTCACCAGCAATTTTGTAAAAATTGGGTATCATCAACAATAATCCCTGAGATGCCGTGAAGGTGGTACTCAGAGAACCTGTTTGTAATGCCCCATGCACAGCACCAGCCGCTCCCCCTTCGCTCTGCATCTGCACAACGCTGGGAATAGTCCCCCAGAGGTTAGGACGACTTTCGGCTGACCAAGCATCTGCCCATTCACCCATTGCTGAAGAGGGGGTGATGGGATAAATGGCAATCACTTCATTTAGTTTGTAAGCAACACGGGCGACAGCTTCATTCCCATCGATAGTTGCAAAGGTTTTGTTCATAACTTGATTTTTGTCCCCGCCTCAAAACTGCATTATCAGAACACGTGAATATAAGAATCAGAAATAGCCAGAATTAGAAAGTGAGTGTATTATATGCATTAAGATTTAGCGGTAGGATTTACTCCGCATTTAAAGGATAATTTATTGATGGTTTTAGGCTCTTAAATTAACTTTCAACCAATACTGCATCTATTAATTATCTCATTTGCAATACTGCATCTATTAATATGCATTAATAATGTACTCAGCAATCAAAGTCTCTGTTTGAACAGACTTTGAGGCAATTTATTATTTTTTGTGGGGTATAGGGTCGGGAATCTCTGATATATTTTACTTAAAGTTAGAGGTCACTTATCAAGTCAAAATACAATTACTCTAGTACAAACAGAATGAGCAGTAGCTTATTCTGCTTCTCTTACTTAAGATTACTAACGAAAATCAATGGCAATCGCATTACCATTGACAGCAAAGAAAGCACAATCTGTAAACATCATAATCTCGCCACTTTCCGGTGCTGATGTAGACAGAATTAATTATTTATTATCGAATTAATCGTTATATATTAGGGTAGTATGTTTACCGCTAGTATGTAAAAGCACAGTTAATTGATGTAAATCGAACATGTGTTATGGCTTAACAATTTTTATCTTGTGTAATGACTATATGAATTATCACTAAACCTCAAAAAGTATCAAAATTTATTTTGTAATATAATCTTATGTGTTTTTTATGAAATATGATTTATGCCTTATCGGAGAAATTTTTTAAGAAGAGCAGGATATACAACCCTTTCTGCCTTATTAACTATGGGGTTTTTACAAAAGGATAACCAAAAAGAAAATCAAGGTACGAATGCTATTGCAGGAAATTATACAAGTAAAAATTTAAATACTCCTCTTCGGCAATTAGCTGCTGCCAAAGGAAAGCGCTATGGCGCAGCAATTTCTAATGAATTTTTGCAAACAGAGGAAGATTATGCGAAGCTCATGGCTCGTGAATGTTCCATTGTGACACCGAATGGTGAATTAAAATGGAACGCTACTGAACCACAGCCAGGAAAATTTACCTTTGAGTCAGCAGATGCGATCGCTGATTTCTGCCAAAAACATAAGATAGAATTGCACGGGCATACCCTTTTCTGGCACATGGGAAACCCAGACTGGGTTCCTTACCCACCTACACCTACGATGATCGAACGCCATGTTACAGGAGTCATGGGGCATTATCGCAATAGTCCTGTTTTAAAGTCTTGGGATATTGCCAATGAAATCATCGCTGATAGTGAAAATGAAACTGATAACGCAACAACCGGTTTGCGTAAAGGGGTAAAACCAGAATTGATTCGAGATTTGTTTTTAATTGCCGCTTCAGTTGATAGCAGCAAGAAATTTTACCTAAACGATTTTGGCATCGAAGGCACCACATGGAAATCAGAACGTTTCTTAAGAATGGTCGAATATCTGAAGAATAGTGGTGTGAAAATTGACGGGGCAGGCATCCAATCGCATCTATGGTTTTCTACTGCCTATGGTTTTGACGAGAAAGGATTTAATTCCGTCTTAAAACGGCTTAACGATCTTGAAGTTAAACCAATAATCACAGAATTAGATATTATTATTGATATGCCATTGCCCGATAGTATTAAAAAGCTAGACCAGATGGTAGCCGATAGTTACAAGCGATATCTTGATCTATGCTTTGCAGCTAAAGTTGATACTGTGATTACATGGGGACTTACCGATCGTCATACCTGGATACGTCATCCCGAGTGGATGCCAAGAAAAACCTTTAGAAACAATCCAAGTCTCTGGAAATTTCTGCGTCCGCTTCCCTTCGATCAGAATCTGCAATCTAAACCAGCCCGTAATGCTATAGCCCAGGCTTTTCAGGAATCAACCTAATACTCCACCCAGGCTTAACAATTCAAAATTCAAAATTCAAAATTCAAAATAAAGACATTTTCAGACGGGGATTTAAACCCCGGCTGAAACTGGCGCTACCTGTAGAGGTAGGGGTCTTAAACCCTTTGATTTACGATAAATATAGCGTTTCCTTAGCAACTGAGGTACACCCAAATCTTGTTCACCAAGCTTAGTAGCTTTGAAAATGTACTTCACTATGCCGGGAACTGCTATAGCATTTTTAAATATTATTCCAAGCAAAATAGATGGAGATATTTTTAGTTATTCACGATTATGAAAGTTGAATAAGACTTACTGACTAATTAATCATTAAATCTTAGTACAACATTTCATAAATTCGTGACGAATTGAGCGACCTACTGGTAAGAGTCTGAAAGACTCGATCAAGCTACGAACTTTTGAAATTTCGTACTTAAAAATACCAGCAGATTATTTTTCTTTCGTTTACTTGAGATACTCCAAATTTCTCGCAAAAATAATGTCCCAACAAACCAAGGCTCAACTAAGTAACGTCTCCAAAGTCTTTTTGGTTCAGAGAACAAGCGATACAACCATTCCAACCCCACCTTTCCCATCCAGCGAGGAGGAGTAGGTATTGCTCCTGCTATATAGTCCATACAGGCTCCACTAGTCAAAATAGTGTTGGCATGAATATGTTCAAGATTTTCGTAAATCCAATACTCTTGGCGTGGCATACCCATCCCTACCATTAATATATGGGGTTTGTAAGCATTAATTGCAGCCACAGTGGCAAGATTTTCTTGACTATCTTTATCTATATCAATATAGCCATGAGCGCAAGCAATCTGTAAACCAGGAAATTTCTGGCATAAAATATTTGCTGCATTTTCAGCAACTCCTGGCTTTGAACCTAAATAGAATACACGCCAGCCTTTACTAGCAGCTTCTGCCATCAGAGGCCATACCCAATCAGCATAGGTTACTCTTTGTTCGCGTTTAAGTGGAAAACCCAACAGCTTTCCAAGAAACACTAGAGGCATACTATCAATATGGGTATATTCTGCTTTCGCATAAAAAGCTTGCATTTTTGGATCGTTATGGAAGAGATAAAGACTATGTAAGTTGTGATTAGCAATAATCCATTTTTCATCTCGATCAATAGATTCTTCAATCAATAAATTTAAGTCAAATATAGAGAGTGCATCCACTTGAGCACCAATAATTTTATAAGAAAATCGCTTTTTCATATCTTATTTTTCTTTTGATAAATATGAGATTTTATCTCAAGGTCAAGGTGAATATTGTAAAATTAATTAGCAACATTTAAATACTGAAGTACCTAAATATTTAAATGCCTAATTTTTTAGTTAAAAATTATTATCTAACTATAACTAAAAAGCACTTGTTTTTATGAGGATGTCAGCGATATTTTGTGCTCTTGCATTCCAGGAATACTTTTCTGTAATTAAAGTATATGCTGTGTCTACAATTGACTGATATTTATCAATATTTGAAGCAGCATCCAGTATTGTCTTAGCGATTTCTTCGCTAGAGTATCCTGTTACTAACAGATGTTCTAAATTGCGAAATTCTTCTAAACCTCGCAAGCCTTCTGGTGTTGATACAACTAATTTTCTACTAGCAAAATAATCTAATGCTTTATTGCGAGCACCACCTGCTACTGCTTGTTTTGAAAATGGCAACAAAGCAATATCTGCATATTTCAGATGGGCTACAAAATCTTCTCTTTTAGGTAAAAAGCCTAAAAAAGAAATATTAGAGGGTATTGGTTCTGAAATATCACTACTATCCCTACCAATAACAACAAAATGTACTTTTTCTTGATGACTTTCAAGGGATTTCGCGACCTCGATAGCCATTGATACAGACATATCATTAGTTGGAAATTGAAATGTTTTAGGAGCAATAATAACCACTATTTTAGCTGGTCTAAATGCTTGATAGGGGTCTTTATCTGGAAAAACTTCAGTATTGAGTAAGTCTTGAGTCACTCCATTCCCGATAGAATAAATTTGCTGTGGAGTTTTTCCATACCATTGGGAAATTAGTTTAGGAATTGATTCACCTGCTGCAATAATTGGACTACCAGAGAATATTAAAATTCCCTGAGCAATATATGTCTTAATACATTGTGCAAACTCTTTGAAGGGATTGGCAACTGAAAACAAGCGCATCCAGTATTCATAAGGCGAAAATGTATGAAAATCTAAGACAAGAGAGGAACTACTGTGTTTTCTAAGCTTTAGTGAAACTAAAGCAGCCAATCCAGGTAGTGTTTCTTGAGCATACACAATGTCTGGACAAAATTCGTCGATGCACTTTTCTATGGATTTAATATATGACCTCAAGCTTCTTGATCCAATAGAAAAAGAAGGTGCATAATTAACAGATGAACAATCTAAACCTAGCTGAAAAACATCAAAATGTTTAGTAAGATATTGTCCTAGATAAAAAGGTCTAGTAAATGCACCAAATGGCTGACTAGAATCAAGGGTTGAGACAATCAGTAAGCGTTTGCCCATAAAATTATTGCTGATTATTATTTTATAATTTGAAACTACATTTGTCAAATTCTTAAGATAGTCATAACTTATCCAAATATCATCCAAGAATGACTATCATGCAAGTCTTAAACTCCTGAGCTAGTTTGATTAATATCCTCAGAAAATGTGGGAGAGGTTGCCAAATCTTTGTAGCCAATAATTGCTCTAATATAGGGTAAGAACCAGTACAGTATCCAGAATGACCCAGAGTGTCTGCTACAAAATATAGTCCATGATTTCAATGGAAATCCTTTAATTTGCAGTACTTTTTTCAAGCGTTCTAATAGATTTAAATTGGTATCTGCCCAACTATTGTGGATAGAGTTTTTAGTACAAGTCCCAATATACCCAGGAGCTACCCATATTTCACAACCCAATTTACGTGCTCTCAGGGCATAATCTAAATCTCCTAGACTATGAACAAAAGCTGTATCAATATTGCCAACTTTGGCGGCAACACTTTTAGGAATTAGCACGCAGTTACCATACATAGCATCGCATTTTTGGATAACTGAACTTGGTTCTAAAAATTCAAATTTATTAGAATACCACTTTTTAGATTTTACCGCTCCTCCATAGGTTGCTTTTCCTGTAATTAAGTCTTTAGTTGAACCAACTACAATTGAGTCTGGATAACCAAGTTCCGTCAAATTTTGATGAACCTGCAACAGTTTAGTTACAGCATTGGCTTCCAGAAATGTGTCATCATTCAACCACAGATAATAATCATATTGATATTTTATTGCCTCGCCAAAGGCGAGATGCATTCCTCCCACCCAAAATAAATTGCCATTACCCTGAAGTATTTGTACTTCTGGATATTCTGCTTTAACAGCCTCTGTAGTCCCATCAGAACTCCCATCATCAGTTAAATAAACATCACAATGATTTTTTTGCTGATATAAAGCATTTAGACAGGCAAGAGTTGTATTCCGCCTGTTATGGCAGGTCATAATTACGGCTAGATTTGCTTGCTTCATATTATTATCCTCATATAACATCTACAAAAAAATTAATCCAGATCGTAAACTTACAGGTTAAAACTTAACCATTTTTTCTATCCAGCCACTGAAATTAATATCTAAATTGAAGTTCTTTAGTTTTTGTTCCATTTTTTTGGCTACCAAAATATATCGATGCCAAACTGATACACGAGGCATATTAAGTCTGACAACCTCTTGACATAACCATAGATATTTTTCTGAATTGATATTGAATCTTTTTAATCGTTTTATTTGTGCATTCCAATCGTTATAAAAAAATAAGTTGAAATAATGAATGGATATAATGTCATCCCAATGTTTAATTTGTATTTCTTTTGAGAAACGGTTATGTAAAGGTAATGGATAACTATAATTAGGAGGAAGGTGTTCGACGTTTTCTTCCAAGGCACATAAAGTTACAGACAAAACAGACTGCTCAACAAAATAAATACCCTGGGGAGGAGTAATATCCAAGCGCATTATTTTTTCAAAGTTCTCTTTCCAAGTTGTAAATATACCCGCACTCCTTCTTACAGCAATTAAACCAGAATTCCAGTAGGCTCTGATTCTTTTATTACCAATTGGTGTGTCAACAAATACCTCACGCTTTACTCCCAGTACTTCATATAGTTTTTGCCAATACCATTCTTGAGGATCTTGCAGACCTGTAGAACCAATTCCTTGACCATACTCAGGACGCATCCTTACATTACAATCTACGGGCAATAAAAATTCTTTTGGTTCAGAAAAAAAGCATTTGTCACTGTCTAAAAAAACCAATATTTCTGCATCGATATTTTTTTCTGCATAGGCACAAACTAGGGGCTTATTAGCTAAATAATATTCATGAAATTCTCGATTTATCGGGATTTGTTGATGAGTCACCTGCAATGCTTCAAATGCTTGTTGGGTTTGCTTTAATATCGGTTCACCTACTCTAGGATGAAAACTATATATAGGTGTATTTTTCAATTCGCCACAGAACTTACGAATACTTTCTGCAAGCATCAAAGATTGACCTTCTAAACGGCCAGGTTCTGTACAAATTATAAAAGCTATAGGTATTGACATATTATGAAGTATTGATTTACTAAGTTAATTACTCAATGAAGATTTCTTGGCTATCATCAATATTTCCTGAAACAAGGCTGAATAACGACGTGCTTGAAGTTCCAGCGTAAATTCTTGCTCGGCTTTATCGCGTGCATAAAATGACAGTTTTTGCAACCTCTGTTCATTTTCAAGTACCCAGGTAATTCCTTTGGCAAAATCCTCAACTTCATAAGGTTTAGCCAAATAGCCATTCTGCTGATGATCGACAATATCTTTTAAGCCAGTAGAATTAAACGCCACAACTGGAGTACCACAAGCGAATGATTCCGAAGCTGTCTGTCCAAAAGATTCTTGAAGAGACGGTACAAGCATCACATCAGCTGCTGAGTAAACAGTTGCTAAAGATATAGCATCGTGTAAATGTCCTAAATAGTGGGTTTTGAAGCCTAAATCAGGTGGATTTTCGGGTTGAGATGCTCCAAAAATCACAACTTCCAAGTCATCCTTCCAGCCAGATTTACTCAATTCTTGTAAAGCTGGTTGCAACAAATGAAATCCTTTATTTCTATCGCTTGTTGCTTCTATCGCTCCAAAGAGTATCAGCTTCTTATCTTGGGGTAGATTGAGTGCTTCTCGCGCAAAATGTTGATTAATCGGGCGATATTTTTGAGTATCTAATCCGTGGGGAATTACCTCGATTCGCAAATTCTGGAATAAAGAACTGGAACGAGCGCACTCTGCTAACCAAGAACTTGGTGAAACCAGAGTTAAATTTAAATTTTTCCAAGCTTTTGCTTTGCGTTGCCATACCCAACAGGATAAATCCCATTCATTACCACTGTTGAGTTGAGGGCAAGCCCCGCAGGATACTTTGTAGCGATCGCATTCTCCAGTTACGTGACAACCTCCAGTAAACCCCCACATATCATGGAGAGTCCAAACTAGAGGACGCTTCAGTTTAGCAAATGTTTCTATTTGCATAAAACCTCCGCTAATCCAATGCAGATTGATTATATCTGGATTAATCTGAGTAACTTTAGGAATAACTCTATCTGGTAACCATTGAGTAAAAAATGGAGTATTTTTCTTTTGGCGATAAAGCTTTAATGGTAAACTTTCAACTGTTAACTTTGCCTTAGCGATGCCTTGAAATAGTCTAATTTTAGGTGCAATTACTGTTTTATCATTGCTATATTTTTCCTGAACTAACATTTGTGACTGTAGTCCTATATCCTGTAAACCTGTGTGTAAACGATATGCAGCCCTCGCTGCACCGCCATTAATATCATGGGTACTAATATGTAAAATTTTCATTTTTATTAACTTAATAATCACTAAAACTATTTCTGACTGCCATAAAAACTAATTGACTAAAATATTTTTATGATTTCGTTGATATTCAACAGTTAAAGATAATGAGGTGGTGACATACATTAACCAATTCCAGCTAGGAGTTAATAATCTGGCTTCTGAAAAATTAACTATGACAATGATAATTAGTATCTGCATTGGCCAATAATCTTCCGGTTTTTTAGCGACAGAAATAATTCGAGTCAATGCCATTGCGAAAAACCGGACAAACCCTGCTGCAAAAGTCAAAAACCCTAAGAATCCCAATTCTAACAATAATTCTAAAAAACCATTATGGGCGTTACTTGCCCAATCGTAAGTAGCTCTTAATTTGGATGCAGCATTACTAGTCCAAAATCCCGAAAATCCATAACCTAACCAAGGTCTTTCCAAAATCTTAGAAATTACTAGCTCCCAGAGGTCAGAGCGTCCATTGAAGGTAAGGTCTTTACCAGAAGTACCAACTACAGTTTCGGCATTATTGAGAAGTAATATTGAAGAAATCATCAGGAAAATCAAAGTTGAAGTGATCGTAATAACTTGTAATTTATAATTAGTTTTCTTTAAGGATCTGTAGAAAGGTAAAAGTAATATCATTGTCAACAAAATAGTTAAAGATGTTGTTGAACGTGAGAGGATAATTAGACATACAGATACCCCACATAGTGCCCACATCAACCAGCGATATCGATGACCACTAAGAGCAAGGTGCAAAAAAACTCCTGCACTCCAAGCCATCATGTAACCTAATTCATTTTTATGACCATAAATTCCACTCCACATACCTAGTAATTCAGGTGATTCGTGAATATAACCTGGTACAAATGCAGAAAATAGCATAGATAATAATGCAGCTACCCCAAGTGCCCAAGCTATCAGCTTAATTTGTTCCTTAAGTGGATAACGCATTGCTAAATAGATGGCAAGAAAATATATTCGGATTAGACCTCTTAGATAAGTAAGACTAGAACTTAGGTCTTCTGACCATAAAAGAGAAAATATAACTATTGCTAGTAATAAAAACTGTAGTGGGCTGCTAATAATTACATAAATAAAACCTTTCCAGTATAAAATTAGGAAATAAAATAGGATTAAATATGAAACTATGTTGAACAAAGTATCTAGCTTATCACCTCCAAGTGTAGACATGGAAACTTCTTGTGCAGGGTGTATTGTTAATGCCCCTACAGCAATCAGTAATAGCAAGATAGTTAATATTTTTTCTGTTAATTTTACTTTCATTTTTGAGATTTTGTTTATCTATTTTTTTATTATTGAGTAATTCAATCTTTTCTTCACTTCCTCTTTAAAAATATCCAATGCAGTTGCTTTATAGACTGTTTTCTGTGTAAAATTATCTGCTTCTACATTCCTAACAATAAATGGTGGATGCTTTAAGGGAAATTCCATTGCTTGCATCGACATATTGATGAACGAAAATTCTTGATTGGAAGTGAAATGAGTTGCATCTGCACCAACACCAACATTAGAGATTAAATTGACATTGGGAATAATGCTTAAGCTTCCCTGCATCCAACAAGCAAATGTCCATTGGTAATCCCAGGTTATACCTGTAGGATTGTCATAAACAGACTGAAATATTCGTTGCCAAGAATTTACCGCTTTTTGGTCTATAAGAATGTCATATAAAAGGTTTTCTGCTTGCACATCTTTCCAGAGTTTGATAGTCAAATCATAATGTTGCCAAGCACGTCTCCAACTTGCCCAACCCCAGCAGTGATTGTAGCGAGAAAAATAGTAACTGTAATTTGTACGTTTTTGTTCAAGTTGAAGATTTTGGGCAGAGATTGTGGCGATTCTGGTATCATTTCTATATTTTTCCAACAGTTCTTGGCTAAACCTGAAAAAAGTTGGGTGAGGAATACAATCATCTTCTAAAATAATTGTCTCCTCAACATTATTAAAGACCCAATCTAAACCACTTGATACCCGTTTTGCGCAACCTAAGTTGATATCAGAATAATTCTTAATTACTTCACAATCCCAATCAACTCTCTCAATAATTGCCCTAGTCGCTTCGCATTTTTCTGCCTCACCTTCCCGGTCAGTGCGGGGTCCATCTGCAATTACAAAAAGTTTTGTTGGCTTGGCTTGGCGAATAGCTTCAAAAACTTTCTCTGTTGTTTGGGGGCGTTTAAAAATAATAAAAGTTACTGGTGTTTGCATCATATAAAGTTTAAATAATAACGATCAGTATTTGTAAAAATGAATAAGCGATCGCACCTGAATCTGAAATATTTTTTGTGTTCTTGAATCAAATGCGTTACATATAAAAGCAGCAGCAGCTTGAGATATTATTGTTGCGATCGCAGCCCCAAGTCCTGCATATTTAGGAATAAGTAATAAATTGAGAATGATGTTTAGTATCGCTCCAAATAAAGTCTTACCTAAAGAAACGTGGTTCAAGCCTTCAGCAATAAACCAAGGTGATGTTGCAAGACCCATAAATACAAACAAAGAAGTCCAAATATGAACTGCTAATATTGGTCCTGCTTCTGCATATCCACTTCCAAACATCACCATAATTATCTTGTCAGATAAAAAGGACATAGGAAGAGCAATTGCTAAAGATATACATGTCATAAGACTGAGTAATTGTCCTATTCGCTGATAGTAAAGACTTTCTGATTTTTCCTTGGCGGCATAAATTGCTGGAGCAACAGAAGAAACAATAGCCCCCGGAATAAAATACCAAACTTCAGAAACACGTACAGCCGCAGAATAAATACCAACCTCACTATCTCCGATCATTTGACCTAACATCACCTGATCTATTCTCATAAAAATCATGATGGCGAACCCCGAAAAAATTAGAGGTAAACTCTCTTTCAAAAGAGTTTTAACAGTCGCAACGCTCCAACGCCATAACCACAATGAAGAACCTTTGACTTGGTAAACAATCAGTAAGCCAATTGCACTCATTGCAAATTCTGCTAATGTTACCAAAGCAAAAGCTAGCAACGGTGCTTTTGTTAAAATCAGTGCGATTTTGATGAGAGTATTTAGCAGAAACGCCGTGTTTTTAGCGATTACAGTATATTTTGACTGCACCTGTGATTGAAACCACAGTTCAATAGTATCAGATGCCCTAAAAACTCCTGCTATTCCTAAAATTGCAACTAGCCATATCTTTAGTGTTTCATGCTCACCTAAGAAAAACATGGTACTAACTGCCAATAAAACAGAAGCAATTCCACCCAAAAATTTTAGCAAAAAAGTAGTTCCTAAAATTTCCTCTTTGTTTGATGATTGACGAACAAGATGGCGAACTACTACGTCGTCTAGTCCGAGAGTAAAAATTGGGCTAAATAAGGCAACAAAAGCTAAAGCATAGTTAAATAGACCATACTGTTTTACTCCTAAATAACGTGCTACCCATACTCCTACAATCAAGCTTGCACCCATACGTAGAATGCGATCGGCAAATAACCAACCTGTATTGGCAATAATTGCACGCAGTCCAGAACGAGATTTAAATTTCGATAAGTTTTTAATTTTTAATTTGCTTAACATTATTTTGATTAATTAATCATATGACATTATTTTTACCTATCAATCCATCTCGACCGTGCAATTTTTTCAAATACAAAATAAAGTGTATTTATACAGTAACTCACCTTATTTATCACCTACGATTTTTTAATTTACCACTAATCAAAATTTTCAAAAAATAGCTAATTAAGAAAATAATGCCCTTGATTTTCCAATATAAACTATGCTCAAATAAAAATATTATTTTCAAATAAGTAACAAAATCCTGATATTTTGGGCATGGTATTGTTTGTAACTCCTTGATAGATGTAAAAGCTAAGAGTAATGGGGAGCTAAAATTGTTTTTTTGCAGAATGTAATTAAACAAGGAATTGCGTTTCCAGAATCTTTTGTATTCATAATTTTTGTCTACATCTAAAAAGTTCTTATTATGATAATGATTATTTTCATGTATTCTATACATCACTAAAGGTTTAGACATATAAAACTTTTTAGCCCCCACCAAAGAAGCTCCCCATATCAAACAGTCATCAGCCCTTACACGCCAATCTTCTAAATTTGGAATAGGTAAAAATTTTCGGACTATTTCTCTACGTATTGATAATGTTGAAGTTATGGAACCAATCCATTCACCATTATATAAAGTTCTAATTACTGAATAACCCAAATCTAAATCAACTGCATCGTCTTGAAATGTGCCTTCTACTGCTCCAAATTTTTTATACGCACAAAATACAAAATCACATTCACTGCGTCTATTGTAAAAATTTAGGGCGTTTTCTAAATACTGAGGTTCATAAATATCATCGGCATCTAAAAAAAATAGAATGTCACCAGTAGCAGCTAACAAACCTTCATTAAAAGATGATAATTGCCCTTGATTTTGTTCTTTCAAGATAGATTTAACATTAGCTACTTGAGTAAAGTTCTTGATAATTTCCGCCGAATTATCTGTAGATGCATCATCAATAATGATAATCTCATCAAACTTAACTGTCTGATTTAAAGCGCTATCAATTGCCTCAGAGAGAAATTGAGCATAATTGTAATTATTAATTAAACAAGAAGTTCTGATTTTAGTTTTATCCATTATTACTACAGTCACAAAATTTGGTTTAGATGGTTGTAGCTTTCACCATTTTTAAGAGAACTTAACGCTCTTTGCGAAATTTAGTTAAGCTGCTAGAAGATACTAAATCTTGTTCTATTTGTCGTTTTTTATTGTCATAAAAATAATTATTAGGTTCATTTTTAGTATTCACACCATTGATGACTATCCCTAATACCTTCTGACCTGACTGAGTTAAAAACTCTTTAGCTGCATTTGCACTGTTCAAGTCAACCACTCCAGGACGAACAACTAATAAGATACCGTCAGTCAAGGTGCTTAAAACAGCAGCATCTGCTATTCCTGATAGTGGAGGAGTATCGAAGATTACAAGATCGTAATCTCTCCCAAAGTTACTAATTAATGCCGCCATGCGTTGAGAATCTAGCATTGCTACTGGATTTGGAGGCAAAACTCCAGAAGTAAGAACTTCCAAATTAGGCATTACTTCATGAACAACTGTATCTAAAGAAGCTTGGTTAATTATGATATTACTTAGTCCCATTGTATTTGTTAGCCCCCAGATATGATGCTGTATGGGATGACGCATATCTGCATCCACCAACAACACCCTACGCCCCGCCTGAGCCATAGTCACAGCTAAATTTGCAGATACGTCAGACTTTCCTTCTTTGGCAACGGAACTTGTAATTACAATGCTTTTGAGCGGTTTATCAGAACAGAGGAACTTCAAATTCACTTGTAGTATTTGATATGCATTACCAACAGGGAAGTAAGGAATATCTCTGCCAATAATTTTGGGAATAGGTCTATCAAGTCCTGGTATAGAAGAATGATCTTTACCATTTCTACCTTGTGTAGGAATCACTCCCAAAACACTGTATCTCAAGACTTCTTTGGCTTCTTTGACGGTCTTCACCGAGCGGTCTATCAAGTCTAAAGTAAAGGCGACAATGATACCTAAGAAAAAACCAACTCCTGCTCCACCAACAATAAACAGCATTTTTCGAGGACCTTCTGCTTTATCAGGGATTAAAGCATAGGAAATGACACGAGCATTTGGAATTTTTTGGTTCTGTGCAATATCAATCTCTTGGCGTTTCTTTAAGAGTGTTTCGTAAGTCGTTTGAGCTGCTTGCAGTTTCCGTTCTAGCTCTCGTTGACTTTGTTCTAGCCTTGGCAAATTATTTGCTCGTTTTATATAGGCATTTTGCTGTTGTTTAAGTGTGGCAATTTGTCTCTCTAGACCAACGCGTTCTGCCTGGGCACGAGTAATATCTGCAATTAGGCTTTGCCGCAGTTGTCCAACCTGTAAACTTCCCTGTGTTATCTGCGCTTCACCAGCTACTTGTCCTGTCCGCTCTTTTAGCAAGTTCTTAAGAGCTACGACTTTTTCTTCTAAGTTAGTAATTGTAGGGTGTTCAGGTGAAAAACGGGTACGCTCTATTGCTAGTTTGCTTTCTGTTTCTTGGAGTTCAGCAAGCACTTTCTGAACTCCAGGTGCTTGACTCAATTCAGATTCAATTACCCCTTGCCGTGAATCTACCTGAGCTTCACTGCTTAACTGTTCTAGACGACCCTTCACATCATCTAGTTGAGCTAAAGCTTGAGAAATTTGGTTTCCTAACTTAGAAATTGTATCGACTGCTGCGGCTGCTTCTTGTTCTAGGACAACAACTTTATTCGTTTCTTTAAATACCCGCAGTTTTGATTCGGCTCTTCTGACAACTTCCTCAGCTTTAGGTACTTCCGTTACAAGAACCTGTTTGGCTGTTCGCGCTTCATTCTGATTAGCCTTGATATTTAGATCGATATAACTGTCAATAACTTCATTGACGATTTTAGCAGCTAGCTTCGGATCGCCGCCTTTATAAGAAAGTTGTACAACATCAGTGCCTTTAATTCCTTCTATTTTTAGTTGTTTTGCCAAGTCGGGAATCGAGAGCAGTTTGCCTTGACTATCTTTAAGGTTGAGGGAATTAATCGTTTTCTCAATTACTGGATTTGATCCAATAACTCTCACTTGAGTTTCCAGAGGATTGTCGTTCACATTCAAAGCTTCTAGGCGTCCTATGTCATCCGGTAAGCCCGTGAGTGAAGAAGAGCGATTTGTTTTAATCATCAAACTTCCTTCTGCCTTGTATGAAGGTTTTAGCGAAAATGCATACAAGCATCCAAGGCTAACAGATATGGCGAAAATTCCAACTAGAGGTAGCCAACGCCGTTGAAAAACTTCTAAGTATTTCTGAATATTTACTTCTTCAAAATTTGGTAAAGATTCCATAGTCATATATGTAAACTTTTATAAAAAAGACTATTTACTTACAGCAGATTGTTCTCACAATTTGGAATACAGTAACACTGTAGTCTACCTTGTGATATGAATATTTGGGTTGATTGTTAGCTAATACCTTATTGCTAAGGTTCTTCAATATCTGAAGTTAACTAATAGTTTGTCAAGTCACTATTTTAACTTAGATTGATATTTTACTGACAGCAAAGCCAGGATAACTCATAATTTTATCCCTGATTTAGTTGCTTTCCATTTTTGAGGCTTAATTTTTGTTAACTTAGTTTTGTGTTACTACTAACGCAAGTATTGATTAGTAACCTAACAATCACTATCATATTATGTAAGAACACTGAATTTAATAACTTTACAAAAAATTCATACAAAATACTAATATATTCACTCTCGGTTTGCTGATTTTGAAAAGACAACAGGGGTTAATTCGTTCAGGTGAGGAATAGTTCAATTGTGCCAGTACATAAGCAATGTAAGCACTTCAAAGATAGGCTTTGGACAGTGAAAAAAGATACCTAGAAAGACTAGATGGATATTTACGTAAGCTACTTCAAAACTTTAACTAACAATGAATTATTGCTCTGAATAATAGTCAATGGGAATAATACGGAACTAGCAATCATAAAATTGCATGATTTGAGTATTGAACCTATAAGGACTCACAATCAGTTTAATCTTTACTGCTCCCTCCTGTCTGATCGCTTGCTACCTACGACAAATTTTTGTGCTGACCGACTTAGTACAGGTAATTAAGTCGGTACAAATGATTAGAAGACAAGTAGTAAGACAAAATTAATTTACACAAAATTTAATCTTCAACTCTATCCAGCTTGAATTTAACGTAGCCTAACAAAGGAGTATCAAATGACAGCGTGATTAGAGCAATAAATTAGTTTACATCAGACTAGTAAAAGACAGCGGAAATCCAGCTACTATCTAAATTGACCAGACAAATAGCTCAAGCAAATTGTTCAAGGTAGGTAAACTTCAATCATATTTTACTAGATTTCACTATATTTTTCATGAAGTTTTGCTATATTTATTATTACCTGTGTTAATCTGAAGTACTCAAGCTAGCCTCCTATTTCTTTGTTTTTGGATCTAGGCAATTGTAATTATTAAACTGACATTAAATGTTGAGAGATTGAATTATGAAATCCTCTTCTATTATTTTAGCCGTTGTGATTAGCGCACTCACTCTCAGTCAGAGAGCCTATGCTAACCAAGAGAATGTTCCTATAACAATAGGCGATCGCGATCGCGTTGGAGTTTTATTGACAGAACCAGCTACGATTAACGCTACATGGAGCAATTTTATCGGACAGACTAATAATCCAAAACAAACTGCTGAATCAATTTCGCTAATGCAAGAGCGAGGATGTCAAAAAATTAACCCGCTTGAGTTCATCAATAACCCAAGCGCTTTTTTTAAGCAATGTCAGGAGCCAACCAAGACTCAAAGTAGTGAACCAATTGAGTATCTCAAGGTTCCTAAACTGGATTCTGGTATTCGTGTGACAGTTACTAAATTTTGATATAGGAAATTTTTTAATAATAGATAGCTAATTCTTGGTAGTGTGATTTATCTAGATAATTTATGCTCAAATATGGATGAAATATTTATGCTGGCTGCTTTAGCTCAAAGCAGAAAAGCTTTGCCGGAATGTTTGCCGAACCCACCAGTAGGCTGTGCGATCGTAGATGGCCAAGAGATAGTAGCTCAAGGATACACGCAAGCACCAGGAAAA
Source organism: Nostoc sp. (assembly GCF_036918015.1). Classification (GTDB taxonomy): domain Bacteria; phylum Cyanobacteriota; class Cyanobacteriia; order Cyanobacteriales; family Nostocaceae; genus Nostoc. Next base: position 27,309 of record NZ_JBALEO010000027.1, read on the forward strand.
TACCATGCTGAAGCTGACGCACTTAAACAGATTCAAGGCAAAGCTTTCAACTTGTTGAAAATGTATGTAACTCTTGAACCTTGTTCTTTTCATGGACGCACACCTGCATGTGCTTTAGCGATCGCTGAAGATTGTCGGATACATGAAATATATGTATCTATACTCGATCCCGACTCGCGCAATAATGGTAAAGGATTAGACATTCTCAAGAATTCAGGAAAAATAGTTAATGTTGGATTATGTGCCAATGAGGTGAATGCTTTTCTTAACCAATATCTACTAAAGTGATGGTTGAAGAGTTAGATTAAAACTTCAATATAGTACTATTTTCCCAGAAATCTTACACAAAAATCTTTTCGCTTCAAGAGGATATTAGGGCGATCGCGGGTGTTGCTGTCTTGCCAAGTATCATTCTTGATGTTAGTCTTACCACTGTTAGTCTTACCACTGTTAGTACTTTTAGTCCATTAAATTTCTTTAGGAGTAATCAAGTTGACAATACCGCATCCAGTGCAGATGTCTGCGTGCAATTATGACAAAAGTGCAATTGTCACAGATATCTGCGTCTTCTCGATCATCCTAAATCCTAGGAAAGAGATATGAGTAAGAATGAATATACAGAGCAGTCCTACGTCTGTGCAAGTGTTCTGGATACCGCATAATTAATTTCATTAGATGCCTAATTACTAAGTATTTGACCAGATTATTCAATAAAGCTGTTATTTAATAAAGAAGGGGAGCAGGAGAAGTTCTTTCTTTCGTGTTTAACGATAGCCTACTATGTAGCTGGCTTGATATGCTTAGATTTTCTTACAAGAAAAATGAGGTTAAAAATGGATATTTTCTATTTAAGGAGTTTTTTTTAATGAGATTACATCTATTGATAAGCGAACCATGAACACTTCAATAAAAGAATTTGTTGTGATATTTTAAGGGTTGCTATTAATAATTTATCTGTTAGATAATGGAATCGTTACTCTATATTTTTTACTTTTTCCATAAACCGCATTGGATAACTACACTAAATTTAATTGTTAATTGTATTTTAGAATATGCAAAAATCAATGATAAAAGAATGTAATTACTTCAAAGGATATGCTAATGATACTTTAGATAATTGATTTGTGACTGGTGATGATGTTATTATTAAGGGGTGGGTTGATTTTGGGTTTATTATCTCCAACAATTAACTTGTAATGTATCATAGACCAGAATTCATCAGTGTTGTAAATTGATTAGACCTCTTGCATAAATTACAAATTAAGAACCCCACCCCGTCAAAGCTACGCTTTGTCTCCCCTCCCCGAAAGCGGGAAGGAAATTAAGGGATGGGGTGTTAAGTACTTTTGCAAGATATCTATTGATTAGCAGTGTGAAATGGCTGTGGGTCTGAATATCTAGACTTGATACCAATAAATTGATGAGGTTACAGAGGAGCAAATAACCATGAGCAACTTAACATCTTTACATACCGAAGTTCAAAAAACGAAGAAAAAAAGTTTAGCCGCAGATAAAAAGCCTCGAGCTACAGATGATATTGTGCGTAGTTATCTGCAAGAGATCGGGCGTGTAGATTTGTTGACTCGCGAACAAGAGGTTATTTTTGCCCAACAAGTGCAGCAGATGATGAATTTATTAGCTGCTAAGGAAGAATTGGCTGTGAAATTAAACCATGAACCCACGCTGCAAGAATGGGCAGATCGGGTGGAGTTAAGTGTGGAGGTGCTGGAGCAACAGCTAAATTTAGGACACCAGTCCAAGCAGAAAATGATTCAGGCTAATCTCCGGTTAGTGGTAGCTGTGGCAAAGAAATACCAGCACCGGAACCTAGAATTTATGGATTTAATTCAAGAAGGTACTTTAGGTTTAGAACGGGGGGTGGATAAATTTGATCCCGCTCTTGGTTACAAGTTTTCTACTTATGCTTACTGGTGGATTCGTCAAGGAATCACACGAGCGATCGCTCAACAAGGACGTACAATTCGTTTACCGATCCACGTCTTTGAGAAACTGAACAAAATTAAACGGGTGCAGCGAGAATTATCTCAACAGTTAGGTCGCGTTCCTACCACTGCTGAAATTGCTACTGCCTTATCTTTGACAGCTAGCCAAGTTCGAGAGTGTTTGTACTTAGCCCGTCAACCCTTCTCTCTAGAGGCGAGAGTTGGCGAACAACAAGATACAGAATTGCAAGACATACTGGAGGATGATGGTCCTTCTCCTGAAGATTATGCCGTTGAAGAATCTCTCCACCAAGACTTACAAGACTTATTGGCAAAGCTGTCACCCCAGCAGCGAGAAATATTAACCCTGCGCTTTGGTCTAACTGATGGGTATGAACTTTCTTTAGCACAGATTGGCGATCGCATGGGTATTAGTCGAGAACGGGTGCGTCAAATAGAACAAAAAGCTCTCAGTCTCCTCCGACGCCAAAAGGAACAAGTACGTAGTTATCTAGCTAGCTGAGGTTATTTTTTGATAGTTTAGGGCATTTAAACTCAGGAAGTCACCATCATGACTGTGTAAAATTCAGTCATTTTGGGGGAAAATAAACCTAAATAATCTCTCTTAATGATTTGATATGAACACATCAAAGACAGTGCAACAATTGCAAGTAGAATGGGTGACTTCTGAAAACTTTCGGCGTTATGGACAGGTGATCTTTGCAAGTCTTGATGGCAAAACTTACGATGGGGAAGATGCCCAGTTAAACCTGCAAAATGGGATTGCACGATTTTATATTATGCGGTTGGAGAATATAGGGCGAAATTTCCACAAAATTACTCGCCATGTGCAATGCACTCAATGTCTGGGTTCTTTGGAAGGGAAGGATTGGTTAATTGCAGTTTGTCCTCCTCATAATGATGTGAATGAACCAGCATTAGAAGAGATTGCTGCTTTCCGCATTCCGGGGAATTGTTTTATCAAGCTACATGAGGGTACTTGGCACGCTGGCCCCCATTTTGACCATGAAGCTGTGGATTTTTATAATTTGGAACTAGCTGATACCAATATGGTGGATCATTTCACCCATGATTTTCTCAATAGTCATCAATTAGAGTTTGAGATGGTTTAGGTAAGATTACGTTTAATTCTAGATATAGACAAGCCATTTTCCTGAATCAGTTCAACCATTTGAATCTACTTTCCACAGAAGGAAAGATTAGTTCAAGTATTACGTCAGTTTGGTTATGATGTATAGATGTGTAATGTTAGCCTAGAAATTGTATCCCAGCAGAATGGTTGCATAGAAGCTTCCACTGCCTTTGAAATTTTTCTTAAACATTCATTTTATGTCTTCTTCCAAGTCTCAATCTTCTGACAAAGGCTTTGTCTACCGCGAATTTGGCAATGACAACTCCGCCGCCACAGAAAGACCAATTCCAGAACTACCCCCACAACAACAAAATCTGAAAGTACAAGCTTCTCGCAAAGGACGCAAAGGCAAAACCGTCACAGTCGTTAGCGGTTTTCAAGCCAAACCGGAAACCTTAGCAGATTTAGTGAAGCAGTTGAAAACCCAGTGTGGCACAGGTGGAACACTTAAAGACAACGAAATTGAAATTCAGGGCGAACACAAACAGAAAATTGTCGAGATTTTGACCAAGCTAGGTTACAAAGCCAAAATTAGCGGTGGCTAATCTTGAGTGCGGTTTACCGTATCTTAACCGCGATCTAGATTAAGAGAGGAAATGTTATCTTTGAAAGGTACAAATATGCTTGAACAGTGGTAAATTAGTTTGCCAACAAGCTGTCTTTTCTGAGATTAATAGGAGGTTTAAATGGATTTAGTTCGGATTCTGTGTGCCATTTTCGTACCGCCTTTGGGAGTTTTTTTACAAGTAGGTTTTGGTGTAGACTTTTGGATTAATATACTTTTGACGCTGTTTGGTTACATTCCTGGAATTATTCATGCAGTGTGGATAATTGCTAAGAAATAATTTTTTGTAGAAGTAGGTTAAGTGTAGCAATATCTGTGTTAATAATTCTTATAGAGGCAATTCATAAATTGCCTCTATAAAAATTTTTATGAAATTAACTACTTTGTATTCGTAACTTTAATTAAACAAAAATCTCTAAGAATACTACTTTATTTTTTAAATATACATAGACACTGCACAATAAAATCCGATATCTAAATAAAAGTTGTAAAAACAATATTTATCAAGTCTTAAATGTCAGCTTTTGTGTGGCGGTAAATACCGAATCAACTCTAATTTTTTAACATAGCATAGAGCCTAAACTCTAGAAGCAAGGGGCAGGTGTGCAATTGCCATTGCACAGTTGAAACGTTTAAATCTTTGATTAGGCCAGTGCGTATATCTAGTACCCAGCCATGAACCATAGGCGCTTTTCGCTCATGGAGTACCTGACGCATGATGGAAGTTTGGTAAAGATTTTTCACTTGCGCCACAACATTGATTTCCGCCAAGCGATTCAGACGTTCTTCTCTTGTTGGCAAGGTATCAATTTCTTCTTGTTTCTCTAAATACAGTTCCCGAATTGGATTGACCCAGTTATCAAGAATTCCGATAGTTCTCCCTTCTAAAGCTGCCTTAATTCCTCCGCAATCGTAGTGACCACAAACGATAATGTGTTCTACTTTCAGGTGTAAAATTGCGTATTCTAAAACGGCTAAAAAGTTTATATCCGTTAGAGAAACTTGATTGGCAATATTACGATGTACAAATAACTCTCCTGGTTCAGTACGGGTAAACTTTGTTAATGCCAGACGACTATCAGAACACCCAATGTATAGAAAAGGTGGTGTTTGTCCATTAGATAATTCTTGAAAGTAAGTTGGATCTAGAGCTAGCTTTTCGGCAACCCAAGCCTGATTATTTCTGAGTAGTTCATCAATGCTGTTGTATTTCATCTTTCGTCAAATTCGAGAGAGAATCTCATCAATATTTTAACTGATCTACAGTTTTGTCTAAATCAAGATGAACTTTCTCAAAACTAAAATTTTATAAAGATGACAATTTTTTTCAATCGGGGGCGACAACTTTGTTATCGTTATGATGGTTGATTGACCAACGGTGATCGATAGTTACAGAGGAAAACTCGCAAATTTCTTCTAGTCGCTTTTGCTGTACAGCAGCTTTACGAAGAGTAATAATTAACTGATTCACCTGATGCCGTAAATCTGGGTTATCATTTACTGCTAACATAGTTTGTCTTTCTAAGAGTTGAAGTATAAGTTCGTAGTGAATAGGCGAAGGTAGAGGAATTTGCTCCATGAAGTTAAATTTTGATTTCATATTTGGGATTTTGTATTAGTCACAGTTTGTTTCTTGTTAATAAATTGTTACATAATGAATAACTAGTTGCTTATGGCATTGATTTAATTAGCAATGAAGATTTGGCAAAGATATTAATGATATTTGATAGCAAATTGCTGCTTGTATATGCATAGTATGCCCAATTGCTCAACTATTATGTGCAGTTGCCCTGCGTCTTTTAGAGCATCTGGGGTGTTTCTTTCAAAAATTCCTTGGTAATATATGAGCGATCGCAGCACCGGGATCTGGTTGTTTTACCAAAGATTCTCCAATGAGTACAGCAGATGCACCTGCCGTCAGCACTAAACTCAAATCTTCTGGGTTGTGTAGTCCTGACTCGCTGACAACAAGGATATTTTTCTCTTGCAATTGTCTACCCCTTGCAGCCAAAAGTTGGCAAGTAGTTTGCAGATCAACAGAGAAATCTTCCAAATTGCGATTATTGATTCCTACTAAGGAGACCCCATCTAAAGCTAACACACGGTCAAGTTCTGCCAAACTATGGACTTCAACCAAGGTTGCCATTTTCAGGTTGTTAGCAATTTTAAGGAAGTATTTCAAATCTTGATCGCTCAAAATAGCCGCAATCAACAAAATAGCATCTGCACCCTGAACCCGCGCCAAGTATATCTGATAAGCATAAACGACAAACTCTTTGCACAGTAGGGGCAAATCTACAGCAGCCCGAACCTTGGCTAAGTTTTCAAAACTACCTTGAAAGAACTTGACATCTGTCAGCACAGAAAGACAACTAGCGCCACCTTGCTGATAAGACAGGGCGATCGCTACTGGGTCAAAATCTTCTCGTAAAACACCTTTACTAGGTGAAGCTTTTTTAACTTCGGCAATCAATGCTGGTTTAGTCTTACCTTGGCGTAAGGCGGCGACAAAATCACGGGTTGGCGGCGCAGTCAGTACCTGTTTCAGCAATTGTTGCAAAGGAACTTTTTCCCGCATTTGGTCATATTCTACTTCTTTCTGCCAGACAATTTCTTCCAAGATGTGGTTTGGTGCTGCATCAGGCACGACAGCCTGATAACGCAATATCGATACATCAATAGCTGGGTTAGGTGAACGGCGACGGATTTGCATGATTAGTGCTGAGTGCTGAGTGCTGAGTGCTGAGTTAGGAGTTAGGAGTTAGGAGTTAGGAGTTAGGAGTTAGGAGTTAGGAGTTATGAGTTATTAATTCCTCACTCCTAACTTTTCACTTCTAACTTTTAGCTGGTGATGGCTCGTTTGTAAGCTTCGTCTAGGACTTCCGAAAGTGTCGGGTGGGCGTGAACTAGATGTGCGAGACTTTGGACAGATTGACGGTTGGCGATCGCAGCTGACGCTTCATGAATTAAGTCTGAGGCGTGCAGTCCGAAAATGTGGACGCCCAAGACTTCTCCGGTGTCTTTGCGATATATCACCTTGGCAATACCGTCGGCTTCATTTTCTGCCAACGCTTTGGAATTTCCTTTGAAGTAACTCCTGCTTGTGGCGATTTCAAATCCTTCGGCTTGTCCCAACTCTTTAGCTGCTGTTTCAGTTAAGCCTACATAGCTGACTTCTGGGTGGGTAAAGGCCGCTGCGGGGATGCTGCGATAGTCTACTATTCTTTCCCTCCCAACGATATTTTCTACCGCGATAATGCCTTGAGCAGAAGCCGCATGGGCTAACATCATCTTCCCATTAGCATCGCCAATTGCCCACAAATGTGGCACGACTTCACCTGCTGAGAGTACTGCCATGCGATCGTCTACTGGAATAAAATTCCGCCGATCGACTTCCACACCCACAGACTCTAAACCGAGATTTTTAGTCGCTGGGATGCGTCCCGTAGCTACCAAGCAAGCATCTACTTCGATGACATCTACATCTTCTTTGGTTTTGAAATCTGCTAACTCAATCACCACAGGTGAACCTGGGATAACTTTTTTGGCGTATATCCCGACTTTCGTTTCAATATCGCGGGGAGTAATTAGCACCCGTTCGGCAAGTTTGGCAATATCGCGGTCAAATCCTGGCATTAACTGATCTAGGGCTTCAATCAAGGTGATTTCACAACCCAAAGCTGAGTAAATATCAGAAAATTCTAAGCCGATATAACCACTGCCAATAATTGCTACCCAGTCTGGTAACGACTCTAATTTGACACCTTGATCGCTGGTAAAGACAGTTTTGCCGTCTACTTCAATCCCTGGAGGCACAAAAGGAATTGAACCGGGCGAAAGGATAATGTCTTTGGCTGTGATGGTTTTTTCACCACCGTCTCCGACGATCGAGACTTTTTGCGCCCCAGCGATTTTTCCCCAACCTCTGATGATATCGACTTTTAGACGCTTGAGGCTGTTGGTTAAGTCGCCTTGAATTTTCGAGACGAGATCGTTAGCATGATTAGCGATCGCTTGGCGATCGAATTCCACGCTACCAATTTGAATTCCCAGTGACTTGAGGTGGTGGGCATTGCGTAACTCCCGCACACGTCCAGATGCTGCCAGCAGCGCTTTAGAAGGAATACAGCCCCGATTAACACAGGTTCCTCCCATATCAGCAGCTTCAATAATTGCTGTTTTCAAACCACAACTTACGGCGTGTAAGGCTGCGCCATGTCCGCCTACACCAGCGCCGATAATTACTAAATCGTAATCATATCCTTGACTCACGTTAGTTTCCCCGTCTGCTTCGCCTATTTATTCTCAACTTGACCGACAATCAGCGCAATCCTTTTAACAGTTATCAGTTATCAGTTTTATCGCTGAACTCTAAATCCCTTACCTTACATTACCCTGACTGTTTACTGTTGACTGTTCACTGATTTCAGGTTCGGGTATTGCTAACTCAACTTATGATTCACTCACTTCTGGCGAAAATATGGATATTTTCATTATATGGGTTGGTTTTCCCAGAAAAGCGACAAGAAATTAAGTGAGTATTTGCAGGTTAATGAAGCTGATTCTCAATTCTGTGCTAGTTAATGAATAGAAATTGCAGTCTCATTCAGAATCGCCACACCTTTTCCTTTACAGCGCGTTAGCGTAACACTAAGCTGGATTTAGGATTGATCCAGAAGATTTACGCAGGCGATCGCTCGATGTCTATTCCCCAAATTAGTGAATTTACTATCCGCCGTCATGCCAACGCCAAATCTTTCCAGCGGGGCGAGGCATATTATAACGCTGGTGCTGTTAATGCCGTTATCCAACGTGGTCATCTGGTTCAGGCAGATGTTGTAGGCACTGAAGCTAGACCTTATCATGTCAACCTGAATTTCGATAGCAGTGGGTTAACCTCAGTAAAATGCACCTGTGCCTACGACTATGAAGGATGGTGCAAACACATTGTGGCGACGATGCTCGTTTGTGTGCGTAACTCAGAAAATATTGAACAGCGCCCCACCCTAGAAGAACTACTAAATCGCCTGAATTATATCGAAACTCAAAGGCTGCTGCAAGAGTTGGTAGCAGAATACCCCCCTCTAATTGAGGCAATTGACCGCCATGTAAGTTGGATGACGAATCCTGCTGAGAACCAAACAACTATAAAATCCGTGCGCCACAGTACTATTGATCCGGCTGCGTTTCGGCGGCAAGTACGGCAGATTCTCAAGGATACCGTGCGCTACTTTGAGGAGGGATACGAAGAAGACCCGATTGGCGAAGATTTGCTGAGTGTAGTGCAAACTGCGGTTGATTTTAGCGAACGGGGAGAAGGTGAAAATGCGATCGCTATTTTGTCAGCGATTACCTCTACCTGCGCGGAAAATTGGGATGATGTTGCCGAATACGGCGCTGAAAATGATGAAGTTGTCGGGGAATTAAATAATGCTTGGTGTGAAGCAGTTCTGATTGCCGAACTTACTCCAGAAGAAAAAGTTGATATTCAAATAAATTTGGAAGCTTGGCAAGATGAGTGGAATGCTGATTTTGGTCTAGTTATGGAGGCTTTACGCCAAGGTTGGGATTATCCGCCACTGGTACAAGTTCTCCAAGGTAACATTACTGAAAGGGGAGCATGGGAAGAAGACGTACCAGATTATGCTGATGATTTGGCATTAATTCGCCTGAAAATTCTCGAACGTCAAGAACGTTATCAAGAATACCTGTATTTAGCAGAAGCGGAAGGGCAAACCCAGCAATATCTGACAATGTTGGGGCGTTTAGGCAGGGTGGAAGAAGCAATTGATGCTGCTCAAACCCAGATGAACTCAATGGAAGAAGCCTTTGCCCTAGCGAAAACACTCAGCGTTCAGGGGGCGTTACAGCAAGCACTAAATATAGCCCAGAGTGGATTCAACTTACCGGGTAATTGTCAGTATGAATTGGGAATTTGGACAAGTGATTTAGCTATTGAGTTGGGTAATAGTGAAGCTGCCTTATTAGCAATCAAGGCAGCTTTTCAAGTCAAGCCCTCCTTTGTGGATTACCAAAGGATGGCAGAATTAGCTGAGGAAAACTGGGAAAGTATCAAAACAGACCTGCTGAGAATTGTCCGTACTTCTAGTGGTTGGGGAACAGAATTAGCCAAGGTAGATATATTTTTGCATGAGGGGCTAATTGATGATGCAATTGCGATCGCTAGTGAACTAAGTTCCGATCGTTCAGAGTTAATTCACCGAGTCATGGATGCTGCTATCCCTCATAATCCTGGTTGGGTGATTGCTAATGCTCGTCGTCGTGCCGAAAAGATTATGGATGCAGGTAAAGCAGAATACTATTATTACGCGGTTGAATGGTTGAAAAAGGCGCGTAATGCCTACTTGGAATCTGGGAAGAAAGCTGACTGGTTAAGCTATCGGGAAAACTTGATGCAAACCCACGCTCGTAAACGTAAATTGATGGGAATGTTTCAGCAAAGCGGTATGGAGTGAAGAAGGCAGGGGGCAGCACTTCGGCTACGCTCAGTGACCAGGAGGCAGGGGGCAGGGGGCAGGAGGCAGAAGGCAGGAGGCAGGAGGGTGGAATTTAGATGAGGCTTCACTTCCATCTAAATCCAGTCCACCAAAATCTCCGATTTGGTGGGAGAATTAAACCCTTGCTCTCTTCGAGAGCAGCAGAAAACAGAGGTCAGTATTTCTTCTACCTCCTAACTCCTAACTCCTAACTCAAAACCCGTAGCTTTGTACCTCATACAAAAGAAAACTGCTGTAAGTCTGCAATCACCAGATGATTTAGCTTTTAAATTGAGATTTGCTCAAGATATCAACTTTAGCGACAAAAGATGAAGTAAGATTCACATCTGAAGCAGTCCCCGTATAATCCCATAGTTACTGACAAACAATAGTCCAGTGCGATGATTGATAAATACCCTCAGAATCTTATAGTGTCCTGCTTACCGCTGAGTATGCTTCTATTACTTAGCAGTACATCTTTAAGTTCACTGAAAGCTCAGGCTGTTGATACTACACAATTACCAACTAGTAATTTCACCCTATCACAACAAATTCCACCACCACAGGATATCCAACCACCCACACCTTCACCACTTCCCTCACCTGAAGTGCCACAGCCACTCCCCCCACCAGCAGAACTACTTCCACCCTCTGCTCCAACTCCCACACCTGATGCACCAGTCCCTGGTAACTTTCCTCAAACTATTGTTGTTGAACGCTTTGAAGTTGTTGGTAGCACAGTTTTCAGTGCCCAAGAATTAGCTGAAGTCACTGCTGAATTTACCAAACGACCGATCTCACTGACCGAAGTGTATCAAGCACGTTCTAAAATCACTGAGTTATATGTCAAAAATGGTTACATTACTTCTGGTGCCTATATTCCACCTCAAACAATCCAATCTGGTGTTCTCAAAATTCAGGTGGTAGAAGGTAAATTAGAAGATATTCAGGTAACTGGGACTCGGCGCCTGAATCCGAATTATGTCCGCAGCCGACTAGCAATCGCGACATCACCGCCTCTGAATCGCCAGCGTCTATTAGAAGCCCTGCAACTGCTGCAACTTAATCCTTTGATTCAAAACGTGACTGCTGAACTCTCAGCAGGATCGCGGACGGGTACGAGTCTTTTGGAAGTTAAAATCAGTGAGGCAAAAACCTTTAGTGGCCAAATAGTTCTTGATAATGGGCGATCGCCTAGTGTTGGCAGTTTTCGACGCGGGTTAAGATTGAATGAAGCCAACTTACTCGGATTGGGAGATGGTCTGAGTGTAGGCTACACCAATACTGATGGTAGCAACTCCTTTGACGCTAGTTACACATTGCCTCTTAATCCCCGCAACGGAACGCTTACCTTTAACTATGGCACTACGTCGAGCAATGTCATTGAGCCTCCTTTCGACTTCCTAGATATCGAATCGGCTTCTCGCTACTACGAACTGACATTCCGACAGCCAATAATCCAAACTCCTACACAAGAATTCGCTCTGGGGTTAACAGCTTCCCGACGCGAAAGTGATATCTCGTCCTTTTTACAGAGAGAAGGGGTTCCCGCCTCTGAACTTTCGCCTGGTGCTGATGATGAGGGACGCACTAGGGTATCGGCGTTGCGATTTTTTCAAGAATGGACGAGTCGTAACAGTCGGGAAGTCATCGCCCTACGCTCTCAATTCAGTTTGGGCATAGATGTGTTGAATGCCACAGTTAATCAAGATGCTCCCGATAGCCGTTTTTTTGCTTGGCAAGGGCAAGCGCAGTGGGCGCGCCTTTTAGCTCCTGAAACTTTATTGTTATTACGTTTAAATACGCAACTAGCATCTACAAAACTTCTGCCGATAGAGCAATTTGGCATCGGTGGGCAAGATAGCATTCGCGGCTACCGTCAAGATTACCTGCTGACAGATAATGGCACTTTTGTTTCTGCGGAAGTTCAAGTACCGATTCTGCGCTTACCGCAAATAAATAGCATCTTACAGGTTATCCCCTTTGTGGATTTTGGTGTTGGCTGGAATACTTCTGGTAAAGATAATCCTGAGCATAATACTTTAGCTGCTGTTGGTCTGGGGTTGCGTTGGGCACAGGGCGATCGCTTCACCGTTCGTCTTGACTGGGGTATTCCTTTGGTATCTGTTAACAACTCAAATGAGAGAACATTACAAGAAAACGGTCTGTATTTTAGTTTACTCTATAATCCTTTTTAACCGCTGTTCATGTCCACCCTCAACTCTGAATAGGGTGGATATAGACAGTAGTCAATGATGAAAATATAAACATTATCTAAGCTTTTATAAAAAAGACCCTGGGTTATGATTCCAGGGTTAATACACGTTTTTCAGGCATTAATAGATTGAATAATAACTTTGTAAAATAGTTATTTCTACTATCTATAGAATGATACAAAATTAGATTTAGTTATTTTAGTCGATCAACACATCTGCCATTGGGAGTATACAAATATCGGAAGAGGCAAGTTATCTGGCAGTATTATAGATTGGATTAACCTTCAAATGCTGCTGTAATTAATCCATATAATTTAAGCTAATTTAAACCCCATCTATGTTGAAACCTAGAGTTTTTTAAAAGATATATTTATGTAGGTTGGGTGGAGTGAAACGCAACCCAACATTACCAACTTATTTATGTTGGGTTACGTTATCGTTGCACCCAACCTACAAAACTACGGTTCTCAAGGTAGACGAGGTTTAAGTTTTGTTAGGGGCATAAAAACACATCAAAAATCAAATGTAATTTCTTGAGAGATATCCACAAAATAATCTGTGGTGAAGGAGAATAGCTTAAGTGTTTTTAGGTAGTTGCACAGTAAATAAACTACCTTTACCTAGTTCAGAAACTACCTGGATAGTTCCTGCGTGCCCTTCTATAATGCGATGGGATAGATGTAGTCCTAAGCCACTACCTGAGCGTTTATTTCTGCCTTGGCGAAATCGCTCGAAAATTGTTGCCCGATCTTCTGGCGCAATCCCATATCCTGTATCTTGTACCTCAATTATTACCGAATCTGGATTTCCTGGATTAGATGATGTTTCATAAATACGGATTGTTATGCCTCCCGTATCTGTAAATTTGATGGCATTTGCAATCAGGTTGTTTAACACTCGCCGTAATTCCAAACGATCGCCCATGATAATACCAGCGTTTTGACTCAGTGGATCTAATTCACGGGTATTAATTTCCAGAGTCAAGCCTTTTTCGTTAGTTAAAGGACTTAGTTCGCTGACTACTTCTTGAGATATCTCAGATAAATCGCATTCCTCCCAATTCAAAGTTTTTTTACCTGCCTCGAAGCGATAGACTTCTAAGAGCGTGTTCACCATTTCCATCAAATTTTGGTTACTGCGAATCATGACTGCGATCGCCTGTTTCATTTCCGGCGAAATTTTACAGAATGTTTCCATTTCAAACAAATTCAACATCCGATCGGCAGCTACTAGGGGAGTTCGCAAGTCATGAGTCAAACGAGAAACAAAATCTTCCCGTTGGCGGGCCATTTTTTGTTGTTCGTCCAGACTGTGCTTGAGACGTAATAGCGATCGCACTCTTGCCAGTAGTTCATCAGTATCAAATGGTTTACGAATAAAATCATCAGCACCAGCATCCAAACCTTCGACAACGCTGGATTGATGAAAGGCAGTAATTAACAGAATTGGAATATAAGAGATTGCAGGATTATTCCGAATCCGACGTGTGACTTCATAGCCATCTATCCCCGGCATCATTACATCTAACAGAACCAGATCGGGTGGAGATTGCTCAATTTTCCGTAAAGCCTTGATTCCATCTGAAGCCAAATCAATTTCATACCCCTCACTTTCTAAAATTGCTTGAACCAAAATGAGATTATCTTGAGTGTCGTCAACTGCTAAGATCCGATAAATTTTATTATTTTCAACTACAGACATGATTTATAAATTTTTATCAGTTTTTTTGGAAGTAATTTTTAAATTTAGGATATTCTATTGGTGCTTACCTAGCTTGAGAAGATGACTGATGAGGATTTTTCGCAGGGCAAAAAAAATCGTCGTTATCGTTATCTAACTGTGAAGCTGGAGCATGGGCTGCTACAGTCGGTAATCTAATTTGACGTGGCAATTCAATTTTAAACATTGAACCCACCCCCAATTTACTCTCCAGAAATATTTTACCGCCCATCATTCGCACTAGCGAATCTATAATTGCCAAACCCAGACCTGTACCTGGATATTTGCGAGTGATAGTTTGATCGACTTGCCGAAATGCTTCAAAAATATGCTTAAAATCTCTGGGGGCTATACCTATACCTGTATCTTGAACGATAATTACCACTCGATTTTCCGGTAGTTCCTTAAGCTCAACCCAAATTTCACCAGATTCTGTGAATTTAATGGCGTTGGAAAGCAGGTTAATCAAAATCTGTTTGACACGAATCGGATCGTTAAATACCAAAGGATTTTGCAAATCGGTTTGTACTAACAATGAAAGATTTTTAGCATCAGCTAGGGAACGCATTTCACTGACAACAAGATTGATTACCTTTGATATATCAAATCTTTCTGCCTTTAAATCTAATCCTCCTCCCTCCAGCTTGGAAAAGTCGAGAACTTCATTGAGTAGCATTAGTAAATGCTTTCCATTATTTAAAATGCGCTCAACCATATCTGCTTGCTGGCGCGTTAGTTGACCGAATTTAGGACGCAGCAGTATTTGCGAAAAACCAATAATCGCATTCATCGGCGTTCTAAGTTCGTGAGATATAGTTGCCAAAAAAAGTGATTTTAGACGTGATGCCTCCAATAGCTTGAAGTTTTGCATTTGAATTTGTTGTTGTTGTCTCTCCAATTCTTGGTTCTGACAAATGAGTTGTTCATGAGTTTCTCTGAGTTGCTGATTTGCCAAATTCACCTGCATTTCCGCCCGATAAATCCGAATCACATTCCGCAAAACCTGCGACAAAGTTTCTGGAGATATTCTAGATTTAGAGAGATAGTCTGTAGCACCAGCTTTCAATAATTGGAGAGTAATTTGTTCATCTCCTTGACCAGTTAGGACTACTAAAGGAACTTTAATTTCTGAAGAACCTAGCTGTTGAATCAAAGTTAGTGCATCCCGATCTGGTAAGGAATAGTCGAGGAAAACACAATCGTAAGCAGTAACGCTTAAGACAGAGAAAGCATCATTACCATTGCCTACTTCAGACAGTTGCATCTGAACACCTGCTGTAGTCAGGGCAGAACGGATTGCTATCCGGTCTACTTCGTCATCGTCTACAACCAAAATTTTCAGCGTCTCTTCCATCGGTTTTTATTTTCGCCGCCAAACATAGGTTGATGTATAATATTTCTCTTTTTCAGATTATTCAACTAAAGAATATAAGATTTTCGGATATCTAAAACCTGTAATTTGATTGATTAAGATATTTTGCATAAGATCCACTTTAATACTTGCTTGACATTCACCACATCAACTTCGTTATCCTCCATTAGTACTATGTCTATCGCTCTTTCGGCCCTTTCCTTGGGTTGAATTGAGTCTGTTGTATCTTCAATCTGGTTAATTTACCAGATTCTGGTAACTAAACTCCTAGCAAATGACCAATGTCCTGCAAAAAATTAGTAATTAACAAGCACACACCGCTGATATAAAGTAAAATAAAATACTTTACCAAGCTTAAAACAATTGTAGATGAGTGAGCAAGCCACCGTCGTCAGTCATTGGTGAGAGTTGATCCGATTATCGTGTACCATAAGCTTGAACAGTTTTATCTATCAGGTTAGTTAGACTAGGTAAATAAAAAAGTAATATCTATAGCTATTTGTGAATCTGAAGTAATTCTAGCTCCTGAAATTTCAACATTTTTCTTAGCGATCGCCACATCTGTGTTAGTATTTTCCCGGTTATATCGAACTTATAGATGTTCGCAAAATTACTAACCCTTAATGCCCAGGAAAGGTTCCCGACAAAAGTTAGGCAAAAATTCAAAACCTAAAAGGGGAGAGGTTTGCACAGAGGGTTTGTATTATATCCTGTGAAAAGTCAGACGAACAAGTTAGTCACCAAGAATTACGAATTACTTTGCTGTTCGTGATCCACAAAATTTTAACGCTGCCTGATTCCCTTCCATGAGGATCTCTATTGACTCTATCAATCGGACGAATCCAAAGGTTTGATTAAAAATTGCTCGCAACTATCGTTCACTTTCTCGTAAAACAACTTTCACACGGTGTAATTTTTTCATTTTCATAAGCTTTTTTTTAAGTTTGATTCAAAATAATACTAATTAACCAATTGAACATGGCAACTCAAAGCCGAATTATCAGCAAGGAGCAGCAATTTGGCATTCGTTTCAATATTTCATACTTTTTGTGTAAGTATCTATATATCTCCAGCTAGATTTGTCCTCTATCTAAATATGAAAATTTTGGGTACTTATTATTTCTCTCGGTGGATGCAGACAGGTTGAAATATCATCTATCTTGAGTTTGGGAAAATAATAGATAGTAGTTACAAAAAGGCAAGACTTTGAAAGATGCAAACAGCGCAAGAGTAAGTGTAGCGATGAATGAAATTAGTATTATTTTAATTGAAGATCATGACTTAACGCGAATGGGGCTACGAGCAGCATTACAGTCTCATAGCGCATTGAAAGTAATTGGGGAAGCGGCAAATGCTACCCAAGGGTTAAAACTTTTAGAAACGGCAAAGCCAGATGTCGCGGTAGTAGATATCGGCTTGCCTGACATGGATGGCATCGAGCTCACTCGCAAATTCAAACGCTCCCAGGCTGAAAATGGTGGGCAATCTACTACAAAGATTCTCATCTTGACAATGGATCATACAGAGGATGCTGTACTTGCAGCCTTCGCAGCTGGCGCTGATTCTTATTATATGAAAGAAACCAGCATCAGTAAATTAACTGAGGCAATTCAAGCAACTCACGGCGGTAACTCTTGGATCGATCCGGCAATTGCCAACGTGGTATTGCGGAAGATGCGCCAAGGTATTCCTGGAGAAAGTCAAGGTTCTGACAAGCCGAAGACTGTAAAAATTGAGGCGCTGGCGACAGAATACGAGCAAGTTTTGGAAACATACCCTCTGACTCAACGGGAACTGGAAATCCTAGAGTTGATTGTAGCTGGGTGTAGCAATGGGCAAATTGCCGAGAAACTCTACATTACAGTTGGTACTGTCAAAACCCATGTTCGTAATATTTTAAATAAACTATGTGCTGATGACCGTACCCAAGCTGCTGTGAGGGCCTTACGTTCGGGGTTGGTGGCGTAAGGGATTAGGGACAAGGGAGATGAGGGGACAAGGGGATAAGGAGAAGAACCTGCCACAATGCCCCATACCCACTGCCCCATTATCCCAATTTTTCCCGCAAGCAATTAGCAATACGTAGTGCGGCTCCCGGTTTGCCCATGCGTCGCGCACCATTTTCAGCGATAATTTGCAAATTATCAGGGTTTTTAAATAGGGATTGTACAACCTTCGCTACTTCTGCTGGTTGATCGATTAAAATCAAAGACGATCCGAGAAGACGACTTTGAGATTCAGCAAAGCCAGGGTTGTATTGTGGCCCATTACCGGGAATTGCGATCGCAGGTTTGCCTAAACCGATAAACTGTTCTGTGGCTGTACCTGCCATTGCGATCGCTATATCTCCCAAATGCAAGCAATCATTATAGGCTTGTTGGGTCAATAGCAGATAAGCATTTCTCTGTTTAAATATCAAGACATTTGGATCGCGAAGTTGGATAGGAGATGCTGATTCAGTGCGCCAGCCTTGGGATTGTACACTTTGGGATAAAATATTAGAGTCTAAACCAGGAGCGATCGCACCTAAAAATACTACTGTCTTAGAAGTATAGAAGATCGAATCTCGCTGTTGAAAACTTGCCATCAA
Organism: Nostoc sp.; assembly: GCF_036918015.1. Taxonomy (GTDB): domain Bacteria; phylum Cyanobacteriota; class Cyanobacteriia; order Cyanobacteriales; family Nostocaceae; genus Nostoc. The sequence continues at coordinate 45,364 of NZ_JBALEO010000027.1, forward strand.
TGCAGATACGGCAATCATAATTGTTTCCCAGTTGGTGTATGCTTCTGGCGGACGAGAACCAGGAAGAAGTGTTACTACAAAAGGTCGAACAGTCTCTTGCTGTTGGATATTCTGACTATAAAATTGTTGGCGTGAAAACGTCGGTTCTAGACCATCCATCATGGGATTACCCAAATAGAAAGCTGGAATTGGCCATTGTTTTAATGTTTCCGTCGTCAGCGCATCTCTAAGGAACACAGCCTTACAACGGCGACGACTCATTAACCAACGTTCCCAAGGATGGTAAACTGAACCAGAAAAGTTTTCCCAACCTGGGTCTTTAGATTTTCGTGGTAATAATCCAGCTTCATCTCGCACATAATATTCAGATTTTGCCGTACCGACAAAAGCATAATTAGCGCCACTGAATGTTGCAAACAACAGCGGCAAAATATCTCCCACTGCTAAAATCGCCCTTCTATTACCTAATTTTTTTTGAGAACTCACCCAACGGCGGATAGCTTTAATTTGGCTGAGGGTAAGTTGCAATAAACCACCGCGTACATCCCGCGCTAATTGGCGGCCATCCATATAAATAAAGCCGCCAGAAGGCATATTCAGCACTGAACCGATAAAGGGGATATCCAACTGTTCATAAGCACGTCCTTCACCCACCAGAGGTAAAGCAAATATCTCTGGTGGGTTTGGTTGTCGTTGGAGTTCTTGCAAAATCCGAACTGCAATCATATCTTCCCCATGACCATTACTTAATACAAGTAATCGCAAAGGAGAAGTAGCAGATTGGGAGTTAGAAGCTAGAGATGACCGAGATAGATTACTCATGAGAAACAAAATATCAAAATTAACTGTCTGTTTGGGTAAGAGGTATAAATAGGGAAATCGACGAAGAAGCTGGAAGTTAGTATTATCCCTATTCGCTAGCGTCTCTACAACTAACTCCCAGTTAATTAGGTTAAATATTATGCGAGTTTCTACTACTGCTATTTTTACTTTAGCTACTTTAGCTGCTGGCAATGTTACTCAGCAAGCAACGGCTGCACCTGCTAAAACCGTTACTCCAACTGCAAAAGCTGGTAACTTGGTGGTGCCAATAATTGAAGACACTCCCGCACGGGTAGAGACAATTGCTTCCCCAGAAACTATAGTTGCACAACAATTTTCCCAAAATCCCGTCGTCGTGCAAACAAGTGCAAACAAAAATTCCCCAGTAGTCTTAAAATCAGCAGACAAGGGAAACTCTTCCGTAACACTCCCCATCATCTCTTCCTCTCCCTCATCCCCCGCGACTGAAAGCAATTTAGTCGTCACAGCTACAGATGTACAAGTGGTGGGAGCCAATCAAGAATTACAGCAAATCATTCGCCAGGTAATTAAAACCCAGGTGGGTGGAGAAACCAGTCAAAGCCAGCTACAAACAGATGTAACAGCAATTTTAAATACAGGTTTATTTAGTAGTGCCAGTGTGAATAGCTTTAGCACACAGACTGGATTGAATGTAGTATACCAAGTCCAACCGGTGATTGTGCGATCGCTGCAACTATCTGGTGCTAAAGTACTTACCTATCAAGTCGCCCAACAACGTTTGCAATCTCAGATTGGAACCACTATTAGTCCTAGTGGACTGCAACAAGCAGTAGCACAAATTAACAAGTGGTACGCCGACAATGGTTATAACTTGGCGCGGGTGCTATCAATTAAACCCAATTCTCAAGGCATTCTCACTGTGAATGTTGCTGAAGGTTTGGTGAGTGATATCAAGTTTCGCTTTGTCAACGATGAGGGTAAAACCGTTGATAGCAAGGGTAATCCCGTTGGAGGACGCACCAAAGCAGATTTCTTACAACAACAACTCAAGTTGAAATCAGGTCAAATTTTCCAAGAAAATGTCGTTAAGCAAGATATACAACAGCTATATCGTACTGGTTTATTTGAAACTGTGAATGTTGCCTTAGAAGGAGATGCGACAAAACTTGATTTAGTCTACCAACTCAAAGAAACTGGGGCGCGTGGTGTTAACTTGGGTGGTAGTTACAATGCCGATCAAGGATTGGTAGGTACAATCAACTATCAAGATCAAAATGTCGGTGGTGTTAATGATACTTTCGGTGTGAATGTTGGGGTAAGTAGTCGAGACTTGCAGTTTAATACCAAATTTACCAGTCCTTATCGGACAACTAACCCCGATCGCTTCGGCTACACTGTAAATGGTTTTCGTAGTCAGGAACTTTCGGAAACCTTTGATGACAAGATTAAGCTAGCTAACGGCGACAAAGTGCGAGAAGGTCAAATTGGCGGTGGTGTCAGCTTGCAGCGACCAATTGACGACTGGAATACCTCATTAGGATTAAACTATACCCGAACTAGTATTCGCGATCGCCAAGGTAATATTACCCCAACCGACGTTCAGGGCAATCCCCTCTCTGCGAGTGGAACTGGTATTGACGACCTAACTACCGTATCCTTCACGGCCACCAAAGACCAACGGGATAATCCCCTCAATCCAACTCAAGGTTCCGTTCTAAGTCTGAGTACAGAACAATCTATACCCATCGGCGAAGGGAATATTTCCCTAAATCGCCTCAAAGCCAACTACAGCCAATATTTACCAGTACAGCTATTTAACAGCAAACAGCCACAAGTATTTGCGGTGAATGTGCAAGCCGGTACCGTCCTTGGGAATTTACCGCCCTACGAAAGTTTTAACTTGGGTGGCTCCAACTCAGTGCGCGGTTACGATTCTGGAGAAGTTGGCAGTGGTCGCAGTTATGTGTTGGCTTCCGCAGAATATCGTTTTCCCGTCTTACCAATAGTAGGCGGTGTATTATTTGCCGACTTCGCCTCAGATTTAGGTTCTGGTGATACTGTATTAGGAGATCCGGCAGGTGTACGAGATAAACCAGGTTATGGTTTTGGTTATGGGGCGGGAGTGCGACTAAATTCACCACTAGGCTTAATTCGGGCTGACTATGGCATTAACGACCAGGGAGAAAGCAAAGTGCATCTGGGAATTGGGCAGCGATTTTAATTTGAGTTCAGGCGTTGCTGAGAGATCATATCATGTCCGCTTTATTGCTTATTAAACCCAAAGAACCCCACCCCGCCAAAGCTGCGCTTTGTCTCCCCTCCCCGCTTGCGGGGAGGGGGTTGGGGTGTAATGACTGTGGTTAGCATAACTAATTATGCGGACATGATATCATATCCAAAAACTAAATATGCGTTATCCAGAACCCTTGTAGAGAGGTAGCAGTGCTATGTCTCTACATTTTTTTCACTCATATCTCTATTAGCGATCGCCTTTGAAAATGACTTTTATAAATTGGCCAATTTATTACACAATATTTAATAGTATATAAATTTCAATAATCAAAGGAAAAAAGCTATTGTCACGTTTTCACGAGACATTAATTTTTTAATAGCGCTAGTTATGCAGAATATAAAAAAATATTATAAGTAATAGCATGGAAAAAAGTGTTATTAATGCCAGCCTTTCTACTCAGAACTTAACCTTTCGTCCAGGTGATACTCCTGTATCATTTGAGGTAACTGTCAATAATGACAGCGATCGCTTCGTCAATTTTCAAATAGAAATTACTGCGGCGGGAGAAATCCGCAACACAGGATATCGCTGGTATAGACTCGAACCAGAGGTAGCGGCAGCCAAGCCACCGGGGAGTAGTACCATCTTCCAAGTTTTCGTATTCAATACACCCATTCCGGGATTTGTTGGTACTGTCAACCTGATGGTAAATATTTTTTCACCGCAATTAGCACAACAGTCCAGACTTGTGCTACGCCTGAAAATTGAGCGAGACAATAGACCAACACATTTAAGTGTAGAATTACCTGTACGAGAGTTCCAAGTTTATCCCCGCAATTCTGTCGATATACCAGTACGGGTGCGAAACTTGGGGCAACAACCAACTGAGGTAATGCTACGTTTTACAGGCGTCGATCCGTCTTGGCTGGCTGGCAGTGCAGAACGCCGATTACCCTTAGATGCAGGTGGTTTAGCAGAAGCTACATTCCAATGCCAACCTCCTTCTGTAGTGCAAGCGCCCAGTCAAAATTACCCTTTTACTATTGAAGCTGTTAGCAATAATGGTTATCCAACTAACGCTGAAGGCAACATTGAAGTTTTACCAGTGGGTTTTATAGACTTTACTACCACCGAAAAACACCTGAAAATCCCCAATAAATCGGCATGGTTGCCTGACTGGAAATCTGATACAGCTTCCTTTGAATTACTATTTAAAAACGCTAGCAATCTCAACCAAGAAATTAATGTGCAGGTGCAGGGTAGAGACAGGCGAAAATGTAGTTTTAAAAAGCTTCCCGAAACCGCCAATCTTCATCTAGGAGAGACAAGTAAAGTCATTCTCGATGTTAAAACAAAACGTCCTTGGATTGGAATCGGCAAAACTTTGTTGCTGGAGGCTAAATCGGAATTATCCGACCAACGTTTAGGAAGTACAGACCCAGCCACGCAGACATTAGAAGTCAAGACTCTGCCAATTATACCTTTATGGCTACAATTAGCTGCGATCGCACTTTTAGCTGCACTCCTAGCATTAATCCTGCAACCAAGAGGTGTAATGCATACTCGTTCTGTCAACTCAGTGCGTTTTAGTGGCATTGGTTTATCTGTGGTCAGTGGTTCAGATGATTGCACCTTAAGACTTTGGAGAATTGGTGCTGATAGTTTAGACCCTGATGATACAGTAAGGTATGCTGGGCAACCTCTTGCTTGCGAGCAATTGCAACAGCCCAAAGGCTTGATGTCCATTACCGATGACGCTGTAGAAGTCTTGCGCTTCATGCCGTTACAAAATAATCGTGTTGCTGTTGGTTTAGATAATGGTGTCATTGAACTCAGAGATGTTCCTTCAGGTGCAAAGATTAGCCAACTTCAAGACCTTAAAGATCCTAAAGCAAAAGGCGATCGCGTTTTTGATTTAGCTTTCACCTCCAACTCACTTAACTTATTCAGTGGTTATGGCAGTGGTAAAGTGAGACTATGGTCAAGACCAGCGCCTAACAGTGATTTTCTACCAGAACCGCAAGTTATTGACGTACAAAGTAGATTGAAACTATCAGGTTTCCAAGTCCGGGCATTAAATCTCAGCCCAGATGCAAAAACTCTAGTAATTGCTGGAAACTTTAAGCGTTTTATATTGTGGCAGTGGAATCAAACTCAATCTGATAAACAATCCCCAAGTTTATCAGTGCAAAATCTAGAAAAACTAGACCCATTAGTTGGGCCTGAAGATTATATTTGGGGATTAGCTTTTGTTCCTGACTCAACAGGAAAAATCCTTGCAACTTCTGATTCTGCGGGATTTATTACCATTTGGGATTTAAATCAGTGTCAAACTATCAAAAATCCGAATCCGCTAGAAAAAATAAATGAGCTTAATTGTTCGCAACTAGATCGTTGGTCAGCATCAAAAACATCTGTGCGGACTCTAGCATTTAGTGACGATGGTAGTCTCTTAGTAAGTGGTGGCGATGATGGACGAGTCTTAGTTTGGTATTTAACTTCCGAACATAAGCTCGACAAAACAAAAGCAGCAGAAGGTAAACAAATTTACAAAAGCTCTAAAAAAATCAATAGTATCGACTTGAAAACTAATCAAGGAACCATGATTGTGAGTGGTGATGAAGATTTTCAGGTCAAATTACACCGCATCAAATAAGGGAATCAATGGCATGCAAGCTAAATTCAATCCACTGCAAGTTATTATCAACCCGCCTGGAATTCAATTTGGGATGCCAGGAGATACGATTGAACTATATATTGTTGTAATCAATCAGGGAAATCAAAGTGCGGTTATTGATTTATATTTTGTTTTTGACGAAGTATTTCAAAATTTAACTGGTTGGTCTAGTTCTCCTAGAGAAAGTTTAGCATTAGCTCCAGGGCAAAATAGTGACGAAGTAAGGTTTGAGTTTCAAATTGCCGCAAATGCTCTCCCAGGAACCTATGACTACACACTAGTCGTAGATTCTCCTCTACATTATCCACAAGATACTCCCATAACTTTCGCAAACCAAATTAAGGTTCTACTAAAAGAACAGACTGCAATTCGGGTGAACGACCCGACATTTTCCATCAGACCTAACACCAACCCCAACAAACCGTTAATTTTCAATTCTAGTGAGTATCTGCAAGTAGAGATAATAGTTGACAATCGCTCTTATCTTGTAGATAGATTCCGCTTGAGTTGCCCAGATTTAGACGATGATTGGTTCACAATTAATTATCCTGCAACTGGATTTGAGGGGCCAGGATTAGTGTCTGACGTAACTGCACTAGAACTCAATCCTGGTACTCAAGGTCAAATATTGTTGAAATTTCACCCACCTGGGGATACCCTTGCAGGAAGCTATTCGCCGACAATTCGCCTATATTCAGAAAACTCTCCAGACTTAGTACTGCTGGATTTGGTGTATATCCAAATTCCGACAAATTATCGCTTAGATATAGAACTTCATACCATCTTGGGACAAGTTAGCCGTAGTCTTGGCAAGTACGAATTCTCACTAGCTAACCAGGGCAATATTGTCCGCGAACTGATATTAAACTTAAAAAGTCGAGACGAAGAAGAACTATATACTTACAAATTTGATCCCACTGAAGTAAGATTATTACCTAATAGAGGTGCTGTGGCTAATTTGACCGTCAAACCCAAACCTTGGTGGCGACGACCGTGGTTTGGTGCAGGGCTAGTGATCAACTTTCAACTCGACATCAAAGACCAACAAAATTTAGCCCTACCGAACACACTGCCTCAAGGAACTTTGGTATGGAAACCGCGTCCTTGGTGGCAATTTATTCTGTTAATTTTGGCAATTTTGGGGTTATTGGGAGGGATAGGATTTATCATTTGGCGAATTTTAAACCCCGATCCTTTGAGATTAGAAAATTTTAGTGCAAATGACTCTCAAATTACTGAAGGTGATGAGGTAGCTTTAAACTGGGAAGTTCATCAATATAAACAGTTAAAAAAGTTAGTTTTGACGGCTAAAGGTTCCCAACCTATTCAGCCTATTACTTATGACTTTAGCAATGGCATTCCTGAAACACTAGGTAAAGGAAGTGCTAATGAAATCCCTCCTTGTCAGGTACAAGATAAACAAGAGTTAATTTGTAGCAACGTAAAAACTGGAGTGAAAACAAAAGGTAATTACACTTTTGAATTACAAGCCTTTTATCGCAATGGTATACAAATATTTTCTCCTAATAACAAAGTAGCTAGCCAAACAACCCAAGTAGAAATAGCTGAAAAACAAATTGCTGAAGTACTTAGTTTTCAACCAGATAAACCAGTGTACACAAAAGGTCAAAATATTCTTTTAAGCTGGGCAATTGCCCGTCCATTATTGTTAGCGCAAATTCAAATCGCTGGCAGCGCAGATGATGGTACATTATATAGTGAGCCAATTACTTATAAATTTAATCAAGGTAATATTACCGACCCGAAACTTAAAAAGCTATGTACACAACAGAATCAACAACTGCGATGTACAAATATTCCTCTTTTAGCAACTAAAGCTGGAAACTTTGGATTTGAAATCAAAGCCTTTCCTAACAATGGAAGTCAAAAAACTAGTTTTAAAAAGACTGAATCAAAAATTGGAATATTACCAAAACCATTTAAAATTGTCTCTTTTAGAATCAACGGTAGCGAACAACCAAATCTGGTTCTCAAGGAAGGTGAATCTGCTACCCTGAGTTGGAGTGTAGAGGGAGAAAATATTCAGGTTAAACTTCTACCATACGGCAATGACGTTTCAGCTGTTGGTTCAATGAAGCTTCCAGTCAATCAAGCCTTCCCCCCTCAAATCGGACTGCTAGTCAATGATATATCTGGTAAGCAACAACCCCAGCAAAGAGGATTTGCAATCACAGTACTCAAAAAAGTAGAGCCTACTCCTATACCTGTACCTGGCATTAACCCAATTCCACCTATTCTGCCACCTAGCAATAGCCCATTTAAGACTCCTTTACCTCAGAGATAACTTTTTAAGCGATGTGAAAAGCAGAGATATATGAAAGTTGCAGACTTTAAGTCTTCCATAATCTATTCAATTCCTGCAAAGAGCGTAAAACTTTGTCTATCGTAGCTTTTGCTAGCTCAATTCCTGGTTTTATGAAAAGCTCGGCGTCTGCGCCCATTTTCAAGCAGAGGTTTTCGCAACGGTACTACCTCAGCTTCACTGCTCTCACGTGCTACCCGAATCAACAACCCAGCAGCTATTAAGCTGGCAATCATAGAATTACCACCATAACTAAACATGGGTAAAGGTAAGCCAGTAGTAGGTAGAGAACCTGTAGCAACACCGATGTGGAGCAATGATTGTCCCACCATCAAAGTCGTCACACCGATCGCTACCAATCGATGTACTATATTTTTAGCCTTCAGTGCCACAACTAATCCGAGAGTAGCGAATGTAGCTAAAAGCACCAATAACACCATACTGCCAACAAAGCCAAACTCTTCAGCAAACACCGCAAAAATAAAATCGGTATCTTGAATTGGTAAATAAAACAGCTTTTGTTGAGAAAGCCCATATCCAGCTCCCCAAGTTTTACCAGAACCCACAGCTAGTAGACTTTGCACCAACTGGTAGCCATCTCCTGTAGCATCCGCCCAAGGATTGAGGAATGACATCACCCGCTTCCGCTGATACTCTTTAATACTAATACTGAGTACTGCCAACATCACTCCACCAATTGCTGTTCCTCCCAGATACTTGTAAGGTAAGCCAGCTGCTAGAGCAATTAGCCAGATAGTCATGCCGCAAAGTGCCGTTGTACTCAAGTTCGGCTGGGCAAGAATTCCTAAAAGTACCAAACCAAAAACACCCAACCAAGCGAAGCGAACCCGCCAACTAATTCGTTCCCACTGACCAAAAAGCCGCGCACTTTGCAACACCAAAAAGGGTTTAATTAGTTCTGAAGGTTGAATCGGAATTGGCCCGATCGCAATCCAACGCGCTGCATCAAAAGCTTTTCTTCCTAATCCTGGGATCAGTGTGACAAAAATTAACCCCAAAAACAGCAACAAAAACCAATGGGATAATCCCAAAATTTTCTGCAATGGCGAATTAACAATAATATTGAATCCGATTAAGGAAACTAAGACCCAAAGCAGTTGACGTTTAAAGTAGTACAAACCATCATTCTGACGGGCATCAGCGACAGGATATGATGCTGAAAATAGCATGACTAAGCCGACGAACAGCCAAATCAACGTTAACCAGCGCAACAACCGCGCTTCTAATGCCCAGTTGGAGACTGAACTATCAAAAATTGGAATCAGGCGGCGTAGATTCACGATCGGTACAGGTAAAAAGTTAGAAATTAGGAGTTAAAAATAAAACTCATAAATCATAACTTATAACTCATAAGTAGGCTTTACAACCATAAATCTTAGAGTTGTTAACTTCAATACACCACTATTTCAATATTTCTGACAAATTGCAATTTCTAATCTGTAACAAGAAAGTAGTATTTTATACCAACAAATTAGAATTGCTATAGTTAAGAGCGATCGCTCGAAAATTGACTGAAAGTATTTATTTTATTAAACTTAATGATTTGATGCAATTAAGTGATTGTTTGTTCATAGATAGGGGAATTTCAATCCAGAACTCAGTTCCTTGCCCAGGTTCTGATACGCATCGTAGTGTTCCCCCATGTTTTTCAACTATAATCTGATAGCTAATTGATAAACCTAATCCTGTACCCTTACCGACTGGCTTAGTTGTGAAAAATGGATCAAACAGTCGTTCCTTAACTGCTTCTGTTATTCCTGAACCATTATCAGCAATTCGGATTACACAGTTCGTTTCAATGATTTCCGTAGTAATTGTAATTATATTAGGATTAGCATGAATTTCTGCGATCGCGCGTCTACTATCATAATTATCGAGCGCATCGATTGCATTACTGATAATATTCATGAATACTTGATTGAGTTGGCCAGCGTAGCAATCTACTAAAGGTAAATCTCCATAATTTTTCACTACTCTGATTCCAGGACGATCGACACTATTCTTGAAGCGACTCTGTAAAATCAGTAAAGTACTATCCAGTCCCTGGTGAATATCAACTCTTTTCTTCTCTGCTTCATCAAGACGAGAGAAATTCCGCAGGGACAAAACAATTTCAGAAATCCGTTCGGCTCCTACTTCCATCGAATTTAGGATTTTTGGCAAATCATCTAGTAAAAAATCTAACTCAATTTCCTTAATGCATTCTTGAATTTCTGATACAGGATTGGTATAAACTTGCTGGTAAATATGCACAAGTTTTAGTAAACACTGTGTATAATCCTTTGTATATTTCAAATTACCGTAAATAAAATTAACCGGGTTGTTAATTTCGTGAGCAACTCCTGCAACTAACTGCCCTAAACTGGACATTTTCTCAGCTTGGACTAATTGTGCTTGAGTTTGTTGTAGCTCCCGGAGGGATTTTTCCAATTTTTTAGACTGAGCCTCAGCAATTTCTGCCAAATTCTCCTTGATTTGTAGCGCGCTCCGTAGTTGTGCTCTTTGCTGTTTCAGTTCATTTGTTAACTTTCTAGCATCAGCTAAAGCAGTATTCTGAGATTGTAGTAGAAACAAGAAATCAACAATAGGGTCGTGGATTGCAAAGTCTTTGAGTTTTATACCCAGAGGAGCCAGGCTAGTTGTATCTGTAATCCAGGGAGAACCTAAAAAAAATATCACTTCCTCCTCTGGTTGATACATCATCTGACCCTTGAGATGCATTCCATTGTGGAGAAACTCTAATATAAACAGGGCACGAGACTGTTTACTAATAACATCAAAATCGACCAAAATTTTTGGACGATTGATCTGAAAATGCTGCTCAATCAATTTACCAACTAATGGTTCAGGACAAATGCGCCCGTAGACATCACCAGCTTGTACAATTTCCCGATTACAGTTAAAGGCAAAGTGGAAAGGAAAAGCTTTCGCCAGCAACTCTGGCGAAAGTGTAAGGTGAGGAGGAGCCATGCTACTGCACTCAATTTGGTTTATAAATCACTAAAAATTCATCATGTTCAGCACCCTCATCTCGACTTTGGGTTTGGGTAATATGGACTTCTGTATCAAACCTGGTTCCCAATCCCTTGACTAGTCCAAGAATCATTGGCGTTAAACCTTCTCTATCAGAGCGATAATGTAAGCTCAGAGAATTTTCTTCCATATCACTACATTCAAATGATGGGGGTTGGAGTTTAGGAAAACTAACTCCTACACGAGCATGAAGATTATCAAGGTTTTCTAAAAACTCAGGGAGTTCATCTCCACTCATATCCATCAATTCGCCATAGCCTTCTTGAGCAGTGTACTGAACCCAAAATTCCCCAAAGGCTTGCATAATCTCTGAGGAAGATAAACCGAGAATGACACTAGCAGCTTTTACCAGGTTGTGGGTGATGTCATCGGGATAGCCTTCCATACTGAGGAAAACATCTACATCCACCTCTGCTTTCTGCTTGATTGTTTTCCAAGTATCTTCGCCAAAGCGACTGCACACCATGTCTTGAATCGCCTTGTTCACTAATCCGTACATGGAAGCCTCCTCTTGCTGAACCTAATTTTACTTTGTGAATTCGCCCAAGACTCGACAACTAATTTCTTAAAAGGCTTATTTAAATGACAAAACTTTCTGTAATCAAATCTTAAAATGTTTTATTACAGCTTTAAAAATCGAAAAAAGTAGGAAAAACTGTTCGCATTTTAATGCTACAAATACTCATTATTACAACCGTATTTTCACTTATTCGTTTTATCCAGATAGTTTTGAGTTTTTATAGTAAGGACTTTAGTCCTTACTACGAATTTCTTTACCCATCAATTTAACCTTGACAGATTAACTACAGGGATTCATCAAAAGGTAGCCATGAATCAGGATATAAGCTATATTTAGATATTTGACGCTGAATACCGTTAAAAAATTGGAGGCGGGCATCCATAGCTTCGGAAATAGCCAGCTTTATCTTAATATCTTCTTCATTCATGGTAATCTGAGGTTCAATCACTGCTGCTAGCTTCGCTGCATGACTGTCATCCACATCAATATGGACTTCAAAAAAGATCAGCGATTCTTTGGGTAAAGGAGTAGCGCCAACAATTCCTTTATATAGTTGCGTGTAGAGTGAGCTAACAATCCCTTCGGAAGCATAACAGACAGCACCGAGTGCAGCTAAATAGCCGTACTTATGTGGCATCTGCAAGTAGGTTTCAATAAGGGCGCGAGTTTCAGGTGCAGTGGGTAGTGATGCCAGAGTTTCGTCGTGGATACCAAGTGCACGGGTAAATTGACGAAATAATTCTGGGTGGGACTGAGTTATATCTCCCTGTCCCATTTCGTCAAATAGGTTTTCCAAGATGACTAACTGACTAGTTTCATCTTGGCAGCAAGACAAGATGCTAGCCAAAATACGATTAAATTCTTTGGAGAATTTGTACATCTGAACAGCTAGTACCTGTACGTCTGGTAAAAATAAATTTCCAGTCTGACAGCGAGTTAAGAACTCATGATTCCATAGAGGATGATTAATCGTTATTTCACGGAAGGAATTTCTAACTAAAGAAGATGTCTGTGTCATCGTAATATTTGTAGGGCTAGATGAAGGGGTTGATCAAGTAAGGGGCTAAAAAATGATTCATCTATTGCGATATGTTCTGGAGTTACACGCAATTCCTGTAAAACTGGCATCGTATTGAAGCCAGCAAATTTAAGAGCATTAAAGTAATCCTCAAGAGTTTTATGAATCAATTGCACATTTAGCCAAGAACCATCTCGTTTCCAAATACGACCAGGAAACTGCCGATCTCGCTTGCTGAAATAGCCTGTACCTTCAACTTGAAAATAAAACGGATATGCTGCCTCCCGCATATATGGAAAAGAGGGATGGGGAACACTGAATACAAATTGACCGCCTGGACGAAGAATGCGTGCAACTTCTGCCATGCATTCTTGAGTCTGAGCAATTGTCAAATAGTTAAATAAAAATACTGCAACAACTAAGTCAATTTCGCCATGATCAAACTGTTTGAGATTGGTAGCACATCCTACTTGATAGCTAATACCCAATCCATCTTCTATTTCTTGCAATTTTGCTGCTGCAATCATGCTTTCGGAAAGGTCTATTCCATGTACCCATGCAGCGCCACGTCGGCTTAGTTCTCGACTGCAATAACCTTCTCCACAACCGATATCAAGTACTCGCAACCCAGCAACAGGCTGACAAAGGTCTAGTACAAAAGGGCGGGCTGTAAAGTCTGATAAAGAAGTAGGTTCTCCTCTAATCCACTCTGATGCTGTGCGATTATATAAGTTTTTAGTTGAGTTTTTGTGATTCAGATTTGACATTTATTAGTATTGTTTTATACTTAACTTACGCTTACTTAATTTAGTCCGATCAGACTAAAATGCCTGAACATATATCATTTAATAATGAATCTGTTTTACTGATAAGGTTGATTTTACCGATTTTCGTTTGTTTGTCGATTTTGTGTTTAAAAACTAGCCTTTTCAGAGAGCAGCTACCCTGAAAATTGTCATCTTGTTAGTTTCTTTAAATATAAACAGCTAAATTATATTTAACTTCATGAACTTGTATTGTTACTTAGTTAACAGCAACTTCACATATAGATAGTTTGGCTTTTAAGCTCCAACTTCATCTATGCTTTATTAAACAAGTTAAAATTCACTCTTTTAATCAAGATAGGTAAGAGAAATAAAACAGTATATTTTACGAAGTATAAAGAGAATAACCTTGTTAATTTGTAATAGTCAGATCCGTTTTCAAACCGAAATGGCTTTGGATGCATAAGTTATTTAGCTAATTTAGAATAACGTTGGAAGAAATGATGTTAGAAGAACTGTTAGCAGAATCACCAGTGCGCGATCGCTTACAATATGAGCGTGCGATCGCATTTTCTGAGCTTGGCGATCGCCTTTTTGATGAGCTTGCCGATAAAATTGCTACAAGGCGACAGTACCGACTACTATTTGAACACACATTAAAGCCTGAGTTATTCCAACAAATTAGAATTGCTGCTGCGGGTTATATTTCAGCGTGTCTGAATAGTCCCATCATTCTTTCGGAAGCTGAAATGCTTGAACGACTGCTGGAAGCAAGAAGTACTTTGCCGAACTATACCGGCACAGGTCTTTTAATGCCCAAGCGAGAACACGTTTTGGCATTTAACCTCTTTCAAAAAAGCGTTGCAGAGGCTTTCTACCAACTAGGAGCGAATGACCTGATTGATGCAGTAGATTTACCAGTAAATCTCCGTATGGTCTACGGTAAAACTGACGCGAAGAAGTTGGGTTTGCCCTTTGCTAGCTCAAAATGCCATAGTGATGTCTGGGCAGGTGTTGCTGCTGATGCAACTGTAGTGGTTCTACCATTATTTGGCGACATCGATAATATCACTATCGAAGCAGGTGAAATGCCCCGCGAAATGGAATTACAGTCTATGCAAGTGATGTCAGACTTCGATGAAGGTCGGGATATTCCAATGGTTGTCTCCTACACAGAAGCACAACTACAACACGGCACAATGTACTTTAATGATGCCCGTGGATTGCATCAAACAGTAAGAAGGAAAACTGAAGGTTTGAGAATTTCAGTAGATTTCCGGTTCCGCAGGAAATTCAATGAAGCTTACCGGGCAATGGTAGCACCTAATATTGGTGGTATTGAAGAAGATATGAGCGTGCCCTATGAAGACTGGCTGAAGGTTGGAAAAGAAACGCTAATTGTGTTTGATGAAACTATTGAACAGGCTAAGAATAGACAGAATGCTGACGCTCCAGTTCCACTTTATACTCGCGGGTATCGGCTTTTAAATATGTTTAACTTTTGATTTGCAAAAATCCAAGCCACAAAAAAGAGGTCTTTCTCGACCTCTTACCAATTCCCTAAAATAATATTCTATTTACAGAATTACGACAAGCCAGTATTAGCACCTTGCTTACCAGTTGCCAGTTCCACCTTGATGATTGTGCCACCTGCTTTTTGAATACGTTGCTGTTCGCGGAACCAGTTTTCATAAGGAACTAGCTTAGTGAAGTAAGTATTTTGCAGTTCGCGTTGGGTACGAATTCGGGTTTGGCTAGGAACTAGAGCAGTAATTTTAAACAAACGGGACATATTTTGAAAATCTCCTGTATACCTTGTGAAAACTTTTTTATCTCAAAATCTTGAGTGCAAATCTTTTAATCATTCAAAGGCTGGAAATCAAACATCAATACTAGACCACCAACACTCATCACTGATAATTTACCAAGATAAGCAATATAACGTTCTAGCACTCACGGTTGATTTCCAGACCTTAATAAAGCCGCACCTAAATTCTTAAGCGCAAACTAGTTCTTAGCTTAAGCCAGAGGAGATATAGTCTAAGTAAACGCCCATTTCCTTACCAGCATCAGAACCTACCAAACTGGCGGTTACTTCTTTGATTGCTTGGATAGCTTGTACGGTAGCACCGACGGGAACGCCCAAGGAGTTGTAGGTTTCCTTCAAGCCATTGAGCACACGCTCATCTAGGATGGAAGGATCGCCAGCCAACATGGCGTAGGTAGCATAGCGGAGGTAGTAGTCCAAATCGCGGATGCAAGCAGCATAGCGGCGAGTGGTGTACATGTTGCCGCCTGGACGGGTGATGTCAGAGTATAGCAAAGATTTTGCTACAGCTTCTTTAACGATCGCAGCAGCGTTAGCGCTGATGGTGCTAGCAGCACGTACCCGTAGTTCGCCAGTAGCGAAGTAGCCTTTTAGCTTTTCTAAAGCAGAAGAGTCAAGGTATTTACCTTGAACGTCTGCGGAGTTAATGACAGCGGTAATTGCGTCTTGAGCCATGTTGTTAATTCCTTATTTCCAACCGTATTGCAATACTTCTGTTTAAGTAGGTAAACAGCTTTACCCTATCCTAGAAGGGCACCAACTAGGTAGTCGAAGTAGCCAGCGGCTTCACTAGCGTCATCACCAGAGAGCAATGATGTAGAGCCATTCTTCAGCCCACGGATACCTTCAGCAACACCATCGATAGGAGTTCCCAAAGACTTGTACAGTTCACGGGCACCAATAACACCAATTTCTTCGATGGGGGTGACATCACCAGCAACGATACCGTAGGTAACGAGGCGGAGGTAATAATCTAGGTCACGCAGACAAGTAGCAGTCAATTCTTGACCGTAAGCGTTACCACCAGGAGACACAACATCAGGACGCTTTTGGAACAGTTGATCGCCAGCTTGCTTAACGAGCCGTTCGCGATTTTCTGACAAAACTTGAGCAATCCGCACACGGCGCTCGCCACTTGCAACAAAGGACTTGATCCGATCTAACTCACCAGGGCTGAGGTAGCGGGCTTCTGCATCAGCATTCACGATAGCTTTCGTGACAATACTCATTAATGGATTCCTCCAATACGAATGAAACCAGGATTTGATTAAACTGGTGCGACTTTAAGTTTGGTTTACTGAGTTTGTTTTTTCGTCCTTTTAGACACAACAGTTTTACAACTGCTACGGCTAAAAAATTACGAGTTTGCTTGGGTCAACATAAGTACACAAGCTTTCAAACTCAGTTACCTTCCGCAAAACATTTTCCGGCATTCTGTTGAGCATTTATGACTGCTCTTAATACTTTGTAATATTGCTTTTCAGAATTTACTGTTTTAACTGCAATCTGAGAGCGGTATTACGAAAGGTTACGAAGGGGACAGGGGATAGGTTACAGGGGATAGGGAACAGTAAATAATCTGTACCCTATTCCCTAATTTCCTACTCCCTACTCCTTAATCAACTGCTACACTGCCGAGGTAGTTACCTACTGGCAAAGATGGGAAGCGGTTGTAAGGTACAACATCTTCACCGAAGTAGCGGCTATATTCTGGACTGTCAACTATTGCTTCTACAGCAGCTGACAAACCACTATCGACTAGCAGCTTGTTGTACTGGCCAATTTCTTCCTGAGTTGCGGGTGTACGCCCCAACAGATGGCGGAAGAGGAACTCAATCACCTTGGCATGAGGATAAGGTGATAAGAAGCGCTGGCGATAGATTTGGGAACTAGCTAGTTCACGCACAAACTCCCGCACGGAAATTTCACCATTTTGGAGTTTGCTATCTAGGTCAGTGCGACGGAAATTATCGGGCACTTCACCGCTAAATACATCCAATACTTGACGATAAATGGCGTTGATTGCCTGTTGTTTTTCGTCTTGGTTGGTGTTTTCTGTTAAACGGTAAATACGTGCATGTTTACGCACACCCACTTCCACGGTTTGTCCGCTAGCATCGTTATAGGAACGACCTAGTTCAGCAAAGGATGGCTTACCATTTGTTTGGGCTGCGATATCTGCGATCGCTTGTACCAAAAGCGGTGTATCGTTACTAACCCCGACACGGGTTTGTACTGGCTTAAAGCTTGGTACAACCACGTCATCGTTTTGCTTGGTCAGCTGGTTGTAAAGCTTTTCCGTATTCGGGAAGTTTGCCGCCGGGAGGGTCGGGAAGCGACGGTAAGGCACCGTATCTTCACCAAACACCTGGTTATATTCCACACTATCTACCAAAGCACCAATAAAGGCACGAATACCTTGAGTAGCCAAAATCTGGTTATACTTGCGGATTTCTGCTTGGTCTAGTGGCGCACGTCCCAAGAAGTGTTTGGTTCCCAACTCAATCACTTTGGTGTTGGGGTAAGGTGTGTAGAACTCTTTCAGGTAGAGGTTAGAGTAACCTAAACCTTCAATAAATTCCTTCACACTAATTTCGCCGTTCCCCAGCTTGCTTTCCCATTTGGTAAATTCGTTTTTGGCGATGTATGGTGCAATATCCCGCTCAAAAATCTGACGATACGCAGCACTAATCAAAGTTTTGACTGCAACTTTGTCGCTGGTATTGGCCACAAGCTTGAAGATTTTGGTCTGTTCCCGTTGCTTGCTAACACCTTGGTTAATGCGGAACTGAATATCTGGTTCTGACCGCTTTTCTGTCACTGTACCCAGTGTCACAAAGCTCGGTGTTACTTCCTTCTTGACTTGAGTACCGATATCTTCGCCAATGCTACCAACACGTAATTGTCGCCCGGATACACCACCAGGAGTCAAATACCGTTCGTAAGGAATTGTATCTTCACCAAATGCTTCGCTGTATTCTACGCTGTTAATAATGGCATCAACGACCGCGTAAAAGCCCTGTTTAGCAGCGATATCAAAGTACTTGTTGATTTCTTGACGACCATAAGTCGGACGACCCAACAAGCGGCGGTGAATATACTCGATCGCTTTACAAACATACAGCGATGACCAGTACAGATTGCGGAACACATCTGACTTAGCCAAAGCACGGATAAACTCTCGTACCGAGATGTCGCCGTTTTCCAGTTTGATTTCCAATACCTTCGGGCGCTGACCTTCGTAAAGATCGCGACCGAAAACTTGTAGGTAAGCAGCTTTAATCAATGCTTGCGTGGAGCTTTCGGAGAATCTGACGCTAGAATTTTTGGCAGCCTTTTTACCTCTAGTGCCAGGCAGCTGGTCTAACTTGAATACCTTAGGCCCAAGAGTACCAGGAGCTTCACCCCGCGCCCTGGGATTACTATTTTGGTTATTAATCCCTGCCCCTTGGTGAATTAGGATGCGTTTGGTATCCTTGCCAAAAGGAGCCGGACTGGTACTGGGGTTGCGAGTTTCTTTCGGGAAAATCGCCCCAAACTGAATTTCCAAGGGGTCATTACCAGAACCGTAGGGATGTTGATCTGGTAACGGTTGCTCGTAAGCCGCAAATGTGGTAATGAACTGAGGTATCTTGCGGAAAGGCGCACTGTAGTTAAACAGGTCTTGCTGCGGCCCCCAGTTGCGACATTCTTGTGCTTCTTGACCCAGACCCCGCAGGTAGGGTACTGTTTCTTCACCAAAATAGTCGCTGTATTCAGCAGAATCTACTAAGGCATCTACTAAAGCTGGTAGACCACCCTTAGAAATAATCGAGAAGTATTTTTGTACTTCTTCGCGGCTACTTGGTCCCCGTCCTAGAATGTGACGGAAAGCTAGTTCGATGACTCGGCTGTTAATAAAAGGCTGGTAAAACTGTTTTTGGTAAAGGGGAGATTTAGCTAAACGACGGACAAACTCTTTCACAGAGATGTCGCCATTCTTCACCTTGGATTCCAGGTCAGATATGGATAAGCTATAAGCACGGGTAATGTCGCGCTCAAAGATTTGCCGATATGCGGCCTTGATTACCTCATTTTTTTCGGTGGCTGATAACCCAGTCTTCAAGACAAACTTGGGACGACGTTCTGCGGCATTAAAGTAAATTTGCGGCAGTTGTAACCCTTGTTGGTCGCCAGATGGGCGTTGGCGAACTTTATTTGAAGGTGTGGCTGCTTTGAATTCTGTTAACAAAACATCCATGTACTGAGACACAATTTCTGTAGCCTCAGCATCGTTGCGGAAAAATGAAAGTGCCCCAGCTTTGATTTCTTGCAAAGCTACTAGCGTTGCTTCACCAGAGCAGGCATTTTCAATGATTTCCCGTAAACCCCTTGTATTCACCGCTATGATGTTGGGGTCGCCAGCAACGATCGCATAAGTAGCGTAGCGCAAGAACCAGGATAAATCCCGCAAGCTCTTGGCCATGTTGCTTGGCCCATAACGAGCAATGTTAATTGGTCTGAAACCTGCGGGTGTCGGGCCGCTAGGGGATGAATTAAAGATTGAACGTAAATTTTCTAGGAACCCACCACGACTTTCAACGTAGGTTACGGTTCCTAGTCTGAGGTCTTCTCTAGCATCTTTACCACCACCAGCGGTTACTAGTTCTGCTTCTCTGGGCTTTTCTAAAAAAGCCATTGGCGAACCACCGACAAAAATCCGGTTGGCAGCGCGAGACACAATAATCTCGGCATTGTCTGTCAGCGTCTGAGAAATTTCTAGACGCTTTGCACCAGATGCAAAATAGCTTGCTAGTTCATTTAATTCACCATTTCCCAAGAAGCGGTCTTGCTGCTCTGCTTGGATAATCGTGGATACAGTTAGGGTTTGATATAGTTGCGGACGCGCAACCGAGCTTCCACCACTCGCCTTAACACTCATCGGATTTGTAAAACTCCCATCATAAGCGTTTATATGTTAAGTCTGGATTGTTTTGAGGCTTGACACATCGGTGTGTCTATGCTTTATGAGCTTGAGAGTATTGCCTGCAAAACTGCCAGTAAATTAACCCAGTTAGCTTTTAGATTAGAACGTTTTGCGTTCTCAAGGCGGATTTATTAAGAAGTATGTAGAACCTTATATCTTGAATGCCTCTAGTCTTAAAAGTGCATACCCTGGTTTGCCTGAGATAAAGTCTAAGTTTTGTAACTAAGTAGTATGGAAACTGTCTACTGGTTTCTTTTTTATTTAAACGCCAAGGTAAGCGCAGAGGCTTACAGAGAATCCGCTAGGAATTAATGAAATGTTGTACTTAGTTACTGGACAGTAGTCATGAGTCGATGTTAAGTTGTTTTTGCTACTAAAGACTTCATATTTATAATTGACACCGCACTGAAATAAATTCCTAATTTGTGGCGGTTGAATCTGTAAATACCAATTTATATACAGGGGAAATACTATGCAGAGAAGTTTTAAATTTAACTATTTATTCAATGCTACCCTAACTGCGATCGCAGTTATTTTGGCTGTCACTCCGGCAAATGCGCTTCCAGAACAAAACATCAGCAGCGTTGTCAAGTGGGCAAAGAGCAGACCTCAACTACCAACACTAAGATACAACAGCGAAGCCCACGGCTACGAGGGTACAAAGGGAAATTTATACTTTTATGCTGATGTCACTTCTCAAAGTGGGACAGTAACTAAAGAAGGTATAACTGTTAGTGGTGATAAACGCCTCAAATTCACCACAAAAAATGCCAATGCAGTGAAATTGTTACAAAATATTTATAATTCTAATATTGGCAATGATTTCCAGAAGTCCCGATATATCACCAAAGTTGGACGTGACCAGTTTTATCGTGGACAAAAGTTTGCTTACATTGCAGCTGAAGTACAAGGTGGGTCATCATTGCAGATAATTCCCTTGAATAAGTTACAAGAGTTTATAGATAATGCCAAATATTGCCAAACCAATCAATGCGACGTTTAACTAATTCGTAATTCGTAATTCGTAATTCGTAGTTTTTGAGTTTAATTCTCTTTATCTACGAGACGCTACGCGTAGCTTGCTTCCCCAAAGGGGTACGTCTACGTCTATAGGTGGCGCTTTTTTTGCAGTCGAGGTCTAAATCAACTTATTTAACAGTCTTTAATTACGAATTATTTTAATATAAGCATTATCAGTAAATAAAGGCACGCAATCACTTACGTTATAGGCGGCGGACAGTTCAACATCTGATTCAAAACCTTTTTCAATCAACTCTTTACCCGAACTGCATTTTTTCAAGTACCCCAATAAATCTTGCTGGAAAGCTTGAAATGTTGTCACAGCGACTTCGGCTTCTGGTGATAGACTGCCCTGTAAATGACTCAGAATTGCCCCAGCACCAATCAAATCTTCAAATGCAGGACGTAAGCTACCATCTTCTTTCCACCTCTCACCGGCAGGAATGACAGCGATTTTATCACCATAATTTTGAGCAAACTGCGCTACAGCTTGGCAATTTCGCAAGCAACCAGCCAAAGTTGGTGTATTCCCTGTATGTAAAGTCAGAAAAGAACCATTGGGTGACGGTAAAACTAGTCTGGTTCCAGCAGGAATCTGAGCCACCGATTTTGGTGAGAGAGAATATCCACTTATTGTCCAACGTTGTCTATGACTTGCCAATTCTGCTTGCACTGACTTGGCATAATCTATCACAGATTCATCTCTCATTGCGTAGGGAAAAATTATTGCGCCGTTGTTGGTGGCAATTTCTACACAAGTAGAAAAAGAGAGAATATCAACTATTACAATTACATCACTGATGGGAGCGAGTTGAGCAACTCCTTGTATACCCCACTCACAGCGTAAATCAAACTCTGATTGGTTGTAAATCATTGGTGCGATCGCAAAAGACAATATGATAAAAATCAAACCATAGATAAGTAAGGCAGTGTAAATTCTTAAAGGTTTGTAGTCATCTACGAAACGCTACGCTAACACGTACAAACTCTCAAGTTAGCAGTAAGTAGGTCAGCAGTTATAATCAATATAAAACTTCCAGGTTGAAAATATTATGAATTTAACTGTAAAAACTTATCCTAACAATACTGTACCCAAGTTAAATTATGATGTGCTGATTGAAAATAAACCAGATGGTGGAGTTAGTGCGACAGTGCTAGGCTTACCAGATTTTAAAGGCTCTGGTGTAACTAAAGAAGAAGCACTAGAAAAACTAATTCAACTTTTACAAGAGCGAAAACCAGAAATAGTGACTTTGGAAATTGAACCTCCCCAAACCGAACATCCTTGGATGAAATTTGCGGGTATGTTCAAGGATGATCCGCAATTTGACGAGATGCTGGCATATATAGAAGCTGATCGCCGTGAACTTGACTCACAAATGGAGGAATATTATCGACAACTTGATGCAGAGGATGAAACTAAGTGACTTTATGGATACTTGATACGGATCACGTCTCACTTTTTCAACAGCGACATCCAGTTGTCACGCAGCGTATCAATGCAGTTAATTCTGAAGAGATTGCCATAACGATAATTACAGTTGAAGAACAACTGCGTGGGAGGTTTAATGTAATTAGAAAGGCTTCCTCATCTGAGGCATTGGTATTAGCTTACGCCAAGTTACAGGCTACTTTAGAGTTTTTCAAAAACGTGCGATCGCTAGCATTTGACGAGTATGCTATTAATTCTTACGAAGACTTGATTCGCCAAAGAATCCGCATTGGTACTCAAGATTTACGTATTGCGACAATTACGTTGTCGTTAAATGGTATTTTAGTAAGCCGCAATCGGAAGGATTTTGAGAAAGTTCCTAATTTGCGTTTAGAAGATTGGACTATATCTTAATTTTTATCAAGGCTAAATTGACCGAAATATTATAATCAATATAAAAATTTCAAGCTTAAGATATTGTGAATTTAGCTGTGATAACTACCTCTCTAACAACTGCACATTCCACAATAAATATATTAACCAAGGATGATTTAGATGCAATTTCAATTATGTTTTTATTTGTTTAGCTATATCTAATATTTCTTTAAGTGTAAAGTAAATATAGTAAAATACTGGCATTCTATTTATTTCTATAATACCATATTTTCGACTTTTCACGTCTTTAGAAGACAGTTTATGTTCATACCCATACCCACGGTAATTTGGAGGAAGATTTGCTACTTGAATAGGAGTGCATTTTTCATCAAAAGTTATGCTCCATTTAATTTTTAATTCTAATTTACCATCAGAGCCTCGTTCTAAGTCATGGAATAAGTTTTCATAAAAATAGCTTATTTTTACTTTGTTGGAATCTTGAAAATCTTTTTCTGTAATAAGTTTGGAATACGATAATTGAGTTCTGATGACACCAGCGGGATATATTTTTTGGAAAAATTCATCTACTTGCATAAATATATAATTCTCTATAGCCTTCTTTTGCCCATCGTTAGCAAATGAAATAAACGGAACGTAAGCGCTCTCAAACTCCGCATCTCCTGAAAAAGTTCCTATTATACTTTTCTTAAAATTCATAAATTATCTTCTAGATAAATAGTTTGTATTAAAGAGAAGTTTGCCCTAAAGACTGTTATACCTTTAAGGTTTAGCTCTGGTTCCAATTCCCCCAATGGATCAGATGGTACTACCTCATAATAATAGGGAATAAAAAACTCGTTTGCGGAAATATTATGTGTTTTTTGTAGAGCATATTCGTATGTAAGTTGCTTAACTAGATCATCCCTATACTTGTTGACCCACTTTGGAAATCCCTTATTATTGTAAAACTCCAGTGGTAAATTTTTATAATCAATTATTTTTATAGTTTTACCCTCCTTAAAGTTGTAGTCTACTGTTGTAGCTTTAGCTTCTAAAACTAAATCAGGACGAATAAAACGACGTTTAATTTTACTTTGTTTTTCAATCTCATTGGATCTAGAGGATAAATTTCCGATTCTCTCATTTAAATCAAATTCAATACAAAACAGTTCGTCCCATTCAAATTTTTCTGCTTTTTCTGCGACTTTCCCTGAATTCTTGGAAATTCTCAAGGTTTTGCAGTAAACCCATTGATTCCAGTATGCAGTTCCACCATTAGCTTTGCGGTTTCCGACTCGATTTTTATCTTCTCCTTCTCTTTTTGAGTTCTGATAACCTTTCAGAGGTATGTCCGTATCTGCATAGCAAATTTCGTCGCGGTGTTCTTTAAAGAAATAGGTGTTGCACATATCCTCCCAAATTAGGGAAAATCCATGCACTCCCCAGAATTCACCATCACCTTGCTCAGGATTTATCTCACCGTAGAGGAATGTTTCAATAGCTTCGTAAATTCCCCAATAGTCAGCATCCTTGTAGTAAGTATTTTTCTCTATGTTATCTAGCGCTTCTTTGAGAATACTAATAGTCTCTTCAAAGGTATCTTTGCCAAAAATAGATTGGTTACTAGTGAGATAATCTTCCTTAAAGCGTTGGGCAAGAAAGCGGATATCTTGACTGCGTGCTTTAATGTTATCCGGCACATCGCTATTTAACTGCTCTATAATCTCATCTAAAATATAGCAATACAGATTTACAAGATCAGTGCTTTCATAGCGTACCGTAGAACGCGGCAGATCCATCGCCTCAACATAGATTACATCGTTATTTAGATTGTCTTTTAGATAAATAGCCCGATCTAGATACTTGTGAATTTGAGAATATTCGATGTCTTCACTACGTCTAACTTTCTTTTGAACCGAGTTGATCGCCAGTTCATCGTAGGCTTCCAGAACCCGCTCAATCATTTTAATCTTACTGTAGAGTACACAAACATCTCCTTCTTCTGTTTGGATCTTGACTCCACCAGATGAAAGAGTTGTCTGATCCTGCTCTTGTTGAAAATCAGGTTTATTTATGTTGAATCGTTTGTTGTCTAAATTATCGGCTTCAAACTTACGAAAGGTGCGATACATTTTGAAAAATAAATTTCGTACTGCATCGAAGTCACCTTCTGGGAAATTATCAAAGCCATTGGGCAGACAAAACTCGAAGTTACCTTCCAATGTAGACTTGCGAATACCAATGAAAAAATCGTTAGTGTTTTTGACTATATTAAGCCTTGAAAAGTCAAACATGGAACGTTAAACATAGAGGCTAGTGTTTCAAATTTAAATTATGACACCCAAATCAATCAGCAAGGTTCATTATATTTTTAATTAAAGTATTATGTAGTTTAGTGAAATCTCCAAAAGTCACAAGATTATCTTTTGTTACCTTCAGAAGATCCACTAGTGGCTTTTTATCACGATTAAAAACACTGTCCCACAAAAAGAACATTAGTTTATTCTGTATCTGTTCAGCAGTTACAGGCTGTTTGATGAAATAATAGCCGATTTGCTTGTCTTCAATTCCTCGAATTGAGGCATGATGGCTTTTGATAAAGTTATTTAGGTTTTTAATAAGCTTTTTCCATTCATTCTCATCTAAAATTCCTCCTTTTCCATACGTCGCCGTATTAGGCTTACTCTCATCCCAGTTCACAAATTCCCAATCCCAGCGACGTTTGAATGCACTGTCCATGAAATAAATTGAGTTATCAGAAGTATTCATGGTAGCGAGGATAGAAAGATTAGGCGGAATTCTGATAATCTTATTTACTAAATCAAACCTTAAAAATTCAATTTTCTTTTGTAATGTCTCTAATTTAGCAACTCCATCGTAAGGTTGTAATCTGTACTCATTGATATTTCCTCTTTCATCGTAACCAAACTTTGTTCCGATTAATTCTAATAACTTTAAAAATTCGATATCGGTTAGATTAATTCCATAACTTGACCAACCATCTTCATTTATATCTAAAAGTTGAAAAGCAGTACCAAATATAGCTGAGGAATTACCTCTATTAATTTCATCAATTACAAGAGCAACATTTTCTGGTTGGTTGAGTTGTTTACCCTCTTTATCATAGGCTTCCTTAATATTTTTATAAGCTCGAGATAGTGCTTTTAAAAAATGTCCTTCATAATAGTTGTATTCTACTTTCCCTGATCTCATCGTGATTGGTACTAATTTACCCATAAAATCCCCATAAGTATATTCTGGGTGAAAAACTGTTTTGATAATGTTTTCAGGATGAGTGGATTCATCTATACCTAAGTAGTTAGGGATAATCTCGGAAACAATTCTGTGGCTTTTGCCAGTTCCGGGACTCCCGAAGAGAATTTTATGAATGGGTTTATTCATTATTGCTGACATTTCAGAAGTAACCAGTTGTTAACGCTGGATGTAAAATTTATACAACAAACCAGTTTAACTCAACTTGCTGCAAACGGGTGGTAAAACTTCTTGGCTGTGAGCAACAAATATTCGATAAACTCAGAATTCCCCCAAGATTTACTTACCATGTCAGATTCCCAAACTGTTAGTGCTGCTGTTGCCAAACTCTACAATACCTACCCCTTTCCGCCAGAAGCTCTGTTGGATGAACCACCCCCAGGCTACAACTGGCGCTGGAATTGGCTAGCTGCTCATAACTTCTGTACAGGTCAAAAACCTCAAAAGCAAGATATTCGGATTTTAGATGCAGGTTGCGGTACTGGTGTGGGTACGGAGTACCTGGTTCACCTCAATCCCCAGGCTTCTGTTGTGGGAATTGACCTCAGCACAGGCGCTTTAGCTGTAGCCAAAGAACGTTGTCAGCGTTCAGGGGCTACCCGCGTTGAATTTCATCACCTCAGTTTGTTTGATGTGGAACAGTTGCCGGGTGAGTTTGATTTAATTAACTGTGTTGGCGTTTTGCACCATACCCCCGATCCCATTCGCGGTATTCAAGCTTTGGCAAAGAAGTTAGCTCCAGGCGGCTTAATGCACATTTTTGTGTATGGAGAATTGGGGCGCTGGGAAATTCAACTCATGCAAAAAGCGATCGCACTTATTCAAGGTGACAAAAAAGGCGACTACCGCGATGGTGTGCAAGTCGGGCGACAAATATTTGCTTCATTACCAGAAAATAACCGAATTGTCAAATACGATAAACAACGTTGGTCGCTAGAAAACAACAAGGATGAATACTTTGCTGATATGTACGTTCATCCCCAGGAAATTGACTACAACATTGAAACGCTGTTTGAATTAATTGATGCTTCGGGATTGGAATTTATTGGTTTCTCGAATCCGAGTTTCTGGGATTTAGAGAGACTTTTGGGTAAAGCACCAGAGTTAGTAGAACGGGCAAAAGAATTGAGCGATCGCCAGCTTTATCGCCTGATAGAATTATTAGACCCAGAAGTAACTCATTACGAGTTTTTCCTCGGTCGTCCTCCTTTAATCAAAGCGGACTGGTCAGAAGATAACGTATTACTGGCAGCGATTCCCGAACTGAATCCTTGTCTTGAGGGATTTCCCAGTCAATGTTTCTTTAATTACGATTACCAGATAGTTAATTTATCTGTAGCAGAGTTTGAGTTTATGCAAAGATGTGATGGTAATTTCACAGTTGCAGACATATTGACAAATGTAGAACTGGGATTGGATGGGGTAAGAACCCTTTTGCAACAGCAGTTGATTTTATTGACAGCTGCTTAGGGAATTCAAGTAAAAATATCCAATTATTTATTGTGGGATAGCCGAAAGGCCCATCCCACAATCAGATATTTACCCTACAACAACCGAACTTGCTACCTTCTCCTGTCTTTGGGAAGGCGGACGCATTCCCAAACCAAGTAAATTCAGCATTTCTCGGTCAGTATCGTAATCTGGACAGGGAGTTGTTACTGTCAACATCTTGTTATCATCGCTAGAAAAGATAGAATTGGCTCCTGCCATAAAGCAGAAAGCTTGCTCAACTTGAGAAAGTCTCGCCCTCCCCGCGCTAAGACGCACATCTGAAGCTGGCATTAAAATCCTGGCTGTGGCAATCATCCGCACAATATCCCAAATGGGAACATCAGGCTGATTTTCTAAAGGTGTGCCCGGTACTTGTGAAAGAATATTAATCGGCACGGACTCTGGATGTGGATGTAAATTTGCCAGAGTTTGTAACATCCCAACCCGGTCATCAACAGTTTCGCCCAAACCCAAGATGCCACCGGAACAGACAGTAACATTTGTCTGACGGACATTCTCAATTGTGTTCAAGCGATCGCCATAAGTCCTTGTGGTAATAATTGTGCTGTAATATTCCTGCGAGGTATCTAAGTTATGGTTGTAGGCATAAAGTCCCGCTTCTGCCAATTTCCTAGCTTGATTTGCCGTCAACATACCCAGAGTGCAGCACACTTCTAAACCCATTGCAGTCACATCCTTAACCATTTCCAGGACTTCCTCAAATTGTGAGTTATCCCGCACTTCGCGCCAAGCAGCACCCATGCAGATGCGACTAACACCAGTTTCTTTAGCTTTCTGAGCGATGTTAACTACTGTTTCTTTTTCTAGGAGTGCTTGCGCCTTTACCTCTGTTTTATAGCGAGAAGATTGGGCGCAGTAGCTACAATCTTCTGGACAACCTCCCGTTTTGATAGATATAAGCTTACAAACTTGTATTTTTGTTGGGTCATGATATTGGCGATGCACGCTAGCAGCTTGATAAATAAGCTCTAGCAATGGCGTGTTGTATATCGCCCGAATCTCTAATTCCTGCCAATCGTAGCGTATTCCCACCACATCACTATCCTTCTTGTAGACTGGGTTAAATCTTGAGCTGTCTTTTGCTTAAATCTGCTGCGGTACAGCCTTTGGGCAAAGCTATTTATATCGAAGTTGTACCCTGGACTGTGCTTTATCACCCATTGGCTCTCAATCCTTCCGCTCTAGATATTAGACATCAGCTTATCAAGATTTTGGTTGAATGGCAGATTAAGAGCAAAAATACTCACCCCATCTTTGTGTAAAGGGCATTGGGTATACATATATCTTTTGTCATGCTGGTCAAGAGTTCAAAGTCTATATAAAATCAGTTAATTGACCTCTGACCGTTGACAAACTTTATGAAAAAACTATGACACTTGCGTAAGCCCTGATAATGAGACAGCTAATCTAACTGCTGCTAAACCGCAGTTTATGAGAGAATTTATAAAATTTAGAGAATATTCTCAGAAGAGATCCCGCCGATTAAGTAATTTATGATATCAGAACTGCCAATAATTGCAAGCGATCGCCTATTATTACGAGCAGCGATCCATGAAGATATACCCCAAATTCTCAAATACTTTATAGATAACAAAACTTATCTCACTCCATTTTACCCTCTTTGGGCTGATGGTTTTTTCACTGAAGAATATTGGCAATATCAGATAGAGAATAGTTTTCTAGAATTTATCAATGGGCAATCGTTAAAACTATTTATTTTTACCAAAAAAAATCCTACCGTAGTGATTGGAACAGTCAATTTTAGTAATTTTGTCCGAGGAGCCGCTCATTTTTGCTATGTGGGATATAGCCTTGCTGAAAATAAACAAGGTAGAGGCTATATGACAGAGGGGTTAAAATCCGCAACTCAATATCTATTTGAAGAGTTAAATTTTCACCGAGTTATGGCTAATTATATGCCTCACAATCGGCGCAGTGGTAATGTACTCAAAAGACTCGGTTTTGTCGTTGAAGGATACGCTAGAGACTATTTGTTAATTAATGGGCAATGGGAAGATCATATTTTGACAAGTCTGACAAATCCTCATTGGAAAATACCTAACTTTTAAAACATACTGAGAACTTTCTCAAGATTTTTGTTTTAATTTATCGACTATACTCATTGAAATATTAATTCATTTATCATTGCCATTTAAAAACCTTATTTAGTCAATCCAAATCAATATGTAAATGAGGCTTAAATGTCACTCAAATACTTATTTTATTTAGTCATTTATGCCCAGATTACAGCTATTCGCAATACTATAATATTGAAATCGGAATGAATTTAATATATCAATTGTGAATATCTACAAATTCATAGTAAATTCATAATAACTACACAACAACTCCACAAGCAAATGCAATAGTAATATTTGTTCACTACCAGGCTTAGTTATTAAAGTTAGCTTTAGCCGATGTGTCCAATTTTCTTAAATAGTTGAGGAGTCTTTTAAAATGCTCATTAATTCTAGAAAGTGCTTATCTGTCTTTTCGACTATCTTCGCTTTTGCTACCATCTTAAACGGAGTTGTCTTGGCAGCACCAGGCCTAAATTCTGCCACTACACCAGCCTTAAAAACTCAGATTAGTGCTGGATCACACCAGCCAATCAAACTCACACAGCAACAGCGGCTACAAATCCAAGTTGCTCGCCAGCAAAGAGATAAAGATATTGAGGCTCTATTAAACCCGTCCCAAGATACTAAATTTAAGGCGGCACTGCAATCCCGTCAGAGAATCAGAATAGTGTTAAAATCTTTGGATCTGAATCAAGATCAACAGAAACAGGTTCAATCAATTTTGCAAGCTTATAACCTGCAAGTGAAAAAAATTCTAGCTTCACAGGTATCACAAACAACATCAAAGCCAGTAGGAATTGCTGCACCACCATCAGAACCAATTAAAAAATAAAAAATCAGCTTTATTTAATTAAGATTAAGTTTCGGAAGACTGGCGGATTTTATCCAAACTTCGGGTGAGCCAGTCTTATTTTTTTAATTGTAAAACTTTATTTATTCTAAAAGAAGGCAAGAGCAAAGGATTATAAATGAAAACTTTAGTTTTGAATCATTCGCTTTAAAATAAGAATTGTCTCGACCTGAAAGTATCATAAAATACAAAAGAGTCAGTGCAGTCTTCTTCTTTAGCGCTAGCTTCTCCTTTTGGGAGAAGGGAAGACGCTTGTCCCTGGATTTCTCACAAGTGAGAAATCCAAGGGGTGTGGGAGGATGGGGAAGAAGTCTTACCCCCCACACTCCCCACACTCCCCACACTCCCCACACTCCCCACACTCCTCTTCCCCTGAAGCCTACACTATGCGTGAGAAATCCGGGTTGTCGTAGGATGTCCGAAGGGCTTCGTACTTGCTTCTAATTCCACGCTTTTAAAGGTGGGTTACTCCTGCTTCCTGAAGCGTTCCAGATTTTGATAATGGCGCTGCCATATTTTAGAGATGGGTTGCTTTTTGCGTCTATGCTGATGATGCTGAAGCCAGAGGTAGTATTAAAGGAAGAATGAATTAAGCTTTGCTCGTAATGACTCTGGCTGAAACCCCAAACTACAAGAATTCTAGCAATCCTTTTCTCACCCTCAACTACGAAACCGCTTTAGAATCTCTAGGCGGCGACTACTACGATGAGGTTGCAGCGGCAGAATTTCCTCAACACCTCCTGCGTTGGCGTAACGATGAACTATTACCCCGTTTTGGTCTAGACCCCCAAGTAGTCAAAGACGAAGATTTCATCGCAGCCTTTGGTCAATTTCAGGGACGCAAACCCTTGTTGGCACTGCGTTACCACGGCTATCAATTTGGTGAATATAACGGACAGTTGGGTGATGGTAGAGGCTTTCTCTACGGGCAAGTACGTGCCAATGATGGCAAATTATACGATTTTGGCACTAAAGGTTCTGGGAGAACGCCCTACTCCCGTGGTGGCGATGGTATGCTCACGCTCAAAGGCGGGGTGCGGGAAGTTCTGGCTGCGGAAGCATTGCACTACTTGGGTGTACGTACTTCGCGCTGTCTGAGTATGATTGAAACAGGTTTACCACTTTGGCGGGGCGATGAACCTTCGCCTACCCGTTCATCTGTGATGATTAGGATGAGCAGTTCTCATATTCGGTTTGGCACTTTTGAGCGACTGCACTATTTCCAGCGTCCAGATTTAACTAAGAAGCTGTTAGACCACGTAATTGAGCAGTATTATCGACACTTAAATGCTGAAGAAGATAAATATGCCCTGTTTTACGCCGAATTAGTTAAACGGGTTGCAGAACTAGTCGCGCAGTGGATGGCGGCTGGCTTTTGTCATGGAGTCTTGAATACTGACAATATGTCGATTACAGGAGAGAGTTTTGATTATGGACCTTTCGCATTTATCCCTAATTATAACCCCTACTTTATAGCTGCATATTTTGACTATTCTGGACGCTACTGTTACGGTAATCAACCAAGTATTTGTCAGTTGAATTTACAAATGCTCCAAGAACCTTTAAAGGCGATTATTGATAAAGCCGAAATGGAGTCTGGATTAGCTAGGTTTGATGAATATTATCAAGCTGAATACAGTTCTTTGATGTTGAAAAAGTTGGGTTTTATGGAGTTGGCACATCCACAAGCTCAAGAACTCTTGAATCTAACGATTGAATTTTTGAAAGTGAGCCAAGTTGGTTATCACCAATTCTTTTATGAGATGGTTCGCACTTTTTCATCGAAATGGCGAGATGAACCAGGTTTTGTAATGAATGGTTCCGATATTGTACCAGTACCGGGTGCGTCAGCAATTTTTGATGATTGGTGCATACTATACCATCAAATTTTGAATGATTTTGATAGCGATCGCACCGATATAATTGCCCAAACTCTAGCTGTTAATAATCCGAAAACGGTATTATTAAGACCAGTAATTGAGTCTATTTGGGAAGCAATTGCCCAGGAAGATAATTGGCAACCTTTTTATGACTTAATCAAAGCAATTCAGTCTAGGAAATAGTCAATTTACAGCTATTTTCTTTTGAATATGGTACTTCTCGTTTGTAGGCAATACACTCTGACCTCTCTCCAAACCTCTCTCCTTTTAGGAGAGAGGCTTTGAGGCTTACTCCCCTTCCCTTGTAGGGAAGCAGGGTGGTTTCATACAAAGAAAGAAAAATAATAATGATTTGTAGAGGGTGGAGAAAAATTGATAGATAAAAAGTATGAATCTCATCGAACAATTGCAGCAAATCCCAGACTATCGGCACATTCGGGGACGAAGACATGAATTCTGGTTGGTATTATTGCTGATCTTATTGGGAGCAATGACTGGGTATTGGGGCTACCGACCATTGGAAGATTTTACCAGAGTACACAGACAAAGCTTGATTGAACTGTTAAACCTAGATGAGACAATCAAGTTTCCATCCTACTCAACGTTCCGACGAGTACTGAAAACATTAGATTTTCAACCATTCACCGACTTATTCAATAATTGGGCATCGGTTTTTGTTCCACCAATACCAGGAGAAAGATTGGCAATAGATGGTAAAGGCATTCGTTGCACAGTCACAGATTACAGTCAGT
>NZ_JBALEO010000028.1:0-7082 GCF_036918015.1 Nostoc sp.
AGTTGCGGGAATACGACCAGGCACAGGATTATTATCAACAAGCCCTGGAAATATATATCGAATTTGGCGATCGCTATTCGAGTGCTAGCACTTACGCAGTATTAGGATTGCTTGCACAAGTGCAGGAGAATTACGCGGAAGCTAGGGCTAATTTGCAGACAGCGTTGGAGATATATGTTGAGTATCAGGATGAATATATGGCTACGGTGACGCGAGAGAATTTAGAGAGTTTACCGGAGTAGAGGGATCTGGGCGATGTGCGATGTCTAACGACAAGCCGCTTTGCGTCTACGCATTTGGGTTTTGTGGGGAAGGGCGATCGCGTTTGGTTTGTGGAGGTGTGATCGCTCTAAGTTTTTCTTGCTTCTCAACTTCCATCTTTATAAATATTTTTACGATGTCCGACTTCCACAACATTCACCACTAGAAGATCGTCGAAAATATCATAGATAACGCGATAGTCACCTACTTTAATTCTGTAAGCATTTTCTTTCCCTTTTAGCTTTTTGACCCCATTTGGACGTGGTTCTGTAGCTAAATCATCAATTTTAATTTGTATACGTTCTTGAAGTTCTGACGGTATTTTTTTAAGTTGCTTCAATGCACCCCTCAATATTTCAACTTTATAACTCACGCAACTTCCTTTTCGATTCCTGTTTTTAGTTCTTTTTTAGCTTCTTCCCATGACAATGAATTCTCAAAACTAGCTTCTTTTTTTGCTTTGTCATAGGCTTTTAAATCTTCTTCTTCTTCTTCTTCTTCGATTGTTTGAATTAGTGCGTAAATCTCATCTAAAGTACTATCATAAGCTTGATTTAACAGGATGCTAATCTCTTTAATTAATTGCTCGCGTTCCTGTTCACTTTTCATTTCTAGACCTCTTTTATTGCAAATATATGTTTATAATTTGTCTTTCTTACTCTCAACTGAGGCTATAACTAAGACAGTAATTTAATTATAAATGCGATCGCGTTTTGGGGTTTTGAGATGGGGAGAGAATTGAAGAAGAATTCAGAAGTCAGAATGGGCTACGCCCCGCTATGCTAACAGGAGTCAGAATCAAGACGCTCGATGACCACCAAATCTACGATTTGGTGGGGGTCTTAAACCCGGTTATTCAGACGCTCGATGACTCGCTAACGCTGCGCTATCCGCCACTCGCACAGAAAACATTGCTGAATTCTGACTCCTGACTCCTGAATTCTGTTCGATAAACCTCAAGTAGCGGCAAATGTCAAGCGATCATTCCCTCTTCGATATTATCTGTGCCAGTGCGAACCTCGTCGAGATTTTCCGGTAAAAATCCACCTGCTTGCATTTTCCATAATCTGTAGTAAGCGCCGCCGAGTGCCAGCAGTTTGGTGTGAGAACCATCTTCGATAATCCGACCTTTGTCGAACACCAAAATCCTATCGAGATGGACGATGGTAGATAATCGATGAGCTACCACAATGACCGTTTTCCCATTCATTGCTAAGTCGAGGGTATCCTGGATTGCTTTTTCGGTGATTGAATCCAGGCTAGAGGTGGCTTCATCTAAAATAAGGATCGGCGCATCTTTGAGGATTACTCGCGCAATCACAATGCGCTGTCTCTGCCCTCCAGACAACTTGACACCACGTTCGCCCACCAGAGAATTGTAACCATCCTTGCTTTGGACGATGAAATCGTGAGCATGAGCCTTTCGCGAAGCCTCGATCACTTCCTCATCGGTTGCATCCAAGCGTCCATAACGAATATTTTCTAGCAAAGTGCGATGAAACAGAGACGGATCTTGGGGAATTAAGCTGATCTGAGCGTGTAGCGCATCCTGAGTCATGTCTCGAATATCGACCCCATCAATGATAATCTGTCCAGATTGTGGGTCGAATAAACGCAAAATCAGATTGACAAAGGTGGATTTTCCAGAGCCGGACAAGCCCACCAGTCCAACACGCTGTCCCGCTTGAATAGTTACAGAAAGATTGTTGAAAACTTTCTTTTCATCTGTGTAGTTGAAATTTACCCGCCGAAACTCAATCTTACCTTGAGTGATTGAGTGGGCGATCGCCTTCTCGCGATCGACTAATTCGTGGGGTTGAACGATGGTGAAAACACCATTGGCAACATTCCCAACATGTTCAAAAAATTCCAGAAAGCGGCGGCTCAAATTTCGGGCTTCACTAATGATCAACAGTGATAAGCTAGTTGCTACAACAAAGTCAGCAGTAGCGATCGCTCCTTGACTCCAAAGAGAGAGCGAGTAATACAGGGTGCTGATTTTCAAAATAGCTGCTGAGATGAACTGAAACCAGCGAATTCGCTCAGAGTACCAGTTGGACTCTCTCACGTGTTTGAGTTCGTGCCTTAATTGCTCATTCAAATAACGTCGTTCAAAACCAAAGCGAGCAAATAGTCGGCTACTAGTGAGATTTGTGACTGTATCTACAATGATGCCAGTTGTCTCACTTCTGGCGGCTGCGGCTTTCCGGGAGTAAAATCGGCAGCGAGTTGCCAGCCAGAACGAAATACTGATGAAGAGAACTGCCCATATTCCCACGAGTGCAGCCAGTGGAGGATAGGCGCGATACAGTATCGTCGTGGCGACAGTATACACAACAATTACTGGCATAAATTCAGTAATCATCATTTGCATCGTCTGGGTAACACCTAGAGAAGTTTCGCTAATCCGATGTGCCAATGCCCCAGAAAAACTGCTGCTTAGGTAGCGATGTGAATGGTGCTGTAAATAGGCATATAGCGATCGCACAATATGTTGTCGGTGGATCGGATGGAGAATCGTCTGCAAGAGTCCAGCCGATCGCCCGAATACCACTTCACCAACACTCAAGCCGATGAACAACATCAAGGGTTGCTTCATGGCATCAAAAATCGGCTTACTGTCGCCCGTAGATCGCGTCACGCCCCGGATGATCTCGCCAATAGCATAAGGCAACATAATGCCGCAGGTTGCATGTATTACCTCCAGGATCACCATTAATACATACCACCAGCGAAACTGGTTAACGAAATACAAAATGAACCTGAATGGAGTTGATGGCAAATCTGGTGCATCAGGAGCGCGTTGAAAGGATTTGGATTGTCTAGCTTTTTTGGTCATGAAAGTCGATCTCTTAGCATCATTTTAACTTTTCTACCAGATAAAAATGGACGACTAGATCAGCCGTCCGATGGCATTAGAGACTTTTAGAAGTACTCCACTAGACCATAATTTCTGATGGTGTGATTGCAGCATAAATGTCAGGCGGGAGTAACGCTTCTTGAATGTTGATTTTCTTTGGTATTACACCCTCGTCAAAAAACAAATCTGCCACACGCTGTTGTTCTTTAATTAGTGCAGGGCTGAGTCCTCTGCGTCCTACGAAAGTGCGACGAGACATCACCTTTTCTACCACATCCGCATCGAGCTTTTGTTCAGTAATCATCAATTTGGCAACTTCACCTCGATTCGCGTCTGCCCACTTGTCGAGCTTATTAAGCTCCTCAATGATAATTTTTAGCAAGCCAAGATTTTCCTCGGCAAACTTTCTGTCAGCAATATAATAAGCACCAGGAGAATCTAGCCCAACAGAATCTTTAAGGACTCGAATTCGACCCATTTTTTGAGCGATCGCATAGTGTGGATCTCCCGTCATCCAAACTGGAATTTTACCTTCGAGAAAAGCAGCCCGCGCTTCGATAGTCGGCAAACTTCTGATTTTAATATCTTTGAGCGTCAAGCCAATTGACTGCAACGCTCTGATAATAAAGTAGTGCGATGCCGAGCCTTTTTGAAAGTAAACTTCTTGACCCTTGATATCCTCAAACTTTTGAAGGGGAGACTCAGGCGGAACGGCAATCACACTACTTGTCCCTGTCCGTTGGTTTCTTTGTGTACCGACTACATAAACAAGTTGTGACCCAGCCACTTGTGCAAAAATTGGTGGTGTTTCTCCCACAGATCCCACATCAACTTTTCCCGCAGCCATCCCTTCCATTAGTTGGGGCCCTTGGACAAATTGCGCCCATTCTACTTTAATGCCTAACGGCTCTAAACGTTTCTCTAAAACTTTCCGATTTCGGAAAAGATCCCCCGCACTCTGATATCCCATGCGTAGAACTTTAGTTTTTATCCCAAGGGAACCTTCATTGGCATTAATACTGTTTGTCAAAGAAGATTGTTGGCTTTGTTCGCTACAACTTCCTAACAGATATGCCATAGAAAATCCACATAGCCCGGAAGTAGCAACATGAAGAAAACGGCGGCGTTTAATCATAGCTATTTTATCCATGAGATATTTCTGATTTGAAGGAATTCTGGTTGTCATTTGTCATTTGTCATTTGTTATTCGGAACTTCCCCAATCCCTAACGAAGAGAATCTCCTCTTCGGTATTCGGCAGTTATGTCGTCTAACTTTTGTTTCAAATTGTCGTCAAGTTTTAGTTCTACCGCCTTGAGGTTGTCAGCAAGTTGTTCTGGACGGCTAGCGCCAATGATGGGGGCAGTGATAATGGGATTAGATAAAACCCAAGCTACTGCTAAGGTGGTGAGGGAAAATCCCGCGAGATCCGCGACTGTGCGTAAATCTTCGACAGTATTGAATTCGCGATCGCGCCAGTAGCGTTCTTGATAACGTTCTGCGGCAGCACCTAGCGTAAAACGTGTACCTGACGTGGGGCCTTGAGTAAAATTGTGTTTACCTGTAAGTAGACCACCCGCTAATGGATTGTAAGAAATTACACCCAGTCCTTCTTCTTTGGCCAGGGGCAATAGTTCTCGCTCAATTTCGCGGAATAACAGGTTGTAGCGGGGCTGAATTGAGATGAACTTGGTTAGATTGCGCGTCTCAGCACGACCCAAAGCACGGGCGAGTCGGTAGGCTAAGAAGTTGGAAACCCCTATGTAGCGCACCTTGCCAGCACGAACCACTGCATCCAACGCTTCCAGAGTCTCATCAAGGGGGGTTGAAGCATCATCGGAGTGCAACTGATACAGGTCGATATAATCGGTTCCCAAGCGTTGCAGAGAAGCATCGATCGCATCCAAAATATGTTTCCGGGAAGCCCCCTGATCCCAAGGTGCAGGGCCAACCCGACCGACGCACTTGGTAGCCAAGATAAAATGTTCGCGTTTGCCTTTCAGCCAGCGCCCAATGATTTCTTCAGTGCGTCCAGCAGTGGCCAGCCCGCCGCCGAGGGGATAAACGTCGGCTGTATCTAAAAAGTTGATTCCGCCATCGGCTGCGGTGTCAAGGATGTGCCTGGAAGTTTCTTCATCAGTCTGCAAACCAAAGGTCATAGTGCCGAGACAGAGGCGCGAAACGGTCAATCCAGTTTTACCGAGATTAGTAGTTGGTAAGGTCATAAAGATGTTGTTAATTGAAAAAGTGTGGATATTTTTAAATAGAATGCAACGTGCGTTCCGCCCCGCTTCTCTATGAGATGCTACGCGTAGCTTGCTTCCCCAAAGGGGTACGCTAACGCAAAACTAAAACCCTATAGGACACATTGACTAAGCGATGATTAGCCCGATGTCGGCATTTTTAAGGCGTGAACCAATTTAACCAACCTTCCCAGTTTTGGACGATCGCAGCAAATTCTGCATAACCATCTGCTTTTGGGTGAGCGCCATCATTAGCTTTTGCTTCTGCTAGCCAGATTGGTGACTTCACCAAACGAGAAAACACATTGAGATACGGAACATCTAGTCGATCGCAAACCAATGCGAATTCCTCTGATAGATTGGCAAGAATTTGATTTCTTTTTTCTTGATCGACATCACCGCAGGGTGGCGGACTAACCATCAAGATTGGATAGAGTTGCTTTGCTTGGCTTAAGATACTGCGAGCATTTGCGATCGACTCTGAAAGTTCGATTCCTTGCTGTTTACCCGCCCATCCTGAATCGTTTGCCCCAAAGGAAAACACTACTCGACCATCGGATTCTTTTGGGAGACGATAGGAAACTTCCGAATACCAACGTTGTTTGAGATACCGACTCGTCTCTGCCCGCACCCCCAAGTTGTAATGGGTGATAGCGTATCCTCTTGACTCAGCACTGCGGCACACTCTACCTGTCCAACCCAAAAACTCTGGATCGCCTGTGCCATTGACAAAGGATTCACCGATAAAACAAATTCTGATTTCTTTGCGAGAATCTGACATAATTCAACATTCTAGAAGATATTAATATATTGTTATGTTAGGTAGGCAAGACGCTGCCTACCCCACTGAATATTGCAAGTTAGTTTTTGAAGATTTCACCTCAAGCAACTACAGAAATTTCACGCCGATTCTGAGAAATTAGCCACTGCTGCAACTTCGGATCGCCGTATACTTCATCTGCAATAAAATGATCGCCTTCCGGTAGCACTGTGAAATCGACTTTCCCCCCGACTTTGCGTAAGCGCTCAACAAAATTCTCTGTATCCTCAATCGGCAGATTTTTGTCCTGTCCACCTTGGAATATCTGAACGGGAATGTTTTTGAGTGCAGCTAGTTCGCTTTCTGCTAATGTTTTGGGTACACGTCCAGACACAGGTACTAGACCGGCGAAGCGATCGGGATGCAAAGCAGCAATATGCCAGATCCCCGCCGAACCTAAGCTGAACCCGGCTAATATTACCCGCGCTGGATCGACGGGTTGGGAAGCGATCAGTTCATCAAGCAAAGCAAGCACATCATCTGCTCGATCTGCCCAAGTCTGTTCAGCCGGAATCTGGGGTGCAGCAAATACATAAGGTAAGGAGTTGGATGAATCTACAAAACGAGGTAGACCCCATTTCAGCAACACATTCAAATCTGTGCCGCGATCGCGTCCTCCGTGCAGAAAAATTACTAAGGGTGCAGGTTGCTTGGCATTGTCAGAAACAGGCGAAAAAAGATAAGGCAAGGAACCATTGTTGGTGTCGTAAGAGCGTTGTTCAACAGGCATAGTTTTGACTCCTAATTGATTTGGGGATTGGGGATTGGGGATTGGGAATTGGGAGGAGACAAGAAAGAAAATTGGGCGTTGCATAAATGCGGGATGAATTAACTAAACACAGGTATTTCTCTATACTTCAAGTAATGGAGTAACAAGCGAATTGAGTATTTCAGCATAT
>NZ_JBALEO010000029.1:0-892 GCF_036918015.1 Nostoc sp.
TCAATAAAGGTGTTGTCTGGGAAAGTGAAATTGAAAACTGTGTCTTCTGTTGCTGGTTGGTTAGCAATTTCATTCCCCACCTCTGGCGGATCGTTTGTGTTGTTAACGGTGATTACAAAAACATCACTAACTTGAGCAAGAGCAGTATCTGTGGCGATAACTTTAATGTTGAGGCTACCCACGTTCGCATTCAAGGGAGTGCCACTGAAGGTTTTGGTTGCAGCATTAAAACTCAACCAACTCGGTAGAGAGTCGCCGTTTTCGAGAGTGGCGGTGTAGGTGAGAATGTCGCCAGCATCGATATCAATAAAGGTGTTGTCTGGGAAAGTGAAATTGAAAACTGTGTCTTCTGTTGCTGGTTGGTTAGCAATTTCATTCCCCACCTCTGGCGGATCGTTGGTGTTGTTAACGGTGAGTACAAAAACATCACTAACTTGAGCAAGAGCAGTATCTGTGGCGATAACTTTAATGTTGAGGCTACCCACATTCGCATTCAAGGGAGTGCCACTGAAGGTTTTGGTTGCAGCATTAAAACTCAACCAACTCGGTAAAGAGTCGCCGTTTTCGAGAGTGGCGGTGTAGGTGAGAATGTCGCCAGCATCAACATCCTTAAAGGTGTTGTCTGGGAAAGTGAAATTGAAAATTGTGTCTTCTGTTGCTGGTTGGTTAGCGATCGCATTCGCCACCTGTGGCGCATCATTGGTGTTATTAACAGTGAGTGTAAAGACATTACTCGCTTGAGCTTGAGCAATATCCGTGGCGGTAACTTTGATGTTTAGGCTACCGACGTTTGCACTGACGTTTTCATTTAAGGGAGTACCACTGAAGGTTTTGGTAGTAGCATTGAAGCTTAACCAACTCGGCAGAGGGTTGCCGTTTTCGAGAGTGGCAG
>NZ_JBALEO010000030.1:0-24864 GCF_036918015.1 Nostoc sp.
GACTTTGATCTGCTGTTATCCCTTTTCCTACCAAGACCATATTTTCTCTCTTATGTCAATTTCTCTGTTAAGAAAGATGTTTATAATGGATAGCTCTAGCTGGGAGGGGTGTTGAAACAACAGAAAATGTTCTGCGAAAATAGTGATTATCTTAGATAATGCCAGCTTCCATAAAAGAAAAGATATTTTAGCTCGTATCAAGGCAGAAATGCCAAATATTATCCTGGAATTTCTACCACCTTATAGTCCAGATTATAATTTAATTGAATTGGTTTGGCATTCAGCAAAAGAATATATAGCTCATAGATTGTTCGAGTCAGTCTCACAGCTAGAAGAGTTGTTAAATAAATTGTTAAATGAAGGAGGTCTTATTATTAAATGGGAACGCAAAATTAAAAATAAAGGTAATGCTGTTTATTAAATTTAGCTGATCGTCGCCAACAAATTCTTTCTGAACAAGAAGCACTACGCTACATTCAGCAAATTGGTGAAGCTTTAATAGTTGTGCATGAAAATCGATTGATTCATCGAGATGTACATCCAGGAAACATCTTTTTGCGGGTGCGAGAAGGACAATCTGAAGCGGTGCTAATTGATTTTGGTTTAGCTCTGGATTTTGACCACATCTTAACCACAAATCGAACCAAGGAAACTTCTGAGGGATTTACACCCCCTGAGCTTTATGCTCAACATACTAAACCAACAGGGGCATATAGCGATATTTATTCTCTGGCGGCAACTCTTTATGTGCTTCTGACTGGAAAAACACCAGTGGATGCGTTTAAACGGAAGGTAGATAACGCTCCTTTAGTGGAACCGAAAAAACATAATTCTCAGATTAGCGATCGCACCAACCGCGCAATTCTAACAGGCATGAAGCTAGATTTTAACCAGCGTCCTCCATAAAACCAATCTGGTGCTTCTGCGCCTCGTTCTGGCGGATCTGTCAAACGCCAGTAAATACCTAAGTCCTGACCTATACAATATTGACCTTCAGGATGTAATTGTTTAAGGATAGGTGTAATTGAGTCAGTGAGTAAGATGCTTTGGGGATGCTCTTGCCAATTTTTCACAAATGTACCGTCTGACTCTGGTAGCTGCGTATGATCGGGGAAAGGAGTGAGGGCGGTGGATGGATCGGTTGCAGAGGTCATAAGTCTAGCCTCGCGCTGGGGTGAAGTTTATTTTTTAGTTTAGCTTGCTTAGTTAACCAAGTTTTACTCGCAGCTTGGTTTGTATAAAATGGAGATTGTAATCCTTTGAGGTAATTAAAAATTGGAGCAAAGCAAGTTGACGAGCTTCACTCCCGACTAATCTCAAAGTACACGCAGTAAGCTGGGAATGCTTTCGATCGCTGACAAATCCCGAATTTCTGCCAAAGCTTGCCTAAAATTGCCTTCCCGCACATCATGGGTAACAACCACAATCTCTGCAAGTTCCCCTTGAAAGCCTGTTTGGACAATTGACTCTAAGCTAACGCCATAGTTGCCAAAGCAAGTACCCAATTTACCGATAACTCCGGGTTGATCATTGGTGAGGAAACGGGCATAAAATCGAGTTATCAATTCTGCCATCGGCGCAATTTGGCAGTATTCCTGATGCCCACAAGCTAATAATGGATTTGTAACTGCTGTATTAGTTTTGAGGATAGCAACTAAATTCAAAATATCTGACGTGACAGCACTGGCGGTTGCACCAGCACCAGCACCGGGGCCAAAAAACATTACTTGCCCGATAGGTTCTCCTTCGACAAGAATGGCATTGTAAACGCCGTTGATGCTAGCCAAAGGGTGGGCTTGAGGCACTAAGGTAGGATGAACTCTTACGGAAAGGGGAGATGAGGGAATATCACGTTTAGCGATCGCTAACAATTTAATCACAAATCCCAATTTTTCGGCGTAGGCAATATCTGTTTTGCTCACTTGCCGAATCCCTTCAGTATAAACATCTTGGAGGTTGATGCGTCCACCGAAACCTAATGATGCCAGGATGGCAATTTTATCAGCTGCGTCTAAGCCATCCACATCAGCGGTGGGGTCAGCCTCAGCATAACCCAATCGCTGGGCATCAGCTAAGACATCATTAAAGTTGCTGCCTTCTGTTTGCATCCGTGTCAGGATGTAGTTTGTTGTACCGTTAACAATACCCGTTACAGTATGAATTCGGTTAACACTTAAAGATTGCTTTAGGGGTTGAATCACTGGAATACCACCACCCACAGCGGCTTCTAGCATGACGTATACGCCAGCTTGATTGGCAGTGGTGAAAATTTCTGCTCCGAAGCGGGCGATCGCTGCTTTATTAGCTGTGACTACATGCTTACCATTACTTAAAGCTTTGAGAATAAGCGATCGCGCCGGCTCTAGTCCACCCATCACCTCGACAACTATATCCACCGCTGGATCGTTGACAATTGATTCTAAATCTGTGGTTAAGACTTCCGTAGACAATTCTACTGCACGGGGTTTATCTAGCGATCGCACTCCCACCCGATAAATTTCTATCTCTTGCAACAATGGGTGACGCCCAGCGCTATCTTGCAACAACTGCACTGTTCCCGTTCCCACGGTGCCTAATCCCAGTATTCCTAGTTTCACACCCACAAATTTTGCACCCAATTTATTTTTTAGTGCTGAGTGCTGAGTGCTGAGTGCTGAGTAGTAACAAGTATTATTTAGTACTCTACTCTTCAGAACTGAGAACTCTTGCCTCAGCTATTTACAATATTCATAACAAAACAATTGTAGGGTGAGCATTGCCCACCCTACTAATTCATAACTTAGAACTCAGCACTCAGCACTTAATAAGTTTCTACTTCATAACTTAGAACTCAAAACTCAGCACTCAGCACTCAGCACTTAATAGGTTTCTACGTGCCAGCGATGAGCTTTCTTGAGTTGCTTCTGGTAATCACTCCAGGTTACGCCTTCCTTAGCAGCAGCAGTAGTTAATGCTGCATCAATACCTTCTTCCATACCTCGCAAACCGCAGATGTATGTGTGGGTTTTTTCATTTTTAATCAACTGCCACAATTCATCAGCATGTTCTGCTACGCGGTCTTGGATGTACATTCTACCGCCTTGGGG
Organism: Nostoc sp.; assembly: GCF_036918015.1. Taxonomy (GTDB): domain Bacteria; phylum Cyanobacteriota; class Cyanobacteriia; order Cyanobacteriales; family Nostocaceae; genus Nostoc. The sequence continues at coordinate 3,087 of NZ_JBALEO010000030.1, forward strand.
ATTTTTTTGTTCGCGGCTAATGGCAGCAGTGAGGCGGAAGTTATCAGGATATTTTTGTTGAATTTCTTCCAGCTCTTCCTTATATAAAAGGTTTGGAGTTGTAGGCACGCCAAATATTAGCCAAGAGAATCCTTTAAATTGGTATTCTGGGTTAGCTGCTCTTTCTGCATCTTTAAACTGACGCCACAGATAAGCCCGCATGGGGGCAATACCCGTTCCAGTTGCCAACATGATGACATTAGCTTCGGGATCTTCGGGTAACAACATTTCCTTACCCACTGGCCCTGTAATTTTTACCTCTTCCCCTGGCTTGAGGAAACACAGGTGCGTAGAGCAAACACCGTAGACTGTTTCGCTAGTTTCTGGGTGCTTGTACTCCAATTGGCGGACGCACAGTGATACTGTCTTATCATCCACATCATCGCCATGACGAGTTGAGGCGATAGAATAGAGTCTAAGTTTTTCTGGCTTGCCGTTCTTGTCTAATCCTGGTGGAATAATCCCAATACTTTGACCTTCTATATACTTCAAATCCCCGGCGGAAATGTCAAATTTGAGGTGTTGAACAATACCAATCCCACCTTCTTTGACTAGCGGTTCATTAGATACTACCTTGCCAATGAACGGAGCATTGGGACGGTAAGTGTTAACAGGAACGTCACCGTGGTCTTTTTTGGCTTTCGCTTGAGTCATGGTGTTGCCTTTCTTGTCCTTGTTCTTGAGCTGTTCTTCAGCTGGTGGTTTAGCGAAACCTTTGGTTTCACTATGAGCATTTACAGGTGTGGCTTTACCATTTCCTTCACTGTTAGCAGTTTCCCCAGATGTAGCTAACTCGCTGACAACGCTTGTAGCACTCCCAAGTGAGGCTTTACCATTAACTGGCTCTAGCGCAGTTACGGGTTGGATGCTAACAATTGTGCCGCCTAGACGAGTGATACGTCGCATTTCTTGATTCATGCGGTTGTAAGGCACTCTGATGAACACACTGCCACTTTTCCGAATTGGGTAGTTAGTTTGATCGGTTTCTTCACTCTGACGCAAACCCACTACTTCATAAAGGAAGATGCGGCTACCTAATTCTGTGTTGGCAGCACCCTCAACAGCACCTTGATTGTACATTCGTTCTACCACTCCGATAATTTACTTAACCGTTTTTCAAAAAAAACTATTCCCATCCCATGCCAGCTTTAGTTTACCGGATTTTCGTTTCACAAAACTGGATAAAGAAGGAAAAACGGCATCATTAAATTAATGCCTTGCTAAGTACACTCACCAAAGACATGCAGGCATAGCAAAAAACACACCTGTTCACCTTCTAAGGTAAAGGATAAGTCTTGTGGAGAATGTTAATAATGAATCAATTTAATCTTTTTTTCCTTAACTACCACCCCCATCAGGGAGATAGCTTTTTACCTTAGTACCCTATGAGCAACTTACAATATCACAATAGTAGATATTTTCGGAGGGCTACTTTGATCGGTGGAAGCTACCGCTCAGTTTACCTCCAAAAGCTTCCCTTGTGCTTGCTTACTCCAGGGGTTTAAATTGGAGAATGCCAAGAAAGGAAGGTTTTCTTCCGATTGGTTTTACTTCTCCAAATCTACTACTCTTCTGGAATGTTGTTAGCTATCTTCATTACCTATCTATGGACAATTACATAACTAGGACAACTCCAGCCACAAATATCACGAGAAAGACAATCATAATTTAAGCAACTGTAATTAGTTTCACTTGATGTGAAAAATCTGTCAACCTTGCATCAGTACTTTGCCATAACGTCAACGCTTCTATATGAATGAGCATATTCATAAATTTACAGCCAAGAATTTGGGTAATGCAAGTTATTTCCTCATTCGTTGGATAGATTTTTGCTTTGAATATATTAAGTATTGTCGAGCAGAAATTACAATTTAGGAACATTAGAAAATTTGCGGCAATTTTGCGGCAATAATAAATTATACTTTATAGTCTTGATTCTATAGAGTCACAAGTAGCAAACTGATAAAGGTGCAACGCTGATGGCCAGTGCTGATCCCCATTTTTAAATTAACAACTAAATTAACAAAAAAATGATTGAGGAACCACGCTAATTCTTCTTGACAGCAATCTTGTATGGGATACCCCCTTCTGTTAAAATCAAATATATCACTAGGATTAAATACTTACCGGCACCAACATTCAGGCTAGTCCGACGAGTAGCAACTTAAAAGAGTAGGCAGGAGGCAAAGGGCAGATCGCGCAGCGTGTCGTAGACAAGGCAGGAGGAAAGAAGTATGAATGAATTTTTTTTTATTTCTAGGTCAAAAGCCCAGTTTAAAAATAAGAATTGTATTGAGCCAAAAGTGCCGCGAGATTCAAGGCATCTACAGCTTAAGTCCCACGCTTTTAAACGTGGGTTACTCCTGCCTCCTGCCTCCTGCCTCCTGATTACTTTGTTCCCTACCCGCTTGGTGTCTTATAGATGTGCTAGGTAGCAAGAACGCAGGATAAACCAAAGGGGTAAACTCCTGGCTTCGGAATCTGCTGTGTGAAAAATTATTGACACAACTTTAGTATTTTAGAGGAGATTTATGACAAGTAAGCCGGAACGCGTGGTACTGATTGGAGTAGCCGGAGACTCTGGTTGCGGTAAATCTACGTTTTTGCGTCGTTTGATAGATTTGTTTGGTGAAGATTTAATGACAGTCATCTGTTTGGATGACTATCACTCCTTGGATCGCAAACAGCGTAAAGAAACGGGGATAACGGCACTAGACCCTAGAGCAAACAATTTTGACCTGATGTATGAGCAAATTAAAGCGCTCAAAAGTGGTCAAGCTATTGATAAGCCGATTTACAACCACGAAACCGGCTTGATTGACCCGCCAGAGCGGGTAGAGCCGAATCACATTATAGTTGTTGAAGGGCTGCATCCTTTATATGATGAGCGGGTGCGATCGCTAATCGACTTCAGTGTTTATTTTGACATTAGTGATGAAGTCAAAATTGCCTGGAAAATCCAGCGAGATATGGCTGAACGCGGTCATCGCTACGAAGATGTCTTAGCGCAAATCAATTCCCGCAAACCTGACTTTGAAAAGTTTATCGAACCACAAAGAGAATTTGCCGATGTGGTTCTCCAGGTATTACCCACGAACTTGATCAAAAACGACACCGAACGTAGAGTCTTACGGGTACGTATGCTCCAGCGGGAAGGTAAGGAGGGCTTCGATCCAACCTACCTATTTGATGAAGGGTCAACAATTAATTGGACTCCCTGTGGACGTAAGCTGACCTGTTCTTACCCTGGTATGCAGTTGTACTACGGTTCAGATGTTTACTATGGCCGCTATGTCTCAGTATTAGAGGTCGATGGTCAATTTGACAACTTGGAAGAAGTAATTTACATCGAAACCCATCTCAGCAATACATCCACCAAATATCAGGGTGAATTGACTCACTTGTTACTCCAGCACCGCGAGTATCCAGGTTCCAATAATGGAACTGGTTTCTTCCAAGTGCTTACAGGTTTGAAGATGCGCGCTGCTTATGAGCGGTTGACAGCTACGGAAGCAAAGTTAGCGATTCAGGTTTAAAGCAGCAGTGTTTGTGTCAAAGCTTATGGGGGCGCTTCCGGGTACCCCCTTTTTTTTGTGTTATTAAATACATTTTAGCTACAAAATAATTAGCATACATTTATCTGACTTACGGATATTTACCTTATAGTTAGTGGTTTTTATCAATATCAAGAAGATACTAACGACTGAAGTATAAATATTGTTATGATTTCATAAATTAGTAGTTGAACTAAATACTCACATTTAGTTAACGAAAAAACTCTCGATGGAGGAATTTCCTTTGTCTCGTCGATATCTATTTACCTCTGAGTCAGTCACCGAAGGTCATCCAGATAAAATCTGCGATCAGATTTCTGATACTATTCTGGATGCCCTATTGACACAAGACCCTAGCAGTCGTGTCGCCGCTGAAGTCGTAGTTAATACTGGTTTGGTGCTAATCACTGGTGAAATAACCACCAAAGCTAACGTAAATTTCGTCAATCTCGCCCGCAAAAAAATTGCTGAAATTGGCTACACCAATGCCGATAATGGTTTTTCTGCTAACAGCACCAGCGTTTTGCTGGCTATAGACGAACAATCACCCGATATTGCCCAAGGCGTTAACACCGCCCAAGAAACCCGCGAACAAGATAGCGATGAACAATTTGACAAAATTGGCGCGGGCGATCAAGGTATAATGTTTGGCTTTGCCAGCAACGAAACACCAGAACTGATGCCCTTACCCATCAGTCTCGCCCACCGCATTGCTCGCCGATTGGCAGCAGTTCGTAAAACAGGTGAATTGTCATACCTGCGTCCTGACGGCAAAACCCAAGTAACTGTGGTCTATGAAGATGGACGACCAGTGGGTATTGACACTATCTTGATTTCCACCCAGCATACAGCCAGTATTGGGGAAATTACGGATGAGGCGGCGGTACAAGCCAAAATTAAACAAGACCTCTGGTCAGCAGTGGTCGAACCTGTTTTTGGCGACATTGACATTAAGCCTAATGAGGAAACACGCTTTTTAGTCAACCCCACTGGCAAATTTGTCGTTGGTGGTCCTCAAGGAGACTCTGGTCTGACAGGACGGAAAATAATCGTTGATACCTACGGTGGCTATTCACGACATGGTGGCGGCGCTTTTTCTGGCAAAGACCCCACGAAAGTAGACCGTTCTGCTGCTTATGCGGCTCGCTATGTAGCGAAAAATATTGTCGCCGCTGGGTTGGCAGAAAAAGTTGAAATCCAGCTATCTTATGCTATTGGTGTAGCACGACCAACAAGTATCTTAGTGGATACCTTTGGTACTGGCAAAGTGGATGAAGAAACCTTACTGGAATTAATCAACAAACACTTTGAACTCCGTCCAGCCGGGATTATCCATACCTTCAACTTACGGAACTTACCAAGTGAACGAGGCGGACGTTTTTATCAGGACGTCGCGGCTTACGGTCATTTTGGGCGGACTGATTTAGACTTGCCTTGGGAACAGACCGATAAAGCCGAATTGTTGAAGCAAGCAGCAAATGAGTCACTTTCGGCAGTAGTTGCTCAGGCAGTAACTTAGACTTATAGGCTACTACAAAAACTTAGTTTATCTACGTGAGGGTATTGGCAACTTAACAAGTTAGCAATACCCTCATTTTTTACTAGCCACCTGAATATCCAAAAGTAAAACTACTACTTTGTCAAGCTAAACGCCCCGACAGCAGATTCATCTGTTGCAAAGATTTTTGTCAATGGTATTACGGGTTGGTGATGGCTTTTGGTTGCAAAGATACAGATTGCCCATTAACTGACAATGCTGTGGCTTCTAAAATCTGTCCGTAACGATTGCGAGTGCCGAATCCTTTGGCTTGAATTGTGTTTCCGATGTTCGAGATGCTGGCTAGCTGTTCGCCTACATGGGGCGGGAATTTGATAATTGTGCCATTGGAAATAATAACGCCGTTAATTTCTCCTCGATGTCCCACCAACCAATTTTGAGCAGTTCCCTCCGCAGATAAGGTACTGTAGTTGTTTAAGTTGGGGGGTTGGGGGGCTGTTGTGGGAGGTTGTTCGACTAAAGTCTGTCCAGTTTGAGAATTGGTGATTTTTTTGGCTCTCACTTCCTGTCCGAAGCGAGTAGAAAAGCCAGGATTGCCAAAAATGCTCACTTTCGTGTTTGGGGTAATTATCCCCACTAAACTGTCCGCCATCTGGGGAGGAAATTTTACCTGTAGTCCGTTATTGAGTAATAGCCCATCCACCTTACCTTCAGCGTTGAGAAGATACTGTTTTACCTCTCCGGTGAAAGTGGTTCCGGCTGTGGGGGGTAATTCTCGTGGGGGTGCTGGGGGAATCTCTAGAGGATTAGGATTGGCTAAATTGGCACTTGGGAGATTAGCTTCTAGCGATCGCCCCTTTGGTGTAGCATTACTAGCAATAGTATTGTATGTCCAAAAACCGAAAAGTGCGATCGCTGCGCCGATGCCGCCACTAGTTAAAATTAACTTTAACCTGCGTTGGCGATCGCGATCTCGGATTTGCTTGGCTTGAATCTGCTGTATAGCTTGTTGAATCATCTCTGGCGGAATTTGTACTTCCGCCCCAGCTTGCATAATCTCTTCTAAAGAATAATCCTGATTTTCTTGGGCATACAACTGAGCCGCTAGAGCGAAAACATCGGGAGCAATTTCTTTCGGAATACGAACTTTGGAGTTATTCATCTGCTTTAACTGAATTTAATCGCTAACCATAACTGTAAGAGTGCAAAACTCGTGCCATAGATACAAGACACTCGCTAGTTAGTAAGGCAGGATGAAAAATGAGCGACTGGAATTTGGCATAGTTTTTGCGCTTCGTTGTAATCCACTCGGAACCCCACCCCGCCAAAGCTACGCTTTGTCTCCCCTCCCCGCTTGCGGGGAGGGGTTGGGGGTGGGGTCAACGGGTACTGCATCCAAACGAGAACCGCTATAGTTTTTGCACTTCTAGAAGTTCTAACCCTTATTCCATGCAACCTATTGTGTTACCTCAACGTTGGACACTGCGGCGACAGCTAACAATCCTCAGCATCCTTTTTTTAGGTTTAAGTGGAGCTGCTTTGTGGTTAGTGGTACAACTATTTCAAAGTCTGGAAGGTGCTGTTGTTGCCAGAAATCAGAGAGAATTAGCTTTTGCCAACACCAGACTAATTAAGCTGTTTTGGGAATCAAATCCTGGGCAAACACCAAAGCCAGGTAAGCCGTTGGCGGAACTTTCAAACGATGCCCTAACTGCTTTTCCAAGGGTAGAAGGGGGATTTTATCTGCTGCAACAAGACCAGCTTTTAGGCTATGCCTATCCTACCCACGGAGGCCCTGTCCCCAAAAAAGATATTCCTCCCGTTGAGCGAGACACAATTTTGCAATTGACTCGGAGAGCCACAAGCCAAGGTTTACCCCAGGAATTAGTATTGCATCCTGGTCTTGATATCTTGATAATGCGTGCCGATCCCCTACCTCTGTGGGGTGCGGTGTGGACGATGAAACGTATGCCTCATCTAGAAGATAGCAATCAAAACGTTTTAAGTGTTTTCGTAGTTTTAGGAATTTTAGTCGTGGGAGTTTGGACTTTTTATATTGCCTTACAACTTCAGTGGGGAGTGCAGCGACTCCAGCAAAGTATTAAGGCAATGGAAGAGGATAAAGCTTCGCTAATTCCTCCGCTACCCGCAGAAATGGGACTGTTGGGAACTGCAATTAATAGTATGCAATACCACCGCCAAGAGTTAGAGCAACGCCTGCACCGAGTTGAGCGCTTGGCTTCTCTGGGACAACTGGTAGCGGGGGTAGCTCATGAAGTCCGCAATCCTTTAGCTAGTATGCGCCTCAATTTGCAATATACAGAACGACAATTAAAAAAGCAGGGAATTACGACTTTACCGATCGCTAGTTTACTAGAGCAAGTAGACCGTTTAGAGATGCTGGTACGACGGCTATTGTATTTTGACCAAAATCAGCAAGAAGAAATGGTAATTACTTCCCTAGAAGCGATCGCTTTTGAATCAGTTTCTCTGTTGCGTCTCAAAGCCGAAGAACAGGGAGTAACGCTTTTTTATCGCTCTGCTGCTGAACCTTTGCCTCAAGTACCACTACGCCACCGAGAGTTAGGACAGGTGATGGTTAACTTAATCTTAAATGCCATCCAAGCTAGTCCACCGGAAAGTGAAGTAGAGGTTGGTGTAAGCCAAGAACAAGATTACTTAGTGATTTGGGTAAAAGACACTGGCGCAGGTTTAGCACCAGAAGAACGCGATCGCATTTTCGATCCTTTTTATTCCACAAAACCCCAAGGAACAGGTTTAGGTTTAGCCATTAGCCACGAGATTGTCACCCGACACGGAGGGCATATTGATTTGAAATCTCAACCGGGTTGCACCGTTTTTAGCGTTTACTTACCGAAGAATCACAACGATGGCTAAGATTTTGATTATTGATGACGAAAAAGCTTTGCGTCAAGCGATGGCGCAGATTTTAAAAGATGAAGGCCACGACGTTGTAGAGGCAGGAGACGGAGAACAAGGACTGAAGATGATTCAACAGGATATCACATCTCGTCCTGACTTGGTATTTCTGGATTTGAAAATGCCCAAAACTCAGGGTAGTGCTGTTTTAAAAGCTTTAGGTAGTAAGACTCTATTTGAACTGCCAGTCATTGTGATGACAGCTTATGGTACAAGTCGCACAGCCATTGAAGCTATGCAGTTGGGAGCTTATGATTACTTAACTAAACCCTTCGATTTAGAAGATTTAGTTAACTTAGCGCAAAAAGCTTTAGCTCATTCCCAAGCATCAGCCGAGCAAATTGGTGAAGCAAATATCCAAAATCTCGGACAGCCAGAAGAACTATTGGGGCGATCGCCTAAAATGGCGGAAGTTTTTAAACTCATTGGTAGACTTGCCCAAGGTAACACCACAGTTTTGATTGTCGGTGAATCAGGTACAGGCAAAGAGTTAGTCGCTTCCACACTACATAATGCTAGCCCTCGCAGTCGCGGCCCTTTGGTAAAAGTTAACTGTGCAGCCCTTCCAGAACATTTGTTAGAAGCAGAATTATTTGGTCACGAAAAAGGAGCCTTCACTGGAGCGAATCACTTGCGAATTGGTCGCTTTGAACAGGCTAATGGCGGTACAATTTTTCTCGATGAAGTCGGAGAATTGAGCCAGATAATTCAAGGAAAATTGTTGCGAGTATTACAAGATAAATCCTTCGAGCGCTTGGGTAGTAACCAAACCAAAACTGTAGATGTCCGCATTTTAGCTGCCACCAATCGGAATTTAGAGCAATTGGTACGCCTCAATCAGTTTCGAGAAGACCTTTACTATCGCTTTAATGTAGTACGAATTGAACTGCCACCTTTGCGCGATCGCCCCGAAGATTTAGAACAACTTACCCAACATTTTTTAAGTTCTATTGCCCTAAGAAATGGAATGAAAAATTTAGCAATCACCTCAACCGCCCTAAAAAAACTCAGAGATTACGCTTGGCCAGGAAATGTGCGAGAACTGCAAAATACTTTAGAGAGAGCAGCAGTTTTTTCTGGAGGAAGAACCATTCTTTCAGAGCATCTCATTTTTAATCAAGAATATCAGATGAATTTGAACTTAGAACAAGCGATCGCTCAGTTAGAAATAAACTTTATCCGCCATGCTTTAGCACTTTATCCCCAAGCACCCCACAAAGCATTAGGAATTTCCGTCGAAAGCTTTGAGCAAAAAAAGAAACAATGGAATTTATAGCACAATTAAGGCTTAACTCTTTATCAAAGTCAATTTTTTTAACGAACCGCAAAGGACGCAAAGAACGCAAAGAAACAAAGAAAGAAAGAAATGCCTAACTGAACTGGATTGATTTATAGTGATGATTTAACCTAACTCCTAACTCCTAACTCCTAACTCCTAACTCCTAACTCCTAACTAATGAATTCCTTAAATTCAGCATCTACACTAGAAACACACCTAGAAACTCAAACCGTTATTTACCCAACCCTACAGTATTTAGTTCGCTTCTTGCCGTGGGATGGAAAACGAGTATTCGACCATCTTCGAGAAGAATGTAAACATAATCCATTTATAGTAGAAAATTCTGATTTCCATAACAGCGAAGCACTTTTAGACGATATTCTACCTAATTGGTACAGTCCCATCGCCCAGGAATTAAGCTTAAGCGAACATCTTTTTGGACAAATATCAGCTTTATCAATCCCATCAAGACAACGTGAAGCCTTAACCTATCTAACTCAGTGGTTATCAAACTCCGGTTACTTAGAAGAAACTCCAGAAGTTTGGGCAGATGGTAGTATCTGGAGTGCAAAAGAATTAGAAGCTGTTGTGCCTATTCTCCAAAGTTTAGATCCACCTGGAATTGGTACACGAACCCTACAAGAATGTCTATTAGTACAACTCAAAGACCAGCCTGAAAGTCTAGCTTTTCTACTAGTTAAAAATTATTTAGAAGAAATAGCAAATTGTATTGGTAATACTTCAGAGTCAAAGCACAATTGTCAAGTACTATTACAAAAGCTGCACCAAAATATTGATGTTGACATTGAGAAAATCACCAATGCTATTTATGAGATTCAAGAATTAGAACCCCGTCCTGCCAGAAACTTCGGTGGTAGCGATGCTCCCATCGTCACCCCTGATTTAAAAGTTGAGCTAATAGCTGGAAGCTGGCAAATTTCTTTAGCTTATGAAGTCAAACAACGTTTTTGTTTAAATTCCGAAGCCATTAGGCTTTTGCAAGAATCACCAAAATCAAGGCGAGATACCCAACAGCTAGAAGCATTATTACAAAAAGCTAGAAATTTACTCACAGCTTTGCAACAATGGCAAGAAAATCTACTTAAAGTTGGTAAATTTTTAGTTGAGCGCCAGCAAGCTTTTTTGCAGAGTCGGGATAAATTAGACTTAGTATCTACCCCTCAGCAATTAGTAGCCCAATCCGTGGGACTTAGTAACTCTACAGTCAGCCGGATTGTGCGGGGACGGCATATATTAGTTTGCAATCAACACAGTCGGATAATTCCGTTGCATTCACTATGTGTTCCTGTAGGAGTAGGCGGACGTACTCCTCAACAAATCCAACAGATGCTATTACAGTTAATTGCAGAAGAATCACCCGCCAATCCTTATACTGATGAGCAATTAGCCCAGCTTTTGAAAATCCGATTTTGTCTGCCAATCACTCGCAGAACAGTTACAAAATACCGTAAAATTTCTGGGATAAAGTCATCACATCACCGCAAGTTGACTGATAAAAAGATGGGAAGCAAGAGCAGGAAGCAAGGAAGTCTCTTGAAATATCAAAGTTGAGCCTTTAAGCCTGGAAGTTGCACCTTTGAACCTGAACGTTGAGCCTTTGAACCTGAACGTTGAGCCTTTGAACCTGAACGTTGAGCCTTTGAACCTGAACGTTGCGGCTTTGAACCTGAACGTTGCGTCTTTTAGCCTGGAAGTTGCACCTTTGAACCTGAACGTTGCGGCTTTGAACCTGAACGTTGCGTCTTTTAGCCTCGAAGTTGCACCTTTGAGCTTGAACGTTGCACCTTTGAACCTGAACGTTGCGGCTTTGAACCTGAACGTTGCGCCTTTGAGCTTGAACCTTGCACCTTTGAGCTTGAACCTTGCGGCTTTGAGCCTGAAATTTTAAGTTTGATTGTTGACGAATGACTAATGACTAAGGCAATACGCTTGGATTGAGGAAAGAGACGCGATAAATCGCCGTCTCTACAATCGTCCTTTGTAAAGACGGCGATTTATCGCGTCTTTGCTTTGCAATTAGCGGCGTGTCATCAAAAAACCTTATCCGAACCGTATTGGAAGGAGAGAGTTTTTTCGCCGGTTTTTTGAGTATTTTTTTATTTGGAAGTCCCTAAATCCAAAAATAAGCCAGGATAAGAGTCACGACAGTTAGCGGTAGACCAAAACGCAGATGTTCCCAGAATGACAATTGATAACCAAGTTTTGCGACAGCCTCAGCAACAATTAAATTAGCAACTGAACCTAACAAAGTTAGATTACCTGCTAAGGTAGATCCTGCTGCTAATAGTAACCAGGTTCTTGTGTCTGGATGGGGAATTAAATGTTGTAGTAATAATACTGCTGGAACATTAGAAACTAAATTTGAAAGCAGAGCAGTAATTCCTAATATGCTCAAGGGAGTATAAACCAAACCGCTAAATAAATTCAATATTCCTAATTTTTCTACTCCAGCAGTCACAATAAATAGTCCAGAAAACATTACCAGTAAATCCCAATCCACTTTATTTAAAACTCGTTGCGGTTTGATTCGCCTAGTAATGAAGAGTAAACCAGCAGCTACAAATGTTGCTTGGGCTGGAGGTATCCCAATTAAGAATGCAATTAATAGTCCTGCCGTAATCAATAGGCTTTTAGTCAGCAATGGTTTAAATATGCGGTAACGCACGGGGGTTACACTCGGACAAGATTTAGTAGAACGGACATCAGGATAAAGCCACCACAATAACCCAATTTGGATCAACAAACTTACTAATGCGATGGGAGTCAATGCTTTCGCAAAATCGAGATAGCTGATACCAGAGAAGGAACCAATCAAAATATTTTGCGGATTACCACTTAAGGTAGCCACTGAACCCAAATTAGTTGCTCCTGCCAAGGCAAGTAAGTAAGGAATCGGATTGAGGTTCAAAGTTTGGGTTAAACCGAGAACCAAAGGAGTAAAAATTAGAGCGATAGTATCATTCAGAAAAAAAGCCGAGAGAATTCCACTGCCAAAAGTTAAAACAATTAGCAAACCCAAAGGGCTACGGGTAAAGTGTGTAACTGTATCAAGGGTTAGTTGGAAAAAACCAGCGTAAGCTAAATTTGTGCTGATTACCATCATGCCAAACAGGAAAATCAGCGTTTTATAGTCTATAGCTTGCCATGCTTCTTTGAGGTCTAACACCCCGAAAGCCATCAACAAAGATGCACCAACTAAAGCAATACTGGCTCGGTTCATCCGTAAACCAGGGAGATATCCTAAACCCAAACCTATATAAGTCAGCCCAATGATGATGTATCTGAAAACAATCATGATTTCGCTAGATTATTTTGAGGTGATGCCTTTCTATTAACTCCTGTTTTTGTTTCAGGTACACAGAACCAAAAAACTGCTAAAGCCACAACTGCGATCGCTGCTAAAATCAAAAAACCAACATTGTAACCAGCACTTTTAACCACAAATCCAGCTAACACGTTGCTCAAACCCGCACCAACACCAATGGCAGTGTTGAGCATCCCTTGGGTAACATTAAAGCGTCCCGTGCCTTTAGTCAAATCAGCTACCATCAACACCGAAAGCACTCCAAAAATCCCGCCTGCAATACCATCCAGAATTTGCACAGAAACGAGAAAATAGGGATTGTCCGAAAGTGTATACAGCACTCCTCGAATCGGTAAGACGGCAAAGCCCAGCAAAAATATGGGTTTTCGGGCTGTATGTGCGAAACGCCCAGCCAAGTTAGACACTGGAATCATCACTAACTGAGCCACAATGATACAAGCTGACATATAAACTGTGTCACTTGTCCCTTTACCCTGTGCCAATTCTTGACCAACTAGCGGTAACATAGCAGCATTGGCAAAGTGAAACAGAACTACTGCAACAGTAAAGAATAAGATTTTGCGATCGCTTAATAATTGCAATATGCCTTCATTGCGCTGCTGATGTTTTTCATTATCTTCCTCTTTGCTTTCTTCGCCCTCTTCACCATCTCCACGCGCTAATTCGTGGTCAATCTCTCTTTCACGAATCATCCTCACTGAAATAATACTGCCCACAGCCATAGCTGCAACCAGGAAAAATATTGCCTTGCGTGCAATAAAGTAACCCACTAAACCAGCGAGAGTTGCAGCTAGCAGATTACCTGTATGGTTAAATGTTTCATTACGACCTACCCGCCTATCTAATCTCTCATGTCCTACGAGTCCCAGAGTAATAGCAGTAATCGCAGGTGGGAAAATTGCAGCAGCAATCCCAATCATAATTTGAGAGCCGATGACAACAGGCAAATTGGGGAACAACCCCATAGCAATACAGCCGATAGAAACAAACACAGCCGCCAGTACAATCAACATCCGTTTTTGACGTAGCCTGTCAACCAATGCACCAGCTGGTGTTTGAGCAATAACTGTGGCAATTGCCGAAGCTGACATCGCCATGCCAATCTGAGCAGGGTTCCAATTTGCTGAAGCTTTCAGGTAAATGCTCAAATATGGCCCAACACCATCGCGCACATCTGCGAGAAACACATTTAAGTAATCAAGCGATCGCAAACTCTTCTGACTCGGTTTTCGCTGTTGTTGCATAAGTCTTTAGTGATATTTTGTCAGCTATGGAGGGGTCACAATACTCTTATGCAAAAATCGTGCCAAATCAATTGCATCTAGCGAAAAAACCCTCTTTGTGCTATGTACAACTTACGCAAGTAATAGCCGAAACCCTGATTTTCAGTTAGGGGCAGTAAAGTCCTTTAATGGGAATAGTAAAGATTTTCAGATTTTGATTGCACTTTTTTGTGTAGATATCAGCGCGATCGCAAAAATAAACCCCCTCTGCTTTTGCCATAGTAAAGTGATTACAATGCAGAGGGGTTTCATTTATTTTAATATTTTTGTGGAGGCAGGTTTTAAGGATAATTCTGGCAAAAACTAGTTTACTTGATTTAAAACCCGCCAAAACCTATGTTGAATTGATTTTAAGCTGTGTACTCAGTTGAGTCTATTTCCAATCGGGAATTTCAGCGTCTTCTCCCCCAATCCCGATTCCAGTGTTAAATATTTCCGCATCAGTAAGATTTAGATCGTTCATTGATGCTTGATACACATTAGAATCGTGAATCGTAGCACGAGTAAAATTTACTCCGTTGAGATTAACTTGCTTCAAATTGACATTGGTTACATAAGCAGATGTTAGGTTAGCACCTGCCAAGTTTGCACCAGTTAAGTCAGCACCTTCGAGGTTAGCTCCTACAAGGTTAGCTCCTTGGAGCTTCGAGCCTCTCAAGTCAGCACCAATTAAATGAGCGCCACTAAGGTTAGCTCCTGATAGTTCGCACTTAACACATTCCCCAGTTGAAAGCAGCTTTTGTAAATCCTGTGGATTCTCGGCTCTAACCGAGCTTCCGAAAAATAGGGGTGTTGCTAAGGCCATGGCCGCTAATAGCTGGAGTTTCATAAATTTTCCCCCTTAATAATCGAGTTGCGTCCGTTCTGTCCCTCACAGCTCTATTATCTCACTAAACTTCGGGAGGTCAATGTATCTTGTGACAATCTATCTTTTGACAAGTTAATTGCGATCTGAAACACAGAGAAAAGTGATGTCAAAAATGCCATTAATTTCGCTTTTTTGGCGATTTTTACCAAAAATTACGGAAAAAATGCCAGTATTAAATCACTATTAAATCTTATTAAAAGTAAAAACTGGTGCTACTTGCTATAGCTAGTTATAGAAGTATTTATACTTATCAATTGATGGTTTATATTAAGTCCTCTTAAGTCTTCAGAAATTCTCGCATATACTGATTAACCAATTCCGGCCGTTCTTGCTGCACCCAATGGCCACAATTAGGAATGTATTTGATTTGCAAATTCCTGACATAAGCTGCGGTGTCGTAGGTTAGTTCCTTGCCAAGTGCAGTGTCATTTTCTCCCCAAATCATCAGTGTTGGCACTTCCAGAATGCCCCAATTTGGATTTAGCATTTTCTGCTGAAAAACATTGCGGTAGTAGTTCAACATTGCTGTGAGAGCACCTCGTTTTGCAGCAGCATCTTTATATGCGTCAATATCCGCTTTAGTGAAAGCACTTTTGTTAACTGCTGTACCTTTAAAAATTGTTTCAATTGCTTGGTAGTCTGAAAATTGTAAGAAGAATTCTGGTATCCAAGGTAGTTGAAAGAGGAAAATATAGTAACTTCGCTGCAACTGTTGGGGAGTACGTAAGCCTTGGGCAAATTTGGCAGGATGAGGTAGGTTAAGAATAATTAATCGCTCTACCATTTCGGGATAAGTGTATGCAAAAGCCCAAGCGATCGCACCACCCCAATCATGTCCAACTAATACACATTTTTGGTATCCTAATCCTTTAATTACTCCCTCAACATCTTTGATAAACTCATCCATTACATAAGCTGATTGATCATTTGGTTTATCACTATCGTTGTAGCCACGCAAGTCAAGAGCGACGACTTTAAAATCTTGGGCAAATTCTGGTATTTGATGCCGCCAAGAGTACCAAAACTCAGGAAACCCATGCAACATCAACATTAAGGGGCCTTCACCTTGGGTAACGTAATGTAGTTTTACCCCATTGGTAGTTATATATTCGTGTTTCCAAGACATTTCTATTAAAGACATAATTAGTCCAGACTTAGCATTAAAAAACACAAAATAATAATGTACTTAGCAACTGTAATATTATTTTGATCGGCCACACATCTATTGAAAGACATTATTCCGATAGTAATTTTTTGCAAAAACATTAGACAATTTGCCTTGGGGTAGATGTGAATCGTCGGTAAATTTTGGTAAAAGGTAGATATAATAATTTTCTCCAACTACCATGACACAACAGTTGACAAACCATGCTTCATTGTGGGTTGAGCGACTGGGACGATTTGGCTATGTTTCCAAGGGAGTAGTTTACGGTATAGTTGGACTACTGGCAGCACAGGCGGCTCTTGGCATGGGCGGCAAAACAACTGATACCCAAGGCGCTCTCCAAACAATCGTTAACCAGCCATTTGGTCAATTTTTGCTGGCTTTAGTTGCAATCGGCTTGATTGGATACGTAATCTGGCGTTTTGTACAGGCAATTAAAGACCCAGAAAACAAAGGTAATGATGCCAAAGGTTTGGCAGTGCGAATTGGTTACGCAGTTAATGGGTTGATTTATGCAAGTTTAGCCTTAAGTGCTGTGCAAATCGTTATGGGTACAGGTAGCGGTAAAAATAGTAGTGATTCTACTGAAGATTCAACAGCACGTTTGCTTTCTCAACCCTTTGGTGAATGGTTAGTTGGAACTGTGGGGGCGTTTGTAATTGCTCTAGGTTTCTATCAGTTTTATCAAGCTTTTAGTGGCAAATTTCGTAAAGAACTCAATTTAACTGAATTAAGCAACACAGAAGCTCAATGGGTAATGAGGATTTCCAGATTTGGTTTAGCGGCACGGGGTATAGTATTTTGTATTATCGGTTGGTTTTTAATTGAAGCTGCAAGGCAATCGGACGCCGCTACCGCAGAAGGTTTGGATGAAGTATTACAGACGCTAGCCCAACAGCCTAACGGAGCATGGCTTTTGGGTATTGTGGCACTAGGTTTAGTTGCCTATGGGATTTACACAATAATACAGGCGCGGTATCGTCGGCTAGTCAATGTTTAGATAGTGCAGTGCCGAGAATTTCAATTTATAGAAATGGCAATAATAGAAACCCGTGGTATTTGGCTGACTACTACTGATAGTAAAGTTCTCAGATCGAAGGAACGCATTGCCGAGGCGATGGATTTCCTGGCCGAGACAGGATTTAATGTGGTGTTTCCCGTTGTTTGGAACAAGGCAGTAACTTTATATCCTAGCCAAATAATGCAGCAGACTTTTGGAGTCGAAATTGACCCTATGTCTTTAGGCCGTGACCCCTTAGAAGAGGTGGTAGTTGAGGCGCGGCGAGTTGGGTTAAAAGTTATTCCTTGGTTTGAATATGGTTTTGCCAGTTCCTACAATTTGAATGGTGGTGTACTTTTACAGAAAAAACCGGAATGGGCTGCGCGCGATCGCAACGGCAACTTACTGAAGAAAAACGGCTTTGAGTGGTTGAATGCCCTCGATGCACAGGTGCAAGAATTCTTGTTGAGCTTGGTGCTGGAAGTTGTAAAGAATTATGATGTGGATGGTGTTCAAGGAGACGATCGCTTGCCAGCATTACCCTCTGAAGGTGGCTACGATCGGGGAACTGTCACCCGCTATCGCCAGGAATTCGATCGCAATCCGCCACAGAACGCTAAGGATAAACAATGGTTACAGTGGCGTGCAGATATTCTTACTGAGTTTTTGGCGCGTCTCTACCGGGAGGTGAAAGTGGTAAATCCTAATTTATTAGTAGCGATCGCACCTAATATCTATAATTGGGCATTCCAGGAATATCTGCAAGATTCACCCGCATGGCTAAAGCGGGGAATAGTTGATATGATTCAGCCGCAGATTTATCGCCGTGACTTTAGGAGTTACGCTGCGATCGCTGATAAACTGGTAAACCAGCAGTTCACAAATGCGACACTGCCCAAGTTAGCACCAGCAATACTTATGAAGCTTGGGTCTTACTGTATTAGTCCAGAATATCTGGTGCAGGCAATTGAATACAATCGTCAACTTGGCATTCAAGGAGAGGTATTCTTTTTTTACGAAGGTTTGCGCGAGAATAACAATACTCTTGCTAAAGTTTTGCGCAATGGGCCTTATGCTAAGTCTGCATCATTTCCCACTCTGTCAGATTTAAATGCAGCTAGTGTGAGTAACAAGAAGACATCTTCTATTTGGTCAGGAGTGGAAAATTTGTTAAAAAAGATTTTTTAAGGGAAAAGGTGCGTGGAATATCAATTGCCAGTGGAACGAGTAATTAAGACTTTAAAAGAGGATTTACCAAAACTTTTTGAAAAAGATATCTCATATCACATCTATACACAGGATATCTATTTTAAAGATCCGGTGAATACATTCAAATACAAATTTAATTATCGGATTATATTTTGGACTTTACGATTTCACGCTCGGCTATTTTTTACCCAAATTCACTTTGATGTACATGAGGTTTATCAGTCAGCCGAAGACACGATTTTAGCAAAGTGGACGGTGCGGGGAGTGTTGCGCGTTCCCTGGAAAGCAGGGTTGCTTTTTAATGGCTATTCAACATATAAACTCAATCAAGATAATTTGATATATGAGCATATCGACACCTGGGATAGAAAGCCAGGGGAGATTTTACGGCAGTTTTGGCAAAGGGAAAAAGGAGGTACAGCTTAATCCAACCTCGATAAAGCTGTACTTTATCTCCCCCCCCTATATCTTCCTATATCTCTATAGGTATACCTGAAAACTTGCTCAATTAAAAAATAAAAATTATCTAATCAAATGACTTTTTTACTACAGCGATAATTTATTTATGTGATTGTTACTTTATTAGTAATGGCTAGCCTGACTTACAGTATTCTCGGAGCATATATTAGTAGTATTTTCAAAGGTTAAGGGGTGAATTCTACCTTTTACCCTTAACCTAAAAGTATTGAAATGGAGCCAAAAAATTATTTTTGAGACCTATTACGAACCTTGCAAAAGCTCATTAATTGAACTTATGCTTTGTTTGATTTGCTCTGTCAGAGAAGTTCTTAATAAGTCAAGGTTTACGGCAGAAAAATTGAGTAATCCCAAAGCATATAATAGGCTCGAAATCCCAAGAAGTAAAGCAAGAAATCTCCCAAAACAACCGGGATTGATTTCAATAAAAGCTAATTTAGATTGCCCGATTACAGCAATCGTTATAAAAACAATTCCTGCTATTAAAAAGGTGCTATTTGAAGTTAAATCTGTCATTTTTCGATTAAGATGCCTCAGCATTTTTATTGTAGCTATTATTAGTTAAAATTTCTGCCCTTGCTACATGCAAAAACATAAAAATTTTGCAACTCAACATCCACCCATCCTAACTTAATGAAGCTCTGGCTATTGCAGTATCGGTGTTGGAAGTCATCGTGTGATATAATCTAGGAAGAGCTATTTTGATTTTAAAACTTATTAAGCGACAAATAACGTTCATTGTCTCAAGTGTGTATAAATTGTTCTGTTTAGCTCAGATACTGAAATAAAACCCAGATTCTGCAAGAAGCGAACTAACTGATATGTCTCTGAATAGAAATCAGATATTGTTAAGTTGCAGCTGATTTAAACCTCAATTTTGCTGAAAGTATTCTGTGGTAAAACTTTCAGCATCAAAAAGCCAAAATGTTATCACTCGTGTACTAGACGTTAATTTAATTTATATATTAAACTACACTAAAACGATAGGAATAGTGGGTTTTTATGGAAAGCGTCCAAAACGTTAGTCAAGAGTTGAATGTAACAGGAGATACAGCAATAGATCAGTTACAACAGTCTACTCCAGTAGAATTCAAAAAAGACATTTTCAAAAAACTCAGGGGTGGATTTTTTCTGGTACTGGGATATTTGTTGTCACCACTATGTTGGTGGAATGACCTACTATTTAATTTGCCCATAGCTTATGGTTTTGGGTATGCATGTAGTTTACTTTCCCCAAAATTACTTCTACCTTGCTCAATTATCGGATACTGGCTCTCTAATATTGTGGGAATTCTCTTGATGCAATTCGGTTCTAAGGACATTTTTCAAAAAGAACCTCAAGAGCATAACCTCAAAAAAGAATTGTTCACAGGTCTAATTTCTTCAACAGTTTATACCCTGTTGATTATGCTATTGATCCAGTTGAAGATTCTTGATTCTCCCATTTTATTCTCCAACAGTTAATTTAGTTTATCACTTTTCTACAAAGGAATCGATAGTATGGGCGCACCTCTATACGTCCATACTATTTCAAAAAATCGGGGTTTTGAGTCTCTGGATGGAGAGTAAATCAGCGAACAAGAAGATCAATTCTCATCAAATTTTAAAAATTCACTTAAATTCAACAATTTTGGAGCCTCTTTACTTACAATTAATGGCAACTTACCATTCCATTTTTCTATTGCTTGCCTTTGCAGAATTTCTGGAGTTAAACCATCACGTAATAATCTGTGCGTCTCAGCCTCTCCTTTGGCTAAATTCACTTTTGCTTCAGCCTCTTTTGTTGCTTTCAATGCGATAAATTCTGCTCGTTTTGCTTCTTGTTCAGCAATCTGCTTCGCCTCCACCGCCTCACCAAATCGTTCTGAAAAATGGACATGAACTAGAGAAATATCATCAACTGCAACGTGATAGCTACCCAATCTTGTGGACAAGGCATCATCTACTCCACTTTTGACTTCTCCTCGTTTAGTAATAATTTCTTCAGCAGTATACTTTGCTATTACAGCTTTGAGTACTTCTTCAACTGCTGGGTTAATAATCCGAATAACTACATTTTGTTCATCTCCAATTTCCTGAAAAATGACATTTGCTTCCTGTGGAATAATATGCCAATTGAGAGCTACATCAGCGAAAACATTTTGTAAATCTTTGGAAGAAGCCTCAGCAGAAATTTCCTGTTTTTGGACTCTAATACTCAACTTTTTTACAGTATTGACTACAGGAATAATTAAGTGAAGTCCTTCTCCTAATATCTGGTTTTGTACTTCGCCAAATTTCATTAATACACCACGTTCTCCTGCATTTACAATCACACAAGGCGTGAGGAAGAGAGTTATCAAAAACAAAAGAGCGGTCAGTTTACCGGCACTGTTAAAACTTGTAATTTTTATCATCTGTGTGAACCATGTATGCATCTTGCATAGAGACACATATTTAGGAGTTATGGGCTTCTTCCCGTCATGATTTTAGCTCGACTTGATCCAAAATTAAGAACATTCTCGACTCAATAGCAACTGCCCATTATTCAGCCGATATACACCAGTAGGTTCGATAATCCGATCGCCTTTCTTCCAGGGACGGTATGTAGTTTCGACACCTCTCACCTCACCAGTTGTGTAGTTAGAAACCAAAACCCCAGGACGATTAGTAGTCAAAGCACCAGAACCTGTGATGGTAAAAGATTTTTCTTGTCGCTTGGTGCTAATTGTCAACAAAGTTGCTGCTTGGGGATTTGTTGCACTAAAAACACCTTGATTGCCAAACTGTACCCTACCAACTGTACCCTACCCCATTTGCAGTTGTCCGCACAAACGAAGCCTGCACATCTAAACTTGCATTCTTTCCAAACACAACCCCATTGGGATTTATCAAAAATACATTAGGATTAGAACTAGCAAATGTACTTTTATAGTTCGCCAAACTTACGATAAACTGTTAATGTGATCGCTCTACAAAAATCAATTTAAATATAGGAATTAGGAATATAGTTATTAAATGCATAGTTTTTTTGTCACACAACCATAACAAAAAGCCCCAGACTGTGAAGCGTGGGGCTTTTGTATGAATTATAAAACCTGGCATCGAGCTATTTTTGCGTAGGGCTACCCCTAAACTATC
>NZ_JBALEO010000031.1:0-126123 GCF_036918015.1 Nostoc sp.
TTCCGTTACTGGGGTGCTTGTGATTACAGGCATCCCTTTATTTTTTGCCCACCCTCTCACTTACTGATCGCTCACCTTTAGTCTAAAGTCCAGAAATAAGCTGATGCGCTTGTAAGTTGCATAGTTCAAATCGCTAGAAAGATGTAAAGACGCAGATATACGGGGAGTAAAAGACACATTAACCCATTATCTACGCGCAACTATTGCAGTGAACACCAGAGAAATGCTCTCATGTCATTCAGGCAAAAATGATGATTTTAGCCATAATGTTAGCAAACAAAGCTCCAAACCTAATTTATGTCTATTGTTTAAAAGTTGGCTGAGATTTTTTTTGACCAGAGTGATTAAAGAGCGTTAAGTAGAGCAGCATAAATAATTAAAAGTTTTCACTACAAACTAATCTCAATATTTTTTACATTACTTAATTTACTTCTATTTATTCTCACTTATATCATGTCCACTTGATTGCTTATTAAACCCGAAGAACCCCACCCCGCCAAAGCTACGCTTTGTCTCCCCTCCCCGCTTGCGGGGAGGGGTGTGGTGTAATGACTGTGGTTAGCATAACTAACTATGCGGACATGATATTAGTTAAAGTCGGTGAAGATAAAACGAAAAGTGAACCTGTGAATAAAATGTTAATGACTTGACAAGTTGTGATTATATGAAATAATAATCATCTATGTATAAAAAAACTTGATGATCTCAATAGATTTTGATATACAACTGTTAAATTCATTCAGTTTGATATTCATATATGAATGTATTAATTATTTTGGCTGAAGTCAGCTTGATAATCTTTGTTTTTGTATTACTGAACTGGGCTTTCAGCAAATTATTCAAGCTATTTACTAAAACCTTTACACCTAAAAGCGACAATAGAAGTATCAAAACCCTCCGCCGAAATATCACAGGGTTATTGTTACTTGCTTGTGTGGTGTCGTGCATTCTGATTGTGGGTGCTAATGGTTATCTAGTTTATCGGGGCGAAAATCTTCAGCAATACACACTCTTGTTGATTGAGCGTATCCCATCAGGATTTCGGGTGACAGTAGGAATTGGCATAGCTCAGAGTATTGGCACTTTGATTTTAGCGGCGATCGCCCTGAAATTTCTCAAATATTGGCTGAAGGTAGCCAGCACTCGCGCCAAGAACTTAGAAAAAAATACTGCTGATGATGAAAGTATTGATGCTTTCTTTAAGGCCTTCTATGACAGAATCAGTGGTGGAATCTGGCTGTGGGCTACCATCTTATGTGCCCAGTTTCTCAAATTGCCAGCAACGGTTTCGGAATATTTGTACATCGCGCTACGAATCTATCTAATCATTGCCGTCGGCTTGCTTATACTCAAAGCAGTCGCTGCGATCGTTGATAGCTTAGACGCTCTCAGCATCAGATACTCCAATCCTGATAACCTGCTAAGATTCTACGATCGCCTCCGACACCTGATACCGTTTTTAAAGCGCTGCTTGGAATTTGTGATTTATGTCTGCATGGCAACATTAGTGATTCAGCAGGTGCAGCTAATTGCTAATGTCGCAACTTTTGGCCCGCGAATGATCAAGATAATCGGTATCATCTTCATTAGTCGCGTGTTGTTTGAAGTCGTTTATTTACTTATTGAAGAGGTGCTGTTCAAAGACCAGACTCTAACTGATATTCAAAGAAGTAGACGCCTGACGCTCGTTCCTCTGTTTCGTAGTTTCTTACAATACTTAATTTACTTTGGTGCTACAGTTTTCATTCTCTATGCCCTGAATATAGATCCCACTCCCATACTTGCAGGTGCTGGTATTGTTGGCATCGCTGTGGGGTTAGGGGCACAAACACTAATAAACGATATTGTTTGCGGCTTCTTTATTCTGTTTGAAAACTACTACTTAGTCGGTGACTATATTGAAGCTGGAAAAGCTGAAGATAAAGTTGTCGAAGGTATTGTCGAGGCGATTGAACTGAGAACCACTCGTGTCAGACATCCTAATGGTCAATTGCAGATTATTCAGAATGGCAATGTTGGCTCAATTACTAATTACTCCAAACAGTATATTTTTGCAGTAGTAGAAGTTGGTGTGCCTTATGATTCCAACTTAGCGCACGTGTACAAAGTCATTGAGGAGGTGGGACAGCAGTTAAAAGCAGACGATGCAGATGTACTCGAAGGCACACAGGTGGATGGAGTCGAAAGTCTGGGAGAGTCTAACTTATTGCTGCGAACATTGACGAAAGTAAAGCCAGGAAAACATCTTCAGATTCAGCGCGTTCTTCGGAAGATTTTTACGAATGCACTGCTGCGGGAAGGAATTGTAATTCCCGTGCGCGCTGAAAGTGCCGAAGGTTAATTTGGCACTTTCTTTTAATTAACAAAAAAGCACTCAGGAGTCATTTAATTGTGGATTTTTCCTTCAATCAAAAATCTAAAATTAAAAATCCAAAATTGCTAGAGCGACTTATTTGAAATTGCAATAATTGAAACAGGCACTAATGAATTATACCCTTATCGCCCAAGCCGCAGAAACTGCATCAAAACCTTCTGTTGTAGTACCACCACCTCCGACTTTTCCCACGGGGGCACAAATTAGCTCTTTCTTTTATACATTCGGTGCATCTATAGTTGTTGTATTTGTACTCTATATATTACTTTTCTATCTACTGCGATCGTTTCTACGCCGCACAGAAAAAGATACAGCCCTGTTTATCCTTGGAATCTTACAAATCCCTGCGATCGCTATTTTTATCCTTGCTAGTCTAAAACTCTCTCTGACTCAACTCGGATCGGGGGGAATTATTAATTTGATCGATCGAGGACTCACGGCTTTCCTAATTCTTGGTTTCACTTACGGCATAACTTTATTGTTTACAGAAGCAGCAGTCTACTACTTAAAAGACTACGCCCGAAAAACTGAGGCTGTCTGGGATGACGTATTAATTCCACTCCTACAAAATTTTATCCCAGTCATCACTTACCTCATTGGCATATCTCTATTTTTCAGCACCATTGGGGTTGATTTAACAGGAATTGGGTTAGCAATAGGTAGCATCACTGTAGTGTTAGGATTAGCAGTAAAAGATATTTTAAGCGATTTTTTCAGTGGGTTAGTTTTACTAGTTGATACACCCTTTAGATTTGGAGATGTCATCTCCATGCCAGATGGTTCAATTGCAATTATCAAACACATTGGTATCCGGGTAACAAAACTATATCTGATTAACGAGCATTGCGAGGTTTATACACCAAACACGACTTTGGGAGGTCAAAACATAGTCAATCTCAGTCGTCCTACAACTCACTACGCTTATACGATTCAAGTGTCAGTTAGAGTTGATGCTGACGCAGTGGTAGCAACAAACATTTTGCAACAAATTATCCTTGGTCATCCAGACACATTAGGCGATATTGATGAAAAACTTCAACATCTAGACAATTTTGCTGCATTGACAGAAGCCAAGGATGATAAATTGTCAAAAAAAGAAGCAGGACGGCTGCGTTTATTAATTGAAAAAGATGTGAACACGCAACTGCAAAAAATTGAGCAAGCATTTGAAGATTTTGTTAGAGAAGTTAAAAAGGTAGAAAAGGGTGGATTGAATTCAGAAGAATTAAAAATTCTCCAGAAAAACTATTTAGAAATAATGAACATTGTGGGGCTGGTAGTCATCACAGAACGTAAGGGTAAACGTCTGCGATCGCGCCTAGAAGAACAAGAGCCGACTGAAAAACAAACTCTAATTGGCTTGATTCGCCAATGGTATCAAACTTGGTTAAAAGATCCTGATTTAGTAATTGAAGACCAACATCTTTTACCAGACGAATGGGAGCAAAAAATTGAACTTATGAAAATTAAGCTAAATAAATTATTTCAAAAAATCGCAAGTCCCGGAGTAGATGAAACAAGATTAGATGACTATTCCTTAAAATTTGTCGAATGGTTACATGATAGTTTTAAAGAGTCTAATACTGCCTGGAAAGAACCACAAGTTCAGCTAACTGATATCCAAGGCTCTGCTATGCAATTTTCTGTCCGTTTCTATGTTGATAATATTCAGTTAGAACACTGGCGACGTGGAAACCGTGTCCAAAATGAGGTACGTCGGGAGATGGTAAGGCGGTTAAGACAAGCCTATATCTACACACTAGGATGATTCAGTCAGTGAAACCAGAGAATAGCGATCGCTGTCTTACTGGAATCTCATCTTTAAACTCCGCCCTGGTTATTTCTTTTAATTATTTTCTCTCAATAGCTTTAAGGGATATTAACGCTATCTCAAATACTTTGGCAGTTTGTGCCCTTGCCAAAGATATTATGAACAAAATATGGTTGTAAGTTGATAAAATTAATCCCTTCACTGATTCATTAGGCAAAACAGTTCTGTTAGCAGTAACGCGGCGTTTAGCCCGTTCCCAGTTCTGAGTAAAGAAGTTCAGATTCCCAACTTCTTTACTCAGCACTACTACCCCAATCTCTAGTCTCTACCTGGATTTCTCACAAGTGAGAAATCCAGGAGGTGTGGGAGGCGTGGGAGGATGGGGAAGAAGTTTTACCCCCCACACTCCCCACACTCCCCACACTCCTCTTCCCCTGAAGCCTACACTATGCGTGAGAAATCCGGGTCTAGTCCCCATCAGCCTAACCAATTAATTTCTGCCAACTAGCAGGGCCGATAATGCCATCGGCATCTAAACCATTTTGCTTTTGAAAGTTTTTAACTACAACCTCAGTTTGCGGCCCGTAGACGCCATCATTCTCAACACCTAAACGATATTGCAAGTATCTGACAACTGCACCACCGGCATGGTTTGGTCTGATAATTCGTTTTGCCAAAATTAGATTTATGGCATTCCATGTAGTTGCGTCAGCAATTCCAGTCGGCTGAACTGCGACAATAGTCTGAAATTTTTCTACGGCAGATTTGGTGCTAGCCCCCGTGAAGCCATCTTCCACTAAAACCTTACCATTTTTATCGGTTATTTTTAGTCTATTTAAGGATTTTTGCAGTCTGAGAATAGTTTCATCTATGTTCTCCTCTTCATCTGGTACAGGGTTAACCGGGGCACTTGGCACTTTACCAGTTAAACCTTTGACAATTGCATTAGCCATTGCTTCAGGATTAAAAAGATTCATATCTTTTTGCGAATCGAGGAAGCAACATTCTATCAAGATAGCAGGCATATCTGTATTTTTCAGAACATACAAGTGGGAACCACTTTTAACGCCACGATTAAAAAATCCTAACTTGACGATTTCATCTAATACAGGTTTAGCAATTTTTCTACCAGTATCGCTAGTCGCATATACTTCTGTGCCGTTAGCTTGGTTGTTAAAAGCATTAAAATGAACCGAGACGTAAATATCTACTCTGCTTGAATTAGCTGTAGAACATCTTTTTGAGAGTGAGTCACGGACTGTATTAGCACTACTTGGTCTACATACTACGACTTCATTTCCTAAAGCTCTTAATTTGGCTATAACTCTATTACCTACATCTAGAGTTAAATTATCCTCGAATTTAATACCTCTAGCTCCTGTATCTGGTGGACAATTGTGCCCGCTATCAATTCCAAATTTCATTAGTTCATCCTCAATTTACTTGTTTTTACACTAGTTCAAAACTCTTATAATTATATAAACAAAGTTTGGTTAATAACTTTGTGAAAATACTTGTTAGCAATGGCTTCATTATTTTCAGCATTACTATGCTATTAGACCAAATAAGTTTTTGTGCAAACTTGAACAGGAACTTTTATTTGGTAAAATCCCCTAATTCAAAGCCATATTGCAACCAAAAACACAACTATTATAAGTTATCAATATCGAGAATAACCAGTAAATTTTTCCAATAAATTGAAATCCAGCAATTGCCTCCATTATTTAGATAATAACGCCTTATAAAAGTGGAAAGCCATGACAAATGTACTTAGTTAGATGCCCAAATCCCTAAACCGAACACACCCCCTGATGTGAACCTGGGTTTATAAGGTCTTAACGTCTTAACAGACTCTACCCTTGGCTTCCTGTTAACCCTGAGCAGCTTAACACATAATACTTTACAGTATTAATGAATACGCGTTTGCTTCTAGACACCTGTGCGAGATTTATCAGATAAACTGCTCAAGAAACGAGGCTCAACATGGGATCTTTAAATTTTGTGAAGCTACTGGAGAATTCCATCAATGAACCAGGCTTAGGGTGGACTCTTTGTTTTATAGGGGAAGATCAATCTAGCAAACTTGCAGAACTTACGCAAGAATTGAGAGGAGAATTTTCTGTAACAGGCAATGGAAAAGAGATTCTATCTGGTTTTTCCTATTGGGGAATAGGCAGGGCGATCGCCTGGGATTATGCCTGTAACGATCACTTCTATCTCGTGATGAAAGAAAGCATATAGGAATCCGGTTTGATTTCTGAAAAAAATTAAGTATTTGTAGGGTGCGTTATGACTTTAGTCTAACGCACCAAACCCTTGAGAATGGTGCGTTACGCTTCGCGATAACACACCCTACGTGTTGTTCAAAAATCAAATAGTAATCCTATAGAGTCTTTTAGATATCGATGGCATCAAATTAATTCTAATAATATCAAAGATTAGAAATATCATTATGTAAGTTTAGGTGTCAGCACAAGTGAAAAAGAACAACATATTTTAAGTTTATGTTAGTGAGTTTAACCGGAGATTAGATATTACCGAGTTGCGTACTTTTACAAACTTGTCACCACCATAAATCCGTTCACTATATGAAGCGCTACAAGAATCAAAAGAGTTAAATGATGCACTTAATTTGACTCAACACATCACAAATTTTGTGAAATCAAAATATCCCAAAAGCGTTGGTGATAGTGAAGCCCCACCTCCCTCAAGGAACTACTGACCGGAATCTGTGGGTAGATATTTAACAATCAGCCTGAAAGCACGTTTAAAATTTAAGTAAAGAAATATTTCGTAGCTTACAGGCATGAAACGCATCGTCTTGATTGCTGGGTTTGAATCATTCAACGCTGACTTGTACAGAAAAGCAGCCTTTTTGGCTAACTCTCGCTGTCCTGAGTTGGATATTCGGGTATTTAGCGATCGCGATCTTACCAGTCAACGTGCCGAAGTAGAAGCAGCACTGCATGACGCTGATGTGTTTTTCGGTAGCCTACTATTTGATTATGACCAGGTTGTGTGGTTGCGCGATCGCATTTCCCAAATTCCCATCCGTCTAGTCTTTGAGTCAGCCTTAGAATTGATGAGTTTAACCAAGCTGGGTATATTTGCCATTGGCGACAAACCCAAAGGAATGCCCAAACCAGTTAAATTCATCCTCGACAAATTTAGCAACGGACGAGAAGAAGACAAACTCGCTGGTTACATCAGCTTCTTAAAAATTGGCCCCAAACTACTAAAATACGTCCCAGTGCAAAAAGTGCAAGACTTACGCAACTGGTTAATTATTTATGGTTACTGGAATGCTGGCGGTTCAGAAAATGTCGCTTCATTATTCTGGACACTAGCAGAAAAATACTTAGGTTTAAAAGTCGGCGACATACCCCCGCTAGTCGAAACCCCCAACATCGGATTACTCCACCCCGATTATCCAGGGTTTTTTGAATCGCCCCGCGAGTATTTAGAATGGCATAAAACCCATTGTAGAGACGCGATGAATCGCGTCTTCCCTAATAGCGTCTCCCCAGTTATCGGAATTCTCCTCTACCGAAAACACGTCATCACCAAACAACCCTACATTCCCCAACTAATTCGCAGTTTTGAAAAAGCCGGCTTAACTCCTTTACCCATCTTCATCAACGGCGTAGAAGGACACGTGGCGGTACGAGATTTAATGACAACTGAATATGAAATTCAGCAACGACAACTAGGTAATATAGAAACTCCCTCACTATCAAGTGAAGCAGTAAAAGTAGATGCGATCGTCTCTACAATTGGCTTTCCTCTGGTAGGTGGCCCCGCTGGTTCAATGGAAGCTGGCCGTCAAATAGAAGTCGCAAAACGCATCCTTACTGCCAAAAATGTACCTTATATTGTTGCTGCACCACTATTAATTCAAGATATTTCCTCGTGGACACGCCAAGGCATCGGCGGCTTGCAAAGTGTAGTATTGTACGCCTTACCAGAATTAGATGGGGCTATTGATACCGTTCCCCTTGGTGGTTTGGTCGGCGAAAATATTTATCTGGTTCCCGAACGGGTGCAGCGATTAATTGGTAGGGTAAAAACTTGGGTGGCTTTGCGGCAAAAACCTGCTTCGGAACGCAAAATTGCGATCATTTTATATGGATTTCCTCCAGGTTATGGTGCTGTGGGGACTGCTGCATTATTAAATGTGCCGCGTAGTTTGCTGAAGTTTCTCCACGCACTTAAAGAACAAGGTTATACCGTGGGAGATTTACCAGAAGATGGCGAAGAATTGATTCGCTGGGTGAAAGAAGCAGATGAAGCTAATTCTCTTGTGGGGCAGTCGTCTCGCCTGCCCCTAGATAATGGCGGGCAAGATGCCCACCCCACAAGTAGTGTCAATGTTCGTACTCTAGAAAAATGGTTGGGATATCTGCAAACTTCCCGCATCGAAAAACAATGGAAATCTCTCACGGGAACTGGAATTAAAACTTATGGCGATGAATTCCAAATTGGCGGTGTGCAATTAGGCAATGTGTGGATAGGTGTACAACCACCATTAGGGATACAAGGCGACCCGATGCGCTTAATGTTTGAACGAGATTTAACGCCTCATCCCCAATATGCTGCTTATTATAAATGGTTGCAAAATGAGTTTGAAGCTGATGCTTTAGTTCATTTTGGAATGCATGGGACGGTGGAATGGTTGCCTGGTTCTCCGTTGGGGAATACGGGTTATTCTTGGTCGGATATTCTGTTAGGAAATTTGCCTAATCTATATATATATGCGGCGAATAATCCGTCTGAATCGATGTTGGCAAAACGTCGCGGTTATGGTGTGTTGATTTCTCATAATGTACCACCTTATGGTCGTGCAGGTTTGTATAAGGAATTGGTGGCGTTGCGGGATTTGATTGCGGAGTATCGGGAAGATCCACAAAAGAATTATGTTTTGAAGGAAGGGATTTGTAAGAAAATTGTAGACTCTGGTTTAGATGCAGATTGTCCGTTTGCGGATGCGAAGAGGTTGGGTATTGCGTTTACTCCCGAAAATGTGCGGATGTTTAGCAGTCATGCTTTTGATGATTATTTGGTGGAGTTGTACGAATATTTACAGGTTTTAGAAAATCGTTTGTTTTCTTCGGGGTTGCATACTTTGGGGGAAAAGCCGAGTGAGGAGGAATTAGGATCGTATTTGGAAGCTTATTTTGGCGATGAGAAAGGAATACCTGAAGAAAGAGAAAAAGAAGAAAGACTAATAAGAGATTTGTTGATGCAATCTACGGATGAGTTAACGAATTTGTTAAGAGGGTTGAATGGGGAGTATATTCCGCCTGCGCCTGGTGGAGATTTGTTGCGGGATGGCGCTGGTGTTTTGCCAACTGGGAGGAATATTCATGCTTTAGATCCTTATCGGATGCCTTCGCCTGCGGCGTATGAACGGGGGCGGGAAATTGGTCAAAAAATTATCGCCCAGCATTTGGAGGAATACGGGAAATATCCTGAAACGGTGGCGGTGATGTTATGGGGATTGGATGCGATTAAAACTAAGGGTGAATCTCTGGGGATTCTGTTGGAATTGGTGGGGGCTGAACCTGTTAAGGAAGGAACTGGTAGGGTTGTTCGTTATGAGTTGAAGCCGTTGGCTGAGGTGGGACATCCCCGGATTGATGTGTTGGGTAATTTGTCTGGGATTTTCCGGGATAGTTTTGTCAATATCATCGAATTGTTGGATGATTTATTTCAACGGGCGGCTGATGCTGATGAACCGGACGATCGGAATTTTATTAGAAGACACGCTTTAGCTTTAAAAGCCCAAGGTGTGGAAAATGCATCGGCGAGATTGTTTTCTAATCCGGCGGGTGATTTTGGTTCTTTGGTGAATGATCGGGTGGTTGATGGTAACTGGGAATCTGGTGAGGAGTTGGGGAATACTTGGCAAAGTCGCAATGTATTCAGCTACGGGAGAGAAGATAAAGGTCAAGCTAGACCGGAAGTTTTGAATACGTTGTTAAAAACTAGCGATCGCATTATTCAAGAAATCGATTCGGTAGAATATGGTTTAACTGATATTCAAGAATATTACGCCAATACTGGCGGTTTGAAAAGGGCAGCAGAAAAACAAGGTGGGAAAAAAGTTACAACCAGCTTTGTGGAAAGTTTCTCCAAAGATACCACACCGCGCAATTTAGATGATTTACTCAGAATGGAGTATCGCACCAAGTTGGTAAATCCCAAATGGGCGCAAGCAATGGCGAATCAAGGTTCTGGTGGTGCTTTTGAAATTTCCCAACGGATGACGGCGTTGATTGGTTGGGGTGGTACTGCCGATTTTACCGATGATTGGGTTTACGATCAAGCGGCTGATACTTATGCATTAGATGCAGAGATGGCGGATAAATTACGCAAGGCAAATCCTGAAGCTTTTCGCAATATTTTAGGGAGAATGTTAGAGGCGCATGGGCGGGGTTTCTGGGAAGCTGATGGTGATAAGTTAGATAAGCTACGCCAATTATATGAGTTGACAGATGAAGAGTTGGAGGGCGTTACAGTTTAGTAAATAGGGATAAATTATGAAGTTTCTGATTACTATCTTTTTCGATGAAGATGGGTTAAGGAAAGACGCAACAAGAAGCTGAGTAAAATATTCAATAGACAATCAAAGAACGTTTAGAGGTAAGGACTGAAAAAGGATATTGCAATGAGTCAGACAATTATTGGAAAGTTTTTTACTATTAAAGACGATGATTTAGAAGATACAACTGAGTACCTTAAAAAATCAGGCATGACCTTTGGTAATGGTATAGAAAAAAACTTGTTTTATATAGAATTGAAAGAACTACCGGAAATATTGTTCAAATTAGAGCAAAGGGGTTACTTGGAGATTTACTCAAGGGAAGCATGGGATATCATAAAAATTTCCGTTGAGGGTGTAGTTTTATATATTGCTGAAGAATATGGAGATGGTTATGTCTTTTTACCTAAAGAGAATATAGTTTCCATCCATACTATAGAGGAAGAGTTTCTAGATGCAATCGCGCAGAAAAATCAACTACGAAAAATCAAGGCAACATATTTTGATAAGCAAGGATCAAGCGACACTTAAGCCACTAGATAAAAAACAAATTTTGGCTTAATCTCTTAGTTATGCAAGGTAAAATATAAACTTTGGTTATGAAGCATCCAACAATGGAAAATTCTTTTACTGCTGTATTTGAAAAGATAGATGATTGGTATATCGGGTATGTCCAAGAGTTACCCGGCACTAATGTCCAAGAGAGAACACTGGAAGAAGCTAGAGAAAGTCTACGGGAAGCGATAGAGTTGATTCTAATCTCAAATCGGGAACTCGCAGAGCAACAAATTTCCGGTAAAGATGTCGTCCGTGAACAGATTACTGTCAAATTATAGTCAAAAGACGTGAATTGATTCGCCATTTGGAAAAGAAGAGTTAACCAGACTTAAATTTGATTTAGATGAGCAAACAATATAAAATCTATCTTGATGCTTGTTGTTTAAATCGTCCCTTTGATAACCAGACGCAATCCCGTATTTATTTAGAAGCACAGGCAGTTATGACAATTCTAAGTCAATGTCAATCAGCGACTTGGAAACTTATCAATAGCAGTGCTTTAATCGCCGAATTAAACCAAACACCTGATTTAGAAAGACTACAAAACGTCAAAAAATTACTCGACATTGCTAAAATTAAAGTTATTAATAGCACCTTCATTGAACATAGAGCCGCTGAACTTCAAAAATTAGGATTCTCCAGCTATGATGCCACCCACATTGCCAGCGCGGAAAGAAGTCAGGCTGATGTATTTCTCACAACAGATGACAGACTCTTCAAAAAAGCTCAAAAAAACTCTCAATTAATTAACGTATTGATTAATAATCCTGTTCAATGGCTGGCTGAAGTAATACAAGCCGAGGAAAGTAATGATGAAAACCCAAAATGAAATTATTAAACAGGGCTACGATGCCTTAATCAATTCTCTGGGAGTTGCTGATACTATTCGGTTTATTCAATATTTCAGTCCGGGTAAAGGAGACTACACCAAAGAACGTCATCAATGGCTAGATGAAAAAACTTTGGCGGATGTATTAGTGGAAATTAAAGAATTACCCGAAGACGACGCTAATCAATATGACGAAATTATTGAGTAGCGACTTAGAGAATATTTTAATTGAGATTGTAATGAGTCAAGTCGGCGGACAATAACGCATCAATTATAATATTAAATCTTTATTTAATCGCGAATCGCGATCGCTTCACCCAGTAATTTTATGCCTTTGACAGTTTGGGACGCATCACTACGTGTAGATTGAGGTATTTCCTAACCAAGCCCTCTTGCCTTGTCCGTTGAGAAATTTTAATTTCCCCCGTTATCATTAGAATGAGTACGTCTTACTGGTGCAAACCTCAGTATCAGTAACTACCAGGGAGATTCGACATTTAAATAACTACGTACTTCAAGCTAATCAAATTACCAAAGATT
Organism: Nostoc sp.; assembly: GCF_036918015.1. Taxonomy (GTDB): domain Bacteria; phylum Cyanobacteriota; class Cyanobacteriia; order Cyanobacteriales; family Nostocaceae; genus Nostoc. Next base: position 12,614 of record NZ_JBALEO010000031.1, read on the forward strand.
TGTTGCTATGGTGAGTACCAGAAAACTTAAAAACACTAATGAGAGTTAAAATCAACTTTCTGCTCTGAGAAAACCTTTTTTAAATACGAAAACTTAGAAAATTATTTAGAGATTAAGCTATGGCAACCGAACAGTTAACTAGAGACAGCGACAATCTAGATTTAAATCAGCTACTAAGAACGCTGAATGCTGTCAAACAGGGTGACTTTTCTGCTCGGATGCCCATAGACCATACTGGTGTGGCGGGTAAAATAGCTGATACGCTCAATGATATTATCGATCAAAATGAGCGGATGGCGGCGGAGCTACAACGGATTGGTAACGTTGTCGGCAAAGAAGGCAAAATTGCCGATCGCGCCTCTCTCGGAGATGTTCGGGGTTCTTGGTCAGATTGTGTTACTTCTGTCAATACTCTGATTACAGATTTAGTTCAACCAACAGCTGAAACTACGCGGGTAATTCGGTCGGTCGCCAATGGTGACTTATCCCAAACGATCGCCACAGAAATTGACGGCAGACCCCTGCAAGGTGAGTTTCTCCAAACTGCTAATATCGTCAACACGATGGTAGAACGGCTTGGTTCCTTTGCGAGTGAAGTTACCAGGGTTGCCCGTGAAGTCGGAACTGAAGGGAAATTGGGTGTCCAAGCCGAAGTGCAAGGTGTGGCTGGTACTTGGAAAGATTTGACTGATAACGTTAACTTGATGGCGGGTAATCTCACTGGACAAGTTCGCAACATCGCCGAAGTTGCCACTGCGATCGCAAATGGTGACTTATCGAAAAAAATCACCGTTAATGTCAAAGGGGAAATTCTCGAACTCAAAAACACCGTCAACACGATGGTAGATCAACTTAATTCTTTTGCGAGTGAAGTGACGCGAGTTGCCCGTGAAGTGGGAACTGAAGGGAAGTTGGGCGTACAAGCAGAAGTTAAAGGAGTTGCAGGAACTTGGAAGGATCTAACTGACAACGTTAACTTGATGGCTGGAAATTTAACAGCCCAAGTCCGTAACATTGCGGAAGTAACAACGGCGGTAGCGAATGGCGACCTGTCTAAGAAAATAACTGTTGATGTCAAAGGCGAAATTTTAGAGTTGAAAAACACCGTTAATATCATGGTGGATCAACTTAATTCTTTTGCATCGGAAGTAACAAGAGTTGCGCGTGAGGTGGGTGCAGAAGGTAAATTAGGCGGTCAAGCAGAAGTTCGCGGCGTAGCGGGTACGTGGAAAGATTTAACTGACAGCGTAAATTTCATGGCGGGAAGCTTGACGGCACAGGTGCGGAATATTGCGGAAGTGACAACGGCGGTTGCAAATGGCGATTTATCTAAGAAAATCACTGTGGATGTCAAAGGTGAAATTCTGGAGTTGAAAAATACCATCAATACAATGGTGGATCAACTGAATTCCTTTGCATCAGAAGTAACAAGAGTTGCCCGTGAAGTGGGAACTGAAGGGAAGTTAGGGGTACAAGCAGAAGTCCGGGGAGTAGCGGGGACTTGGAAAGATTTAACTGATAACGTTAACTTAATGGCGGGTAATCTCACCGGACAGGTGCGAAATATTGCCGAAGTTGCCACTGCGATCGCCAATGGCGATCTATCTAAAAAAATCACCGTCGATGTTAGAGGTGAAATTCTCGAACTAAAGAATACCATCAATATAATGGTGGATCAACTCAGTTCCTTTGCCAGTGAAGTCACAAGAGTTGCCCGTGAAGTTGGTAGTGAAGGTAAATTGGGTGTGCAAGCCGATGTACGCGGTGTAGCTGGAACTTGGAAAGATTTAACTGATAGTGTAAACTTCATGGCGGGAAGTTTGACGGCACAGGTGCGGAATATTGCCGAAGTAACTACTGCCGTTGCAACAGGCGACTTATCCAAGAAAATCACCGTTGATGTCAAAGGTGAAATTCTAGAGTTGAAAAACACCATTAACACAATGGTGGATCAACTCAATTCTTTTGCATCAGAAGTTACAAGAGTTGCGCGTGAGGTGGGAAGCGAAGGTAAATTGGGCGTACAAGCAGAAGTGCGCGGCGTGGCTGGAACTTGGAAGGATTTAACCGATAGCGTAAACTTCATGGCGGGAAGCTTGACGGCGCAAGTGCGGAATATTGCCGAAGTGACTACGGCGGTTGCAACAGGCGATTTATCCAAGAAAATCACTGTGGATGTCAAAGGTGAAATTCTGGAACTCAAAAATACCATTAATACAATGGTGGATCAACTCAGTTCCTTTGCAAGTGAGGTGACGCGAGTTGCGCGAGAAGTGGGAACTGAAGGTAAACTTGGTGTACAAGCAGAAGTTAAAGACGTTGCAGGCACTTGGAAAGATTTAACCGACAGCGTAAACTTCATGGCGGGAAGCTTGACAGCACAGGTGCGGAACATTGCCGAAGTGACAACTGCGATCGCAAATGGTGACTTATCCAAAAAAATTACTGTTGCCGTCAAAGGCGAAATTCTCGAACTCAAGAATACCATCAATATTATGGTGGATCAACTCAATTCCTTTGCAAGCGAAGTAACGCGGGTTGCTCGTGAGGTGGGAAGTGAGGGTAAACTCGGCGTACAAGCAGATGTGCGCGGCGTGGCTGGAACTTGGAAAGATTTAACCGATAGCGTAAACTTCATGGCGGGAAGTTTAACGGCACAGGTACGAAACATTGCCGCCGTTACCACCGCCGTAGCTAATGGCGACTTATCTAAGAAAATCTCTGTTGATGTCAAAGGTGAAATTTTAGAGTTGAAAAACACCGTTAATACAATGGTAGATCAACTCAATTCCTTTGCAAGTGAAGTTACAAGAGTTGCGCGTGAGGTGGGAACTGAAGGGAAACTGGGGGTACAAGCAGAAGTTAAAGGTGTCGCCGGCACTTGGAAAGATTTAACCGACAGCGTAAACTTCATGGCGGGAAGTTTGACGGCGCAAGTGCGGAACATTGCCGAAGTTACCACAGCCGTAGCAAACGGCGACTTATCCAAGAAAATCACCGTCGATGTGAAAGGTGAAATTCAAGAACTCAAAAACACCATTAATACAATGGTGGATCAGCTAAATTCTTTTGCATCAGAAGTTACCAGGGTTGCCCGTGAGGTGGGAACTGAAGGTAAATTGGGCGTGCAAGCTTACGTCAGAGGAGTTGCAGGGACTTGGAAAGATTTAACAGATAACGTGAACTCGATGGCGGGGAACCTCACCGGACAAGTTCGCAATATCGCCGAAGTTACGAAAGCGGTAGCTAATGGCGACTTATCTAAGAAAATTACCGTCGATGCCAAAGGCGAAATTTTGGATTTGAAGAATACCACCAACACGATGGTAGATCAACTCAGTTCCTTTGCCAGTGAAGTAACGCGGGTGGCGCGAGAAGTGGGAACTGAAGGGAAGTTGGGCGGACAAGCGCAAGTCCAAGGTGTGGCGGGGACTTGGAAAGATTTAACAGATAACGTGAACTCGATGGCGGGTAACTTAACGGCACAAGTGCGCGGTATTGCCAGAGTTGTAACCGCAGTTGCTAACGGTGACTTAAAACGGAAATTGATGTTAGATGCCAAGGGAGAAATTGAAACCTTGGCAGAGACAATCAACGAGATGATTGATACCCTAGCGACATTTGCCAATCAAGTAACCACAGTAGCGCGGGAAGTGGGAATCGAAGGGAAGTTGGGTGGACAAGCGAGAGTACCTGGCGCGGCTGGAACTTGGAAAGATTTGACGGATAATGTAAATGAACTTGCTGCTACATTGACAACTCAGTTGCGAGCGATCGCAGAAGTTGCTACAGCTGTAACTAAAGGTGATTTAACTCGTTCAATTGCCGTTGAAGCATTAGGGGAAGTAGCGATACTCAAAGATAACATCAACCAGATGATTGCCAACCTGCGGGAGACAACGCAGAAAAACACCGAACAAGATTGGTTGAAAACTAACCTAGCCAAGTTTACCCGAATGCTGCAAGGGCAGCGAGACTTGGAAACCGTATCTAAACTCATTCTCTCAGAACTAGCACCCTTGGTAGGAGCGCAACACGGCGTATTCTTCCTCATGGAGTCTGTTGAACATACACCGTATTTGAAACTAATCAGTAGTTACGCTTACCGCGAACGCAGACATCTAGCTAACCGCTTCCAATTGGGTGAAGGTTTGGTGGGACAATGCGCCTTAGAGAAAGAGCGAATTCTACTGACGGATGTACCAAACGATTATGTCAAAATTTCCTCTGGTTTAGGAGAAGCCACACCCCTGAATGCCGTGGTGTTACCTGTACTTTTTGAAGGACAGGTGACAGCAGTGATTGAATTAGCATCCTTCCGCCGCTTTAGCGAAATTCATCTGACATTCTTCGACCAACTTACCGAAAGTATCGCGATCGTCCTCAACACGATCGCCGCATCGATGCGAACTGAAGAATTACTCAAACAATCGCAATCTTTGGCTGAAGAACTCCAAACCCAGCAAAGCGAACTCCGCGAAACCAACAAGCGCTTAGAACAGCAAGCCCAATCACTCAAAACCTCCGAAGATTTACTCAAAGGACAGCAAGAAGAACTCCAACAAACCAACGCCGAATTAGAAGAAAAGGCAGAGTTGTTGGCGATGCAAAAGAAAGAAGTCGAGCGCAAAAATCGGGAAATTGAACATGCAAGACTATCTTTAGAAGACAAGGCTGAACAACTCGCCCTCTCCTCAAAATACAAATCAGAATTTCTCGCCAATATGTCCCATGAACTGCGGACACCGCTGAATAGCTTATTGATTTTGGCGAAATTGTTGACAGATAATATCGAGCAAAATCTCACCAGCAAGCAAGTCGAATACAGCCAAACAATTTATTCAGCCGGTACTGATTTGTTGACGTTAATCAATGACATTCTGGATCTCGCTAAAATTGAATCTGGAACGATGTCCATTGATTTGATCCCAATGCCATTGGCAGAGTTGGGTGATGTGATTGAGCGCACCTTCCGGCAAATTGCTCAGAGCAAAGGACTTGCCTTTACAATTGAATTCACTCCCGAATTGCCAAACACCATCTATTCAGATGTCAAACGCTTACAACAGGTATTGAAAAATCTCCTCTCCAACGCATTTAAATTTACAGAGCAAGGGGAGGTACGCTTACGGATTGCGGTGGCGAAGCTAGGGTGGAGCAACGACAACGAAACCTTAAATCGTGCCCAGCTTGTAATTGCCTTCTCAGTCAGCGATACAGGCATTGGTATTGCCCCCGAAAAACAGAAAGTGATTTTTGAAGCATTTCAACAAGCCGATGGCTCCACCAGTCGCAGATACGGCGGCACCGGATTGGGCTTATCAATTAGCCGCGAAATCGCTCGTCTCTTCGGCGGCGAAATTAAACTAATCAGTCAACCCGGTGAAGGTAGCACTTTTACATTCTACTTGCCACAATTGAGTGCTGTTAGCGATAGCGGGGCGTTTAGCCCGTTCCGAGTGCTGAATGCTGAGTCTAGATCGACACTCCTCACTCCTCACTCCCCACTCCTCACTCCCCACTCCCCACTCCTCACTCAGCACTCAGCACTCAGCACTCAGCACTCAGCACTCCTAAATGACGATCGCACGACTATAGAAAGAGGCGATCGCGTGTTATTAATTGTCGAAGATGACGTTAATTTTGCGCGTATCCTTCTAGATATGGCGCAACAGCAAGGATTCAAGGTGATAGCTGCCCAAACCGGTAGTACAGGTTTGATGTTAGCGCAGCAATTTCTACCTTCAGCCATTTTGCTAGATATCCGGCTGCCAGAAATGGATGGTTGGACGGTATTGGATCGTCTGAAACATAACCCAAATACCCGTCACATCCCCGTACATATTATGACTGTTGAGGAAGGCAGACAACGCGGTTTGCAACTAGGTGCGATCGCATATCTGCAAAAACCTTTAACCAGCGAGACAATATCCGAGGCGTTGACCAAAATTAAAGGTTTTGTTGAGCGCCAAGTGAAAAATTTATTGGTAGTAGAAGACGACGACACTCAACGGCTGAGTATTGTTGAGTTGATAGGTAACAGCGATGTTTCGACCACTGCTGTGGCTGACGGTGCAACTGCTCTAGAAGCTATTCGCACCCAGCATTTTGATTGCCTCGTCCTCGATTTAGGCCTACCCGACATGACCGGGTTTGAACTTATCGAGCAGATAAAGCTTTTACCTCATGGCAAAACTTTACCAATTATTGTCTACACAGGTAAAGAAATTAGCAAAGTTCAAGAAACAGAACTCAGACGGATTGCCGAGACAATCATTATTAAAGATGTGCGATCGCCCGAACGTCTCCTTGATGAAACAGCATTATTTTTACACCGAGTCCAAGCAAATTTACCTGAACCGAAGCGCCAAATACTCGAACAACTGCATTCACAAGACTACTTACTCACTGGTAAAACAGCGCTAATTGTAGACGACGATATGCGGAATATCTTCGCCCTCACCAGTATGCTGGAGCGTTATCAAATCCAGGTTTTATATGCTGAAAACGGCAGAGAGGGAATCACCCTGTTAGAAAATACACCAGATATTGATGTGGTTTTGATGGATGTAATGATGCCAGAAATGGATGGCTACGAAACAACACGCACGATCCGCCAAAACGAGCAATTTAAGTCTTTGCCGATTATTGCACTCACCGCTAAAGCTATGCAAGGCGATCGCGAGAAGTGTATTGAAGCCGGCGCATCAGACTACATTACTAAACCCGTAGATACTGAGCAATTGCTGTCGCTGTTGCGTGTTTGGCTATATCGTTGATACTACTGTAAAACCTTTACTGCATTTTTGAATTAACAGCCAACGGTCAGAATAAAGAATAAAGACGCGATAAATCGCCGTCTCTACAATATCTTTTGTAGAGACGGCGATTCATCGCGTCTCTTGTCTTAACCTATATTCCACCATCATGCCAAATCGAGAACCAATGACGCGATCGCCCTCACCAATTCCTCTGGATCTACAGGCTTAGAGATATGCTGCTGAAATCCCGCAGCGATCGCTTGTTGCTGATCGATCTCACCAGCATAAGCAGTTAAAGCGATCGCGGCAATTGTCCCTCCTTGCTCTGGTTCCAGACTTCTGATCTGTCGCATCAGCATATAGCCATCCATTTCTGGCATCCCAATATCGCTGATAATTAGATTTGGCTGGGATTGACTCAATGCAGTTAAAGCTTCAATGGCTGAGGCGACAACGGTAACAGTTGCACCATATTGCTCCAGCATGAAGGGCAAAAATTCTCGCATATCTGCATCATCATCCACCACCAGAATCTCTAAGCCAGACAGGGGCGAGGACTGATCCGCCACCAGTGAGGAGTTATCTCTTGCATCCTTGATTTTTTTGCTTTCATCCTGTAAGCATGGAAGTCTGACGGTGAAAGTTGCTCCTTGTCCTTCGCCCACACTTTCTGCTTGCACAGTTCCCCCGTGAAGTTCCACGAGATGGCGGACGATCGCTAATCCTAAGCCTAAACCGCCAAATTTTCGAGTTGTCGCACCATCTGCTTGACGAAAATAATCAAAGACGAATGGTAAGAACTCAGGTGCAATTCCCTTCCCTGTGTCAGTGACGCCGACTTGTGCCTGTGAACCAACTTGCTCTAATTTAATTTTTACCTGTCCACCGATGGGAGTAAACTTAATCGCATTAGAAAGGATATTCCAAATGACTTGTTGTAGTCGATTGGCATCGCCTAAAACTTCCCCAACACCAGATTCAAGAATTGTCTGAATCTGGATAGATTTAGCCTCTGCCGATAGACGCACTGTCTCGATCGCAGCTTCAATCACTGATACTAAATTAATCCGGTAAAAGTTGAGGTTAAGTTTACCCTGAAGGATACGGGAAACATCAAGCAAATCTTCAATTAATTGGGTTTGTAACTTGGCATTGCGCTCAATGGTTTCTAGGGCGCGATCGCTTGTTGCTCGATCTAGCTTGCGGGTTCGCATCAGTTTTGTCCAACCCAGAATTGGGTTAAGCGGTGTTCTCAATTCATGAGACAGCACAGCGAGAAATTCATCTTTGATGCGGTTTGCTGATTCAGCAGCGTTTCGTGCCGTTCGTTCGGCTTCGTAGAGATGGGCACGAGCGATCGCTTGGGCGCATTGTTGAGCAACAGCCAAGATAAATGCTTGATCTTCTTCACTGAGTTGTTGAGGCTGGGCAAATCCCAAACTTATACCGCCAACTGCCCAACCTTCTACCATCAATGGAATAGAAATCCAGGCATTAAAATCATATTGGGCGTAAATTTCTGCTAAATGTGGGTAACGATCTGCCCGATTTTTTGTTGGTTCAGCCCAAATAGATTTCCCAGTTCGCACCGCTTCTGCCAAGGGAGAGGGTGAATCGATGGCAAAAGTACGCCAAGTGTCTATTAAATCTTGCTTATAGCCAACCGCCCGCACAATTTCCAGTTCAGTTTTACTTTCATTCAACAAAGCAACAAGGGCAGAACTGGCTCCCAAGGCAGCCATGCTCTGCTCTACAATCACATCAGAGACTTGGGCTGGTGTCAGGGATTCTGAAAGAGCAGCCGTGATCGATTGAAGACGGGCAATGCGCTCCAATGCTCGTTCTGCCGTTTTTTGTGCTTGCTGCGCTTCTTGGTAAAGGCGGGCATTATCAATCGCGATCGCAGATCGATGGGCAATATCCTCCGCTAATGACAATTCAGCCGTGCCGTAACGGCGTTCTGATTCCGCAGTAAAAAAGGAAATTGCACCAAAAATTCTTTCACGTGCCATCAAGGGCAAAATTATACAGGACTTTAAACCAAGTTCACGCACAATCCTTAAATGTTCTGCGTCTGGGATGCCTTCTACTAAAGCTGCATCTGGAATTTCAGTTACCATTTCAGCAATTCCTGTACGCAGCACTTTCGGCACGCCTTGAGGTTCATCCAACTTTCTCGGATAACGCTGATGAAGTTCCCAACCGAGTTTCACTTTCCCTGAATCTCGGTGAGCAACTGCTACCCGATTAATTGATTGGTTGTCTTGCAATAGATCGATGCTGCACCAATCGGCGAAGTAAGGCACAACTAGGTTTGCCACACTTGCTAGCGTACTTTCGTAATCTAGGGAAGAAGCGAGTGTTGCACTGACTTGAGCCAAAAACCCGGCTCGTTGTTGATTGGCTTCTGCTTCCTGTCGGGCGGTTTGCTCTTGAATCAGTTGGATTCGTTCAGCTTCAGATTGTTTGCGATCGGTGATATCAAGCACAACACCACTCATGTGTGTAGCTTTACCTGCTTCATTGAAAAAGGCTTTTCCCCGACAGGCTGCGTAGCGAATACTGCCGTCATCCCAAATAATTCGATATTCTAAATTATGCTCCACGCCTTCGTTAATTGCTCGACTCAACGATTGAGCCAGCAATCCGCGATCGTTTGGATGCAGACGAGCTAAAATTGCTTCAGAAGTGCCAGCAAAGGTTTCCGGTGTTAACCCAAATAGTTGATAAATCTGCTCATCCCAATCAAAGCGATCGCTGGCAATATCCCAACTCCAAACACCGATTTGGGCAGATTTCAATGCCAAGCTGAGTTGTGCTTGGCTGTCTTCTAAACCTTGATAAAGACGAGCATTTTCTAGAGAAATAGCAATTTGAACTGTCAAAATTTCCAGTACAGAAAGTTTTTCCTGTGTAAAGGCACTGGAGATCAGATTGTTTTCTAAATATAAAATACCAAGTAATTTTGACTGACGAGCGATCGGCAAACAAAGTACAGATTTAGGTTGCTTTTGAATTAAATATTCGTCTTTAGAAAACAAATTTTGCTCAGTGGCATTCTGCAAAATCACTGTCTGGTGGGTTCGCTGGACGTAATTCAGTATTGATTGAGGAATTACCTGTGAAATTTCACCCTCTAATACAAGTCGAGAAACATTGAGCTTTTCTGCTTGGGGATTAACCTTAGCTTCTACTTCAATCGCCAGATTTTGATCGTGTTCCAGCAACAAATAACCAATTTCTGCTCCTGCTTGCTCGATGACAATTTGCATTAATGTCTTCAACAAACGCGAAAATACAATTTCACTAGATATAGTTTGAGAGGCTTTAACTACTGACAAAAAGTCTAAATGCTCACCTGTGGTAATAAACGTTCCATTAGAGACAAGCTGTTGTTGTGGCAATAGCTGAGGATAGGATTCTTCTAAGTGCTTGACTTTAGCAAATGCCTCCCAACGCATATAGGTATTTTTAGCTGCTTCCAAGTAGGTTTTAGCAATTAGTTCAAAATCTTGCTCCAAGTAAAACTTAGCAGCTAGTTCATTAGCTAAAGCTTCATATTGTACAAATCCCTGCTCACGGGCTGAAGCAATTGATTGTTCATACAGACGCATTGCTGCCAATTCTCTACCTTCGATGCAAGCTATTTCGGCAGCTACTAACTGAGACTTATGTAAAAAGTTTTCAGGGCAGTGATTAGCCCAATCTTGCAATTGCTGTTGATGAGATTTTAGGGTTTCCAAAAACTGTTCTTGCTCTTGAAAAGATACTGTTGGATAAAGAGCCGTTAGAGTTAGTGAGTAATACAAAACATAATCTGTTTCAATTGGTAATGCTAGTGTCGTAACTGGAAAATTTGTTAATTCTAAGGCACAACTCAGCGCCTCTGTATACTGTCGATATGTAAAAAATATAATTAACTTGATAATGTGATAAAAAATAATTCCACTGACAAAACCTGCATCTTTAATAATAGATAACGCGTGCGATTCATCAAAATTATCACTACTTAGAGTCAGATTATGGTGAGTCAATCCCCGCAGATTTATCAGTAGCATTTGCTCTAGTCTGATTGTCTGATAGACAGCATCATGTTTAGACTGACGAGCGAATGCAGTGTATTTTTCTAGAGATTTATATGTATCTGTAAGTGGATAGCCTAACTGGATAATTTGCCACGAGCCTTGATAGCCGTTATAGTTTGCCATCGTGACATCACCCGCTTCTACACAGCCGATAAATCCCCGCTCTAAAAATGGAATATCGCTGGCAATATGGTTACACCAAACGTTAATATGACTTCCATGAATGTGTAGAACAACTCCTCTAAGTTTCAAATCATGCAACTTTTCATTCAATTGAATTGTCATCTCGGAAAATGCATAACCTGTAGGAATATCATGAAAGATAGAAACTAACAGCATGGCGTACATACTGTAAGCAAAACAGGAATCTTCCGTATTACCAAACTTGAGTGAGTAGTTAACAGCTTGAAGTACGACTAAGGGAAAGAGATCAGGTCTACCGAGATAGGTAGGTGGCCCCAAAGTGGTCAATAGACTAATCAGTGTCTTAATATTTTGATCTTGAATTGCTGGAGCATTAATTAAATCAGAGACTTGTCTATCGCCTAAATTGATTAATACCTGGTTTTTTTCAATTGCGATCGCACTTTGCACTTCCTCATTTGTAGCAGGGAATCTCACCCCAAAAAGTTTTAAAGCTTCTAATCCTAATATCAGTGCTTCTTCATATCTACCTGCAACTTGATAGAGTCTGATTTGCAGCATATAAATATTTGATTTCTCTAGATGAGATTTTGCTTTCAGCAATAGTAAATCAAATAATTCTTCCGCTTGTTCTAAATTCCCTGTTAAAAATTCACACTCAGCCTGTTCCCTAAATAAAGTAAATGTTTGGTCATATTGTTCCATCCAGACATTTTCAGCCAAAAGATTTATGGCAACGCTAAAAAATCTTTTGGCAGGAGTGTAGGCTGTGGAAGCTTTTGCCTTTTTACCAGCGATTAAATTTAATCGTACTAATTCATCTTTTTCTGTTTGTTCAATAATCAGATCCACCGCGAGATTTAGTTGATTGACTAGATCAAAAATTTGCTCTTTCACTTGTTCAGCATTCGCATTCTTCAGCAAAAGCTGCCCAATCTTCAGATGAACAGCCGATTTTGATTCATCGGCAATTAAGGCATAAGCTGCTTGTTGAACTCGGTCATGGTAAAAACGATAGTTTTTATCAACACTTTCATCTGACTCGATAGAAATAATTAATCCTCTTAAAATTGCTTCAACAAGTGCATTTGCTGTTTCTTCAATAGATTGTTCGCCAACCAGTGCCAAAACTTCTAAATCAAAGCGATTACCAATGCAGGAGGCTAATTTAAGTACTTGTTGAGTTACAAGTGGCAGTTTTTGCATCCGCTCAATTATTAGATTGACAATATTATCTGTAATACCTTGGGCTTCAATCTCAGCTATATCCCATCGCCACCCCCCTTTTACCCCCCTCTGTCCCCCCTTACCAAGGGGGAATTGAAGAGGGTCAAAATTCAGCAGATTCTCTTGATGCAGCATTTTGAGAAATTCATTGACAAAGAAAGGATTACCGTCAGTTTTTTGGATAATCAATTGAGCAAGGGATTCTACTTGCTCTGCTGAACTATGTAAGGTATCAGCAATTAACTGATTGACATAAACAAGATTCAACGGTTTAAGTAGGATTTCAGTCGTTCTTGCTCCATACTGGTGAACCTTCTCTATCATTAAACTAAAGGGATGTACAACATCTACTTCGTTATCTCGATAGGCTAAAATAAAGCAGAGATACTGGATACTAGAGCCAGCAATAATAGTTTGAATTAAATTCAAAGTAGCGGTATCTGCCCACTGCATATCATCTAAAAAAACAGTGAGTGGATGCTCTTTTTGAGCAAAGACGCTGATAAAGTTTTGAAACACCAAGTTAAAGCGATTTTGAGATTCGGCAGGCCCCAACTCTGGTATAGGAGACTGTTCTCCAACAATTAGTTCAACTTCTGGAATTACATCTGTGATTAGCTTACCATTGTTCCCTAATGCTGCTTCTATTCGCTTTTTCCAGGTATAAAGTTTATCTTCCGGCTCAGTTAAAATTTGTCGCGCGAGTGTTTGAAAAGCTTGAACAATTGTGGAATAGGGAATATCTCGTTTATACTGATCGAATTTACCAGAGATAAAAAACCCACGTTCTCTAACAATGGGCTTGTGAATCTCTTTCACCAGAGAAGATTTACCAACGCCAGCATAGCCAGAAACTAACACGATTTCTGGTTTACCTTGATTAACAACTCGCTCAAATGCTTGTAAAAGCTTGGCAATTTCTGGTTCTCGCCCATACAATTTTTGCGGAATTTGAAAGCGTTCTGAGATATCTCGATCGCCCAAAATAAAGGATTGAATTTCTCCGGTTATCTCCAATTGCTTTAAGCATTTTTCCAAATCAAATTGCAAACCTAAAGCGCTCTGATATCTCTGTTCTGCAACCTTCGACAGCAATTTCATGATAATCTCACAGAGCATTTGGGGAATATCAGAGTTGAGCTTGCTTGGGAATAGTGGGGATTTGGCAATATGACAATGCACCCACTCTAAGGGGTCTTTACCTTGAAATGGTAGCTGACCTGTGAGCATCTCATAAAAAGTGATTCCCAGAGAATACAAATCGCTGCGATGGTCAATTCCTCGATTCATTCGCCCAGTTTGCTCAGGTGATAAATAAGGTAGACTGCCTTCAATGCGACTGGAACTGCTAACTATTTGCTGTTGGTATGGAATGAAGGCAGCAATTCCAAAATCGGCAATTTTGACCTGATTAGTTTCGAGGTTAATTAAAATATTTTGCGGCTTAATATCCTTGTGGACAATGTGATGAGTGTGAATTTGTGCAAGTTTGCTAGTGATTTCAATCGCAATCTTCAGAAACGGCACAGGCTGTTGAAATTGGTCTAGCAACTGATCGAGCGATCGCGCCTGAAAATCCTCCATAATTAAATAAGGAATTCCCTGGTGCATCTCTAAGGCGTAGGCTTTGACTGCTGCTGTGGTATTTAACCTTTGTGCGATCGCATACTCATGTTTGAGTTGTTCAATATTATTGGGTGTACACTGTTCTGGACGTAGCCCTTTGATAATTACTGGACACCGATCTTTAACCTTAATTCCACGATATATGACTGCTTTTACCCCTGCTTTTAACAAAGTAACAATCTGAAATCCGGGTAATGCAATCATCATGCCAAACACTCCAGCCGTGCATCTTCAGGGATAATCCGAGCTTAATTGTATTTTAAATACATTTCTTTGGGCAGATGAAATTTAGATGATATTAGGTTTGGATAATTTGGTTATTCTGACTCAAAAACCAAAAGTAAGCTAAAATTCAAGCAGAGTAAGCATTTCCCGCTCAGAGACTCCCCATGTTTGATAACCTGCAAACCCAAATTTACCAACTAGAACAATTTGCCAACAGCCTCGTTTCTAACCAACTGACACACCTTAGCGTGGTAAGCGTTGGTATCATCTTTGCGGCTGGCTTGCTCACCAGTCTCACACCCTGTATGCTTTCGATGCTGCCAATTACCATTGGTTACATCGGTGGTTATGAAGCTAAAAGTCGCTTGCAAGCAGCTGCCCAATCAACTTGGTTTGCTTTAGGTTTAGCAACTACATTAGCAGGGCTAGGGATTATAGCAGGTTTAGTTGGAAAAGTCTACGGTCAAGTGGGGATTGGTTTGCCGATTATCGTCAGCATTATCGCTATTCTCATGGGGCTGAACTTATTAGAAGCACTGCCTATACAATTTCCATCCTTGAATGAAACGAATTGGATTTCGCCAGATTTGCCAACAGGATTGCGTTCCTATTTGCTGGGACTGACTTTCGGCTTAGTGGCATCCCCTTGTAGCACACCTGTTTTAGCGAGCTTGTTAAGTTGGATTGCTAGTACACAAGACTTAATTTTAGGCGCTGTTTTGCTACTTTCTTACACAGCCGGTTATGTAGCACCGTTGATTTTGGCGGGTACTTTTACAGCTTCAATTAAAAAATTACTGGAATTGCGTCGCTGGTCTGGTTGGATTAATCCAGTTAGTGGGGCACTATTGGTAGGATTCGGTGTATTTTCCTTAATTTCTCGGATTCCCCTTGGCAGTTTTTAATATCAATACCTTTGTTAGATTTTACACCTAATGACTTTAGAAGATTCAGCGTCCAAAGAATTAAAATGGTGGGCAATACCTGGGCAGTTCTTACGGCAAGAGCTTTTGCCTGTACTGACCAACTTACGATTAGCGATCGCACTACTGCTATTGATTGCAATCTTTAGCTCCACCGGTACTGTCATTGAGCAAGGTCAGTCACCCGCATTTTACCAAACCAACTATCCAGAACATCCAGCTTTGTTTGGTTTCTTAACTTGGAAGGTAATTCAAGTAGTTGGATTAGATCACGTATATCGTACCTGGTGGTTTCTGTCATTACTCATCTTATTTGGTACTAGCTTAACTGCTTGTTCATTTACCCGTCAGTTACCAGCCTTAAAAGCTGCCCAGCGGTGGAAATATTACGAAGAACCACGACAATTTCAAAAATTAGCTTTAAGTGCAGAATTAGATACTGGTTCCCTAAATTTCCTCAGCGAAATATTACAAAAACACCGCTATAAAATTTTTCCAAATCAAGAAAAAGAAAATCTTCTTTACGCCCGCAAAGGAATAGTTGGACGCATCGGCCCAATTATCGTTCATATTGGCATCGTCGGTATTTTGCTAGGGGGAATTTGGGGGGCAATGACTGGGTTTCTGGCTCAGGAAATGGTTGCCAGTGGCGATACATTTCAAGTGACAAATATTGTCGATGCTGGCCCAATAGCCGCAAAAATATCGAAAGATTGGTCTGTGCGCGTCAATCGTTTTTGGATTGATTACACTCCATCTGGCGGCATCGATCAATTTTATTCAGATATGTCTGTCTTGAATAATCAGGGA
Source organism: Nostoc sp. (assembly GCF_036918015.1). Taxonomy (GTDB): domain Bacteria; phylum Cyanobacteriota; class Cyanobacteriia; order Cyanobacteriales; family Nostocaceae; genus Nostoc. The sequence continues at coordinate 28,415 of NZ_JBALEO010000031.1, forward strand.
AAGGAAATTGACCACAAGAAGATTTTTGTCAACGAACCTCTGCGCTATCATGGCATAACTTTCTATCAAACTGATTGGGGAATTGCAGGTGTTCGCGTCCAATTTAACAACAGCCCAATTTTTCAGCTGCCGATGGCGCAATTGAATACCAACGGTAACGGGCGCATTTGGGGAACCTGGGTTCCCACTAAACCGGATTTGAGTGAGGGTGTCTCCCTGTTGGCGAAAGACTTGCAAGGGATGGTATTAATTTATGATGCCACTGGCAAACTTGTTGATACAGTCCGCACGGGGATGTTCACCGAAGTTAATGGCGTGAAGCTGAAAATTTTGGATGTCATTGGTAGCACTGGCTTACAAATTAAAGCCGATCCAGGCATCCCAATTGTTTACACAGGGTTTGGTTTGCTCATGTTGGGTGTGGTGATGAGTTACTTTTCTCATTCACAAATCTGGGCATTACAAAAAGGCGATCGCTTGTATATTGGTGGCAAAACTAATCGCGCCCAAGTTGCTTTTGAACAAGAGGTTTTAGATATTTTAGATCGGCTAAGTTCACAGCCAAAAGGTGAAGAGAAAGAGACAGCGATTGAAGTTTAAACGCATAGGCGCTTCTCTACGAGACGCTACGCGAACGCCTTCCCGGAGGATAGGGGCGCAAAGGAAATCGCAGAGGTACGCAGAGGATTACTTTGCGTACCTTTGCGTTAACCTCTGCGCTCCTCTGCGTTTCAAAGTTATTTACAATTAATTAGAAAATTACTAGAGGTATTTATTCAACATTGGAACAAAAGATTTCTATATCTGCTCAACTTCAATTTAAGGGACGCGTTTACCTTTTACCCCTAATCGCTATCTTGTTAAATATCACTTCTTGTACTGCTAATAATCGAAACATCAAACATATTTCTCTCGTTGGTGCTGGGGCGAGTTTTCCTGCACCTTTATATGAGCGCTGGCTTGCAGATTATAACCAGCAACATCCTGATGTACAAATTAACTATCAAGCTATAGGGAGCAGTGCTGGAGTGCAACAACTCATCGAAGGTACTGTGGACTTTGCAGCTAGTGATGTGGGAATTACAAATGAACAAGCAGGCAAAATCAAACGGGGAGTGATTGCTTTACCTCTAACTGCCGGTTCTATTGTGTTAGCTTATAACCTCAAACCAGTTGCACAGCAGTCGCCTCAAGTCAATGTGCAAACTGCTCTCAGGCTGCCACGCCAAGTTTACGTAGATATATTTCTCGGAAAAATTACGAATTGGAATCATCCTAAAATAGTCGCAGCTAATCCAGGTGTAAGTTTGCCCGATTTACCAATTCAGGTTGTCCACCGAACTGATGGTAGTGGAACTACAAGCGTGTTTACGCAACACCTAAGCGCCATAAGTCCAGAATGGAAAAGCAAAATTGGGGCTGGTAAATCGATAGCATGGCAAGTGGGAGTTGGTGGAAAGGGTAACGAAGGTGTTACTGCCCTGATTCAACAGATACCAGGAGCTATTGGCTATGTAGAATACATTTACGCCAAACAAAATAAGCTTCCTGTGGCTGCTTTAGAAAATAAATCTGGTAATTATATTACGCCGACACCAGAATCTGTAGCGCAAACTTTAGAAGCAGTGAAATTACCAGGTGATAACTTGATTGCTTTTATCACCGATCCTACAGGTGCCCAGTCTTATCCCATTGTCACTTACAGCTGGCTTTTAACTTATCACCAATATCCCAACCGAGTCAAAGCTAAAGCGCTGAAAAACTTTGTGAATTGGGCTGTGATTGACGGGCAAAAATCCAGTTTGGAACTTGGATATATTCCTTTATCAAAAAAAGTTGTGCTTCAAGTGCAATCTGCCGTGAAGAAAATTGCTGAATGAAGCCGATTAATGCCATCTGCGCTGATCGGCAATCATGTTACTTTTGGTGACGCACTTCAACTACAGTATGTACATTACCGCGAGGCGTGAAATCTGCTTTTACCGTGACTTCCAACGGATCGCAAGCAGCCACAAAATCATCTAAAATTTGATTGGCAGATTCTTCGTGGGAAATGTAGCGATCGCGGTAACTATTAATATAAAGCTTGAGCGCCTTCAATTCCACTACCCGTTCATCAGGCACATAGCTAACATAAATTGTCGCAAAGTCAGGATAGCCGGAAAACGGACATTTACAAGTAAATTCCGGCAAAGTAATGTTAATGTCATATCGCCTCCCCACACGCGGATTCGGAAAGGTAATTAGTTTACCTTCGGCAATGTCGCGTTCGCCATACTTCATTTCTTGGTTTGTCATTTGTCATTTGTCATTTGTCATTAGTTATTCTACTTATCTTTACGTCCTTTTAGTAATTTTGTAGATTGTTAACTCCTAACTCCTAACTCCTAACTCCTAACTCCTAACTCCTAACTCCTCCTCAATACTCTTCCCTCTCCCAGTCTGGACAATTCTCATCTTCACAACCGTGGGGATGCATAGCACAAACTAATAAATTACCACCATAAACTTGACCGTGGTAATGACTACAACCAATACAGGCAGGATTTTTTTCAGATGTAGGTTCAACTGAATAAGGAAAACCCGGATCGACATCTGCTACAATGTCTTCCAGTTCCCAGTAAGCTTCTAACATCGGTTCAGCCAAATCCTGTAGATACTGATCGACTTCCGTAACAATATTATTGTGTACTTGCTCGCTGACTTCTTCCGTTAGCTCAAAAAATGCGTCTACTACTTCACTCATTCCCAGGAAGAAGCGCTCTACTTCATCAGCCACTGTTTCGACAATTTCTACTAAATCTTTTTGCCACTGTTCCATAAACTTGACACCTTTGCAGGCTATAAACAGGACGCTTTGTGTTATCTGGCTTGAAGCACTAAAATACACACTAGGCAATGTATCTTATCAAGTTTTTATCCGAAGTGTCATGTCAAAATGCCACTTATTACTTAATATTGCGCTCAAACAATGCTTTTTATTGATCGCGTTGCAATCGTTTTAACTCGTCTTGTAGCTTTAGCACTTCATCGCGCAATTTATCTACATTCTCATCATTTGACGCCTCTTTGACCGTTGGCTCTTCATCTTCCTCTAAAATTTCAATGCGGCGAGGTTGAGAAGGGGGCGTTTTCTCAGAGGTTTCAACAGATGGTTGGGCTTGTTGGGCTTGCTTCATCATGTCCTCAACGAAGCGGCGGGCTTCTTCTGTGTTCATTTCGCCCTTTGCCACCATTTCATCTGCCAGTTTTTGGACTTGCGATCGCACTTCGGCTAATTTTCCCCCTGCTTTCTCACCTGCGTAAGAAGCTAATCCAACACCGAGGTAAAAAGCTTTTTGAACAATATCTCCAAAACCAGGCATGGTTGCTGACCGCTCCTAAAAATAGGGCGACCCGGAGACTACGCCTACCACAAGCCTCCCGTGTTGCTGCTACCTTCCGGTTCTGACAAGATTTGGGTGTTGCGATCGCATAGATCCAGGTCTTCAATAACCATAACATGAAAAGTCAGTAAGTGTGTGTCATTCCATAACAATTCGCCATTCATAAAGCTGATAGTTGACGCAGCCGTGTTTTACCAAGGGGTCATCAGCTACAATTGCTTCCGCTTCCTCCTTTGAGGCTGCCTCAAACAGTAACATTCCGCCTCTTTGCTCCACCCAATAGCCTGTTCGCGCTTTGTGTCCTTTAGTAATTAATTCCCGAATGTAGGCTTTGTGAGCAGGTATATATTGGTCAAAGGTAAGTTTATCGACTTTTCCCTCTTCAATTTTTACAAACCACGGCATTGGCTTCTTAACTCCAGTTACAACAGACAGCCTACGTAAAGTACCCAGTGCTGATTCAGAGTATCAAATACAATAAATCTTAAGTGAAGTGCGTTATGGCTTTAGCCTAACGCACTGCTATATCTGTAATATCCTTTGAGCGTTTGCCGTTCAATACTCAACAGCAATGATTTCATAATCCAAAATCTAAAATCCAAAATCTAAAATTGAATGAGCCGTTTTTTTGTCGCCCTTTTACCACCACAAGATATTCAAGACTACGCCAACGAGATTAAGCAGTATTTTGCCGATCGCTATACTAGTAGCGGGGCGCTAAAGTCTCCGCCTCATATTACCCTGCAACCGCCCTTTGAATGGGCAGATGATAACTTGCCACTGTTAGAAGCATCCTTGAAAGAGTTTGCCAGCGAACAACAGCAAGTAGCAATTACACTGAAAGGGTTTAATGCCTTTGCACCTCGTGTCATATACATTAATGTCGTCAGAAGTCAAGAGCTTTTAACTTTGCAAGCTGATTTAATGGCTTATACAGAAAGCAACTTGCAAATTGTTGACAAGGTTTCTAAAAGCCGCCCTTTTGCACCCCATTTAACGGTTGCATTTCGGGATTTAACAAAGCAGAATTTTAAAGCTGCTTGGCCAGAATTTGAAAATCGTCAGTTGCATTTTGAGTTTACTGCTGACAAATTAACCTTACTGCTTCACGACGGGAAGCGTTGGAATATTAAACGGGAGTTTGCTTTTTTGTCTGGTAGTAATTGAGCGATGTTTTTGCGATGGCCGCTGGCGCTGTTTGATATTGGAGCTACCTTGACGATAATATCCAATATTATATTTCCCTGAAGCCTTTTGTAAAATTGTCTGCGCACATCTGTGTGTCCCTAACACGTAGTATCATTAATAGTTGAGAATAAGCGATCGCATCTCTTTCTTTTTTACTTTCTGTAGTCGCATAGATCGAAGTCTCAAAGAGTTGCAGCTTGTCGTCACACATCGGTTAAGCTTCGGAACGCCTTGCAAATAAGAAATGTTAGATTTATTTATTTCTACTTACCTAATTTTTGTAAAACAAGATACATTAAATGGTAGTTTAATCGCAAAGGAACCAAAAAGTATGGCCGTTAGTAGCCCTGAAGTCATCCGTCATATATTGATCGGATTGGGATATTTAGCTCCTGAGATCGATCCTAAACCGGATCTGACTAAATTTGCTCCCTGGAAGCGGAATAACAACTCTTTGACAGACGATCCTACTGAAGAAGCTATTAAAAAGTTTCAGAAACAGTACTCACAAAAACTTGTGGTTAATGGTAATGCTGATGCAGAGACTCGAACTGTCATGGAAGATACAGTGAAAGGGCTTCAGAATAGATTGAAGTTTCACGGTTTTGCAACCAATGCTGAAATTCCTCCAGACTTGCCTTTTTATGGGCCAGCTACTTATACAGCAGTCAAGAAATTTCAGAAATCTCAGGGTTTAACTGAAAATGGGATTGCTACTATTGAACAGCGGCAAATTCTACAGCAACCAAGTCTCACAGATAAACCCCAGACTCCGCCTCAGTCACAACTAAAGCTGATAGATTTGTGCTTTCAATTCAAAAAAAATCCTCAAAATCCTTCTTACATTGCAGCGTTAAATAACTTACAACAAAATCTACCCAAGGACGTTTTACACAAAGTTACTAACAAATGGAGGGGGACAAACGATCAAAATCCTGAGATTGTGAAGCTGACGAATCTTTTTACTTATTATGATGACAATAATGCAAACCATCGTGATGCATTAAATCACTTACAAAGTCAGATTACCCCAGCCATCTCTCAAGCATTTTTAAGTCTTTGGAATAAGAAGTAACAAAGGGAACTTACAGCAAAATTCAGAATTCAGAATTCAGAAGTAAAACTTTGTACCTCATAATTAGTTATGCTAACCACAGTCATTACACCCCACCCCCAACCCCTCCCCGCAAGCGGGGAGGGGAGACAAAGCGTAGCTTTGGCGGGGTGGGGTTCTTTGGGTTTAATAAGCAATCAAACGGACATGATATGACATACGAAAATTAAAAACCAGGTTTCTGAATCTCTGCTGAGTCGGAAACCTGTTTTTTAACAATTCTGAGTTCTGAATTCTGATTTAATATTCAATTCCCGGTTGTGCTTTCACACCCTGATCGCGGAAAGGGTGCTTAACTAGGGTCATTTCAGTTACTAAGTCAGCACGCTCAATTAAAGCAGGTGGTGCGCCTCTACCTGTGAGAATAACGTGTTTGTTAGCGGGTTTTTGTGCCAAACCGGCTAAAACGTCTTCTACTGGTAAGTAAGCCATTTTGAGGGCGATATTGATTTCGTCTAACAACACTAGATGAAAGTCTGGGTTGCGGATGTATTCTAATGATTTTTCCCAGGCGGCGCTAGCTTTGTCAAGATCGCGATCGCGATCTTGAGTCTCCCAGGTAAAGCCTTCGCCCATTGCGTGAAATTCTATTTGGTCTTCCCAATAGCTGAAAACCCTTTTTTCGGAAGGTTCCCAGCTACCTTTGATGAATTGGATTATCGCTACTTTATACCCATGACCGAGCGATCGCAACACCATCCCCAAAGCCGCAGTAGTTTTACCCTTACCGTTACCAGTATTTACAATAATTAACCCTTTTTCTGGTACAGCTTCTGCTATGCGTTTGTCTTGCACTTCTTTGCGTCGCTGCATCTTTTTGCGGTACTGTTCATCAGTCAGAGATGAAGACATTACCTCATCAATTAAGCGCCCAATTTCTTGGTCTGGGTTCAATTCTTTTGGTGTATCGTGTTTCATCAAGCTTGTCTAGAAATAACTGTTAAAAGTGTTGAAAATGAGCCAAAATCGCCTTACTTATCCAATTTCAATTACATTACTTGATTGGAAATGTCCAGTAAGCTTTCATGTGAAATATTAATAGTGTGTTAGCTTTATTAATGATTTGCAGACAGGTGGAACTATATATGATACACAAGCTGAACTTATAATTTGAGTTTACTATTACTGTTTTAAATAATCTAATATGTTCATTAAAGCATTTTACCAGTAAAATTTTATTATTATCTTCTTTAGTACAATGATAAGTTAGATACTTTAAGTATCATAAGTATTATGTCTAATATCATGAGTTATGCATTTATGGATGTTGTTGTTTCCATTTTTCCCATAAAGGCTGCGTATCCTCTGGTTGCCCATCATAGTTGAGCAATTGGTCTGAAATTATCACCCATGATTGCGCACTGCGTGTCCAAATGTTACCCACTGGGCGTAACCAACTTGTATCATCTAAGGTTCCAGCTTTGACATTGATAGTATTTGGCTTGTAAGTTCTTTCATGAAATAATCGCGTTCCGCAGTCGCCACAGAATAGGTTATTTACCTCACGTCCACTATCATTTTTCCGAGTCCAAGCTTTTGGTTTTCCCTGAATAATTATAACAGCATCTCGTAGTACTGTAAGAGACATACCAAAGGCACTAGACGATTGTTTTTGACACTCCTGACAGTGACATAGATAAAGTGTTAACGGTTCAGCATTAATTTCATAACGAATCTGTCCACATTGACAACCTCCAGTATATGGAAGACTCACAGGTTTTATCTCCTAACAATTTGTATCACTTATTGTATAGCGTTTCCTAATCATAAAAGGTACATCATAGTCCCCTCCTCGCTTGCGGGGAGGGGGTTGGGGGTGGGGTTCTTGTACCTCACTTAACCGAGAACCGCTATAACTAACACTATCTCAATCTTAAAGCAGGTTTTAATAGACACAAACAGAAGACATGAGAATACGAGAAATTTTTGATGATCTACACTTTCCTAAATCTTCCTCATTCCTCATCTTCATCCGATTCATCATCCTCACTCCAATACTGTTGAGGTGCATTTCCGTGAACTTCTAAAATCTTCGGTTTTTTGATTTTGTTATCAGGTGGATTAATTGCTTCTAACTGCACATCAAATTTCCAGTTGTCACCAAAATCATAAAGATAGGTCATTTTACCACCCGGCTCTAGAGATAAATCACCAATCTGCACTTGGTCGGCAAATGGGGGTGTTTCCATGTAGGCATGACCGATTTTTATGATGCGACCAAAATGGTCTTTATAACTAAACTCGTACAGGTGATCGTAATCAAAGTCAAAAGCATCGAGAATTATTTCTGCTAGCCAGCTTAATGGTTTTTTTGCTGGTATGGCAATGCGTCGCCAAGCCTTAGAAAGGGATACTTTGAAAATATAAATACCATCAGTGAAGCCTTGCTTGGGAACAAGTAAATTATCCTCCCATTCTGGAAAAAATGGTTGGAAATGTGACTGCAATTTTCCAAAAGTCACATTCACATCATCCTGTAATTCTCCTCGTATACCCAGTGGAAAAAGTAATTGCAACAGAGCATCACCAAAGGGCAAGCGTTGTAAGCTAGTAATACGCCACCCCTTACCTTCTTGTGGTTTCCCATGTTTGATAGATAACAATCCAAATAACTCTAACAGGGCAACATTATGCAGTCCGGGGTAATAACTAATATTGTTTTGATCTTCATATTTAGGAAATTTTAAACCTTTATCTGGGACGCGAGGCCAAAGTTGAATACATCTAAATAAATTCCCTAATGAATCTTGATGTTCGCCCAAAACTTCGTTATTTCCCCAAATCAACCAAGCTTCTAATAAGTTGAAATAGCGTTCTGTTAGATTGAGGCTTGACCATGATTGCAAAGTTGCTGCATCTAAAACTAAAACCTGCTTCTTCCCTTGGGATTTAATTTGGGCTATTCCAGAACTGCGTAATAACAGATATAGTCCATTAATGTAGGGGTATGATTTCTGTACGGGGCGTTTGAGTTTAGTTTCAATTGGGTGACTTAACCGAGAATTAACTTCTGATAAGATTTTTAGCGGTAGAAGGTTATTAATACTACTAACTTCCACTCCGTTTGGTTGTAAGAAATCTATCAGGGTTTGAAAGTCATGCAGAATCGTACCGGGTTGATTTTCATCAATACTGATTTCTTGGAGGAGTTGTTGTTGTGACTCTGCAAGAGTTGGCAGTTCAGGATTGAGTGTGCGTTCTAGTCGCGCAAATAAATCTTCCATAAATAAAAATTATAAATTCTAAATTCACAATTTAACCTTCTGTGTAACCTGTTTTATTTATACTATTACTACAGAATTTCTCCTAATAAACACTGGCTTGCAAAGTGTCACAACAGGACTATCAACACCGTAAGTTTAATGAAATGTGAATGATAATATTTTCACCTTCTACTTGACAATCCCAGAAATTTGATATGAATAGTAACACTCGCCTACAGATGATTTTAGCTGATACGCGTATTAATACAGTATTACCTGCGATCGCTCAACTAAATCTACCTAACTGGTGGTTAGCTGGGGGTGCAGTCCGCAACACCGTTTGGTCTTCAATTTTTGGGAATGACTGTGGGTTAATTATTAAAGATTTTGATATTGCATTCTTTGATATAGAGGGGAACCGTTCCCAAGAACTAGTAGCAAAAGCTACTCTCACAGAACAATTTCCTGATGACGAGTTTGATGTTAAAAATCAAGCCAGTTTTGCTCGTTGGCGTCTTGGTAGCAGACCTTATACTAGTACAGAGGATGGCATCACGGATTGGTTGCACACCGCTACTGCTGTGGGAGTTCGACTAAATGCTCAAAGACAATGGCAATTTTTTACACCCTACGGGTTAGATGACCTATTTGGCGGCATTATTCGACCTACGCCAACGCATACTCATAATTTGGATGCCCATAATAAGGCATCTGGATTTTTACAGAAGTGTCCTTATCTGCGGTTGGCGTAAAAGTTACAGTCAGATTTTAGCCGTTAGTTTTCGTTACCAGGAAATCATCGCTTTTTAATTTACAACCCTTGGATACCGAAGCGCAATGTTAATAATTTTCTACGTACTGGGAATAATTAAACTAGAATCCCTTTCACGATAGAACAGGGATGATGCTAATTTTATAACTTTATAGTCAAAAATCAATGCCAAATCGTACTGGATACCAAATCAACTCGACTCTCCACGAAGGAATCCAAACAATTATTTATCAAGCACAAACGCCAAAGACGCAACAGCGAGTTATCCTCAAGCTGCTTAAAAATGAATATCCGACCCTTGAAGCCTTTACTCGCCTTAAAAATGAGTATCAAATTCAGCAAGGTTTAGACCATCCCAATATAGTTAAAGCTATCAGTCTAGAAACCTTTGAAAACCGTGTAGGATTATTGTTAGAAGACTTTGGTGGTCAGTCTTTATCTCAACTGATCCAAACAAAAAAACTTGACTTCATTAACCATCTAAAGATTGCTATTCAACTGACTAAAGCTTTAGATTATTTGCATAATAATCAGATTATTCATAAAGATATCAAACCGAATAACATCATAATTAACTCCCAGACAGGTATTGTTAAACTTGCTGATTTTGGTATAGCCTCCCGTCTCAATAAGGAAAATCCCCAATTTAATAACCCTAACTGCGTTGAAGGCACACTTGCCTATATGTCTCCTGAACAAACTGGGAGAATGAATCGCATTCTTGATTATCGTACTGACTTTTATTCCCTTGGTGTGACTTTATATGAAATGCTCACTGATAAAACACCATTTGTTAGCCAAGATCCCCTAGAAGTAGTTTATAGTCACATTGCAGTTCAAGCGAGAAACCCGCAATCGTTTAATTCACAAATTCCTACCGCCATCTCTGAGATTGTGATGAAGCTGATGGCAAAAAATGCGGAAGACAGATATCAAAGTGCTATAGGATTATTAGCAGATTTAGAATCATGTCTTAAGCAGTTAGAAACTAAGGGAATCATCACTGATTTTGTGCCAGGTCGTTTGGATATATTGAGCCAGTTATTAATACCTCAAAAATTATATGGTCGTGAAGAACAAGTTAATGAACTTTTAGCTGCATTTGAGCGAGTTACATCTGGAACTAGTGAAATGATGCTAGTTTCTGGTTATTCTGGGATTGGCAAATCAGTTCTAGTTAATGAAGTTAATAAACCCATTACTCGTAGACAAGGGTACTTTATCTCTGGTAAATTTGACCAGTTAAAACGAAATATACCTTATGCTTCTTTAATTCAAGCCTTTGCGTATTTAATGCGGTATTTGCTGACCGAGAATAATGAAAAAATAGAAATATGGCGTAATAAAATATTATTAGCTTTAGGAACAAATGGAAAAGTTATTACTGACGTAATTCCAGAAGTAGAATTAATCATCGGTACACAGCCGGAAGTTGCCCAAATTGGGGCAACAGAATCACAAAATCGCTTCAATCATGTTTTTAAAGAATTTATCCAAGTTTTTACTCAAAAAGAACACCCATTAGTAATATTTTTAGATGATTTACAATGGGCAGATTCAGCTACTTTAAATCTAATTCAACTACTCATAACTGATACCGATAGCAAATACTTTTTATTTATTGGGGCATATAGGGATAATGAAGTTAGTTCAACACATCCTTTAATCCAAAAGATAGAAGAAATTAAGGACAGTGGCACGGTTGTTAATAATCTTGTATTACAACCTTTGAATTTAGATAATGTAACTCAGCTAGTTGCCGAAACTCTTCAAAAAATAGAGGTGAAGCAGGATGAACAAACAGGAGTCTTTAATCAAGAAATTATTAAATTAGCTGAGTTAATTTGTAACAAAACAGGTGGAAACCCATTTTTTATAACACAACTAATTCAGGCACTTCATCAAGAAAAGCTGTTAACGTTTGACTTTGCTAATGCTAAATGGCAATGGAGTCTAGAGGATATTCAAGCGATTGGAATTACCGATAAGAATGTAGTTGAATTAGTTGCCAGCCGAGTTGAAAAATTACCACAGTTCACCCAAGATGTTTTAAAATTAGCAGCTTGTGTGGGTGACAGATTTAGTTTGGATGTTTTATCGATAGTCAATGAAAAATCACCTTCTTTGACAGCAAATGATTTACACTCGGCTTTGCAAGCGGGGTTAATTCTGCCTTTAAGTGAAGCTTACCGCATTCCTTTAGTTTTTAATCAAGAAGAAGCGGTTAATTTAAATTTTGACACTTCACGGGTGGGTTACAAGTTCTTGCATGACAGAGTACAGCAAGCAGCATATTCCCTAATTCCAGAAGAACTCAAGAAATCTACTCACCTGAGAATTGGGCAATTGCTTCTTCAAAATATACCTAAAGAGGAAATAGAAGCTAATATTTTTGATATCGTCAATCAGTTAAATGTAGGTATTGTTAACCTGATAGAGCAATCTGAAAAAACTGAATTGGCACGATTAAATTTAATTGCAGGACGAAAAGCTAAAGCTTCTACAGCTTACGAAGCTGCTCTTAAATACTTCACAAATGGGATAGAACTTTTAAATATAGATGCTTGGCAAACTGAATATGCCTTAACCATCGGTTTATATGAAGGAGCCGCAGAGGCAGCTTATCTGGGCGGTGATTTTGAGCAGATGCAACAGTGGGCTGAGGTGGTGCAGCAAGAAGCCAAAATTCTTTTAGATAAAGTGAAAGTCTATGAAGTACAAATTATCGCTTCTATCATTCAAAGCAAACAACTGGAAGCCATTCAAATAGCAGTATCAATTCTGCTATTGTTAGGAATAAGTTTTCCAGACGAACCGACATCAACTGATATTCAACAGGGGATGGATGAAATCGCTGCTTCTTTGAAAGGGAAAGCCATTGCAGATTTAATTAACTTACCATTAATGACCGATCCTAACAAGATTGCAGCCATGAGAATCTTAATGGGAGTTCTCCCCGCAGCTTTTCAAACTGCTCCTGCAATGATGCCAATTATTGTCTGTAAAATGGTAAATTTGTCCTTAAGCTATGGAAATACAGCTGTATCTGCTTATGGTTATAGTCTTTATGGATTACTTCTTTGTGGAGTTCAAGGAGAAATTGATTCTGGCTATAAATTTGGGAAATTAGCTTCACGCCTGGTATCACAATTTAATGCTGAAGAACTCAAGGCAAAAATTCTGACGGTTGTTAGTGCCCATGTTATGCATTGGAAAGAGCATATTAGAGAGACATTAACATCATCAATGTCAGGATATTCTAGTGGTCTGGAAACTGGAGATTTAGAATATGCTGGTTATTGTGGTTACATTTATCCCTATCATTCATTTTGGATGGGTAAGGAACTTTGGGTTTTAGAAAAAGAACTGATAGCTTATTGTGATTCACTGAAAAAAATCAAGCAACAAGTAGCCTTCACTTGGAACTCAGTTTATTTGCAAACAGTTTTGAACTTGAAAGGAAGTTTTGAAAATGTGGACTGTTTAATTGGAGAAGCTTACGACGAACAAAGTATGCTGCCAATTCATCAGCAAGTAAACGATCTTTACACAATTAACCATTTATTTGTTAATAAGCTAATGCTCTCTTATATATTTGGGGAGTATTTTAAAGCTGTAGAAAATGCTGCGATCGCAGAAAAATCTTTAGGTGGTGTTACAGGCTTGTTTGTTGTTCCAGTGTTTTATTTTTACGATTCTTTAGCTCACTTGGCAATATATCATACTGCTAAAGAGTCTGAGAAGCAAGCTATTCTAGAAAAAGTCCAAGCTAATCAGCAAAAGATGGAACTCTGGGCTATTCATGCTCCCACCAATCACTTACACAGATTTTATCTCGTGGAGGCAGAACGGTATCAGGTTTTGGGTCAAAAGCTAGAAGCAATGGACTACTATGAAAACTCGATTGCCAAATCTCAATTAAACGGTTTTCTTCAAGAAGAAGCTTTAGCCTATGAGTTAGCTGGAAAATTCTATCAATCTTTAGGTAAAGAATTAATTCATCAAACTTACATAACTAAAGCCTATTATGCCTATATTCGTTGGGGTGCGATCGCTAAAGTTAAACACTTAGAATCAAAGTATGTTTTTCTAGTAGGACAAACTACTACCATAGAAAACACTAGTTCAAAAATTGATACCACTCATATTACCACTAACACTACTACCAATAGCAGCTTGAGCGATTTTCTAGATTTTAATGCATTCATCAAGTTTTCACAAGCGATTACTAATGAAATTGTTTTAGAAAATCTATTAGGTAAGCTGATCCAAATTTTACTAGAAAATGCTGCCGCACAAAAAGCAGCACTACTCCTACTTAAAGATAATCATCTATATATTGAAGCTTCTGGAAATGCTACTGACGATGTGGTGACGGTTTTACGTTCTATTCCTGTTGAAACATATCAAGATTTACCGCTGTCTGTAATTAACTATGTTCTCAGAACGCAGCAGTATATTGTGTTAAATGATGCAATAGCTACAGAGCCTTTTAATTTTGATATCTATATCCAAAAATCTCAAACAAAATCAATCTTTTGTTTGCCCATTATGTACCAATCACAGCTTACTGGTATTATTTATTTAGAAAACCAGTTATCATCAGGAGCTTTTGTTCTAGAAAGGGTAGAGGTATTAAAAGTCTTAGTTTCTCAAATGGCTATTGCCATAGAAAATGCCAGCTTGTACACAAAAGCGCAAGACAAATCTAAGGAATTAGAACAATCGATAAAAGATTTACAAGAGGCACAACTACAACTTATCCAAAGTGAAAAAATGTCTTCTCTAGGAAATTTAGTTGCAGGCGTAGCACACGAAATAAACAACCCCATTGGTTTTATTACAGGTAGTATTGCCCAAGCAAAAGATAATGTTAAAGATTTAATAGACTATCTGCAACTGTACCGAGAAAAATTCCCCAATCCTGGCGCTGAAATTGAAGAAAAAGCTGAAGAGATAGATATAGATTTTCTGCTAAAAGATTTACCAAAAATGATTGATGGCATGACGGTAGGCACACAGCGCATTCGTAATATTAGTACCTCTCTCCGTACTTTTTCTCGTGCTGATACTACCTCTAAAGTGTTAGCTAATATCCATGAAGGTATTGATAGTACTTTGATGATTTTACAACATCGTCTGAAAGCCGATCATAATCGTCCTGCCATTCAAATTATTAAGCACTATGCAGATATCCCATTAGTAAAATGCTATTTGGGACAATTGAATCAGGTTTTTATGAATATTATTGCAAATGCAATTGATGCTCTAGAAGAAGCAAATATTGGTCGTAATTTTTTAGAGATTCAAGAAAAATATCCGAATACTATTACTATTGAGACTTCTCTACAAGTAGATAATGATAAGGTGGTAATTAAGATTCAAGATAATGCCAAAGGAATGCTTGAAGCAGTTAAAGAATGTATTTTTGAAAATTTGTTTACTACCAAATGTGTAGGAAAAGGTACGGGATTAGGATTATCTATTAGTCGGCAAATTATAGTTGAAAATCATGGTGGAAATTTGACTTGTGAATCAGTTTTGGGACAAGGAACACAATTTATAATTTCTATTCCCATTTTAGGAGAATAAGGAACTTTTGATAGTTGTAGCCGCAGAGTCTCACCTTCTCCAAGCAGTTGAAGAACTTATCATGAATCTTCCAGGATTGCTAGAGTAATTTTATTTAATTTCTGAAAATTGGCAAACTGAAATTTATTTTGTTGTTAATTAAACTATGTAAGTAGTAACTTTATTACTTAATCAAATCAACACAAACTTAGTCGCAATTAACACTTGTAGCTCATTAATTAACTGTTATAACTAATTGTATACATCAAATCTTGTACATACTAGCTTTGTTATTTACTAGAAAAGAGCTTTTCTAGTGGAGATAAAACATAATTGCTAGTAAAATCTGCAAGCATATTGCCAGTTTTCATAAGCTAAAAAGTATTAGCCTAAACTTTAGTTTGTGGGAAAGTACAAGATGCGAAAATCGTAAATAATTAAGGAAGTCATCTTGTGGAAAAAAGAAGAGAAAATGGGGGAATAGTTTCAAAGGCTATTTCGTTTCTGTTAAATCGTATAACTTTGATTGTGCTTGCAGTCACTCTTGTGCTGTTTGTTGGAGGTAAGTTTGAACTAGCAAATGCGGCTCAACCTAATGCAGAACTAGAAATTCAAAAATTAACATCCTGTTACTCGTTGGGAACTGACGCCATTGGTAGAGGAAATCTCCAACAAGGAAAGAATATTTATCGAGATTGTTTTACTCAAGATGCAGTTCTCACTGCCATTTTTCCTGATGGGGCAACTCAAACAAATTATGGGACAGATTCTTGGGCAGATTTTGTCTATTCAGTATTTCAAGGAAATGGTTATACAGCTACCCAACACTTGATGGGTACGATAAACATTTCAGTTCAAAATAATCAAGCAACGATGACCTCTTACCTCCATGCGACTCACAAACGTTCAGAAACTAGCATTGATGTCGCTAATGGTACTTATGAAGATGAAGTCGTCAACAGAAATGGGCGCTGGAAAATTCGTAAACGTACCCTTAAACTCATTGATTTCTTGAATCTCAGTTCGCCAACTACTGCTTCTTCAAGCACTAATGCCCGAAGCACTAATTCCTCTGGTACCTTTGTAAGACCAAATATACCTCATTTAAAAGAGTAATTCTTTAGATGGGAATAACACTAATACGGGTTGGATAAGTATTCTTTACCTCCCTGATGACCTGAAAAAAGGGGTGAATTAAAATATTCACCCCCTTTTTTTATTTGCCGCTTGAGTAAAATATAGTGCAAGATAAACAACCTTTGCAGTCAGTCTTTATTCTGCTTGATATATGAATAGAGAAATTCGCGATCGCTCCGAGGATTTACAATTAAGCATGGACTATTCCCGTGACTTCCATTACTTACAATAACTACACTAATGCCCATGCGGGGACAAACTCCTAAACAACTGGTGCTAACTACCCGAAAATCACCCCATAATCCCTCAAACTTTAAACGAGATTTCAACCAATTCTCTAAGTCTTCAGAAGCGGTTGAGCCTGATTGCTCGTTTGCACATTGTGCACACACAAGCACTAAACCAGATTCCCATCGGGGAGAAACGGTTGGAATAGAAGTTTCTAATCGAGTATTTATTAGAGGCGATGGTTGGTGAGAATTGGATGCAGACCTCTTGAGGATACGTTTGAGTAATGCTTTAATACGCTGGATCAGTTTTTTCATGGACGACCCTACCTATTTCTCCCTCTGACAGAATAATATAAGTTTCCCGTTTAGTCTGTTCAAGTAGATAACTAACTGATTTATGCCCGTATATGGAGAGTAATGACTATCAAAGTGAACAAGCTTCCAATAGCTCTCAACTAAAAGCTTGGTTTGATGCTCAACAAAACGAGATTGAAGTTGCCTATCTATCTTCAAAAAATTCTTATCAACAATCGGGTTGGGGAAGTACACCTGAACGCTGGCAATTTGCGCGAAAGCTGATTCTAAAGGCAGTCAATAAAAGTGGTACTTTTCTCGATTTGGGCTGTGCTAATGGGCTATTGTTGGAGTGTTTGATGCAATGGGCAGGTGAGCAAGGGTTTTATCTAACTCCGTATGGTGTAGATATTTCGCTCCAGCTTGTTGAACTAGCACGTAAGAGATTACCTGCGTTTGCAACTAACTTAGTCGTTGCGAATGCATTTACTTTGCAAACACCGATGCAGTATGACTTTGTACACACATTACTGGAATATGTCCCCGAAAACTTACATCTAGAGTACTTGAGGCGACTGCTTGAACAACTGGTTGCACCAGCAGGAGGATTAATTGTCAGCAGCTACAGTAGTCGCAGCCGAGGAATAATTCCTCTGGACATTGAAAGGTATTTACAACAGCTTGGATTTAAAGTAGAGGGGAGTGTTATCGCTCAAGAATTAGATGGTTGGATACTCACTCGTGTTGCTTGGATTGAGAAAGTGCTTTAGTTGTGCGCTGTCAATCTGTCGTTTCAGTAACCTGAAATTGGCTAAAAGTTTCAGCCTCGAAGACTCAAATTACTATCTTTAATTGCAACTCAGTATTACAATCTAGGGGTTCCCACTCGCTGGGGAAACTATATGGAATTAAAACATGACTAAGCTGATCGAATACGAAGAAGCCAGCGACGAAGTACGTGCAGTGTATGACGACATCCGCGTTACACGTCAAAATGACTACATCAATAACTTTTGGAAAGCTATAGCCAACCATCCTCCCACCCTGCAACGAACATGGCAAACGTTAAAGGAAGTGATGGTTAGCCCTGGTGAGATCGATCCACTGATGCGCGAACTGATTTATATCGCCGTGAGTGCGACGAATGGCTGTGAGTATTGCATCGCCTCGCACACAGCAGCAGCGCGTGCCAAGGGTATGAATGATACTATGTTCGGGGAGCTAATGGCGATCGCAGCTACTGCCAATATGACCAATCGTCTTGCTAATGGCTATCAGATTCCGGTGGACGAGAAATTCAAGACGTAGGAGTTGAGCCTTGTCTATCCCTACTTAAAAATAAGGTTTAGCAGAATTATTTACTATGCCCAAGGTTCAGATTAACGGGATTGATTTGTTCTACGACATTAAGGGAACGGGTGAGCCTTTGCTATTAATAGCTGGCTTTCTTTGCGATCATGCTTATTGGTCGCTAATTATGCCATCGCTGGTTTCGCAGTATCAAGTCATTCGCTTGGATAACCGAGGTATGGGGAGAAGTTCTGCTCCCGAAAACCCCTATAGTTTGAAGCAGATGGCTAGTGACGTTGCAGCATTGCTCGATCGCATCGGAATCGATCGGGTGCATCTAGCGGGTCATTCAATGGGTAGTCAGATAGCCCAAGAGTTAGTGTTAGCACGCCCTGAAAAGGTAAAAAGTCTGATGCTACTCTCATCTTTAGCAAAAGGTGATGCATTATTCAACAGCATCATCGAGACTTGGGGCGAACTTCCTAGTAATGTAGACCTAAAACTTTATGAAAAAGTCATATTGCCCTGGATATTTACAGATGCGTTCTACTCAATTCCTGACATGATCGAAGGTCTGATTGAATTTGCCATCAGATATCCTTTCCCACCTGCAACTCACTCACTCTATCATCACAGCCAAGCCATCCTTAGTAGTAACACAATAGACCGCCTCCAACAAATTCATTGTCCTACCTTAGTTATGGTTGGTAAACAAGATATTCTCACCCCGCTAAAGTTTTCCCAACAACTTGCTCAAGGTATTCCCAATGCTGAACTTGTAGTCATCGAACGCGGTGGTCACGGCTTCTTGATTGAGTCGCCGGATGCTGTGGTTTCGGCCATGCTCAATTTTCTGGGGAAGTTGAAGCCAGCTTATAGCAATTTTTGATTATTTAAGAGCATTTACCAAATCCACCGCCGCCAGGAGTTTCTATTACAAAAACATCCCCAGTTTTCATTTCTATTGTTGCTGTGCTGTCTAAATTCTCTTCAATTCCATTGTGACGTTGTATCCAGTTGCGTCCTACTTTTCCTGCTTCCCCACCATTTAATCCAAAGGGAGGAACAACCCGATGACCAGAAAGAATATTCGCTGTCATCGGTTCAAGAAATCGAATGCGGCGGACAACTCCATTACCACCCGAATATTTTCCTTTGCCACCGCTATCGAGACGAAGACTAAAGCTTTCTAAAAGTACAGGATAACGGGTTTCTAAAACTTCTGGATCGGTCAAACGAGAGTTAGTCATGTGAGAATGAACACCATCAGTGCCATCAAAATCAATTCCTGCGCCAGAGCCGCCGCAGATAGTTTCATAATATTGATATTGCTCATTCCCAAAAGTAAAATTATTCATCGTTCCTTGAGAAGCAGCTATAACACCTAAAGCACCATATAAAGCATCGACAATAGTTTGAGAAGTTTCGACATTACCCGCGACTACTGCGGCTGGATAGGTTGGGTTGAGCATACAGCCAACCGGAATAATAATTTCTAGAGGATTAAGACACCCGGCATTGAGAGGAATATTATCATCAACTAAAGTACGGAAGACATATAAGACTGCTGCTTGAGTTACGGCTTTGGGAGCATTAAAATTACTATTTAGTTGTAGAGAAGTTCCTGTAAAATCAATGGTAGCACTGCGGTTTTCTGGGTGGATAGTTACTTTAACTTTAATTTGTGCCCCATCATCCATTTTATAAGTAAATGAGCCATCCTTGAGAACTGCGATCGCACGCCTAACAGACTCCTCAGCATTAGCTTGCACAAATGTCATATAACCCTGAACAGTATCAATCCCATATTGTAAAACCATTTTAGAAAGTTCTTGAACTCCCCGTTCATTTGCAGCAATTTGGGCTTTAAAATCAGCGATATTTTGATCGGGATTACGAGCAGGATAAGTATGATTTGAGAGGTGTTGTCTGACTGCGGATTCTCGAAAATCTCCCTCTTCCACTAAGAGGAAATTATCAAAGAGAATTCCTTCTTCTTCTACTGTGGTACTATGGGGAGGCATTGAACCGGGAGTAATTCCGCCAATATCTTCTTGGTGTCCGCGAGAAGCAACAAAAAATAGGGGAGTGGAGGATAGAGTATTTTCACTACTTTCCAAAAAAACAGGGGTAATTGCAGTGACATCAGGAAGGTGTGTACCGCCGTTATAGGGGTTATTAGATAGATAGACATTTCCCGGTTTTAGGGTGTCGCCTTTATCGTTAATTAAACTGCGGACACTTTCACTCATTGAGCCTAAATGTACGGGTATATGGGGAGCATTTGCTACTAATAATCCCGATGAGTCAAAAATAGCGCAGGAGAAATCCAGCCTCTCTTTGATATTCACTGATGTGGCCGTGTTTTGCAACACAATTCCCATTTGTTCGGCGATAAATTGATAGAGATTTTTAAAGATTTCTAAGCGAACAGGATCGGGTTGAGATGTTGTGTGCATTTTGAGATTTTATGGTTATTCAGTACTTGTTATGCCAAATTGTTAAAAATGCATTGTAATAGGATGCTAAAAACTATATAGAATGATGCCTGGATGATTATCCTGTAAATTACAGACTAATCCTGATGAATTAATTAATATTTACGGTGTAAAATTAGATGATTTTGTGCAGTTAATCTCGCTTGCCAGTTAGGCTCAACTACAATTGTGCTAATTTTTTCGATAACGATCGCAGGGCCATTAATTCTATCTTCTGGTTGTAAATCTTCCCGTCGATAAACAGGAGTATTATACCATCTATCAGCAGTAAATATCCTTACTGTCTCAACAGATACGGGAGCTTCATCTAGAGAACGGATACGAATAATTAAAGGTTCTTCGGGAGTATCCATTTTCTGAACTACTTCCACTGAAGCAGATTCGACAATTAAGTTTTTATCTAATTGAATAAAACCATAGCGAGATTGATGTTCAGTCTCAAATTTTTGTCGCATTACTAGCACATTATTGGCAAAATTAACGGTCAAGGTAGAGTTAGTACCCTGATATTTTAAGTTAGCTTTTCGGATTACTTCTACTTGACTCAGTGCCTCATTTATTTCCCTTCTAGCTTGGGTTTCTAAATAAGCCATTAACTGCTGTAGTTGAGAGATCAATGCTTGAGTTAAAGGTTGTTCAACTCCTCCTTCTCTAATCGCCCGCACATCAGCTAATCCCATTCCATAAGCAGATAGAACACCAGCATAAGGATGTAGAAATATTTTTTTCATTCCCAAGGTATCGGCAATTAAACAAGCAACTTGCCCACCTGCACCGCCAAAACAACAAAGCACATATTGGGTAACATCATAACCGCGTTGCAGACTGATTTTTTTTATTGCATTCGCCATATTTTCCACTGCGATCGCAATAAATCCTGCGGCTACTTGTTCGGGAGTACAATCATTTAATGTAGCGGCTTGAATGTCTTGGGTTAATTGGGTAAATTTTTGAATAACAATATCCTTATCTAAAGGTAAATTTCCATCAATGCCAAAAACTGAGGGAAAATATTGTGGGTGAATTTTACCTAACATCACATTGGCATCAGTAACCGCTAATGGCCCGCCACGCCGATAACAAGCAGGCCCAGGATTTGAACCAGCAGATTTAGGGCCGACACGATAACTAGAACCATCAAAAAAGAGAACTGAACCACCACCAGCAGCAATAGTATTAATTGCTAATACAGGAACTCGCATCCGCGCCCCAGCAATTTCTGAATCTAGTTGTCGTTCATACTCTCCTTTAAAGTGGGCAACATCTGTACTTGTACCTCCCATGTCAAAGGTAATAACTAACTCGAAGCCTGCTCTTTTACTAGTTTGAACTGCGCCAACAATACCACCAGCCGGGCCGCTTAAAATACTATCTTTTCCTTGAAATTGTTCGGCTGCGACTAAACCGCCATCAGATTTCATAAACATTAATTTGATGCTGGGTAACTGACTCGCTACTTGGTTAACGTAGCGGCGCAGAATAGGAGTTAAATAAGCATCGACTACTGTTGTATCTCCCCGGCTGACTAATTTCATTAACGGACTAACTTGATGTGATATGGATATTTGGGTAAAGCCGATTTCTTGGGCAAGCTGGGCTATTTGTTGTTCGTGTTTAGGATAGCGATCGCTGTGCATAAAAACAATAGCACAACTCCGAATTCCTGTATGGTAAACTGCTTGTAAGTTATTTCCTGCTTGTTCAATATTTATGGGTATTAATTCATTTCCGTTAGCATCGTAGCGTTCATCTATTTCAATTACCTGTTCATAAAGAATTGTTGGTAAAATGATATGACGGGCAAAGATGTTAGGACGGTTTTGGTAGCCAATTCGTAGGGCGTCTTTAAATCCTTTAGTGACGAGAAGAACGACGCGATCGCCTTTCCTTTCTAACAGCGCGTTTGTTGCTACTGTTGTCCCCATTTTTACAACTTCTATCGCTTCAGTAGGAATGGGTTCGTTGCTAGCAATCCCCATGATATCTCGAATACCTTGGATGGCTGCATCTTGATATTGTTCGGGATTTTCTGAAAGTAGTTTGTAGACTATAATCCATTGCTGATTAGGCAGAGGGACAATTAAAAAACGTTCGGGATGTTTTGAAACTCCATCGATAATTGCTTGATTATTAGTAACAACAACAATATCTGTGAATGTACCACCACGGTCAGCAAAAACCTTCAACATTATTCTGTTTCCTGTATAATCATGAAAAATTACGAAATAGCTCTAAGAGAATGTTTGAAAAGTCGTGATTGATGTATCAAATATTTTTTACCCCTCCCTAACCCTCCCCTTGTAAAGGGGAGGGAACCGGATTTTTCTTGTTTCCCCCCTTTACAAGGGGGGATTAAGGGGGGTGATTAAAATCACAGTCAAACACTTTTCAAACATTCTCTAATATCCGTTGTCAATTAATATTCATCTACAAATTGAGGATGAACCCACAGAAATTCGCGGCGTTTGTTCTGCACCCGCACTAGACCACCAAAACTAGGATCTTTTTCTTTCAATAAGGCGTGTAATTCTCGCAAAATCGAGCCTTGAGCGCGGATTGCATCGCCTTCCAAGAATGAGGCATCGCTCTTGGACTTTCCAGCCAAAGCCATATCACTTCCCTTTAAAGTAGACTCGATGCTTTTCTGTCCCAAATCGAGTTGTTCTTCAATGGCTTTGTAGGTAGTATCATCCAGTATAAATTTAGTTGCCGAACCTGCCACAGGTAAGACTAAGCTCAAAGTTCCAGTCAAAATTCTGAGATAGGGGACTGCCTTGGTGAACCACTCACGCGGCAAGTCTAATTCATAGACTCCCTTTTTCTTGTCGTTGGGATTTAAGGCTGGAAGTGGCTGACGTGCGTGTTCGCACCAGAGGGTGAGTTGAAACTTGGCACTGATCCATTTGGGGCGATCGAAAAATTTCGGATCGACAGGCTGAAAGCTGAACAGGCGCGGGCCGTCTTTTGCTTCATCGGTGAGCATCTGCATCAGTTCTGCAAACTGCTGATCGACTTGGCTTAAAATGGTGCGTTGCTCCTGAGATAATACCTGAAAGCGTGCTTGATCTAGGCGATCGTACATAACCAAATCTTGGCGGATGACGTTTAACTCGTCTTTCACAATGTATCGGAACTGCTCAATGCCAATTGCTTGAGATGGGGGTTGAGCAGTCGGCGCGTTATTCAGCAATTGATCGATGTTTTGCCATTCACCACACCCGGAAATGGGACACGGGAACTCATGGCGATTTTTCTTTTTGCTTTCAATTAGTTTTTGTACCTCAAACAGTCCGTTTCCAGGGGCATTCATACCGCAAGTTTCAATGCAGGGAACCATCACATTACAACGCAACCCTTCCCAGAAATTCTCGACTAGCCATTTAATCTCTTCCGTGAGATAAGACAGGAATCTTTCAGGATAAGCTGCCCGGGCTGTAATTTTTACATCAGTGCCAACATACTCCAGCAATGCCCGACCGTTGTAGTCATTGTCAAGCATTAAGCCGCGTTGCCAGTGGATGCTGTCTTCGTAATTAGTCCGCCCCAGTGAGTATTTGTGCAACCGGACAATCAACTGGTAAAACAATCCTTCTGCAACTGCAAACTGTCCGCGACTATCCACAATGCGGCAGATTTGCACCTGTTGTCTGTCTCCCGCTTCCGGTTGCTCTCCCCAATTGGGTAATGGCTCTGGGCGTGTGTCGGGAACGAGTT
This sequence comes from Nostoc sp., assembly GCF_036918015.1. Taxonomy (GTDB): domain Bacteria; phylum Cyanobacteriota; class Cyanobacteriia; order Cyanobacteriales; family Nostocaceae; genus Nostoc. The sequence continues at coordinate 52,812 of NZ_JBALEO010000031.1, forward strand.
GAGCAATGAGGCTGGTATTGCTAGTTTCTGCCGGATCGAAAACCACTTTGTAGGATAGATCAAAGCGTTCCATCAGTCGCAGAAAGATTGGATGCAATTTTGAGGGGTAGCCTTCTTCGCCTGCAAATGGTGGATGGCTCCACAACTGACTGAGATGCTCAAATTCCACCAAACCGTTGCGTTTACGTGTCATTGCATCATCTAGCACGAAGCTAATCGCCTTTGCCAGCCAGTCGGGTTTGAGGATGACGATATTGCGTAGTGTTGAGTCGTTATGATAATGGATGAAATGCCCTAATATATGGGAGATGCGAAGGAACAGTTCTGCTTGCTCCTCATCGATTCCCTGTTTAGCGCAGATGGCAATGACATCATTGTAGGGCAGATAGGCTTTGTCACTTGTCTGTAAGATTTTCCGCACCCGTTGCCACTTTGCTGGAACGGAGCGCCCCATTTCGGGAAGAGATGCAGCGATACGAGCAATAGCATCTTTTAATTCTGCAATCCCAGTGCAATGCGTCGTATCTTGGTTGGGTTTGCTGTCTACATGGAAGAAATCGATTACCGTATCTTTGCCGAATTGATCGAGAATTTCTTGTCTGTCAATGTCTGGTTGTCGCTGTCCGGGGCCGCCGTGGGTTGCAACTACCAACACCTTTGCATCTGGTTCTCGATTTTTGATCAGCGTAATCCACTCTTTGACAAAGCCCTGCTGTGGGCCTTCCCGTGCTTTCCAAACCACCAGATACACGGCTGGCGCGCTGAAAAACAACTGGTGCGTTGGTCGATAAACCCGTTGACCGCCAAAATCCCAACCATTGAGTGATATCTTTGTGCCACTGTCGGGATCGGTGACGATTACAGATTTAATTTCAATCCCGTGAGTCGTGGGGCGACCATCCACCCATTCATCTCCCCGCAATGCACCCAACAGACAACTTTTGCCCACTTCACCCTCACCAATTAGGATCAGCTTGGCTTCATTCAGAGTTATTTTTTCTTCTGCCTGTGCCCGCAGGTATTGCAAAACAGTTTCTGTGCCTTGTTCGTAAGCGGCTGCAAGGTCAGGGTTAAGAGGGTTCTTGCGAAGAGAAAGCACTTCCAATTGAGTCAGGGATGCGATCGCTTCTGGCAGTTCGGTCAGTTGGTTGTTGGCGAGGTAAAGCTGTAGCAACTGAGTTAGGTATGCGATCGCTTCTGGCAATTGGGTCAGTTCGTTGTTGTCGAGGGAAAGCACCTGCAACTGAGTCAGGGATGCGATCGCTTCTGGCAGTTCGGTCAGTTGGTTATTGTCGAGGTAAAGCTGTAGCAACTGAGTCAGGGATGCGATCGCTTCTGGCAGTTCGGTCAGTTGGTTGTTGAAGAGGTAAAGCTCTTGCAACTGAGTCAGGGATGCGATCGCTTCTGGCAGTTCGGTCAGTTGGTTGTTGCGGAGGTTAAGCTCTTGCAACTGAGTCAGGGATGCGATCGCTTCTGGCAGTTCGGTCAGTTGGTTGTTGCGGAGGTCAAGCTGTTGCAACTGAGTCAGGGATGCGATCGCTTCTGGTATCTCAGTAAGTTTTATGTTGCTGAGATCGAGTTCTATTGCTCCCTCTTGCCGTGCCTTTTCAATGCGCTGCTCTGCTTCTTGATAAGCCTTATCTCTTGCCATGAGCAAATCCTTTCTCTCACTACCAAAATCGGAGTAATAACCAGACTTTTATTCTAATGTCAAAAGTAGATTCAGCTTGGTACAGAATTTCATTAATTTATAGCAAATTAAATTTGGCGATACCTTGCATTGTTAATGCGTCGCCTTGCATTATTAATGCGTCATCCTGTATTAAAAACGCTACGCTTTTACGCAAAACTGTACCTCTAGTGGTTCTCAATTGTATGAAATACAGACCTAACCCCAGCCCCTTCCCTGCAAGGGAAGGGGAGTAAGACTTAAAGCATCTCTCCTAAAAGGAGAGAGGTCAAAGTGTATTGTATGCAAACAATAAACGCTATATTTTATTTTGGTTAAAAGTTTAACCACGTCAAATAATGCTGACAATTAGATAGCTTGCTGATTTAGCGGAATTACAATTACAAATTCTGTCCCCTTTCCAGGAGCAGAAATACATTCTAATTTTCCCTGATGTTTTTGGGTAATAATCTGATGACTAATAGATAAACCTAACCCAGTACCTTTATTAACTGGTTTAGTCGTAAAAAATGGTTCAAATAATTGTTTTTGTACCTTTTCTGGAATGCCTATACCATTGTCGCCAATGCAAATAACTACCTGATTGTCGCTAGTAAGTTTAGTCTGAATGCGTATCTGGGGAGTAGAAAGCGCTTTTTCCCCTACTTCCCACTCACCATTGTCCACTGCCTCTTCTAAAGCATCGATCGCATTTGCGAGAAGATTCATAAATACTTGATTGAGTTGTCCGGCATAACATTCTACTAATGGCAGGTCGGCGTATTCTTTAATTACCTCAATTGTTTGATTGTTAGATTTAGGTTTGAGGCGATGTTCCAGAATCATCAAGGTATTATCTATACCCTCATGGATATTCACAGCTTTCATCTCTGCGTCATCTAACCGGGAAAAGTTTCGCAGAGATAAGACAATTTCTGTGATTCGTTCCGCACCAACTGTCATCGAAGTTAGCAAGTTGGGCAAGTCTGCAATCAGAAAATCTAAGTCGATTGCTTCTGTTTGTTTTTGAATTTCCGTGACTGGATTAGGATAGTTTTGCTGGTATAGTTGCAGCAGTCTCAATAAATCTTGGATATATTGATTGGCATAATTGATATTGCCATAAATAAAGTTGACTGGGTTGTTGATTTCGTGCGCTACACCTGCTACTAACTGCCCCAAACTGGACATTTTTTCACTATGCACTAGTTGAGATACTAGCTGCTTTGCTTCTTGGCGCAATTGTGCTTCTGAATATCGCAATATCTGCTCTGCTTGTTTGCGCTGGGTAATGTCGTGGAGAATGACGACATATTCTTGAAAATTCTGATGGGGTCTATCTGAGATGGAAACTTCTAGAGTTCTGTTTTTCCCATTACCGATTAAAATTTGTTCGCTACGCTTTGTCCACTGCTCTGGATAGTAGACTAATGCAGGTAGCCATTTGTTGAGGTGATTTCCTGGTAACTCAGATGGGTTGACACCAAAGAACGATTCGGTGGCTGGGTTAGCTTGTCGGATAATGCCTTGATTATCTACGACTAAAATACCATCCTGGGCGACAGTAAACAGGTGTTCAGCAGATTCTCTGGCTTCTGCGATCGCCACCACTTGCGGTAAACTTGTCCAACAAGCGATCGCTACTCCCACAAATGCCACGCTCATCAGTAGCACCACAAATATATTCTCACCGCCCGCAGTTGCTACTTTATTAAGTTTGACGCCAAATAACCAACCAACTGCCACGGCGCTGCACAGTAAAAAAATCAGGATACTCACCTGAAGAATAACTGAATCTTTGATAATTACTACAGGGCGCGTGCGATATCGCCGCATCCACCAATCAGGATGGAAAGCAGGGAAGTCCACACGGCGAATTACTGCATCTATGCCCATAACACCAATGGGAAATAATAGCCCAATTAGCAAGTTGAGCCAACCCCAGGCAAATCCGCCCACGAACAGCACTACAACTTCTAATAGCAGAATGGCCAGAGATATGCGAGGAAACAAAACTTCCGGGCGATCGCGCCGGAGCCAAAGCCCCAAATGCAGTAACATAAAGGAGACAAACCAACCGATGTTCCCAACAGCGACGATTCGCGCCACATCTCCCCAAATCAAATAGATTAAGCACAATAGCATTGTCAATGTCAATGCTGGGACAAACACGCCCCGACGGGAGACAACGGAAAATACTGGTGAAATGTGGTTATCTAAAGCCAGTTGATACAAAATTCGCGGGCAATTAGAAACCACCGTTGCCGAACCGAGTAGACAAGCAGCTACTAGCAAAAAAGAAATACTTACACCAGCGAATCTTCCCCAAAATGGCTGGGAAGCTGCCACAAGATTCAAGAAAGCATTGTCTTTCAGGTTGGGATTTGTTGCCAACCGCATTACTACCCAAGACCCTCCCAAAAAGATGGGTGGCATCATCCAGGCGGCAATGTCTAGAAAGCGCAGTGTTTGAGTGGGGTTGCGGCTATCGGCAACAAATGAAGAAGCTGTTTCACAGCTGTAGGTTGCATAGGTGACGAAAAAGAACCACTTTGCCCAATCTACAAAGCTCAAAGATGACCAACTGCTAGGAAAAAACCCAGGACTAACAGGAGAAAATGCCAACCAGCCAAGACCTTGCACACAGAAGGTCATTAGCAATCCAAAGGCTGGAATGACAAAAAACAAATGTAAAATACTCAGGGCGCGAGTCCCACTAAAGGCCACAATAAAGGGCAACAGTGTAAAGCTAATATCCAGAAATATGTCTGGACAGACAATACCCAGCGCCTCCAAATTTACTTTAATTAAATCTCTGAGTACGATTGTATTCACTGACAGGTAAGAAACCCAGTTGAGGAGGTATCCAATTGCTGCATAACGAGCTAGTCCTGGGTAGTTTTGCAGTAGCTTGGTAGCATAGTTAGGTGTTCCTCCAGCTACATTGATGAAATGCATACCTAAGCGTTTTACCTGATAATTAAGCAGCATTCCAAAAATCACCGCAGGTATCCAAACAAAAATAGCTTGGGAACCGAGAGCAGCATGAATCGCTGGAACCAATGCTGTCCAAGAAATATGAGCTGTCAAACCAAAGCCCCAACTTTCAACAGCACTCAAGCTTCTAGTTAAGCGAGGGTAAGAAGATTGGCCCAATGTGGAGTGAGCAAAGTTGGACATGATTAGCAGTGTTGGGTGGGATACTTTAATTAAGCTTATTAGCTAGAGTTCCCATCTCATAAATGTTCTGAACAAAGATTTTTTGTTCGTATTCATACTTGTATTTTAATATCTCACCAGAGAAAATTATCTTGACAACATCAGTGTTTATTGCCCTCATCCCCCAACCCCTTCTCCCAATTTGGGAGAAGGGGAGCTAATTTCAAAGTCCCTCTCCCAAGGTTGGGAGAGGGATTTAGGGTGAGGGCTATTAGACAATTTTCGAGCGTGTATCTGCCAAGGTGGGAACTTTGACTTCTGTTTCGGCTCCTAAGTCGAAGTCATACCACTCGTTACGCCATTGCAGGCGAAACTTCAAACGCGTCCAGTTGGGTGGTAGATTGGGACAGGCAACGGGGCCAAATTGAGTCATCCGAATGCCGCCAAACCCAAAAACTACCGCTTGCCATACTCCTCCAGCACTGGCGGCGTGAATTCCTTCAGCGGCATTCAGTCTCACATCCTCTAAGTCTACCAAGGCCGATCGCAGAAAGTGTGTGTAAGCTTCAGCTGGTTGATTGAGGTCGCAAGCTAAGATAGCATTAATGGCTGGGCCTAATGAAGAACCAAAACTGTGGTCAGTGCGTTGGTTGTAATAGTCCCAGTTGGTGGCGAGGGTTTGATGGTCATAACGTTCGCGCAATAAATACAAGAGCATCAATACATCTGGCTGCTTGAGAATCTGCTTTTGGTTGGTGGCTTCAATTCCCAGCAAACTTTGCAGAGATTTGCTACGCGGTTCGTAATCAGCGAGGTTAACGTCTTCTAGCTGGAAAAAGCCTTCAAATTGCTCAATTAAACCAGTTTGAGCATCTTGATTGACAAATAGACGCTCTTGGATTTCTGCCCAATGGTGCAGACGCTCTGTAGTTAAGTTGAGTTTTTGCACCAGTTGGGCTGAGGTTTCAGGATAAGCTTGTTTGAGCCAATCCCACAGCGCCAAAGCTGACTGCAAATGCCACTGTACCATGAGATTGGTGAAGGCATTATTATCGACGCGATCGTGATTTTCATCGGGGCCAATTACATCTAGGATGTCATAACTGTGGCGCTCTTGGTTCCACTGCACCCGACTTTCCCAGAACACAGCCGTATCAAGAATAATTTCTGCGCCATAATCGCGCATCCAGTCATCATCGTTGGTAGTCTGCCAGTAGTGCAAAATTGCATAAGCGATATCTGCGGTGATATGCACTTCAATGTCACCGCACCAGATGCGGATTAATTCACCATTGGGAGCCGGAACCCAGCGCGGAGTTACTTCATCGCCAGTAGTGGCACTTTCCCAAGCATACATCGCTCCTTGATAACCGGCTTCTTGAGCTTTGCGTCTCGCTCCTGGTAGGGTGTGGTAACGGTAGGTGAGTAAGTTACGCGCTAGGGCTGGTTGAGTTAAGGTGAGGAAAGGCAGGATGAATATTTCTGTATCCCAAAATATATGTCCGCTATAGGCAAAACCGGAGAGGGTTTTGGGAGGAATGCTCACGCTATCATCGTGACGCGGTGTTACAGCAAGTAATTGGAAGAGATTATAACGGACGCTCAATTGAGCCAAGCGATCGCCTTCTATAATAATGTCACTGTCTTGCCACACTTGCTCCCATGCCGCAATGTGAGCTGCCAATAGGGTAGTATATCTGGGTTCATCAGCAAGTCTTTGTAAGGCGGCAGCAATGGGAATTTCTGTCTCTCGTGAAGTAAACAGGGTGACAATCTTTTCTACAGTTACCGTTTTTCCGGGATATAACTCTAAGGTGGTTGTCAAAATGGGAGAGCTAGAAGCATTTTCAACGCTCACGGGTGCAGTCTCGTCACCATCTACCACTAACTTAGCTGCCATCCCAAGTTGAATATTTGAGTGGAGAGTTTTACTGTTGAGCCAGATAATCTGATCTATACCACCTTGGTTTAAGGTTCGCCAATGTTTAATGCCTTGAGTATGTGGTTCACTGTCAAATCCGGCTTCGACGGTAATTTCACCCTCAAAATCTACCGATGTAATTTGAGCGCGAATCGCCAAAACGTGTTGGTCTGCTAAACTGGTGAAACGCTCGAAGTGAAAATCTAGAGTATGACCACTTGGACTACGCCAGCGCACATCACGGCTAACTAAACCTAAGCGTAGATCGAGCCGACGTTCGTAGTTGAGAATCTCACCACTGTCCATACTAAAGCGTTCGCCTGCTACTTTTACCACCAATGGCAGCCAGTTGGGACAGTTTACCAATTCGGTGTGAGCAATTGTCACATCATCATAAACACCGTGGATGAGTACGGCTGGAAAATCTTGGGAATACCCTTCCTCAAATGTACCCCGCACTCCTAACAACCCATTACCAAGAGTGAAGACGGTTTCTTTGTGATGCAACTGCGCCGGGTTAAACTCCGTTTCAATAACGTTCCAGTCAGTATTGTCAATTAATTGCTGATTTTGTTGAGAATCGTGAGTGGATACGTTGAGCATGAGTATAAAACCTATGTCTTGGGGCTGGCTGTAGACAGAATGCAATAAAATTAGGAGCAATCTTTTAAGTGATTAACTCCTTTTCTTTAGCGCCTAGACTGGAAGATTGTCTGAACGCCAAAAAACACGCTTCATATAACAGTAACGTTTCAAATTTCATCTGTCTACAGCTAGATTTATTCAAAAATGCCAGTCATAACTCATAAATCTTAACTAGCTACGAATTGATTCGGCTTTTCATCAATTTCTTTCATATCTACAATTAAGGCAAGACGCGATGAATCGCCGTCTCTACAATAATCAGTTCTTTGTAGAGACGGCGATTTATCGCGTCTTCGCGTCTTTGTCTTTGTGATGGACGTTAGTCATATTTTGGCTGGTAAAATCTACAGTGCAGTTAAGTAACGTTTTGTTCTTTTACCAGAAGTGGTATATTGGCACTTGACCCGACCGAGTACAAACTATGCATAAGCCCACAGGACAGCAAACTAGAGGTGTTGTACTCAGTAATACAGGACAGGAAGGGAAAGTGGGCAAATGAATAAAAATACTGGGCAAGGTAATGTTTTTTCCCTGTTTAAAGGCGTACCTCTAAGTCGCATTTTGGTAGCGTTGTTTTTGCTGCAAATCTTGCTAGCTGTGGGATTGACTGCATACTTATCAATCCGCAACGGGCAAAAGGCAGTCAATGAGGTAGCTAGCGAATTACGTCATGAAGTTGCCAATCGAGTTGAGCAGAATTTACAGACTTATTTGGCAACGCCGCGTCAGGTACTACGCAGTAATCAAAATGCGATCAACATGGGGTTGCTGAAGATAGAAAATTTGGCAAACTGGGATTCATACTTAATAGAGCAGTTAAAGATTTTTCCAGATGCGTTGGCAATAACTGCAAGCAATGAACAGCAAGAATATCTCGCGGTAGAGAAACTCAACGATCGCCAATCTTTACTCAGAAAAGCCGATCAGTCAACTGGGTACGACCTCTACACCTACATAATTGACTCTCAAGGTCAACGTACTCAATTACCAGAGGTGATTAAAAACTATGATGCGCGATCGCTTCCTGATTATCTCACAGCAGTTACCGCTAAAAAATTCAGCTTTAGTGAGATTTTTACTCCCCGCACTGAACCAACACTCCTGATTAGTGCTTCTCTTCCCATCTATAACTCCCAAGGGGAATTACTCGGAGTCAACAGCACTCTCACTCACCTATCACAAATTGGGGATTTGCTGCAAAACATCAAAGTTGGCAAGTCTGGGCAAATTTTTATTATCGAGCGATCGGGGCTATTAGTTGCAAGTTCTACAACCGAAGAACCATTCCGCTTCCAAAATGGTAAGCCCATTCGGTTGAAAGCTTCCCAAAGTGGAAATTCTTTGACTCAAGCAACTGCTAAATACTTAAAAACTAAATTTAATAACTTTGAGCAAATTCAAAGTTTACAACAACTAGATTTTTCTTTTGATGGCAAACGACAATTTTTAGAAGTTAGACCATTACAGGGCGAAGCAAATGTCAACTGGTTGATGATCGTGGCTGTCCCAGAAGCAGACTTTATGGGACAAATTAATCGCAACATTCAAACTACCATTTTTCTCTGTTTGGGAGTCTTGGGACTAGCGATTATATTGGGGATTGTCACCGCTCGGTGGATTACTCAACCAATTTTGTACTTCAGCAAGGCGACAAAAGATTTAACTGATTTTACCAACAGTGAAGACTCGGTGGTGAAAGTGCAGGGCATTCAAGAACTAGAGGTGCTGGGTGAATCTTTTCATGAGATGGCGCAATATTTACGCAAAACCTTTACTGCACTGATTAGCAAAAATGAGGATTTAGAACTGCAAGTTAAGCAGCGAACTCAAGAATTACAGCAAGAGATTCAAGAACGCATTAACAGTGAACGAAAACTGGAGCAGCATTATCAAGTACTCACAGAATTGGCAAATCACAAAGCGATTTTTGAAGGAAATTTAGAAACAGCATTCAAAGTTATCACAGAAAAAGCAGCCAATGCCTTAGAAGTAGAACGAGTGAGTGTGTGGTTATTCAATAGCGAGCGTACCAAGCTACAATGCATAAGTCTCTACGAACGTAGCAATCAGAAACATTCGGCAGGTTTAGAACGCAACCTTACAGATTATTTAATCTACTTTAGAGCAATGGTAGCTTCTCGTACCATTGCCGTCTCTGACACTCGTACCGATCCACGGGTACAAGAATTATCGGATAAATTGCTCGAACCAAATAATATTGTCTCCTTAATTGATACCAGTCTTTGGGTTGGGGGCAAAATGGTGGGAACAGTATTATCTGAACAGGTTGATATTCCCCGGAAATGGGAACTGAGCGAGCAAAACTTCGTTAGCTCAATCGCAGAAATTGTCGCCCTAACTTTAGAAATATGCGATCGCAAACGCGCAGAATCCGCGCTACGTGAGGCTAAAGAAATCGCCGAAGTCGCAAATCGTGCTAGAAAAACCTTTTTAGGAAACATCAACCACGATTTGAGGACTCCTTTAAACTCAATTCTGGTAATCACAGAGGCACTCAAAGATCAAGTGTACGGCCCTGTAAGTGAAGAACAGCGCCAGTCTTTAAATATGCTCGAATCTAGCGGTAAGAACCTACTAGAATTAATTAACCAAATCCTTGACATTACTGACACCGAATCCAGCAAAATAGAACTGCAACTAGCTGCTACTTCGATTCCGGGAATATGTGACTTCTGCTTGAGTTTTGTCAAAGATTTAGCCTTCCAGAAAAATATCCGGCTGAGGGCACAAATACCTGAAGAACTCGAACCCATCCAAGTCGATGAACGCCGCATTCGCCAAGTATTTATCAACTTATTGACTAACGCAATTAAGTTTACTAAAGAAGGAGGCGAAGTCTGGATTGAAGCCCAGCCAAGTTCTACCAATGAATATATCTTTATCAGTGTGGTAGATACTGGTATTGGGATGCTTTCCGATGACCTTTTTAAATTATTTCAACCTTTTGTGCAAGTTGAAACTGCCTCTAACCATCGTTCTTCAGGAACTGGTTTAGGATTAGTAATGGTGCAAAAAATTGTCGAGTTGCATGGTGGAACTGTCCACGCCGAAAGTCAGTTAGGTAAAGGTAGTCGATTTACTGTGAAGCTTCCTTGCAAAAAGGCGGGAGAATCGACAGTCTAAGCGATGTGACGATAAGTATTAAACGGTAATCCAGTGCGCTGCTTCACATCAATCAATGATTTATACTCACCTCGTTGCTGCCTTTCGGCAACAATTTGTTGTGCGATCGCGCCATCCAATCCACAGGTAATTAATTCATCAGTTGAATATGTGTTTAATCGTTTCCAAGAAAAATCAGCTTCTTTTTTGTAGTTGTAGCCAAAAGTAATCAGTGGTGTAATTCGAGTTACCTGCTTTTCGGGAATTCCGGCTATTTCGATTAATTCTTCTATATGAGTAAAAACATATCCCTCATTCATCAATGATTCGATGTTATTTGCATAAACTATCGGTAGCCCTAAATAATTAACTAATTCATGTTTTGAACATTCATTAATATCTACTTTATCACGAGTACTGGCAACTAAATTTCCTAACTCTTGTTCTTCTGGAATTGGTAAATTCTTCGGATAACTTTTAACTAAATAAGATTTCTTGAGATAGAACGCAATGCCAATTTGAGCCATCCAGACAGCAACCGCTAAACTATTTGCCGATAAAGCTAAAGCTAATATAGAGATGCTAATCCCTAGAACAACCCAAGTTTTTGTCTTAGATTTATAACCTGCATAGACAATCGCAAATCCCCCCAATGTCGGAATTAATGATAACCACACCCAAGCAGGAGTTTGTTGAAACCAAGATTTAGATTGTGACATCATAAATCGAATAATGATTTTAATTTATAAAGATTTCAGAAGGTTTTGGCGCTTTTCTTCATACTCTTCTGCGGTAATTATCCCAGAATCAAAAAGAGTTTTTAAATCAGCTAATGCACTGGTTGCATCTTTTGCGGAGACTGCTCCACCTGTGCTTGCGATAACTTGATTATATTTGGTATTGAATTCGGTATCTGACATCAAAACTAGGATGAAGAATTCAACAAAGGCTATTAAAGATGGAATACAAGTCCAAAAAAACAATAAATACAAAATACCTGCTACATTTTGTCCTAGATAAAATTTGTGGATTCCCAGCCACCCGCCAAAAAAGCAAAGTATAATTGCTGTAGATTTAGTCTTCATAACATTTACTTCCTTAATTAACTCTAATAAATATCTATTGGCATATAATACAACCAAACTTTTCGACCTTTTTTGATTATTTATGTGTTTTGCTAGTGATTTTTGCCGTCAAAAAATAAAGAACGATTATACATAACTGAGATTCCATTAAGACTAAATATCCTTTAACTATGTAGTTTAAATCTAGGTTGGAATTAAAATAAAAAATTATAGAACCAATTGCTAGATATGGAACTAAACGCAACTGATGAAGTTTGAGTTTGAGTCTTTGGTTATTCAAGTCGCTCATCAGTGGATAAAGTTATGTTGAGCAATAGTTGCTGATAAACAATCGATCGGTTATCACAAATTTGTTTGGTTTAACAGATATTGACTGCTATTTAAAGCTAATGTTAGTTAATTTATATCTGTTAAACCTCACGAATTTTACCGACTTTACTTATAGTTACATCAATAGAGTTACGTAAAGTTTCTGATGACTAAAGTAAAATGCACAGCCGAAAAAATTACTTAAGTTTTGCCTTCTTTGCTGTTTTACACAAGAGAAAAATCTAAAATTAAAGCATGACAGCGATTAGCAGTTATTGTTCTACTTTGCATAACTCCTGTTTGTGCCTAAAAAGCTGCTAAAAACAGGCTTTGTTTCAGTAGTGCAGACTTGAGTCTGAGGCGCTTTTATACAGTTGTAGCACTCTTAGTATTTGCTTCCTCTGAAGTCGCTTTCAAGCGTGTTGCTGTGCTTTTACGGATGCGATCGCTTTTACGAACACCACCCGCCATCTGATATTCATAGCTGTCTTTGCCGTACTTAAAAGCAACTCCCAGGAGCATTTTCTCAGTTAGATCGCTTAAAGTTCTGTCCAATTCGTCCATCTCAGTTTTAGAAGAGTCAATTATGGCTAGTGCAGTATTATAAGCATCTATCTTGGTACGGTATTGCTCAATTAATTGTGTCATGCTTTCTAAGTTGCGCCCATCGCCAAAATCCATAGTCGGATCGATGGCTTTAAGTCCCGCCGTTCTGAATTCAGCTTTTTCGAGAACGCGGTATGTACGTTTTTGACGAGACATAAATGTATCCTTTTTATCTGCTTTAGAGCTAGTTTGCCTTACTAAAGCTGGATCTTAGTTCAGTAAAGTCCTCAAAGATTAGTATTTAATACAACGATTGATTCAGTATTTAGCGCAAAAATCATGAGTTTGTCAATGAAACTCGTGATTTTGTCAATGAAAATCATGATCTTGTTAATGAAACTCGTGATTTTGTTAATGAAATTTGTGAGTTTGTCAATGAAACTCGTAAGTTTGTCAATAAAACTCGTGATTCTGTTGGATTCCTTGGAGTTTGGCTGTGGCATCTTCTACAAAGATTTGATAGGGAATCTCTCTAGCAAGGGCTACGGTGTACACACAAAATCAAAATCGTTGAAGATCCCTCTAAATTCCCCTTAAAAAGGGGATTTTGAAGAGCTTTTTCCCAAGTTTTTAAGGCTACCGTGTATACACAAGTCTGTTATCCCAGAACTACCCCCCTTAATCCCCCCGTTTATTGGGGGAAAAAGAAATCTAGTTCCCTCCCCTTTATAAGGGGAAAGTTAGGGTGGGGTAATTCAACAGACTGGTTGTGATTCGATAACTTGTGTATACACCGTAGCTTTTTAAGGGGGGTTGGGGGGATCAAAAGAAAAGCTTGCGGGGCAAATGTCTAAAAGGGGCTACGCTTACGCAATCTTAGCGCTTTCTGTGCTGAGTGCAATCGCTCTACTGCAACTGTTAAGTATCCTTAATTTAATGCTGGCATATCTCAACTAATTTAACTGCGATCGCTGTTCAATTAATACTGTCCTAGTTTAAGAAAAATAGTGCAAAAACTTAATCAGTATTACCAGTGCGATCGCTAAGAAACTTAACCAGATAATCTAACTTCCAAGGAGATGCCAAAGCTATAACTTGTTAAGGGCTAAAACAGCCAAAATCATTGACACGCTAAGTACATAAGCAATACAATTATTATAGTTGAACCTAACCATAGAGTTAATCAAAATACTTTTCCCAGAGAATAATAGACAAGCAATATTCAAATAATTTGGATAAAACAAATGAACGCCAAAATTATTGCTTTCTTAGGGATTACGGCAGCCTTTGCAAGCTTAGGAAGCCAAGTCTACGGTCAATCACCAGCATCAAACTCAAATCCCGGACAATATAGACTAAGTGGTGATTCTCTACTTGGAATCGATAAGAAAACAGCCCAAGATGACTTTAGAAGTTTTTTTGAGCAAACTAATCCAGCAACTCTTTCTAACCGTAATAATAGAAGAGAAAATAAAACTCCAGCTAAAATCCGCTTTAACGAATCATTATCACAGCCAGACACTTCAGTTTTCTTAACACCGGCTCAGTCAGACAGTGACAATGATGGATTGCAAGTACAGTTAGATATAGGGAGAGAATAAGCAAGTATAAAGGCTGACGTTGTAATTTTAATTAATTATGCATTAGCCATTACTGTTCGGTTAAGGCAAGCGATGCGATGAATCGCCATCTTTACAATAATCAGTCTTTTGTAGAGACGGCGATTTATCGCGTCTTTTTGATGATTTATCGTATCTTAGCGATCTAAAATTGTCATCAAAAACCTTAACCAAAACGTATTGCTCTGTTTCCCAAAATCCTTACTACGCAAAATTTATAAATTATGCCTACCTCATTTTCACTCTTATCTGTAATATAGGATTACTATTTGATTTTTGAACAACACGTAGGGTGTGTTATCGCGAAGCGTAACGCACCATTTTCAAGGGTTTGGTGCGTTAGACTAAAGTCATAACGCACCCTACAAATACTTAATTTTTTTCAGAAATCAAACCGGATTCCTATAGTATCAAAAGGAATATTTATACTTAAATCAAAACAGCTTTATTAGAAAACATCGTTCAGACAACGGCAGTTTTAGCCAATCGTCCTGTCTCCTCTACCAGAATAAAATTTTGCACCTGACTCAATCCGCCTTCCTGAGTCGATAATTATGCAATCGTTTTGCAGTAAAATTAATCGTCAAGATAAGAGGAGGGCTTTGAGATGACTCGTGTCATCATTGTGCGCCACGGTCAAAGCGGTTATAACACCGAGCGGCGTATCCAAGGACGCACTGATGCGTCAACATTAACCGAAAAAGGTCGTAACCATGCCAGTAAAGTAGGCAAAGCCCTCAGCAATATCTTATTTAATGCGATTTACAGCAGTCCCTTACAACGAGCGAAACACACAGCAGATATTATCCATAGTGAGTTAGCAACTCATGCTGAACAATCTGCTGTACTTCAAGTTTCTGATTTGCTGCTAGAAATCGACTTACCTTTATGGGAAGCACTGCTAACTTCTGAAGTCAAGCAAAAATTTGCCGAAGACTACCGCACTTGGCATCAACACCCCGACGAACTGCGGATGCTGCTTAATGATGCAGAAGGGACAAGAGAACACTTTCCCGTTCTTGCTTTATACGAACAAGCACGGCAGTTTTGGCAAGAAATTTTGTCTCAACATCAAGGCGAAACTATTCTCATCGTGGGACATAACGGAATTAATCGCGCCCTGATTAGCACAGCGTTAGGCATCCCTCCCAGTCGTTACCACTCAATACAGCAATCTAACTGTGGCATCACCGTATTAAATTTTGCTGGAGGATTGGGCGAACCAGTCCAGCTAGAATCTTTAAATCAGACGCAACACACGGGAGAAACTCTACCTTCATTGCGACCGGATCATCAAGGAGTACGATTGTTGCTAGTGCGTCATGGGGAAACTGACTGGAATCGCCAAACCCGGTTTCAAGGTCAAATTGATGTCCCCCTCAACGACAACGGTAGACAACAGTCGCAAAAAGCAGGCGAATTTCTCCAAGACGTAGAGATTAATTTTGCTGTAAGTAGCACAATGCTGCGCCCTAAAGAAACAGCAGAGATTATCTTAAAACAACATCCGAATGTCAAGTTAGAATTGCAAGATGGTTTAAGAGAAATCAGTCATGGTCTCTGGGAAGGCAAATTAGAAACAGAGATAGAGCAAGAGTTTCCGGGAGAATTGCAGCGATGGCGGCTGATACCAACGCAAGTGCAAATGCCTGAAGGGGAGAATTTGCAACAAGTGTGGGAGCGCAGTGTTGCAGCTTGGCAATCAATTCTGCAAGCAGCATCAAATAATCAATTCAAAACTGTATTAGTAGTAGCTCATGACGCTACTAACAAAACCTTGCTTTGTCACATTCTGGGTTTATCGCTGGAAAACTTCTGGAGTTTTCGCCAGGGTAACGGTGCAGTTAGTGTTATCGACTACCCTGCTGGAATCGATGGTTTACCAGTACTGCAAGCGATGAACATCACCTATCACTTTGGTGGAGGCGTACTAGATAAAACAGCCGCGGGAGCGTTGTGAGTGCTGACTTTTGAGTGCTGAGTGCTGAGTGCTGAGTGAGGAGTGAGGAGTTAGGAATGAGGAGTTAGGAGTGAGGAGTGAGGAATAAAGTTAGAAGCTAATGACTGAAGAACAAATAACTCATAAGTAACTAGACGTAAATAAATTAAAGTTTGTAGTGAGGACTTTAGTCCTCATAACCCTTGCTTTGAGCGATGAATCGCTCACTACGAACTAGGATTTTACTTTATGTTTAATTATGCCTACCTACTTAACTCCTAACTCATAACTAAAAACTTTTATGACTGAACTGCTGCAAAAAGTACGAGTGATTGACCCTGTTTCTGAAATCGACGAACTCTTTGATGTGCTGATTGCTGATGGTTATATCCGAGAAGTGGCTTCGCACATTTCTGATATCAGTTCTGATACTCAAATCCGAGATTGTCAGGGATTAGTTCTCGGCCCTGGATTAGTTGATTTGTACAGCCACTCTGGTGAACCTGGCTTTGAAGAACGAGAAACCCTTTCGTCTTTCTTACAAGCTGCTGCTGCTGGCGGCTTTACTAGAGTTAGCATTTTACCCGATACATCCCCAGTTATTGATAACCCTGCGCTTGTGGCACAGTTGCAGCAGAAGAGGGCAGAGGGGCAGAGGGGCAGAGGGGCAGAGGGGCAGAGGAGCAGAGGGGCAGAGGGGCAGAGAGGCAGAGGGGCAGAGGGGCAGAGGGGCAGAGGGGCAGAGAAGAGTTTGTCTCCCCTGCACCCCTGCTCCCCTGCACCCCTGCTTCATATCTGGGGTGCGATCACCGTAGATATTGCTGGGAAACAGATGACGGAATTGGCAGATTTAGCCTCTGCTGGAGTTGTTGGTTTTACTGATGGTAAACCTTTAGAAAATTTGGCGCTGGTGCGGCGAGTGTTAGAGTATCTCCAGCCGTTGGGCAAACCAGTCGCATTTTGGCCTAGCGATCGCCAGTTAACAGCAAATGGTGTAATGAGAGAAGGGACAGATGCTCTGCGTTTTGGTTTACCCCCAATCCCCGCCAGTGCTGAAACTACTGCGATCGCAGCTATGCTGGAATTGGTTGCAACCATCGGCACACCAGTCCATATCATGCGCGTCTCTACAGCTCGCAGCGTGGAATTAATTGCTTCAGCTAAGGCGGCTGGTTTACCCATCACCGCCAGCACTACCTGGATGCACCTTTTACTTGATACTAAAGCAGTTAAGAGTTATCACACCAGCTTGCATTTAGACCCGCCTTTAGGAAATCCTCGTGATGTGGCGGCGTTGCGTGCAGGGGTACGTGCCGGTGTGATTGATGCGATCGCTATCGATCACACACCCTACAGCTACGAAGAAAAAGTCCAAGCCTTTGCCGAAGCACCAGCTGGGGCAATTGGTTTAGAGCTAGCATTACCTTTACTGTGGCAATATCTCGTTGAAACTGAGGAATTTACAGCTTTAGAATTATGGCGGGCATTGAGTACCAATCCAGCAGAGTGTTTGGGGCAAAAAGTAAGTGCGATTCTACCTCATCAACCAGCGGAACTTACTTTATTTGATCCCCAGCAAACTTGGAAAGTCGAACGGAAAAGTCTTTATACACTTTCACAGAATACACCTTGGTTAGGACAACAGTTGAAGGGTCATGTTCTGCAAACCTGGTGTTGAAAAAGCGTACTTAAAACTACGGAATATAACTAATCCCCTAAAAGATTAAGATAGATTCCCCTTGTTCGCTGAATTACTATTTTGTAAATTTATATTTTACTGTAGTTATATTTGTCAGCATCCCCTAGCAAGGCAAACTAACACTTACAGTAGTTCCTTGTTCAGGAATGCTAGCAATTGTCAATTCACCACCATATAATTTAACTATATGCTGAACAATAGCCAGCCCTAGACCAGAGCCTTGTTGTTCCCATAACTTTCGATTAAATTGTACAAAAGCTCCAATTGTATTAATCTCTTCAATTGCCATACCTCTGCCATTGTCACTTACATACAAATTAAATTTATTACCTTCCATCTTACTAATAACTTGAATTTCGCTGCTTGGTAAAGAGAATTTAAAAGAATTTTCCAGTAATTCTTCAATCAGAATACTCAAATTTTCTTGTGGTAATTGTACTGTAGATTCTTGGATATCTAGCTTTAAATCTTTTTGTCTAGAGTTTTCTATAGCTTTTTTGAGAGCAACTTCACTAATAATTTTCTTAACAAAACATTTATCTTTTTTTTCTTTAGTTTGACGACTTTCTTCGGGACTTTTAATTATTAATTCTAGATTACTATACAATAAAAACCTTTGAACTAATGCATTCAAGCGATTGGCAGATGTGTAAATTAATTCGGCAATTTCGACTTCTTCAGAGTCAGACATGATGCCACAATTTTCTATTAACAACTGTGACATACCGATAATACCATTTAAAGGCGTATTTAGCTCGTGAGGTAATGAATGAGCAATATTCATTCTGAGTTCGTCTAGCTTGACTTGAGTTTGGCGCTCAACCAAAGCGTGTTTATCAAGACGAGAAGCGATCGCATTTAGTAGTTCTTCAGGAGTAAACGGTTTAGTCAAATAATCATCAGCCCCAAAATTCATTCCCTGACGAAAATCTGAACGCTCTGCTTTAGCAGTAACAAATATTAAAGGAATATTGATAGTTGCTTCATTTTTACGTAAAGCAGACAGCACGCTGTAGCCGTCTAATTCAGGCATCATAATGTCACAGATAATTAAATCTGGTAATTTTGCTTGAGCAATTTCTAATCCAATCTTACCGTTTGCAGCTATCAAAGTTTCAAAATCAGAAAGTTGTAAAATTTCCTGAATGTTTCCCCTGACTTGGGGTTCGTCTTCTATAATTAAAATTGTGTTCATCTATGATTAGTAAAAATAAAAATATCAATTTTATGTTATTGATCTAGCAATTTCCGACTTAGTGAGATACGTTTCTAAAGCTAGTAACCTTGGTAAACAAGATTTGGGTGTAGTTCTGTTGCTTAGGAAACCCTATATCCACACAAAGTTTATCTTGCTAAACCAGAAAAATTAATTGTCAATAATACCTTATAATCAATATTCATGCCCTAAGCATAAACGCTGAAATATTTCAATAGGTTTGTTGCGCAACTATATTATTTGCTATGGTTAAGCAAATTGAAATTTTGCAGAATTTTGGCATTTTCTGGGGTTAGTAATGTTTGTAAATTCTTCATTTCATTCAACAACATCATTTCTCTCGCATACTCTTGTTGTAGGATACTCAAGTAGCGATCGCGCTCAACATCTGATTGAGCTTTTTTAAGCATATAGATTGCCATATTGATATTTGAAAGCGGGTTGGCTAAATCTTGTAAAAGCTTTTGTAAAACCTCGTTGCATATTTCTGCTAGGTGTTGGCTCTCTTGTAGTTTTTCTGAATTTATCTCTATCTCCTGCTTCAACTTGGTATTTTGTTGATGTTCTTGTTCGTATTGTTGTTTGATTAAAGTTGGTTTTTCCACCCGATTTAATCTGACCTTAATTGCCTTCAAAAGTTCTTCCATAGAAAAAGGTTTTGTCAGGTAATCATCAGCTCCTAACTCCATACCTTGGCGTAAGTCACCACGGTCTACTTTTGCAGTCAGAAAAATTACTGGGATAGATTCAGTTATTGGGTCTTGGCGTAAGGCTGTCAGTACACCGTAACCGTCAAGTTCAGGCATCATAACGTCACAACAGATAAGGTCTGGTTGTTCTGTTTTAGCAAGTCGTAATCCTTCTAAACCATTATTTGCAGTAATAGTATTAAAATCGGAGAAACTTAAAATCTGTTGAATATTTGAACAAATTTGGGCTTCATCTTCAATTACTAATATCTTTTTGTTCATTGGCTTCTTCCAATAGTGATTTTTACTAGGCAGTTTTGTGATATCTGATATCTATAGACGCAGTAAATACAGTTATTAGAACTGATTATTCAGCTTAGAAACTTGGAAATTTACTTTAGACTCCAAACAATCTCCCGCAGTCTATTGTTCCCTAAAACTATTTACTAATCACACATTAGATATTTTTCATTCAGGTAGTCACTTATAATTAGTGGCAGTTCTACCCTAAATGTCGTACCGACTCCGACCTGGCTAGTGAAGGTAATTCTTCCTCTATGAAGGTCTATACAGTTGTTAACTATTGCCAAACCTAATCCAGTTCCTGGCGTATTACCAACATTACTAGCTCGGTAGAATGGTTCAAATAATTTCTGTTGATCCTCTGGTAAAATACCAATACCCTGATCTTGAATTAGAAAAACTGCGCTTTCCTCTTGAAATAATAAATCAATTTGAACATTGCTACCATCTGGCGAGTATTTGACAGCATTTGAAAGTAAATTTCTGAATATTTGTCGCAAAAGTTTCTTGTCTATACAAGCCATAAAGTAATCATTTATTGATGAGTTACCCAAATACTGAGGAGAAAAAGCTAGGGTATGTTTGGGAGAACTGAGTTGAATTTCCTCTACCAAAGAACGACAGAAATTAATTAAATTAATACAAGTTGGTTCAAATGCCAATTTTCCAGCTTCAGCCTTATTAATTAGCAAAATATCATCTAATAGTTGAGTAGTGTGTTGAACATAAGTCTCAATGCACTGGAGATGTTTATGTTTTTGTTGTTCATCTAGTTTATGGCTAAAACTTTTTAAGATTCCAGCAGAGGAAGCAATCACAGCTAAAGGAGTTCGGAACTCGTGGGAGGTCATGGAAATGAAACGAGATTTCAACTCACTAAGTTCTTTTTCTTTTACTAAAGCTTTACAAATATTTTCTTCAGCTTGTTTGCGCTCGCGTATATCTTTAACTACACCGATCGCATAAATTGGTTTGCCAATCGGATCTCGAATTAGAGATACCGTTAGATTTATCCAAATTACATTAGCATTTTTATGTAAATAACGCTTCTCGATGGAAAATGTTTCTATTTTTCGTGCTACTAATTGTTGCAACTTATTTAGATGGATTTGTATATCCTCTGGATGTGTAATATCTCTAAAGTTTTTCTTAAGTATTTCTTCTTGGCTATAGCCTAAAATTTCACAAAACTTTTGATTAGCTTTAACAAAATGACCATCTAAAGTTTCTAGTTTAATTCCCACTGCTGCTTGATTAAAAATAGCTCTAAGTTCTGCCTCACTTTGTTGTAAGTCTAAAGTGCGTTGCTTAACCCTGACTTCTAAATCTTGATTGAGTTTTTGTAGAGCTTCTTGCACTCGCTGTCTTTGCAGTTCAGCAGATGCTCTGGCTGCAAATACTTTGAGAATTCCTTCAAATTTATCTTGGTCAGGCATGGGTTTGTCATCTACTATGCATAGTGAGCCAATTGGTTGACCAAAATCATCACTCAAAATAACTCCCATAGAACTTTCAGCTTCCATAGCAGCTAATGTTTTAGCATTAGGAAAGAGTTGCTGAATTCTCGAACTACAGTGGTAAAATCCTTGTTTGAATAAAATTTCACATGGAGTTGATTTGGGGTCATAGCAAATATTGGGTTGTAGCTGCCCATCAGACCAAAATCCTAAAGTGTGAGCTTGCCCATCAATTAACTCACTTACTAAGGTGTTACGGACATTTAAAGTCGAAGAAATATGCTCAACTAATGCTGGGAAAAAGTCACGTCCAGTCGTAGAAGCTGTACTTTCTATCAAACTGTGTAAGGCTATTTCAGCTTGTTTGCGTTTTGTAATATCAATTCCGATGGCAACAGCGGCTGTGTTTTGTTGATATTTTTGAGCGACAAGCAAGTAATTGCATATTTTGCCATTGATTTGGACATCAATAACCTTAGAATCTGCTACATCTTGCCTATCTAAAAATTTATGCATAAATTCTGTAAATTGCGGGCTGTTTCCCATAAAGCCCAATTCTTGACCAACAAAAGCATCGGCAGTCAAGTTAAAACTTTCAGCTAAATGGCGATTAACCCCTAAATAATATCCATCATCATTTACCCAAGAAACAAACCCAGGTACTGCATCTAAAACCGTTTGTAATTGCTCTTTTGCTTGTTGTAGATTTTTTTCTGCTCGTTTGTATTCTGTAATATCCTCGGAAATACACAACAGGTATTCGGGTTGTTGGTCTTTGTCATACAAAGGAATTTTAGTTGTGTGTAAAATTCTTCTGCCAAAACGAGGGCTGTCAATAGGTTCTTCAGAAATATCTTGAGGTACGCCGCTAGTAAAACTTTCTAGGTCTTTTTGACAGAAAAAGTCTGCTTGTTCTTTCGGGAAGAATTCATAATCTGTTTTGCCAATAGCCTGCTCTGCTGTAATACCAAAAATATTTTCACAGGTATGATTCCAGAGCTTGACTGTCCCAAAACTTTCTGGTTTGGCATCTTTAACAAAGACTGCTACAGGCAGATTATTGATCATCGACTGTAAAAAGTTGCGAGTCTGCTGGAGTTCTTCTTGTGCTTTTCGGCTTTCAGTAATATCAATGCCTGTACAGACGATATAATCAACTTGATTATCCCGATTAAGTAAGACCTTATTTGACCAAGAAATTAAGCGGCGCTCGCTATCTTTAGTAACTAAAGAAGTTTCGTAACGTTGAGGAAACTCTCTATCGGCCAAATTTTTAAAAATATCTTTGATACATTTTGTTGTTTCAGGTAACAGCAGCACATCCCAAACAAATCTTCCTTTAACTTCATCAAATGCGTAACCTGTAGCTTGTTCGCAAGTATGATTAAAGCGAACAATTTTTCCCTGACAATCTAGTACTATAACCAGAGCATCTGCTAGATTCAAAACGGTAGAAATAAAATTACGCTCCAATCGCAGCTCTGCCTCGATTTTCTGGCGTTCTACAAGTTTAACTCGTGTATGATTATAAAGTTCGGCTTGTAGAATAGAAACTGCGAGCAGACTGCTAGGAGTCACTAATCCAATTAATTCTCCTTGATCTCCAATAATCGGCAGATGGCAAATCCGATTTTTTCTCAGCAAATGTAACGCGGTAAAAACATCTTGAAAATCTCTTAACTTTAATGTTATTAACTCTCTAGTCATCACTTGGGCAACACTGATACCCTCTACATTTTGACTTTTTGCTGTCAGCTTAATTAAATCTCGTTGCGTAATTATCCCCACTAACTGTGAGTTTTCTAAAACTAAAACACAACTAGTGGCTTGAGATGTGTTGCTAGCTATGTCTTTACCTGAGTTAAGCAAATAATTACTATCTTTGATTGGCAAGCTATCATGATTACCTGATTCTTCATTGATTAGTGTAATCACATCTGGAAGCATAATCTCAGAGCTAACAACAAGCGGATGACGAATGATAGTCTGTTGTAAATTATCAGAGATGAGAGAGTTAATGAACATTATGTATAGATGCCTGAAATAGAATTATCTTTTAGAAAGAGGTAAATAATATTTTTGCTTATAATTAACGAAAAAGCATCAGTGTTTTCTATGATTATTTTTATAGAAGTTTTATATTGTTCTTAAAAATTAATATTTATTTCTAAATCTTTTTTTAGTAAAGTATATTATTCTCTCATGGTTTGAGTTCTGAGTTGTTCCTTTATGTAAAAAAACGGTTTTTAAGGTAGATGCAGCTTAACTGTAATCCAAGTAATTAGAAGTAAGTAAAAAGCAAATTTTGAGCAAATAAAGGACTAAGCTTTAAAACATAGGACTATGTTCATAATCCCAACACTTGTTATCGCGCCAGGTTCTACTACTGGATTGACAGTCAAACTTATTCTCAATCCAGGGAATTGATGTAGGATTAGTATCTGAAGATGAAACGATCGAACTAACTGAAGACAATACATAAGAGGCGATAATAAAGCTAGAGCTTCCTAGAATAATTAAAGCTACTAGTAACAACACAAAATTAACAGAATTCCATTTGTGATTCACAGCCTGTTTAAGGTCTAATTTATGCTGTAACCGACGCTCTATACTTGCTAGTGACATTAGGTTAAAACTCCTTGCGCAATTGGACTTAAGCTTGAAATTTTCAAGACACTGAACTGGATACAAACAAATAATTTTTAGTAATTATTGTTTGTAATAGTTTTATTATTCAGGATTTAAATGAAAATGTAATCGAGGAAAAACAGGATTTTTTTTCTGATTAAATTGAGAGTATTTACTTGAATGGCTATTTGGAATTGCTGAAGAAATACTGAGTCGCAACTCTAGATCATCCGTAGGATAGAGGAGATTTTATAGAAGAAGGGCATAGAACAAGCCAATAAAACCGATGAGGTGAAACTTTAAAACAATCTGGCTAATGATAAAAATCACTGCAAAACAGAGGTTTGAGTGTTACTCTTGCGGCTGTTAATGGATGAAATTTTGAAGTTCGCAAATTTACTGAAGCTCTGAGGAGGTGTTTAGGTAGAATTGCGAATCCCACTCGTTTATAACACTTAGTCCTAAAGCGATTAAAGTGCAAAAATTTTAAGGGATTTGGGCAATACATCGCGCTGAAGGGCAATATAAAAATATCTCAGGTATTTTGCCTGTTCTATATTTTTCTTGTCCAAGCGTGACTCTATTTACATCAAGCTATTCGCACGATGATATCGAGCTATAATTTTTTTGAAACGCGATCGCGTTTGTATTTTTAACTTATGAGTCATCCTTCTTGCCTCACAATCCTGCTGATTGATGATTGCGCTGAAGATCGGGAAGCATATCGTCGCTTTTTGGAGCAAGACAGCCTATATACCTACCGCTTTTTGGAGTTTGAGACGGTAACGCCAGCACTGAAATGGTGTCAACAGGAAATACCAGATATCATTTTGCTGAATTTTTTGTTACTCGATGGCGATGGGCTGAAGTTTATTCAGCAGTTTCGGGAATGCCATAGCAATACCCAAACTGCTGTAATTATGCTGACAGGACAAGGGGATGAAATTACTGCTGTCCGTGCGATGAAAAGTGGTGTGCAAGATTATCTGGTTAAAGATAAACTCACACCTGAAGTTCTTCAAGGTGCAATTCATCATGCCATTGAACGGATGGATTTGACTCGACAGTTAGAACAAAGTTGGGAACAACAACAACTGATTGCTGCGATCGCCTTACGGATTCGTCAGTCTCTCAAATTAGAAGAGATTCTGCCTACTATAGCAACAGAAGTACGGCAGTTTTTGAAAGCAGACCGAGTAGTGGTCTATCAATTTCAGCCGGATATGAGCGGCACAATCAAGGCGGAGTCAGTGCTTCCAGGTTGGACTGTGGCTTTGGGGCAGCAGATTTTGGACACCTGCTTTCAAAAGGCAGCCAGAAATGCCTATCGTCAAGGGAAAAAACGAGCAATTGACGATATTTATCAGGCT
Source organism: Nostoc sp. (assembly GCF_036918015.1). GTDB lineage: Bacteria > Cyanobacteriota > Cyanobacteriia > Cyanobacteriales > Nostocaceae > Nostoc. The sequence continues at coordinate 78,189 of NZ_JBALEO010000031.1, forward strand.
GGTTTAACAAATTGTCATTTGCAACTTCTAGAACAATTTGAAGTCAAAGCCAATTTGGTAGTACCTATTTTAGTCAAAGAGGAATTATGGGGATTATTAATTGCTCACCAATGTAGCGCGCCTCGTCATTGGCAATCAGTAGAACTAGATTTGTTGGATCAATTGGCAGTGCAAATAGCGATCGCCATTCAACAGGGAAGTGCATATCAGCAACTACAGGCAGAACTGGCAGAACGCCAACGGACAGAAGCAGCCCTAAAAGATAGCGAAGAGAAACTCAAGCTTACCCTGAATTTTGCTGGTATTGGCTATTGGGAATGGAACCCAATCACCCATCAAATATTCGCTAGTGAGAATGCAATTCGCTATTTGAGTTCCGATCTGAGTGATGCAAACTGGACTTATGAAAAGTGGCTCAATCAAGTACATCCAGAGGATCGAGAATGGGTTGAGCCGGAACTGAGGCAGGCGATCGCCACCCAAACCGATTATGCTGTGGAATACCGAGTTGTCTGGCAAGATGGCAGCATTCATTGGGTATCGGCAAAAGGACGGGGAGTTTACGACGCAACCGGACAACTACTGCGGATGCTGGGCGTGCTGATAGATATCACAGAACGCAAGCTCTCAGAGGAAGAGCGGCGGCGAGTCCAAATGCTGCGAATTGAATTACATCTTCTGGAGCAGATTCTTGAAGTCGGGCTAGCAGGTTACTGGGATTGGGATATTCCGGGCAATCAGGAGTACTTGAGCTTAACCTTCAAGCAGATGTTCGGCTATGAAGATCATGAATTGCCAAATACACCAGAGAGCTGGCAACGCTTGGTTTTTCCAGAGGATTTACCCGGTGTTCTGCAACTTTTTGAGCAACACGCCCAAAGTCGCGGACAAATCCCCTTTTACAATGAGGTGAGATATCGACATAAGGATGGTTCTACTGTTTGGGTAATTTGTTCTGGTCGCGTCATTGCCTGGGATCGAGACGGCAATCCTCTGCGGATAATTGGTTGCCATATTAACATTACAAAGCGCAAACAGGCAGAAGCTCAATTGTTAGCGATCGCTAATTTGCAGCAAGCCATTTTAGATGGTACTGACTATGCGATTATTTTTAATAACTCAAATGGCATCCAAACCTTCAACGCAGCCGCTCAGAAAATGTTGGGCTACACAGCAGATGAAGTTGTTCGGCAAATAAATCCAACTACATTTCACGACCCGGAAGAACTCAACCAACGCGCAGCAGAACTCTCGTTAGAATTGGGTAGGGAAATTGCACCTGGCAGGGAATTTTTTACTATCGTCACTCAAGACGGAAGCACCTATGAAAACGAATGGACTTACATTCGCAAAGATGGCTCTCGGTTCCCTATATTTCTGTCGGTGAAAATTCTTCAGGATCTGGAAGGACAGAATATCGGATTTTTGAGTATTGCCAAAGATATTACCCAGCAAAAACAAATAGAGACAGCCCTTCGAGACAGCGAACTCCGTTATGCACATCTAGCAGAAGCGGCTCCTGTAGCTATTTTCCGGCTGGATGCCGTTGGTAAATGCATCTATGTCAACGATCGCTGGAGTGAGATGACTGGTAGACCAATACAGGCAGGATTGGGGGCGGGGTGGATAGAGGCTTTGCACCCAGAAGACGCCGAGCGTTTGGGGAGGGAATGGTCTCTAAAATTTGAGCAAGGATATGTTAATCCAAAAGAATTTTATCAGAGTGAAGGTAGGCATCTACGCCCAGATGGCAGCATCAACTGGTTCTATGTCCAAGTGCTACCCGAAACTAACGCCAACGACACCATTATCGGCTACATTGGCACACTGACAGATATTAGCGAACGCAAACAAGTAGAAGAACAGCTCCATCACCTCTCCGAACGGCTAACCATAGCCATCAAATCTGGAGGATTTGGTATTTGGGAATATGATTTCGTCCAAGGAAGGCAGATTTGGGACGATCGGATGTACGAACTGTATGGAGTGAGTAAAACTGATTTTAACGGTTCTTTTGATGCTTGGTTAAACTGCTTACATCCGGAAGATCGCCCTTATCTGCTGGAAACTATGGAGCAAGTTATCCAAGGAAATCAAGAATATAATGTCGAGTTCCGCATCGTTCAACCAAGTGGAGAAATTCGTTTCCTCAAAGGCTACGGTATTCTCAAACGTGACCAGCAGGGTGAACTTGTACGGATGATTGGGGTTAACTATGATATTAGCGATCGCAAACAAGCCGAACAAGAACTCATCCACAATCGGGATTTGCGAGAGGCAATTTTTAACGAATCTGCTGATGCCATCTTTCTGGTCGATCCGCAAACGCTGCTGACTCTAGATTGCAATCGGCGGGCAGTGGAAATGTTTGAGGCGGTTGACAAAGCTGAATTAGTCAATATCAATGGGCAAACACTCCAGCTGCGTCTATTCACTGCCAGCGAAACAGATGCGATCGTCAGAAATATGCAGTCAAAAGGTGTATGGAGCCTAGAAATTGAATATGTTACTCTTCAGGGTAAGATTTTCTGGGGCAACATTGCAGCCAAACCCATTACTGTAGCCGGACACACCATGCATCTAGTCCGAATAACTGATATCAGCGAACGGAAAGAGGCACAAGAGGCATTGGCAAAATTTGCCCATGAAGTTGAAGATTTGTACAATAATGCTCCCTGTGGCTACCATTCCCTTGACAGCCAAGGCAGATTGATTAAGGTCAACGAAACTGAACTGCAATGGTTGGGCTATATCCGTGAGGAAATGATTGGCCAACCCCTGGTGAATTTTTTCACTCAAGCCAGTCGCTTGTCGTTCGCGCAAAACTATTCTCACTTCAAAAAGCAGGGTTTAGTGAAGGATTTGGAGTTGGACATAGTTTGTAAAGATGGCACAGTTTTCCCAGTACTGGTAAGCGCTACTGCTGTCAAGGATGCTGAGGGAAACTATCTATACAGCCGCACCACCCTATTTGATATCCGTGAACGCAAACAAACCGCGCAAGAACTGGAAGAATCACGCAAAATGCTGCAAACGGTACTAGATACATTTCCGCAAAGTGTTTTCTGGAAAGACCGCCAATCGCGGTTTATTGGTTGCAATCCAGCATTTATCCGCCATTCTCAACTGACAGCTGATGAGATTATCGGCAAGACCGATTTTGAATTACCTTGGGCAAATTTGGCACACCTCTACTGTGCAGACGATATGATGGTGATGAACACTCGAACACCTAAACTAGGTTATGAAGAGCCATTTGAAGGGTCTAATGGCGAAGAACTCTGGCTACGAACTAATAAAATTCCCCTGACCAATAGCGCAGGAGAGGTGATTGGCGTAGTGGTATCTCACGAAGATATCACAGAACGCAAACAAGCCGAAGCACAATTACGGCAAACGAATGAGCAGCTTGCTAACGCAAATATGGAACTTGCCCGCGCCACTCGCCTCAAAGACGAATTTCTCGCAAACATGAGCCATGAACTGCGAACACCTCTCAATGCGATTTTGGGTATGTCAGAGGGCTTACAAGAAAGTGTATTCGGCTCCATTAATGAAAGACAAGCAAAAGCGATCGCCACTATTGAGCGCAGTGGCAGACATTTACTAGAACTAATCAACGACATTCTAGACTTGTCTAAAATTGAATCTGGCAAACTGGAACTGCAACTAAGTGATATTTCTGTTAAGAGCCTTTGTGATACCAGCCTTGCCTTTGTCAAACAGATGGCTTTGAAAAAAAGTATTCGTCTTAATACTCATATTTCTGACAAGATTGACAGCATCCAAGTAGACGATCGCCGCCTGCGTCAAGTACTGATCAACCTGTTAAGTAACGCTGTCAAGTTTACGCCAGAACGGGGACGTGTAACGCTAGAAGTCCGGCTGGAGGGGGCAGGGGGGCAGGGGAGCAGGGGAGCAGGGGAGCAGGGGAGCAGGGGAGCAGGGGAAGTAAATTCTTCTTTGTCTTCCCCAGATATCTGCTTTCAGATCACTGACACCGGCATCGGTATCGCCCCGGAAGAAATTGGCAAGCTGTTTCAGCCTTTTATCCAACTTGACAGCAGCCTCAATCGCCAATACAGTGGCACCGGTCTAGGTTTGGCACTGGTACAAAAGATTATTAACCTACATGGAGGAACTGTCTTAGTTAGCAGTGAAGTTGGCAAGGGAAGTTGTTTTACCGTCCGCATTCCCTACCATAGCAGCGACAATCTTCTAAGAACGCAGGTAACTACTTCATTACCCAGCTATCCCTTACTTGTTGAAAATGCTCAAGTTTTAATTATCGAAGATTCTGTGGCGGCGGCCGATCAGATTACTCGTTACTTGAGCGAAATGGGAATGCAACCCATCATCTATTCTCAAGGTGAAGGAGCCATAGAAGAAGTGCTGCGAGTTCAACCTGCTTTAATCATTCTCGATTTGCAACTACCGAACCTATCGGGTTGGGAGGTGCTAAATCAACTCAAAACCAACCCAAAAACTAAAGATATTCCAACGATCATCATTTCAGTTGTGGATGAACATAGCAAAGGATTGGCTCAGGGAGCGTTTGAATATCTGGTCAAACCCATTACCCGCGCTCAACTTCAGGTAATTATAGAGAAACTACAACATCCTGCCCGTTCAGACTCGCCAAATCTAATTGTAGTGCCAGAAGTCTTTCTAGAGAATCCTTTGATTTTGCTGGCAGAAGATAATCAACCAAATATTGATACGATGTCCGCCTATCTTGAAAGTCGAGGGTATCATCTCATTTTGGCAAACAATGGACAACAAGCTATCGATCTTGTCAGAGTTCAACGCCCCGACTTAATTGTGATGGACATTCAAATGCCGGAAATGGATGGGTTGGAAGCAATCCGCCACATCCGTAACGATCGCCAATTTGTGCATATTCCCATAATTGCACTAACGGCATTAGCTATGCCCGGCGATCGCGAAACTTGTTTAGCCGCTGGAGCTAACGAATATTTGACCAAACCCATAAAACTTAAACAGCTTGTAACCACAATTCAACAACTTTTAGGAAGGTAGAGGAAATTCTCTATGGATAGTCAACCCTCTATTTTAGCGATCGATGATGAACCCGATAACTTTGATGTTATTGAAACCTTGCTGGATGGTGAAAACTACCAGCTATACTACGCTCCTAGTGGTCAACAAGCTCTAAACCGCCTCGATAGTTTTCAGCCCGATCTGATTTTATTAGATGTGATGATGCCCGATCTTGATGGGATGGAAGTCTGCCGACGCATCAAAGCCGATCCACAATGGCAAGCAGTGCCGATTATTATGGTGACAGCATTAACCGATAAAGAAGATTTGGCTCGATGTCTGGCGACGGGTGCAGATGACTTCATTAGTAAACCCGTTAATGGTGTGGAATTACGAGCCAGAGTTCATTCCATGTTAAGGATTAAGCAGCAGTACGACAGTATGCAAGTATTGCTCAAACTGCGAGAAGACATGGTAAACATGATTGTCCACGATCTGCGAAATCCACTTACCAGCATTGTCTTAGGCGCAGAGATTCTGCGGTTGCCAGATTTGTCACCAAAACAACAGCAAGGCAAAGTCAATCAAATTTTACTTGCTGGACAACAACTACAATCATTGATTGATAGCTTGCTGATCGTGGCAAAGCTGGAATCCGGGAAAATGGTTCTCAACTATACAGAAGTAGACCTTTGTACCCTGTGTATGTCAGCATTGGCAGGTATTGAGGCGATCGCTAATCAAAAGAACCTGACCCTGATACGCGAACTACCCGAACCTGGTGGCATTGTTGCAGTAGATGCAGTTATCTTTCGTCGCGTGCTGGATAATTTGCTCTCCAATGCCATTAAGTTCTCCCCGTCCAAGTCTCAAGTTACCCTACGGGCAGAGTATTTAGCAGCAGGTGGTGTAAAAGTGCAAGTCGCTGATTCTGGTTCTGGAGTAAGTCTGGAGTTACGACAAATCATTTTTGAGAAGTATGAAATTGGAACTCCGATACCAGAAATTTCGCAAATTGGTTTAGGATTGGCTTTCTGCAAAATGGCGATCGACGCACATTCTGGTACAATTAGCGTCGAAGATAATTATCCAAATGGTAGTATCTTCACTGTACTACTCAAAAATGAATAATTAACTTTCAATTTACTGCATTTAAGAAATATAGTATGCCATTTCTGTTAATGTGACATCTAGCATGAATGGATTGTCATTACCTTTTTGAACAATTTCTAAATAGGGAAGTCCTTTAAGTAATTATGTTTGCACACCAAATTCTTCTGGATCAATTCCCCAATTTACCCAGCTAATTGCTTCACGCGCTGAGTTTATATGTGGTGGAACTCGCAAGGCGTGAATAAAGCTTGTGCTAGGGCAAATCATTTTTAATAAATAAATCGGCTCGATATCCAGATTGTTGTCAATTTTTAATAGCGTGTATTCTTGCCAATTATCTAATTCAATAGCTTGTAATTCTTGGCAAATTCTGGCGTAACCAATACCCTGAATTAATACTCTCCGTAGTTCGGCGTTTTCCTCTGATAAAAGCCATTGAGATTGCCATTGTTCAGGGTGGATTTTACCATATTTTTCAGGCAAGGTTACACCGTGGTAGGAGTAGAGGCTATATCCATCAATAAATTCAATAGCGGGTTCGCCTTCTGCGTGAAGGCGATTTTGATTGTCGAAGCGCAGGTGAAGGGGGCGATCGCATATCATACAAATATTATCATCAGCAAAAATACGACCGCAATGCTTGCATATATTTTGTAAAATTTTCCATATTTCTTGATTATAATCGCATTTTAATACATAAATACAAAACTCAAAAAGACTACATTGACGTAGCAAACCGTCTAATCTGACGCTGCCATCTACAAAATACTTTAAGCTATTTCTTTTAAGTTCTCTCTCTAGTAAGACTCCCAACTCAAATTCTATTTGATTAATTCTATCAAGATCAATATTTAATCTTTGATTTAACACATATAAAGTGTCGTAACCTAATTGTTTTTCTAACTGATTGAATAGTAGGTACTCTATATCAGTATAAAGTTTGTCATTACTATATTTTAGTTGAAGATCAATATCGAGGCACAGAGATGCATAAGGACTATCACAGAAAATTATTGTAGGCTCTGCCTCATCAATAATAGTATAAGCAGCTTTTATAGATTCAGCAGCTTTTTCACGATCAATCCGCTCAGTTGAAAGCGCGATCGCTCTCCACTTCTCCCGATAAACTGGAATTAAAGCCTCTTGCTGAGGTGTTAGCGTGTAAATCATTTTTACTAATCAAGAATTTTTCCCTATTTGAACAATTTATAAATGGGTAAGTCCTTTAAGTAATTATGTTTGCACACCAAATTCTTCTGGATCTACGCCCCAATTTACCCAGCTAATTGCTTCACGCGCTGAGTTCATATTTAGTGGAACTCGCAAGGCATGAATAAACCCTGTACTGGGGCAAGTCATTTTTAATAAATAAATCGGCTCAATATCCACATTGTTATCAATTTTTAATAATGTATATTCTTGCCAATTATCTAATTCAATAGCTTGTAGTTCTTGGCAAATTCTAGCGTAACCAATACCCTGAATTAGTACTCGCCGTAGTTCGGCATTTTTCTCTGATAAAAGCCATTCCGCTTGCCATTGTTCGGGGTGGGTTTTACCATATTTTTCAGGTAAGGTTACATCGTGATAGAAGTAAAGGCTAAATCCATGAGCATACTCTATTGCGGGTTCACCTTCAGCGTGAAGGCGGTTTTGATTGTCGAAGCGCAGGTGAAGGGGGCGATCGCATACTATGCAAATATTTTTATAAGGTAAAAACCTACCACAATATTTGAATAAAGATTCAAGTGCTTGCCATATTTCTTGATTGTGAGAAAATCTGAGGACGGAAAAATCAAAGTCATAACAAATAAAGAAGCAACGAATCCATTCTATAGGTTGAATGAAGTCAGGCACTGAGTCCCACTCATCAGGATCACCGCCCATATAATCTGGGATCATGTAAAGACTGAAAGTTTCTTTTTGAAACTCATCCCATTCGCTTCCAAGTTTGCTGCTCAGTTCGCGGCTGAATTGTGTATAAAAATCATGTTGATTCTCAAAGTCTTGCCGCAAATCACATATTTCGTCGATTAGTGTATAGCCAGACGGTATATCTAATTGATTCACATATTTCATTGCCCCATAAAGACTATCTACAAAAATAATTTCAGGATCTTCTTCGCTCATAGCTGCATAGACTAATTTGACCGCTTCCGTCGCTTTTTCACGATCAATTCGCTCAGTTGAAAGCGCGATCGCTCTCCACTTCTCCCGATAAACTGGAATCAAAGCCTCTTGCTCAGGCGTTAACTTTTCAATCAGCGACATAACGCCAACCTTCAGGCTCGTATTCTCGTTGAATTTTCACCATCCACTCACCTTGAGGAATAGAAATAGCTTTATGCTCCTCATGAGCTAGCAATGCCGACTCTGAAAACACACGTAAATAAAGTGTGCTATCTTTCTCGTATAATTCGGCGTTTCCCTCAGTAATGCGATGCTTATGCCCCGTAACTTCGCCTTCTGCCAAAGTTAAGTGAGGTATTTTTTGTCCTTCAACCTGCTGCACAGGTAGTAAGATAACATCACCCTGACGAATTGGTTTCATGCTTTTGCTTTCCTGACATGGGTACAAATCCCACTTCGCTTTTGCTCTCAAGTTTGATTTAATTTTGGCACAAGCTCTATTAAAGTTGGGAATTGGGAATTGGGCATTGGTCAAATCTATAGTTATTCTTCTTTTTCTTCTTTTGCTCTCCCTGCTTTCTTATCTCCTAGTCCCCATTCCCCATTCCCCAGTCCCCATTCCCCAATCCCCAAATTTTAAAACTGTAGTCGCCAATTATGCGTTAGATAAGTTAAAGATTGAAATAGCTGGAAATTCAGACCCAGCGTACCCTCATTTATCCTCTGGGACAGACTGGGCATTAAGTTCAGCGGATTTTCTCCCAAGCAGGCAGTTTATGTGAGGATTAAATCACTGCCCTAAGCGTGACCATTTATCTTGACAATTTGCAAAAATTACCTCAATTTGACTGTTTAGCTTACTAGCTCTTCTTTTTATTGAAATTTCCATGTCAACTCTCGTCATCGTCGAATCTCCAACCAAAGCTCGTACCATTCGCAACTACCTGCCAGCAGGCTATCGGGTGGAGGCGTCTATGGGTCATGTACGTGACCTACCCCAGTCGGCTAGTGAAATTCCTGCTGCCGTCAAAGGGGAATCATGGGCGCAGCTAGGGGTAAATGTGGACGCCGACTTTGAACCGGTATATGTTGTCCCGAAAGACAAAAAGAAAATTGTCACCCAGCTCAAAGAAGCCCTCAAAGATGTAGATGAACTGATTCTGGCAACGGACGAAGACCGGGAAGGCGAAAGCATTAGTTGGCATTTATACCAATTGCTGAAGCCGAAAGTTCCGACTAAGCGGATGGTGTTTCACGAAATTACCCAAGAGGCGATCAAAAAAGCTCTGAAAAACTGCCGCAATATTGATGAGCAGTTGGTTCGCGCCCAAGAAACGCGGCGGATTTTAGATCGACTGGTGGGCTATACCCTGTCTCCATTGCTGTGGAAAAAAATCGCCTGGGGATTATCTGCTGGGCGAGTGCAATCTGTAGCCGTGCGGCTTTTAGTCACCAGGGAACGTCAACGTCGCGCTTTCCATGAGGGTACATACTGGGATTTGAAAGCTAGTTTGTCAAAGGAAAAAACCCCCTTTGCTGCCCAACTGGTAACATTAGCAGGAACCAAAATCGCTAACGGCAGCGATTTTGACGCCACGACCGGAGAAATTACCGCAGGTCGCAATGTCTTGTTGCTCAACGAAGAACAAGCGGTAGCCCTCAAGGAACGCCTAACTGGGAAAACCTGGAATGTTAACGACATCGAAGAACGCCCTGTGACGCGCAAACCGTCGCCACCGTTCACCACCTCGACGTTGCAGCAAGAATCTAACCGGAAACTGCGCCTTTCAGCCCGTGACACAATGCGGGTTGCCCAGAATTTGTACGAGCAAGGGTATATTACCTATATGCGGACAGATTCGGTGCATTTGTCAGATCAAGCGATCGCAGCTGCTCGGAGTAGTGTAGAAAAGCTCTACGGTCAACAATACCTCAGTCCCCAACCCCGGCAATACACCACCAAATCCAAAGGCGCACAAGAGGCGCACGAAGCAATTCGTCCAGCAGGTAGCACCTTCCGCACCCCTCAAGAAACTCCTTTGGGCGGTCGAGAACTTGCTATCTACGATTTAATTTGGAAGCGGACTGTCGCTTGTCAAATGGCTGATTCTCGCCAAACTCAAATTACCGTGCAATTGCAAGTTGAAGATGCTGGATTCCGTTCTTCTGGCAAACGGATTGAATTTCCCGGATACTTACGTGCCTACGTCGAAGGTTCAGACGACCCGGAAGCAGCACTAGAAGACCAGGAAGTAATTTTGCCGAATCTGAAAGTGGGCGATAATCCAAATTGTACAGAACTGGAAGCAGTTGGGCACGAAACCCAACCGCCAGCTAGATACACCGAAGCTTCTTTGGTGAAAACCTTAGAAAGCGAAGGTATCGGTCGTCCCAGTACCTACGCCAGCATCATTGGCACAATCATCGACAAGGGTTATGCCCATTTGGTGACTAACGCTCTCATTCCCACCTTTACCGCTTTCGCCGTCACCGACTTGCTGGAAAAACATTTCCCGGACATTGTTGACCCCAGTTTCACCTCGAAGATGGAGCAAACCCTTGATGACATTGCCACAGGTGAAGTGAAATGGCTGCCCTACTTGCAGCAATTTTATCTGGGAGAAAAAGGGTTAGAAACCTTGGTAAAAGAACGGGAAAGTCAGATTGATGCCACCAAAGCGAGGACTGTAGAACTTGAGAATCTAGATGCCAAAGTCCGCATTGGTAAATATGGCCCTTATATTGAAGTCGAAAATGGTGAAGGAGTGATCACCGCTTCAATTCCCAAAGACCTAACGCCAGCTGACCTCGACCCCAAACAGGTAGAAGTATTGCTGCGGCAAAAAATTACAGGCCCTGACCAGGTAGGCCGCCATCCCGAAACTGGCGAACCAATTTATGTAAAAATTGGTGCTTACGGGCCTTATGTCCAATTAGGTGACAAAACCGACGAAAACCCCAAACCGAAACAAGCCTCCCTACTCAAAGGTGTCACCCCAGAAACCGTTACCTTGGAAATGGCTGTTGGTCTGTTGGCGCTACCCCGGACATTAGGGGTTCATCCAGTTACTGGCGGCAAAATCCAAGCAAGTTTGGGACGCTTTGGCCCTTATGTGGTTCACGACCAGGGTAAGGAAGGAAAAGATTACCGCTCCCTGAAAGCTGCTGATAATGTATTGGCAATTAGCCTAGAACGTGCATTGGAATTGTTATCCGAACCCAAAAAGGGGCGCAGTTCCACCAACAGCAAGTCCAAGGCAGCCTTACGCGAATTGGGTACGCATCCAGAGGACGGGGAAACAATTAATATCTACGATGGCCCCTATGGCCCTTACATCAAGCATGGCAAAACTAATGTCAGTATCCCAGAAGGTCAAACGGTAGAAGATGTAACCCTGGCGGCGGCGCTGAGTTTGTTGGCAGCTAAGACATCCACCGGAAAATCGACTCGCAAAACGAGTAAATCAACGACTTCCAAATCTAAGTCAACAGCTAAATCCTCAACGACCGCTGCAAAGAAAAAGGGTACAGAAGGCTAGTGACAAGTCAAACAATTTTGGATTTTAGATTTACGCTAGCTTTAGCGACGTTCGCGCAGCGTCTCGCAGAGAAGGAGCGTCTTTTGGATTTATTTCGCCCATAACGGGCGAGGCATGAATCTCAAAATTCTCTTAATCCAAAATCTAAAATCTAAAATTCCTACTCAATAGTCTATCTAAAGTCCAATTTTTAACCCTTGACCCTTAATATCCATCCTTGATAGGATACAGTTCATTAGGTTCAAGTGTGATACTCTAAAAAGTAAGGGAAAACACAACGCTAAATTTTAGAAGTGGCTTATATCCCAAATACGGGATTGTGTATTAGCCCGGTTGGAAGCCAGAGGTGCGAAAGTATGTCATTTTCTGCGTACCTGTTAATCAAAAATTGAGGTAGTATCTCAGGAGCGGTCAGTTCATGGACTATATAGAAAAGGTGCTGGAAAAGCTTAAGGAATTAGCTCGTAGGCTAATTGAAAGCCTATTAGGGCCAGAGGCTGAACCGGAACCGGAACTGATTCCGATTCCTGTGAACGATCGCTCGCGCCGTCGCCACTAACCCCACAGTGGTAAACTCGACGTTGCAACCCTTAAGTATTCTGGCACTGCATGGGCCAAACTTAAATTTGCTAGGACAGCGAGAACCAGGAATTTATGGTTCGTTGACCCTAGCTGAAATTAACCGCCTGTTAGAAGAAGAAGCATTCAAATTACAGGCGAAAGTTTTTCCTTTGCAGTCAAATCATGAAGGAATTTTGGTAGATACTATTCATGGCGCGTTAGGGCAACATCAGGGAATTCTGATTAATGCAGGAGCGTATACCCACACAAGTGTGGCATTGCGAGATGCGATCGCTGCTGTTAATTTGCCCACCGTGGAAGTACATCTAAGTAACATTTATCGCCGGGAAGATTTTCGCCATCATTCGTACATCGCCCCAGTTGCGATCGGGCAAATAAGTGGTTTTGGCGTTCAAAGTTACTTATTGGGCTTACAAGCTTTGATAGATCATTTAAGAGTTAGGAGTTAGGAGTTAGGAGTTAGGAATTGGTAGTAAAGTTAGGAATTAGTAATATTTCATTAAATCCTCACTTTTAACTACATAATTTATGCGTTACTCTCCTATAAGTCGGTTTAAAGGAACTTTACTCGGAGCATTACTGGGGGGAAGTTTAGGTGCTGGTGGTAAAGTACAGTTTGAGAGTTGCCCAGATTTAGGCAGAATGGCGGTTCTGGGTATCCAAAGTTTGATTGCGTTAGGTAGATTAGATTTAGATGATTGGATAGAGCGTCAGCAAGAAGAATCTCTTCATTCAGCACCAACTGATGACATCTCCATAAAAATAATTATTGCCACATTACCAGTAGCACTCTTTTTTCACGAAAATCCAATTAAGCTCCGACAAAACTTGCTGCGTGTGCTGAAAATCTGGGAGAACGATCCAGTAGTCAGGGATGGAACACTAGCAGTAGGATATGCGATCGCTCTTGCCCTAACTGAAAAACTCGACCCTATAACTCTTATCCCACAAACAATTTCTTTTATCGGAGAAACACCGACATCAATACCAAAAAAATTATTAAGAGTCCAGAATTTATTAGAGCAAGGGGCTGGATTATCAACGGTGCAAGCTGAGTTTGCTAAGGAAGAAAAACTTAGCAACACTATTGCTATGGCATTTTACTGCTTTTTGAGTACCTTAGAAGACTTTCGGCTGACAGTTTTGCAGGCTACTCATAATGACAATTCTCAAGTGCAAGATGCTACGCTTCTAAATTCACAAGCTACAGGTGCAATTACTGGTGCTTTATCGGGAGCATATAACGGTACAGGCGGGATTCCCGTAAATTGGCAAGTCTTGCTCTTGCAGAGGAATTCTCCAGTATGGGGACTAACTAGCTTTTCCCAAATGTTAGAATTGACCGATGCATTTGTGGCGGTGTGGTCAGGAGTGTATAATCTTACTTTAAACCCAAGGGAGTTAACAGAGGACGGATGTGAAGTAGCTCCGCTTTCAGTTTACGCAGCTCCTCGCGTTATTCGATCGCGTTAATCTTAATTAACCAGATAAGGGGTTAAAAGTAGGCAAACTTCCGCCACTGTGTATTAGTCTCATATACTAGAATTTTTCAGTAAACCCTCGGACTGATTCTGTAGCTAGCTATTGTGGCAAATCAGTAATAAAAAAGCCCCCGCTACCAAGTTGCAGCAGCCGCAGATCGAACTTTCCTGATAATTGTCTTTTTTTGAGCTATCAAAGTCGGCAATTGCAGGTATAGATAATGAAAATGCATCAATTTTTGCAGTTCTTGAACCAGCAATTGATTCACTGGCGGCGACAGTACAAAACACTACGCCGTAAGGGAAAGTTAGTGAGAAGTCCCAAAGGTAAAACCCATAGAAGGGAACTTCTAAGGACTATGCTCAAGAATGTATTCCTGTTTTTATCAAAAACCAATGAGAAAAGCAAACGTCGAAAACAAGAAAGAGCGCTAAGGGCAAAGGAAAAATCGGTTAAAACTAAGAGTAGTATTTGTGCAGTTGGTTTAGATTGGGCATATAAACAGCGTTACTCGGTGATTTTAGCGATCGCTGTAGTGTCCCTCACAGGTATTATTGGGTATAAATTATACAATCAGACTCAAATCCAAATAGGACATCCCGCACCCCAAACGATTACAGCACCTTACACAGCTAGCATCGAAGATCAGAAAAAAACCGAAGCCGAGCGCAAAGCCGTCAGCACAAGCTCCTTACAGGTGTTGATGCTTGATGCGCGAATCAACGAAAAAATCAACGAAAATTTACAACAACTTCTAGATGATGGCAACGAAATTCGCGCTGTTGCTGGAGCTTTTCCTTTTTTTGATCCTGTAGTTTTATCTATCTCTACCCAACGTTATCTCCGCTCTTGTTCTGAGTCGGAATGGCAAGCATTGCTATCGGCTGTAGAAAATAGTAAAAATCAGCAGCAGAAGAGAATCGGACAAACTACCCCAGCTGCACCCAATCAGAAACGCCAGCCGCGCATCACATCCAAATCTAATTCCCAGAGTCTAGAGAAGACAGAGCCAGTAGATTTTTCTCAAAACACTGATTTTACTCAAGCTGTAGCAGAACTAGAATCTTACCGCCTCACAACTTCTGAGAAAAGCTTGTCTTTAGTGATTGCCGAAATTTCCCAAACACGTCAAAGATATATCCAAGCCACTGCCAAACTTTTAAAGTTAGAGACTCTTAGCCCCCAAGCAGTATATGAAGAATCTCTACTTTTGGATTTATCAGATGTGGAATGGGAAAAAACCCAAATGGGAATCCATCAAAGCATAGAGCGGATTCTCACCCAAGGCATCCCACAAGGACTGCCAAAAAATATCTTGCAAGATGCGGTGAGTTTACAATTACAGACTTTTGTACCAGAATCCGCTGAAACTTTGGCAAAAAATCTGTTATTAGCTGTACTCAAGCCGAATCTGCAAAAAGATGAAGAACAAACCAGACAAAATGCTCAAAAGGCGGCGGCTGGCGTGCCACCCGTGATGGTGAAGATACGGCATGGTGAGGTAATTGTCAAAAAAGGAGCGCAGATTACTGCATGGAACTTTGAGGTGCTGGAGCATTATCGCCTGATTCGCCGGGAGGTAAAGTGGCAGGAGTTGGTGAAGTTAGCAGGCGTGATTGCGATCGCTATTGGCATTTTTGTCTGGGTAGAACGCCATATTGATTACGAATTGCGACAACGCGATCGCCTGTTGGTGTTATTGCTAACTCTGAGTGTGCCAGGAGTAATCATCATCGGATTGCCCTATACCACTTGGAGCGCCCTTGGTTTATTGTTGGGAAGCTTTTACGGCCCGACTTTGGGGTTGACAGTTGTCAGCCTGCTGTGGCCAATATTAGGCATTAGCTTGGATATGAGCAAGGCTGCGCTTTTAGCTGGTGTTGGGGGAGGAATATTAGGTAGTTACATTGCCCAACGATTGCGATCGCGTGAAGAATTGGCATTATTAGGCGTTGCGATCGCCTTAACTCAGGGTGGCATTTACCTGCTTGTTAAAATCTTAATTGGTCAAGTATTTGGTTCAACTTGGTATATTGTTTTCCAAGAAGCGGGATTATTTGCTTTATCCGGCTTAGGGTGGAGTGTTGTCGCCTTGGGTTTGAGTCCTTATCTAGAAAAAGTTTTTGACTTAGTTACTCCAATCCGTTTAGCAGAACTGGCGAACCCTAACCGCCCCTTATTAAAACGACTTGCTACTGAAACTCCAGGAACTTTTCAACATACGTTGCTTGTGGCTACCCTTGCTGAAGCTGCTGCCAAAGAATTAGGATGCAATGTTGAACTAGTCAGGGCTGGAACATTATATCACGATATTGGCAAAATGCACGACCCTCTTGGCTTTATTGAAAATCAAATGGGGGGGCCGAATAAACATGATACAGAGATTAAAGATCCTTGGAAGAGTGCAGAAATTATTAAAAAGCACGTAAGTGAAGGGTTGGTGATGGCACGTAAACACCTTTTACCGACGGCGATTCAAGCTTTTATTCCAGAGCATCAGGGAACGATGCTGATTGCCTATTTCCATCACCAAGCCCAGCAAATGGCTCAGTCAGATTCAAGTTTAACTGTAGATGATGCAGACTTTCGCTACGATGGCCCAATTCCCCAATCACGGGAAACCGGAATTGTCATGTTAGCAGATTCTTGCGAAGCAGCGCTGCGATCGCTGCAAGCATCGGCTAAATCTGTGGGAGAGAAGCGATCGGTTAAAGATGTCTCCACTGAACAAGCTTTAGCAATGCTGAATAATATTCTACGTGCCAAATGGCAAGACAATCAACTCGTTGATTCAGGACTAAAACGGGAAGAGATGTCACAAATTGCCCAGATATTTGTGGATGTTTGGCAGCAATTTCATCACAAACGGATTGCTTATCCGAAGTTGAAGGCTAGTAGCACTGGGCGGAATTCGTAATTTCGCTAAGGATACGAACACTCGCATTAAAAAGTCCCTCTATAACTATATAGAGGGGTTTTTTAACTACTTTTAATTGAAAAGCACAGATAATAATTAATTTAAATTGTATTGAATACTATTGCTACAATATTAAACTTAATTGTCACTATTCTCCTGAATTAAATCTACAAAAACTATTTAAAATATCAAATCAAGAAAATTTTTATGATTATCAAATTATCCAAATATTATCCAGTCAATATTTCAATCAGCTGTCTTTCCAATTGATCGGTTGTTGCCTGTGCAACTCGAAGACGTTCAATTGCTAGTGCAAGTACTCGATCAGTCGGAATATTCAATTTATTTCCAATAGACTCAATTAGGTTATAAGTTTCTTCATCTAACATCACATGAGGGTCACTTGATTCATTACTGGTGTTATAAAATACACTAATAGTCATAATAACCCCCCTTGTTATGTTCTATAGAGATACCCTTAAAAGGGACTAAAAACGTCCTATTGTTATTCTAACGAGTTATACAGATATTTGGCGGCTAATTAAAAATTATTTCTAAAGATAGTCCTCTTTATTTACTATGACGGAAGAAAAAAAGCTTGGATTTTTATAGCCATCGATCCCTGATGTCTGATAGTTAGTATAATTTTTATTGATTTTCTATTTAAGGCTACGTAAAAAATATTTTCCTTCTAGATAGTAAAAACCTTATCTAGCAGGGTTTACAATTTGTTGTAAAAAAATAAAATCATGCCAGCAAACAAGTGTGTAAAATGCGACTTAAGTATATAAAGATTTGGTTAAGATTCATAAAAAAGAATATAAGCATTTTGTTAATGTATTGAAAGAATTCTCTTTAGGGGTTATTATAGGGATAATAAAGAGGTACACTATTGTACCAAGTATATATACTACTGTGCAACTTCTGGGTGACACTTTTATATCTTCTCCACTCTCATAGTCATAATTTAGCTTTTTACTGCTTATGGCACTCACGCTTTAGATGACGAGAGTTAATTTAACTATGTATGGGCAGTGAACAACTGCTCAGTTATGGTGTGTCTACCTATATCCTTGCATGGCTTTGTAAGAAGGAGATTGTAACGATGTCAGCACGTAAATTTCGAGTTAATTTGAGTGAGAAAGATTCAGAGTATCTGAAAGAAATTGCCCAAAAAATGAACACATCGGAGTCTGAAGTGATCCGAAAAGGGTTAAAACTGATTGCACTTTATGCTGAAGATGAGGAAAATTCACTCATACTCAAAAATGAAAAAAGTGGCGATCAAACATTAGTAATTTTGTAATTGCTAATGGACAACACTCCTAAAACAAGTGATTCTTTAAATAATCTCATTCCCCAGTTTGGCGAAACAACAACAAATATTAGTCCTGCTGATAAACGTCAAAATTTCAATACTTATCTAGCAGGTACTTTAGCTTTAATGTTGTGGGCTACTTTGATAGGAGTAATATTTTGGCATGCTTTGGCAATAAATTACATATCGAAGAGTCTCTGGGGAACAAGTTCTTCAATTGAGGAGGTTCAAAAGAAATCTGAAACATCATCAGCTTTAATCAATGATACTGCCAAAACTTTATACTCGTTAATAGGCCCATTAGCTACAGCAGTTACTGGTTTTTATTACAATTCTGTAGCTTTATCTAAGAGCAATTCTAGAGATGAGGAAAATGATTAAGTTCTCTCTTCTAGTGGATATGCCCTAATCAGTGACAACCAAAAAACAGGTTAGGATTTTTTCCTTTTAGCTTACTTTGTTTCTATAGCCAAACACTAGCTATTGTCGCGTAAAAGTGTTACACAGTATTATCAAAGAGAAACGCTTGTGGTAACTCACTTACTATTTTGATACCGCAAGTGTTTCTTAATTTTTGTTTTTTACTTGTTAAATGGTTCGGTTTTCCGATAATTTCAAGACTTTTTTAATAGTGGCTGACTCCACACCCAGCTTTAGATGCGATCGCTTTATGGTGAGTTGATAGGTCAAGCTTCATCAGTAGCCAGTACAATTTATTGTCCTAGGCGATCTGTACCATTCAGTCGAGATGCTTCAGATTTTGCAGAAGAAGTTGAGCTTCCACCCTTTCTAGCAAGTTCAGCCATCCATTTTTTAGTTCCAAATATTCCGTTCATCAAAGCAGGAATACTCAAATCTACATCTAGGGTTTTCCAGTGTAATCCTTCACCAGAAGGTGTTACCTCTACTTCTGCTAAGTCCTTGATTGAAGCACCCGCCAGTCCTTCTCCTACCTCTGAAGGGAACCCAAACATACATTTGTTAGACAATAAGACTATAATCATTCCTAAATAAGCGTCATAAAAAGCACGAGTAGCTCGTGGTTCAGATGTGGCGATCGCATCTGAGTTTGCTCTGGCATTGGCTAGCTTTTCTTTTAATTCTTCTGTAGCCGCAATCTTCTTAACCATGATATTCTCGCCACTTTTTTAGTAGTTCCAATTGGTGATCAGCAACTAACTGTAAAGCTTTCACTGCATCTTTATCACTCATTTCTGAGGATACCTAAACCCACTCTGGAGCTAGGTTTTCATCTCCTATGTTGATTTTTGCCTCTCCGCCCCCTTTAAAAACATGGACATGAGCAGGAATATGATCGTTAAGGTAGATACGAACCTTAAAGCCGCCTTTTCTTAAGATTGTTGGCATTTAATATCTTAATTTTATCAAATATAACCTAAGCGCTTGGGTTTATTAATAGATCGCAGTTTTCCCAATATTCAATCCCTAATTCTCACTACATCGCACACCAGCCAAGATAAAATTAACTGCTGCTTGAGTATGCTGCTCAATCATTTCTGGACTTAGCAGTTGCAAATCTGGTCTAGTATGCTTAATGTTTTCATAAGCGTTGAAGTATAAATTACAAACCCCAATAATATGCAGGGTGGTGAAAAATGGATCGAGTTGACGGAAACAACCTTCCGCCATTCCCCGCTCTAAAATCTTGATGAGATAGCTAAAATTTTCTTGCCAATTCCCCTCTTTGAAATACTTTCCCTGATTTTGGTTTGCTTCTTGGAACCAAAGCATTCCTCTGTGCGGGTGAGCAGCTTCATAAGCGATCGCTTCTTTGACTAGCAGTTTCAAAGCTTCCTCTGGTGGGAACCGATCCAAATTTAGCTGCTCAAACCCTTCGTGCATCTCCACCGCCGGACGTTGCAGAACCGCTTGATATAGTCCTTCCTTGCTCTGGAAGTAGTAGTAAATCATCGCTGTGGTGACACCAGCACCTCTAGCGATCGCCCCTGTCCGCGCCCCTTGAAGTCCATTTCTGGCAAACTCCGCTTCCGCCGCATCGAGAATCTGCTTTTTCGTCGCTTCTGCATCGCGCACCTGACGCGGCTTTTTAGATGAGAATTTTGACTGCGTTGAACGACTCACATTGCTCCATCATCATAACGAAAATATATTAACTAAAAACTTGGTTAGTAGTTGACATAGAAGATGAAATTTATTAAGTTAATATTAACTAACTAAAAAATTAGTTAACTATATAACTTGTCCATGCAGTAGCCGAAGTTAGCCAAGCAAATGCTCGGTATAATTAGTTCGTCTATTGCAGACAAGACTTTAGTTATCCCAATTTACATTCAAAAGAGTCATGTAGAACAGGCGACACCAGCTTGTCTACAACTTTGAAGTTTCAAGATTGCGTTACCTTTTGCTAACGCATCTAGCAACTTTTCAAAAAATTATCAAGATTTTGGAGGAAAAATGGAACCAATTTTACCTGGTGCGCCTTGGTTAATCGCGCACAAATTTATATTGGGAGTGAATAAACCAAATAAAATCACATTAAATGGACAGGATTATGTTATTTGGCAAAACCAAAAAGGCGAAGTGTTTGCCCTTGATAACATCTGTCCGCATATGCAAGCACCCTTATCAGACGGCTGGGTTTGTCAGGAAAGAGATACTATTACTTGCCCCTTTCATGCACTAGAATTTGATGGGCAAGGCAGATTACAGCAAGGAGATAAAAAAGACACTCAGCCAATTACCAAACCATTAGAGTTAATTATTAGCAATGACTGCATCTGGACTTATGCCGGATTTGAGCCAAGATTGCCCATCCCAGATTTGCATCAGAAAATTGTTGATGAATACGAGTTCATTGGAGTAACTGGGGTTAAAAGTATTCAAGGTGAGTTTTTGACTAACCTGATGGTTAACTATGACTATAATCACCAAAATGGTACTCATAAAGAACTATTTAAAATTAAAACTTGTAATGTCAGTGCTTTTGAAGAAAAAGGATATTATGCCACAGTTAAACAAGAACTGATCAGAGCCAACAACACTCTAGGAGAAATTATCAAAAATCCTGTTTTGGGAATCTTTCCTAAAACACTTTCTAACACACTAGAATACGCATTTCCTTCAACTACAGCTTTTTTTGCTAAAACGCCGATTGGTGATATTACTCAAATTCATATTCTCTACCCTGAAACAGACAAAATCACCAAAACTTTTATTTTGATGTATGCCAAAGTCGTCAATCCTTTGATGAAATTTCTGTTTAAAAACTCAGTTTTACAAGCAGCAGCCACAGTCATTGAACAGGATACAGGTGCTGTCGAAAGTTTATATCCTCGACAAAAACCAAAAATTAGATTGCCAAATGAAGAGATTATGTTCTACGCAGAAAAACTCTACCACAATTGGTAATTTTGATTTGCAAAGCCTAACTGCCCTTTACAATTAAACTGTAGCTAATTCCTGCTGGAGGTACTCAAATATGCGGCAGCTAAAATCAGCCGAGGAAATGCCTGGTAGTTATGGCTTGCCCATCTTGGGGGAGACTTTAGAAATATTTCGGGATTTAGAACTGTATCTATGGCGACGATTCCAGCAGCATGGTTCAGTTTTTAAGACGAGTGTCATGGGATACAAACGTGCTTATCTAATTGGCCCTGATGCTAATCGGCTGGTGCTGGTAGAACAAGCTGAAAATATGTCGTCGCGGATCGGGTGGTATTTCTTAGAATCAACATTTGGCAACAATATTTTATTACAAGATGGGGAAGAACATCGCCTAACTCGTCGCTTGATGTATCCAGCATTTCACGGAAAAGCGATCGCTACATACTTCGACACCATTCAAAATATTGTGCAAGACTTCCTCAAAGATTGGGGAGAGCGAGAAACGATTCCCTTAAATTCTAGTTTCCGCCAGCTTACTCTGATAGTTGCGACTCGCCTGTTTTTGGGAAGTCAGAACAAGAGCGAAGTTGAGCAAACCAGTCAGTGGTTTACACAACTGATAGATAGCAGTATGGCGATATTGAAATGGAATGTCCCTTACACTTTATATGGTCGCGGTCAAAATGCTAGGGGTAAATTAGTGGCTTTCTTGCGTGAAGTAATCGCCCAACGTATGGAGCAAGGTAACTTAGAAGAATCAAAAGATGTGTTGGGATTACTTTTAGCGGCTGTTGATGAAGACGGTAATAAATTGAGCGAAGCACAGGTAATCAACGAAGCATTACTACTGCTGTTTGCTGGACATGAAACTACAGCCTCCTTGCTGACTTGGGTAATATTTGAATTAGGTAATCACCCAGAATGGCGAGAACGACTGCGCCAAGAACAATTAGCAGTTGTGGGAGATAATTCTCTTAGCTTGTCCCATCTCAAACAACTTCCGCAGTTAACCAACGTACTAAAAGAAGTAGAACGGCTCTATCCGCCAGTGTATGCCTATAACCGTGGAGTTCTCAAGGATATTGAGTATGGAGGCTATCGCATCCCTGCTGGTTGGTTTGTGACTATTTCGCCAATGCTGACTCACCGTTTACCAGAACTGTACACCGATCCCGATCGCTTCGACCCCGATCGCTTTGCACCACCTCGTGAAGAAGATAAGAAGCATCCTTTGGCACTAATGGGTTTTGGTTATGGTTCGCACAGTTGTTTAGGTATGGAATTTGCCCAGATGGAAATGAAAATCGTGCTTTCCACACTGCTTCGCCATTACGACTGGACAGTAAAACCGGATTATTCTGCGATCGCTCCAGTTCGTCAACCTTCTAAAGTTAAAGATACTCTACAAGCATATATTGAGCCTTTGATGATAAAGCATCCCTTGAAGAGTCAAACATAAAATCTTTGATGAAACAAACCGATTTTCCGCATCTAGCATGAAGTCATAGGTATTTAGAAAATCAGACTGCCACTTTTCAGGCTTTTGGCAAATTGTGAGTAGAAGGTGAGAGAAAAAACATCAACTCTCATCTGCTCTTATCAGACGGATAACGGTGAAACAAATTTTTACATGATTAGAAATAGCTTTCTAGTAAGCATGGTAATTGTTATATGGTTAACATATTAGGTTAACCCAATGCTACGCTACAGTTAGAAAGCTTAAGAGGCAATTATGACTGCCCTGATTCTGAACCTCAGCCCTACCATTGAATTAACAGATGAGCAGTTCTTCCAACTGTGTCAGAATAATCGAGATTTGCGACTTGAGCGCACGGCAGAGGGAGAATTAATTATTATGCCACCAACTGGATGGGAAAGCGGAAATCGAAATAGTAGACTTACACAGCGTTTAGGTAATTGGGCTGACGCTGATAGCACAGGTTTGGCTTTTGACTCTTCAACGGGTTTTAAACTCCCCAATGGTGCAAATCGCTCTCCAGATGCATCCTGGGTCAGCCGGGAGCGATTAGAAGCCCTTAATCCAGACCCTGCTAAATTCCTACCGCTTGCTCCCGATTTTGCGGTAGAATTACGCTCTGCTTCAGACAGCTTAAAGACTGTGCAACAAAAAATGCAGGAGTACATTGATAACGGTGTGCGTTTAGGATGGTTGATTGATCCGCAAAACCAACAGGTGGAAATTTATCGCCCAGGACAGGATGTTGAGATTCTGCAATCGCCTACTAGCTTATCAGGAGAAGATGTATTACCAGGATTTGTGCTGAATTTAGCACAGATTTTGAGTTAAGCGATCGCTCAATTCCCCTCACTTCATAATTTGACGAAATTGCAACTATAATTTGACAAAAATTTACAGTTACAAAGAAACAATTAATATTGACTTAATATTAAAAATACCGTCTGCAATAACCCGATAACAAAACCTAAAACACCACCTAAAGTCACAATTGCTTGCAATTCATTTTTCACAATTCCTTCAATGGCAGCTTCTAAATCAGCCGGTGAAGTTGATTTTACACGGTCAACGATCACTTCATCTATCGATAAAATTGGAATCGCCTGTGCCACAATTGCTTCTAAATCTTTTTCCAAATATTTCTCTAAAATTAGAGCCAACTCTTGACTCATTACTTCTAAAGAAGTACTGACAACTGGTGAAGCACTAACACGATTCAGCAGCACGACAGCAATATTTTCCCAATCAACAGAATCAGTTAATCCTTGTAAAAAATCGCTGCCACTATTTTGTAGGTAATGACGGACACTTTCGCGGGTGGTTTTTCGGAGTTGACGAACCGTCCCCATTGGCAAGTTTTGTAATGATAAATTTTGCAGCAATTTCCGAATGCGATCGCGGATCTGCAAATCTTGAGTCAATTCCTGCAAGCGACTATTAGCAGCCTCTTTTTCATCCAAACAAAAAGTTCGTAGGCGTGTAAGAGTATTACGTAAGCCAAACAAATTTGCTACTACCCAATAAGTCCCACTGGTTTTTTCGCGGAAGCCTTCATCGATAATTTGAATAGTGCGATCGGTCAAAAAATCAACTATCGTTTGGCGGAGCAGATCCGGCGGTAAAACTATTTGCAACAACCAATCAGCAAGCCGCGTAGCTTGTTCTTCACTCAGTTGAAATTCCAGCAATATCTGGTCAAAAATTTGATTGATCTGGGCTTCCAAAAAATCTTCACGCCGCGCTAAAACCTTGAGCAATCGTGGCAAAGATTCCCCTAGTAAATCCCGCAAAATTCCCGCTACAATTTTGGCACTTTTCTCGTTTTTATCTGTTTTGATTTGTTCAATTGCTAACCGCAACAACCAGAGAATTGCTGATTGCACGCGTTCTGTTTGCAACAAACGCCGTGCCAGATTTTGCAATTCTTGTGGTGTCAATAGCGACCCCATGATTGTATTAGAAATGTTCTTAGCCAGACGTTCCTGATTGCGGGGGATCAATCCAGGGGTGAAGGGTACTTTTCGTCCAGCGATATAAATTGCTCGGTAAGGACGGAACAACATTTTGATGGCTATATCATTTGTGAAATAGCCAATAATTCCACCCAGTACCGGGGGAGACACATAAAGCCAAAGATGAGACCAGTCCAAGGGAAGAATTTAAAAAGTTAGGGGGTTAGAGCTTAGAGTTAGAAGTTAGGAGTTAGGAGTTAGGAGTTAGGAATGATAAATTTTAAATGAGAATTTATCACTACTCATAATCCATAATTTTTAACTAATAACTCCTAACTTACTAAGCACTAGCACTCCCATCATACCGTTCGCAATGGGGTAGTGTGTGGCAACTGCAAAACCTACTTGATGAGCTAACTCTATTTGCTCTTTGCCAATGGGAAAGCGATCTAAGCTGGGACTGATGTAAGCATATTCTTCTTTTAAGCCTAAATAACTGGCAACTGGCACTACAAAACTGTCCAGATACAACTGCTGAAAGGCGCGTAGCTGAGGATTACTCGGTCGATGAAAGTCTAAAATTGCGGCTTTAGCTCCCGGCTTCAAAACCCGGTATAGCTCTTGGAGACTGCGGGGAATATCTTTAACATTTCTTAAACCATAGCCCATTGTTGCGGCATCAAATTGGTTATCTTCAAAGGGTAAATTGAGGACATCAGCTTCAACCCAGCTAATAGCAGGTTGGGGGTACTGCCAATGTGAGCGTTCTTTAGCTTTTTCTAGCAGGTTTTGGGAAAAATCCACTCCATACACCTGTCCTGTTGCTCCGATACGCCGTGCCAAACGTAAAGCTAAATCACCACTACCGCAACATAAATCTAATGCAGTATCTCCTGGTTTAGCTGCACTCCATTTTACTGCCATTTCTTTCCAGATTCGATGCTGTCCCAGACTCAACCAATCGTTTAATTGGTCATAAACTGGAGCAATACGGTTAAAAATGGACTGAATTTCGTTAGTCATTGGTCAATAAGTCATTGGTCATTAGTCATTTGTCATTTGCCAAGGATAAAGGACAAATGACTAATGACAACTACACAATACCTTAATGAGAGTGACTACTAGTCAGAGCGATCGCTACCAGTTGCGCTGATAAATTAATTAGCACCAATTCATCTTCTCGCAAGGTGCAAGGTTGTTTCCACTGGAGCGACAATACACCCAAAAGTTGATTGCGGTAGCTAATTGGGATGACTAAATGTGCTTGCACACCCGTATTTTGGTAGTGAATCGCATCAACTAATTTAGTGTCTTTAAGTACATTTAAGGAAAGTTGCATTTTTCCCGTAGCGATCGCTTCCCTGGTTAGTGGGTCTTGAGATAGCCAATTTTCTATTGTACCTGTATCGCTGTAAGTTCCTTGAGTTGCAACTAGAGTATTTCCATCTGTAAGTTGTAAAATACAGCCGTCTGCCCCAAAAGTTTCACTCACAGCCCTAGCAATGGGAGCGAGGGTTTCTTCTAAGCTAGAAGCGGCTTGAGTTACCTGTACTAAAACACTCAACAGTGCCATTTGAGCATGAGCGCGGCGTAATTCTTCTGTACGTTGCTTGAGCAAGTCGTAGGTTTCTGCTGCTCTTTGCACCACTGCCTTCAGTTCCCCTGGGTCCCAAGGCTTGGTGATATATTTGTAGACTTGCCCAGCATTAATTGCTTCTACCAAGTCTTCTATATCAGTAAATCCAGTGAGAATTATTCTGACTGTATCGGGAAACTGAGGTACAGTCTTACTGAGAAACTCAGTCCCTTTCATTTCAGGCATCCGTTGATCGGAGATAATCACCGCTACCTCCCCTTCTGTTGCCAAAACTTGTAGAGCGTTCACCCCACTATCAGCTTTCAGAACATTAAAGTCACGTCGAAATGTGCGATAAAGTAAATCTAGATTATCTGGCTCATCGTCAACTACTAAGATTTTCAGCTTTTTTGGTCGTTCGAGAGTCATAACTTGAGATTGGACTTTATCAATTTCGAGATTGGGTTTATCCATAAGATTTTCCTTTAAATATTCACTCTCTTGTTATATTCCATACCAAGTTTAGTTGAGAATAGCCGAAGAGCGCCAAGGGTTTATACGGAGTTATTTTGCATATTTGAGAACGCTAATCGTGAGCGCTACACAGGAAATTTGCCTGCCCAAATATCTGAATTAAAAAATGTTGCGCTATAAAAACTAACTAAATCAGCAAAACTATGGCAGTTTTGATCGTGGATGAGGTGTCGGTCTGGGTATAGATTAGAATAATACTTGCTCATGAGGTGTTAATTAACCTCTCAAGTTGAAGCTTGCACTCCGATTATGACTGATTTACCACCCAACACTCAGAATCCCGAAGATAATCCTACAAACGATGTAGCACAAGAGTTACTGCGAAGACTGAGGCAAAAACAAGGCAACTGGGTGGAATGGGGAACCGCGATCGCCTCGTTGCTAAAAACCGGTTTCAACCCCCAAGAAATTTTTGAGGCGACTGGATTTGAGCCGATTCAACAAAATCAGGTGGTTGTTGGTTCTCAAGTTTACAATTCTTTAGAAAAGTTTGGAGTATCGGCAGAAACGCGATCGCACTATACTACACGTGGCAGCGATGTTTTATACGAGCTACGTTTACTTACTCAAGAAGAACGCGCCGCCGCCGCCGAACTAATCTTTGTCCACAATGTTGATGCTGATGAGGCACGGGATATAGCCAAAGCCCTGAAAGAGTTCTCTTATCACCGCACTTTACCAGAAGGGTTTTCTGCCCATCCTGGGGATGCTGTTGCTCACCAAGTTTGGAAACTGGCACGCCAAAATGCAGATTTACAACAGCGATCGCGCCTAATCGCCAAAGGTTTGCGTTTTGCTCATACGCCAGGTGCAAGGCAAAAAATCGAACAACTACTGACTGATTTTACTACCGTTCCCCAGCGTCCAGCGCCAATTTTACCGTTTTACCGCCTGGAATTTGAAGAACAGTTACCCCGAATCTTGCCCGTGGTAGGAGAGTTGCCATTATCACGGCAAGACTTGCAAGCTGTGCCTGTAGTCACAGAAATTGAACCATTTCGGATGGTCAAGTTTTCTGGAGAACAAGCTTGGATACCTTTACCAGGTTGGCAAGTGCTATTGGCAGCAGAAGATCCAGTAGTGATTTTGGCGAATAGCGATCGCTTCCCCATCCAAACCCAAAGCCAAACAGGGCCAGTTGTAGTTGTGATAGATCGTGCCCAACGAGAATGGGATGCCTCTAGCTATTTTGTCGTTGAAAATGGTAGTGAATTAGATTTTCAATGGTTTGAAACTGAGCCAGAAATTCCTCTATTAGGACAAGTTATTATCATTGTGCGTCCTAAGAAAATTCTGGATGAAGAATTAACTAAGGATTCATGGCAGATTGACGAATAAATTCGATTTTATACGAGCTAACTGCGTAACACTCCCACGCCAGAAGGTTTGGGAGTGTTGGAGATTAAACTAACTGGAGCAAAAGTATCAACACGGTTGAGTTGCAAAAAAAATTGTAGGTTGGGGAGCCACAGCGCCCTTGCGGCTTCCCCGCGTTGTAGCAAGTGGCGTTGGAGGCTTTGCGTAATCTAACATCCTGATATATGTTGGGTTGCGCTCCGCTACACCCAACCTACGTCTAATGCACAATTTTTTTTGCTCGCCACGGCACTACATATACTTAGATTTTTTCAGGAATCAAATCGGATTCCTATATCAACACGGCTGAGTTAAGGAATATTGTAGGTTGGGTTTAGTTGTTAAACCCAACCTTTTTGGTCATTTGTTGGGTTTGTCTTGATACCATTACTAGATAAGCAAGCTACGCATTTTACGGTTTTTGAAGCTAAGACCAACCGTATTGCAGCAACCATATTATGAGATCAAAATTATTAAAAAATTAAGTATTTTTCCGGTTATTTGGAATTTTACTGTATTTTCATATTTTATCACCACAATGAACTATTGAGAAAAAAATTCCTATTTTTTTCAATTTAGTTTCATCACAAAATAAAGGCAATAGATTTTCTGTTGACAGCAATGACTTAAACATTGTGTAACGTAACTATTGCTCATTTGTAGCGGAACAAGGAATTTTCCAAAAATGTCTCTCACAAAACGTTGTTTGGCAGAATTTATCGGCACATTTTGGCTTGTTTTAGGTGGCTGTGGTAGTGCTGTTCTAGCCGCAGCCTACACAGCAGATGCTGCAAAAATCAGCGAGAATACTTCTTTTCCATTAGGGATTGGATTAGTAGGTGTATCTTTGGCATTCGGGCTTACTGTCCTCACAGGGGCTTATGCTTTTGGTCATATTTCTGGTGGTCATTTCAATCCGGCTGTTTCCTTTGGACTGTGGGCAGGTAAGCGCTTTCCGGGATCTGACTTACTACCTTATATCGCCTCTCAAGTAATCGGTGCAGTTGTTGGTGCGGGCATTATCTACCTGATTGCTAGCGGCAAAACTGGATTTACCCTAACTGGCTCCAACCCACTGGCTACCAACGGTTACGGGACTCATTCTCCAGGTGGTTACACACTGTTTGCTTGCTTGATTAGTGAAGTTGTGATGACTTTCATGTTTCTGCTGATTATTCTGGGTGTGACTGATAGCCGCGCTCCTAAAGGATTTGCACCACTGGCAATTGGTTTTGGACTGACCTTGATTCACCTAATTAGCATTCCTGTAACCAATACCTCGGTTAATCCTGCGCGTAGTACTGGAGTTGCCCTATTTGCAGGTGTAGAACTCTTTTCACAAGTTTGGCTGTTCTGGATAGCTCCGATCTTGGGGGCTATTTTAGCAGGATGGTTGTACGCAGCCATCTTTAGTGAATCAACTGCGGATGAACGACAAAGTATCAAAGAACTAGTCTAACTTTCTTAACAATCCCCTAACTGAACAAATTAACCAAATGTTATATGTTTAGTCAGGGGATTGACATAATATTATCTGATATAAACCTCATCTATAGGAATCCGGTTTGATTTCTGAAAAAAATTAAGTATTTGTAGGGTGCGTTATGACTTTAGTCTAACGCACCAAACCCTTGAAAATGGTGCGTTACGCTTCGCCATAACACACCCTACGTGTTGTTCAAAAATCAAATAGTAATCCTATATGTTGAAACCTAGAGTTTTTTAAAAGATATATTTATGTAGGTTGGGTGGAGTGAAACGCAACCCAACATTACCACCAAATTTTATGTTGGGTTACGCGATCGCTGCACCCAACCTACAAAACTACGGTTCTCAAGGTAGACGAGGTTTAGCTCGTGTCCTAGAATAATTAGGGCAAAAACAGTGGAGTAATTTATTTAATAATTTGGGATTAGAATCACCGAAGATTATTCATATCTGTGGTTTGGGCATTAAATTCAATATCTATTTAAAATATATAAATATGTCCGACTCTAAATTTACTGCTCCTGTTGTTCAAGAATTACTTGATTCAGAATTGTCTGAGCGATCGCCTATTCCTTCTTTGCAAGAGAAGATTCTCGCAATCCGCAACAGTCTCCGCCCTGGACAGCAGCAAATGGCTGATTGGCAATCTGGGCCTTTGGCTATTTCAGCTGTTCCTGGTGCAGGCAAATCTACTGGGATGGCAGCGGCAGCAGCGATCGCGATCGCTCGTCAATATGAGCGTTCATCTTACCGCCGTCAGTTGGTAGTCGTTACTTTTACTCGCTCCGCTGCTGCCAATATTAAAGCGAAGATTCGTAAATTTTTACGAGATGATTTATCTCTACCTCAGACAGGATTTTTTGTCTATACCCTACATGGTCTAGCGTTGAACATTGCCAACCGTCATTCTGATTTGTCGGGTTTGCAGTTAGAAAATGTCATATTAATTACACCAACCCAAAGTCACCGCTTTATCAGAACTGCTGTAGAACAATGGATTACAAATAATCCAGATGTATATTTGCGGTTATTGGAAGGTCATCAATTTGATGGAGAAGAGACAGAAAGGTTGCGTCGTCAATCGGTGCTGCGAACAGAAGTATTACCGGAATTGGCTAATACAGTAATTCATGAAGCAAAAAGTTCTGGGATATCGCCAGAATTGTTGCGGGAGTGGAGTAAACAAACCACAGACGAATATGCAATTTTGAGCGTAGCGGCGGGATTGTACGAGCAATATCAAAATTTGATGCGATCGCGTGATTTTATCGATTACGACGATATGATTTTAGCCGCACTGCGCGTTTTAGAAAACGACAGTGCCCGTCACATCGAGCAAAACCAAATATTCGCCGTCTTTGAAGACGAAGCCCAAGATTCTAGCCCTCTTCAGACGCAGCTATTGGAAATTTTGGCAAGTAATCGGGAATATCAGCGAGAGAATTCTTCACTCCTAACTCCCAACTCCCCACTCCTAACTCCCAACTCCCCACTCCCAACTCCCAACTCAGCACTCCCAACTCCCAACTCAGCACTCCTAACTCCTAACTCAGCACTCAGCACTCAGCACTCAGCACTCAATTTAGTCCGAGTTGGCGACCCCAACCAGGCGATTAACTCTACCTTTACTCCAGCCGATCCGATTTATTTCCGGCAATTTTGCGAAGAGTGCGATCGCATCGAACGATTGGCAACGATGGATCGAGCTGGTCGTAGTACTAGAATTATCATTGAAGCTGCTAACTTTGCCCTCAAATGGATCAATAATCAGTGGTTAGCAACAACCAAAACCAACAACAAACAACAGACTCTTGACAACCGACAAGTACCGTTTCGCTTGCAGACAATTCGCCCTGTGGAAATTGGCGATCCGCAAGCTAATGCCAACCCCGCACCCGTAGGACAAGGATTAGAACTTTATACACCGCGCGATATTCATCACACCATTGAATTGTTATCTCAAAGGGTGATTGAGTTATTTGGTGAAGATCCAACAAAAAATAGTGCCGCGATTTTAGTCCGAGAAAATCGCCAAGGACGCTGGTTAGCAGAAGCTCTGACACCTCTGTGCAAAGAGCATAAAATTACACTTTATGATGTGGGAGAACGCGATCGCCGTTCCCATGTTCCTCAAGAAATTTTGGCATTATTGCAATTTTGCGATCGCCCCCACTCCCCCGATTACCTCAAAGCCGCCCTAGAAGCATTAGTACAGCGCCAATTAATTCCTACCCAAGACCTCAACGCCCTTGCTAGTCTTCCAGAAGAGTTTTTGTATCCTGGCCCCCTAGCAGCACCCCAGCCAGAAACAGTACAAAAAGCTGCCCGCTTGTGTCGCAATTTACTTCGCGCTCGTTTGGAATTGCCTCTTTACCAGCTAATTTCCTTTCTCGCCTTGACCTTAAATTATGACCAGGCAGAATTAGCAACTGCTGATAAACTTGCAGAACGGGTAAACCAGCAGATAGCTGGCAATAGTTCGATGGGAGGAATGCTGTCAGCTTTAAGTGAAATCGTTAGTTCCGAACGTTTTGAACCAGTGGAAACCGAGGATTCGGAAGAACGTTATACCCGTCGCGGTCAACTGACGATTATCACTATGCACAAAGCTAAAGGGCTAGATTGGGACTATGTATTTCTTCCCTTTCTCCACGAAAACTTGATTCCTGGCAGATTTTGGGTTCCTCCCCAAAGCCAATTTTTAGGCGATTTTACCTTATCAGAAGTAGCCCGCGCCCAAATTCGCGCTACTCTCCACGAAGAATCTGTCATACCGGATGTTAGTCAGGCATGGGAGGTGGCAAAAAATTTGAAAACATCTGAAGAGTATCGTTTACTCTATGTGGCCATGACACGAGCAAAGCTTCTGTTGTGGATGTCTGCGGCGCAGAAAGCCCCCTTTACTTGGAGTAAACCAGACAATTTACAAGAACAAGCGCCTTGTCCGGTATTTCCAGCATTAAAACGCCAATTTCCTGAATGTGTGGTGAATTTAGCGGCAATGAGCAAACAAGTATAAGGGGTGGGACATTGGGCATTGGGCACAAGAGGCAGAGGTGCAGAGGAGCAGAGGAGCAGAGGGGCAGAGGGGAAAAACTTGCTGTAAATTACCCCCCTCAATCCCCCCGATGTATTGGGGAGAAGCCGGAAATCTAGTTCCCTCCCCAATATATCGAGGAGGGTTAGGGTGGGGTAAAACCTTGGTTAATCAGCTATTTCAGACTTGTGTGTACACCGTAGCCCACTCTTTATAAGGAAACCGAATTAAGAGTGCAACGTCAAACAAATTATGATTCAATTGCGATATTATCCCAATACTTCTCGGTTAGGCATTTTTAATTCGGAATCGGGTTTTGGGAAAAGGTTACTGAGTTTGGGTTAAAGCTTTTTTCTTTTCCCTTTCCCCTGCCCCTTATCCCCTTAACCGAGAAGTATTGGATATTATCCGTTCAATTTTTAACAATCAATATATATATATGAAATCAATCATCCAAGCATCTGCTGTAATTAAAAGCACCTTCCAGTCACCCAGAGGAATTTTCTTGACGCTGGTGTTGACAAGCTTGCTATCTTGTGGATTTGGACTCATTGAAAACAATTCTGCTGGGGCTATTCCTTACCCAGACGCTACTCAAATATCCCAATCGCAAGTAAACGAGTTACCGAAAGCGATCGCTAATAAAATTTTACGAGATGCTTCTAGGCATTCCGGCTTGCGTAAACGGGAATTAGAGATTACCCAAGTCACATCAAAAACCTTTAGTAATCCTTGTGTGTTCAAATTTGGAGAAGTTTGTACTAGGGAATACAACCCCATTGAAGGCTGGGAAGTAGTTGTCAAAGTCCGTCAAGATTCGTGGACTTACCATGTAGATCAATCTGGAAAGCAAATAATTTTAGATCCCAAAGTGAGTACTTCACAAACATTGCCGAAGGCGATCGCAGATGCAATTTTGAGCGATGCCTCAAGCCGTTCTGGGGTGGAAATTACTGATTTAAAAATTACTCAAACTACACCAAAAACCTTTGGAAATCTCTGCCAATTCAACTTTGGCGAAGTCTGCACCCAGCAGTACGATCCAGTGGAAGGATGGGAAGTGATTATCAAGGTTAAAGAACAATCTTGGACTTACCATGTGAATAAATCCACTTCGCAAATAATTTTAGATCCCAAAGCCAACGCCACTGAAAAAAGTTAAATAATAAACCTCTTGCATAAATCTAAAATCAAAACCCCACCCCCAGCCCCTCCCCGCAGGCGGGGAGGGGAGAATTTGACGTAAGTCAAAGGCGGGGTGGGGTTCTTTTTTTGATTTATGCAAGAAGTCTAATGACTTTGGCTTTTTCCCATATCCTCACACCGTGCTTTGACCATCACAGCACGGATATAGTCATTTTTAGCATTAGTATAAGCTTCGCGATCGCTCCGAAAACTCGCCGCCAAATCGCGTTTTAGAGTTTCGTAGCGTCTGGCTTCTTCAGGATGCTTTCTCAGATAGTCGCAAAATAACTTGCGCTCCCAAAATTCGCTGTCAATCTCGACTATGTGAATATGATGAGTACGTTGCTTTCCGTATGGTGGCATTCCTTTAACAAAAAACATCCGTCCAGGAC
Source organism: Nostoc sp. (assembly GCF_036918015.1). Classification (GTDB taxonomy): domain Bacteria; phylum Cyanobacteriota; class Cyanobacteriia; order Cyanobacteriales; family Nostocaceae; genus Nostoc. Next base: position 112,634 of record NZ_JBALEO010000031.1, read on the forward strand.
GCGGATCTTCATGCCAATAAACGTATCCCAAGGATTCTAAAGCCAAAATAGCAGATTTTGCATCTACTAAGAAACGCACTCCCACCATGATGTCAATAACTGGTTTGGCTGCCATTCCTGGTACTGCGGTACTACCAATATGTTCAATTTCCACAACTAAGTCATTGCCTAGTGCCTGCCAAATCCGCTCGGCTTCTTCTGCAAACAAAGTCGCCCAACGTGGATCATATTCAACTATATTGACCTCATCCATAAGTGAAGCTAAGTTTATCTACAGCGATCGCCGTTGGCTAAATCCTTTATTTAATTGCAGTTATAGGAATTTTAATAGTATATAATAATGGATCGTGTCGAATCAAAGCCAGACCATGCCTAAACTAAAGACTCGTAAAGCCGCGGCAAAACGATTCCGTGCCACCGGTAGCGGTAAAATCGTCCGTCGTAAAGCGTTCAAAAGCCACCTTTTAGAACATAAAAGTTCTAGCAAAAAGCGTAGCCTGCGTCAGAGTACCCTTGTACACGAACGCGACGAACTTAACGTGCGCTTGATGCTCCCATATTTGTAAGTATTTTAGGAAATAAGTTATGACTAGGGTAAAACGCGGTAATGTAGCTCGCAAACGCCGCAATAAAATTCTCAAACTAGCTAAAGGTTTTCGCGGTTCCCATTCAACTCTGTTTAGAACTGCTAACCAACAAGTGATGAAGGCGCTACGGAGTGCCTACCGCGATCGCAAAAAGAAGAAGCGCGATTTTCGTCGCCTCTGGATCGCCCGCATCAATGCTGCTTCCAGGCAACACGGCTTGAGTTACAGCCAGTTGATCGGTAACTTGAAAAAAGCTGAGATCCAACTAAATCGCAAGATGTTGGCGCAATTGGCAGTCCTCGATCCAGCTAGTTTCGGCAAAGTTGCTGAATTGGCACTTCAAGCTAAAGGATAAAGGTGGTGAGGGATGTATAACAGATGTAACAGACGGCAAGCAATTACTCGGTTACATCTGGTATTATCCGCCACTATCTTTTGGCTTTTTTGCTTTTCTCTAGTAGGGACAGGATTAACTGCATCTGCTGCCGAAATGTCAGAAATTCAGCAGCGGGGCTATTTAAATGTTGCCGTGAAAGATAACTTGCGTCCCTTGGGATTTAAAGATGCCAACGGAAATTTGCAAGGCTTTGAAATTGACTTGGCCAAGCATTTGGCAGTTGACTTGGTTGGTAAAGCCGAAGCTGTAAAATTTCAACCTGTAGCGAATCGCGATCGCCTGTCTGTAGTTTTAGACAAGAAAGTTGATTTTGCGATCGCTAGAGTCACAGCAACCGAGTCACGCGCCCGCATAGTTAGTTTCAGTGTTCCCTACTATTTGGATGGCACTGTATTAGTTACAAAAGATGCCTCTGTACAGCAGTTGAGCGATCTATCAAAACAAAAAATTGCCGTACTCAATAACTCCAGCACTATTGCTCAAGTGCGGTACTATGTGCCAAATGCCGAGTTAGTAGGAGTGGATTCCTATAAAGAAGCGCGAGAGAGAATAGAAAATAATGCCGCAACAGCTTTTGCCGCAGATGCTAGTGTTCTAAGCGGTTGGGTGCAACAATATCCTCAATATCGGTTACTGCCAACAAAATTATCAACTGAACCCTTATGTGTAGTAATGCCCAAGGGATTGCAGTACGATGAGTTTAGACGAAATGTGAATCAGGCGATCGCTCGTTATTTAGAAAAAGGTTGGCTCCAGCAACGCTCTCAATATTGGGGTTTACCGTAAATTGGTCATTGGTCATTAGTCATTAGCAAATCACAAAGGACAAATGACAAATAACAAACTTTATAATATTTGTATTTGCAGTAATGGATAACAGTCTAGCCGTTGTTTATCTCTCAATTTTGGTGGTTATACTCACAATTGCAGCCGTGAGTGTGTTTCGCCAGATTTTCAAAACTCGCAAGGTTGAAGGCTCTTTTGCAAAATTGCGAAAGAAATTAGAGAAAGAAAAGGGTACGACTCAAGAATATTATGAGTTAGGCAGTATTTATTCAGAGAAAAAAATGTACTCTCAAGCGATCGCGCTATTTCAAAAAGCTCTCAAAGCTGCTGAAGAAGAGGAAGAAGAAAATATCGCCCCAATTTACAATGGGCTGGGTTATATTTATTTCACCCAAGAGCAATATGATTTAGCAATTCGTCAGTACAAAGAAGCTCTCAAAGCTAAACCAGACTACGTGACAGGATTTAATAATCTCGGTCACGCCTATGAGAAGAAAAAATTAACTACTCAGGCGTTACAAAGTTACGAAGAAGCACTCAAATTGGCTCCAAATAACCCTATTGCTAAACGTCGTGCTGAATCTTTGCGTCGTTTGGTTTCTGCGTAAGATAATGTCCAGGTAATTAAGCATAATACCCGGAACCCCACCCTGCTATAGCTGTGCATTAGCAGGGTGGGGTTATTTTATTATAATTAATTTTGCTTTAGCCGCTTAATTTATCGGTTTTCAATCTTAGGTTTGGAAATAGGTAACTATAAGTCTTTTGTAAAAATGTAAAAGATGATTAAGCGGCTAAAGCGTTTTTTATGGCTATCTATTGCGATCATTTCCATCATTTCTATCTCAATCGGATTAATGGAAACATTGATGGCTCAACAGCCTTCGATTTCCCATCCTCTCACTTCATTAACTGAGGTAGAAATTAGCACAGCTGTTTCGGTCATCCATAGAGAAAAAAATTTGAGCGAAATGGCAGCTTTTCCTCTTATTGCTTTACAAGAACCAGATAAAGAGGAAGTTATAAATTTTACACCTGGGAAAGTCTTCCAGCGAAAAGTTTTTTTGGTAATCTATGAACGTTCAGAAAACAAAACCTTTGAAGGTATCGTTAACCTGAGAAGCAAAACCTTAAGTTCTTGGAAAGAAATACCGTCTGTTCAACCTGCGATCGCTAATTCAGAATATGAACTAGCAACTCAGGTAGTTAAAGCCGATCCCCGATGGCAAAAAGCGATGCAAAGGCGAGGAATTACCGATTTCGATCGAGTTAAAATCAGTTGGTGGGCCCCAGGAATTCTCAGCGAACAGGAAGAAGCAACAGGTAATCGTCTTTGTCGCGGCTTATCTTACTACAAAGGGAAAGGCTGGAACTATTACGGTAGTCCCATTGAAGGAGTGATCGCAACAGTCAATTTGAACACGGGGAAAATTGCTAGTTTTGTTGATAGAGGAAACGTCCCTTTCTCTAAAGAAAACTGGGATTATGATACCAAATCCTTGGGCAAATTACTGTCACCACTGAAAGCATTAAAGATTCTCCAACCGAATGGTAGAAGTTTCCAGATCAAAGACAATGAAATTAGCTGGCAAGGTTGGAAGTTTCGCTATTCAATGCATCCTCGTAATGGATTAATGCTCTATCAAGTGACGCACAAAGACGGGGAAAGTATTCGACCAGTTTTATACCGCGCCAGTCTTTCAGAAATGGTAGTACCTTATGGTAATCCTGAGCCTACTTGGTCGTTCAGAAATGCCTTTGATGTTGGAGAATACAACTTAGGTTTACTAGCAAATACGATGGAATTAGGTAAAGAAATTCCCGAAAATGGCTTGTTGCTAAATGCTGTATTTGCTAATGAGCAGGGAGAACCTTATCAAATACCAGGGGTTATCGGTATCTACGAACGCGATAACGGAATGCTCTGGAAACACTATGAGTATAATACTCAACGTAATGATGTCCGTCGCAGTCGAGAATTAGTGATGAAGATGACGGTAGCCATTGATAACTATGATTACAGCATCAATTGGATCTTTCACCAAGATGGGACTTTGGAAGTCCAAAATGAATTAACGGGTATCGTATTGGCGCAGGGAACGGCTGCCCAAAAGCAATCTGAGGATGATTCCCACGGTAGGTTAATTGCTAAGAATATCTTCGGAGTAAATCACCAACACTTTTTCAATTATCGCCTAGATTTGGATGTCGATGGTCAAGCTAATTCCGTGATGGAAATGAATGTGAAAGCTTTGCCGATGGATGAGAAAAATCCTTTAGGAAATGCGATCGCACTTTCAGAAACCCCACTAGCCAAAGAAACGGCGGCTGTGCGCGATTTGGATATGAAAAGCAGTCGGGAATGGATGATTGTTAGCGCAGACAAAAAGAATACTCTCGGTGCTGCGCCAGGATATATGCTGATGCCTGAAGGAAACTCGATATTTTTCCCTGTGGAAGGCTCAAAAATCCGAGAACGGGCAGAATTTGCGACTCATCACGTGTGGGTAACAAAATATAAACCTAGTGAACTTTATGCTGGGGGCGATTATCCCAACCAAACTCAACCCGGACAGGGTTTACCAAAATATATCTCAGACAATGAGTCTTTGCTGGGTGAAGATATCGTACTGTGGTACACAATGGGCGTAACTCATATTCCGCGATCGGAAGATTGGCCGGTGATGCCTGTTCACCGAGTTGGCTTTAAGCTAGTCCCTAGAGGATTCTTTAGCCGGAATCCAGCGATCAATTTACCTGAGTAAAATATTTGTTGGCTCAAGTTTCCTTCCTTCAGGTTTTTTGTCATGTCTAAAGGCAGTAACTTGAATGCTGATAAACTTATATAGGTCAAATACAGGCACTTGTTAAAAGTAGGATATCTAATGAGCTTTCCAGAAATTAATATTCCCGGTGATGGCAAGCTGCACGCTCGCTTAATTACTTCCTTGGGTGAAATTGTAGTTCGTTTGGAAGAAGAGCGAACTCCTAACACCGTCAAAAATTTTGTCGGTCTAGCAACCGGAACAATCGACTGGAAAGACCCTAAAACTGGTGAATCTGGTAAGGGAACTCCAGCTTACGATGGGGTTCGCTTTCACCGCGTCATCCCTGATTTTATGATTCAGTGTGGCGATCCTCTAAGCCGTTATCTAGATACAGCCAACCGATGGGGTACTGGTGGCCCAGGATATCAATTTGAAGATGAGTTTCATCCTGAATTGAGACACACTGGTGCAGGTATCCTGTCGATGGCTAATGCTGGACGCGGTACTAATGGTTCGCAATGGTTCATTACAGAAGCACCAACGCCTCACCTTGACAACAAACACAGTGTTTTTGGTGAAGTTGTCCAAGGTCTAGATATAGTCAAGAAGATTGCTAATGTGCCTACAACTAGAGATCGTCCGAATCAAGAAGTGGTGTTAAAAAAAGTAGAAATTTTTAGGCAGTAATTAACACTTCGGTTTGTAGTACACCTGTAGGGGCATAGCACTGCACTGCCCATTAGTGTCTACTTTTGCCAAAAATAGCTTAACTGTTGGCTTCCTCGCCCACCAGGGAATTTATTCCCTGGCTAATAGCTTAAGTCTACTGAAGTAGACTGGAGATTTTTGGCAATATTTAGTCATCTTCAGATGACTTTAGCTATGAGGCGGGAATTTCAATTCCCGGCGGACAAGCGGTTTCGCGTTAAGTTGACACCAATGGGCACTGCCGTGCCCCTACACCTCGTGATATAATATTATACCGCATCTGAATGGGAACTGCTATAAGGACTTTAGTGCTGAGAAAATAGCACTAAAGTCCTTACTACGAACTTGCTTACCCATCGAGATTTTGCAGTCCCATCGCAATCTTACTGTGTTTTTCAATTTGCCCCATCACTTGTTTTGCCCGTTGAATAACTACGGCTGGTAAACCCGCCAATCTTCCCGCTTCAATTCCATAAGACTTATCAGCACCTCCTGGTTGAACTTGGTGCAAAAAGATAATTTGGTCGGGTAATTCTTTCACTGTCACCTGATAGTTAGCCACATTCGGTATAATGCTAGCCAGTTCATTTAACTCGTGGTAATGGGTGGCAAAAATTGTGCGTGAACGAATATCAACTGCTATATATTCCGCCACCGCCCAAGCTATAGAAAGACCATCAAATGTTGCTGTCCCGCGACCAATTTCATCTAATAGTACCAGCGACCTAGATGTGGCATGGTTGAGAATATTTGCGGTTTCATTCATCTCCACCATGAAGGTAGATTGACCAGTTGCAAGATCATCTACTGCACCAACACGGGTAAAAATGCGATCGCATATTCCCAATCTGGCAAACCTAGCTGGTACAAAACTACCAATCTGCGCCATTAACTGAATCAATCCCACCTGCCGCAAATAACAACTTTTGCCACTGGCATTTGGCCCAGTCAGAATAATTAAGTCAGGATTGTCATTTGTCATTTGTCCTTTGTCCTTGGTCATTTGTTCTTGGTCATCTGCTAATGACTCTTGACCTAATTGCGTCGAATTCGGCACAAAGAACCCCGCAGGTAAAGACTGTTCCACTACCGGATGACGACCATCAACAATGTTAACCTCCCTTCCTGGCAACATTTCGGGATGACAATAACCTTGATGCACCGCCAACTCAGCCAAACCACACAACACATCCGCCGCCGCCACTGCACGAGACAGATTGCGAATTACTTCCGCCTCTTGTGCTACTTCTTCCCGCAAAGCCGTAAAAATCTCATATTCCAACTGATTTAAATCATCTCGTGCCGTCAGAATCCGGGCTTCCCGTTCCTTCAAATCTGGGGTGATATAACGTTCCTCATTAGTCAAGGTTTGCTTGCGGATATAGTTAGCGGGTACTTGGTCAGCTTTGCTACGGGAAATACTGATATAGTAACCAAAGGTTTTATTAAATCCTACCTTCAGTGTGGAAATTCCTGTCTTAGCTTTTTCATCAACTTCCAAGTTGGCAATCCATTGCTGGTCTGCTTCTACAGTCGCCTTTCTTTCATCCAACAAGGGATTTACACTAGGGCGAATTAATCCGCCTTCTTTAATTAGTATGGGTGGCGACTCTACAAGATGCGCGTGTAACTTTTGTGCCAATTCTTCCAACACACTTGGGACTTTCTGCAAAGCTTTCAGGAATGGAGAACGTGTCTCAACTACTAAGTTGGATAATTCCGGTAAACGTGAGAGGGAATCTGCCAAAGCTACTAAATCTCTAGCATTCGCTGTACCAGAACCCGCCCTTCCTGTAAGACGTTCCAAATCATAAATTTGGCGTAATAAATGCCGCAAATCTTGACGCAGGGGCGTATTTTCCATCAATTCTTGGATGGTATCTTGCCGCGCCCGAATGCCTTTAATATCGAGTAGGGGTTGCAACAACCACCGCCGTAAAGCCCGCCCACCCATTGCTGTACTAGTTTTATCTAACGCCCAAAGTAGGGAACCGTGAAAAGTGCCATCTCGAACGGTTTGGGTAATTTCCAGATTACGGCGGGTTTGATTATCAACAATTAGGTAATCGGTGACAGTGTAGCTGCGGAGTCTCTGGAGGGTGACAGGGTTTTCTTTTTGAGTATCTTCCAGGTATTCCAGAAGACCACCGGCTGCACGAACAGCGAGAGGAAGATGATCGCAACCGAGTCCTTCGAGCGATCGCACCTTAAATTTCTGCAATAATCTAGGTCTAGCTTCACCTTGGGAAAAGGGAAGTTGCGATCGCAAACTATAACAAAATGATGGTGGCAAACACTCAGGAAGATGTGGCGAAGTTTCTCCCGGACGCAGCAAACTCCCTAAATCGGGCGCATTTGTCGGCACTAACACCTCTGATGGTTGCAAGCGCATTAATTCTTGGGTCAAGTGTTCTAAATCACTACCTTGAGTGGTAAGAAATTCCCCTGTGGAGATGTCTGCATACGCCAAACCCCAATGATTTGCGGCAATTACTACTGCTGCAAGGTAATTATTGCGACTAGATTTTAGCATTCCTTCTTCTAGCAAAGTGCCGGGGGTAAGGATGCGCGTTACTTCTCGCCGCACCAATCTCCCAGCAGCTTCAGAAGCATCTTCAACTTGGTCGCAAATTACCACTGCGTACCCTTTTTCTACTAGCATCGTCGCGTAGCGTTCCCAAGCGTGATGCGGAACACCAGACATCGCCACCCGTCCCTGTTCTCCAGCTTGCTTACTAGTGAGGACTAATTCCAATTCTTGCGCTAGTTTTACGGCATCTTGGAAATAGCATTCAAAGAAATCTCCTACCCGATACAGCAATACCGCGTGAGGATATTTATCCTTCGTCTCGACATAATGCAAGTACATTTGACTTAGCTTACTGCGATCCACCTGTAGATGGTCAGAAATAAAAGTACTTGCATCGGGCTTGTTAGATGGAGTTTCGGAGTGAGAGGCGGTCATAGATGCTATCGAGTTACGCACGGAAATTCCACAATATCCGATGATAACGTGATGTGAAAGTTGAATGGCGATCGCTCAAGGATATTTTACCTTTATCTAAAAAATGTTAATTTTGATACAATGCAAAATTCCCAACTTCTTCATGAAGTCGGGAATCTGAACAGCTTAACCCAAACAAAATTATTTCATATTCTAAATTTAGCAACCCCAAATTAAAGATGGTAGATGACTGAGATTGCAAGTCAAAAAATATTACTCCTCTTCTTCCTCTTCTTCTTCTTCTTCTTCTTCTTCTCCAAACACTGAGTCTATAAGTTCTTGTGCGCGTTCGTCTGAAATATTTAAGGCTTCTTGAAGTTCAGAGATATAATCTTGTTCTGCTTCGGGTACTTCTTCGTCAATCCCTACTACTAAGATAGCTGTAATATATGCAGCTTCGCGATAACCTCTATTAGGTAAGGATTCGATGGACTGGGCAATTAAATCTTCTGGTTCTTCTTCTTCAATCAAGCTGACGACTTTTTCAGTCAATTCTTCAAAGTCTTCTTCAGAGTAATCTTCAAATAAGTCAACCCGACCGAGAAATTCACTTAAGGCATATTCTTCCGTGGAAGAAATACCTTCACCATCAGCCGCAGCAGAAAACAACCCCAGAATTGCGATCGCAACTTCTGGTTCTAGAGCAACTGAACTAATACTACGGCCTTTGGGCAACTTGCGTTTAGACATAATTATCCTCTAAAAGTTACGTGATATTTCAGGAAGTAATACCTTGTGGTGTATAATTCTTCCTCGATTTATGATTCCCAAAATAATGCAGAAATATACATTGGGATGAATCTTTTTTTCATAAAAAATACGCAGATAATATATTTATCTGCGTATAAAAACGGTTAAGTTGTCTTGAGCGATGAGGTTTTTAGTACTTGTGTAAGCCACCGTAGCCTAAAGGGATAGCTATAATACCGTGTTTATAAGAGTTCGTTCTATCATTTCTCTATTTACTTCTTATCTCTAGGATGATATTGGCACTGAGTTATCAGCCAACCTATGCCGATAAAAAAGAATGTAAATAAAACACTCAACAATAAAGATGCGTAAAGGGGATGCTTTTGTACTATCGGGAGATTAATTTTATCAATATGTGTTGTGAATACGCCAGAGGCGATCGCACCACCGCCAAAGCCTATACCTAGTAATTGGATTTTGTTTTCTAGGGAGCGATCGCGCTCAGTTTGTTCTGTTTCTACTATACCTCGAATAGTATCAACGAATTGTCCAAACAATTCTTGACCTGGAGTCAGATAGTTAATATCTGTTTGGATTTGTTCTTGCCATTTCTTACAGTCTTTATTAATAAAATTTTGCCAAGATTGGGGGCTATTCCCGCTATCAATAGTTTGAATATTCTCTAAACAAATTCTGTAATTAGTAATATTAGTAGTAATTGCTGTGTGGTGTGTTTGTAAATCTTGCAAGCATCTGGTATAATCAAAACTTTTTGTGGGGATTTCTCCCATTAGGCTTTTTAAGCCAGATAATTGTGTTTGATTTTCAGATATCAGGTTGTTAAATTTTTTGATTTTATTTTCTAAATTACTATAAATTGTTCTCGCTTCTCGATAGCGTTGACGAGCTAATTGATAAATGTAAAGTATTTTATGGTAGCTACATAATAAATTTAGCAACCAATTATATGCTTCTGCTGCAAGTGTTGCTGTTGCAGCTTGACTATTATTAATGACTATTAAAATATGGCATTGTTTGGCAGGATTATCTGGTTCGTCTGGGTCAAGTGCTTGATATTCAAATAAAAGACTACCAAACAGTTTTCCTTGTTGTGTTCTTACAGGATTTAAATTCGTGCCAGCTACTAAGGCTATGGCTAATTTTTTAGCTAGTGTATCACAATCTTCAGTTGGATCTACTTCTCCATAAATCGATAATGTTTGTCCTAAAGATGCTTGAATATTAGATGGTAGTAAGGAACTTGGTTTAAAATGTTGCAGTTGTGGTATGTCTATGGAAATGTTTGGTGATTCTGGAACCAAAGTTAAATCAACTGCGTAGGTATCATTAAGCAAGAAAGGCTGAAGATTAGCATTAATTTTAAAGCCTTCTGTTGTGGGGAGACTACCCAAATCTAAATCTTGAGCATCAATTAACCGTTCTGGTATTCTTCCTATTTCCCGCTTGGGATCGTATATATTATTTTGATAACAAATTAACTTTGAGCGTAAATCTTTCAACCCAACAAAAGTTAGCGAACTTTCACCCACTTTCACCAGATTTTCCCACAAGAGATTAGCATCTGTCACAACTTCACCGGGAAGTTCAGTTAGGGTGTGGCGGAGATGAAAAGCATAGAGGCTGAGGCTGAAATTCTTCACTATTTTGGCTAAGATTTTTATTGTAAATTGTAGCTTGGGTTAAGAGGATGTTTGAAAAGTCATGATTGATGTATAAAAATTTTTTACCCCACCCTAACCCTCCCCTTATAAAGGGGAGGGAACTGGATTTTATTGTTTCCCCCCTTTATAAGGCAGGGCTGTTTCATTCCATTTCAAACAGGATTTGTCAAGATGGTTAGCAAGAAAATTGTCAGTAAGGGTGACGATGAGATGAACATTTAAGCACTTAAATATCAGTAAAATAGTTCGTTTTATCGACACGCTGGTAACAAAATAACCAATTTAAAATTGCTAGAACCCTTGATTTTTAAAGCTCTTTGGGGAATGAAACAGCCCTGCCTTTATAAGGGGGGATTAAGGGGGGTGATAATTCAATTAAAATCACAACATACTACTTTTCAAACAACCTCTAAGCGAAGCTACTAAAATTTTTCATGGTTTTGGTTGTGGTTTTTTATCATCAGACAAAGGAGAATTGTTTTTTATGGCGTTATCTACAAGTTCCTTTGATGATTCACTAGGTTGATTGGCTGGAGTCTGTGATTTACTATTAGCTATTCCTATGTTTGCACTTACATTAATAGGTAATTTATCAGTGATTGATTCTAGGTTTTGCTTGTAAGCTTCTAGAACTTGATTACGGGATTTTGATTGCAACCAATTCTCTAGGATTTCTACAATTTCCTCATTGTCTTCTGGTAACTGACTCGATAGTTGCTGCAATTCAGTCCAGTCTTGAGCCGGAATCAATTTTGATTGAGAGTCAAGCACTTGAATAAAAGCTTCGATGCTATTTCTAGAAATTGACATTTTCTAAACTCCTTTACCTATATTACAAAAAGCAGCCCAACAAAAAGGTGATTCAAACGGTTTGGTTAAGGAATTTTCATGATTAGCAGCAAAGTATTTCTTTAAATATATCTTGTAACCCCAACTTAGTGAGGATTTAATCAGCCAATCTTGAAAGCCTTTGACTGTCGTATCCCTTAACCAACGTTGTGCTGTATTTAAAGCTAATACAATATTATTTTGCTGCTGTAGTTCTTCGTAAAATTTCATCATCAATAAAGCTGTAGCTGTTGCACTGACAGTCCAAAGGCTACTGACTACATTGGTGCTACCAGCTAACAAAAATCCACTGGGTAAACCAATGTATTCATCACTCGTGCTTGTCAAGTCGGTCAAACCAGTTTCGCAAGCAGAGAGAGTGACTAGGCGACAGTTTTCTAGTTTAAAGTAAGTAATGATATCTGCTAAAGTCAGGTTCCCATCAGCTAACTGTAAACCAGAATCTTGGGGAGAGGCAGAGTTAAAGTATCCATGACAGAAGAAAAAAGCACAGTTAGCTTTCAGCAATTTTTCATTTAGTGTAACATTGTGAATATTTTCATTAATGCCGAGCAGAATTGCTGACTTTTTAGCTTGGTTTTGCTTCAAAATATTAGGATCGATAAACTGTTTTTTGATGGCTGCGACTGCTCCTAAATCTTTTTCGTAGCCTTGATATAAATCTTCTGTGGGGTTTTGGATGGCAAATAAAGATTGAAAGTCAGGACGTTGACGCAGTTGGATTTGTTGCAGAAGTTGACAACTGGGTGCATAGCCTACGCCCTTGGGGAATAAGTCAATTAGGTATGATTCCCTGATAGGTAAAGCATGGAGAGGAAACAGGTGTAAATAGCGATGAGGAATAAAGATTAATCTGTCGCATTGTTTGGGTACTTGGTCTAAGATTTCCTCAATATGCAGAATTTCTGCTAACTTTTTTAGGCGTTCTTCTAGCTGATTCTGCCATTGGATTTTATCTTTGTGTTGCGGGTTGTAGTAGTCAATCAAATATTCATTTGTCCAATCGATTAAAGCATCTAAGTCTTGTTGACTAGAATGCCAGATGGCTGGCTTGTTGTCGCTGGTGATAATGAAAGCGCGAAAACAATCATAAAAAAGATACCATTCGATGATTGCAGTTTTGTTATCTAAGAGGTTTTGAATTTCTCTAAAATTGATGCTGCTACTAACTAAAGGCAAATTTTCTGGATTTGTTAATGTTGCTTTGGCTAACAGTTCTACTAAATTCCGGGTTTTGCTACGTTCAATATATTCTATTGCCTCAGTGTCTCTTGCCAATACTAGGCAAACTTCCACCATACGTTTATAAAGTTGATTCCATCCTTCCGCTTGTTTCCGCTTGGCTTCTTCGCCGGAAACAATATCTCCGCGCAAAGCTTCGACTGTAGCAATGGCAGAAACTAAGGTATTGTAAGCTGAGTCAAATAGTTTTTCGTCTTGGTATATGCTGCCGAGATTTGACAAAGTTTCTGCATTGTTTTGGGGAAAGGCGCTGCGGGTATATACTTCCAGAGCAGCAGAATAAGCAGCGATCGCTAATTCAATATTCTCGGCTCGTTCTCCTTTTATTCTCTCACCGTAAGCATTCCCCAAATTATTTTGCGTCATTGCCCAATCAACAGGAAAGGCGCTGCGGGTATATACTTCCAGAGCAGCAGAATAAGCAGCGATCGCTAATTTAATATTCTCGGCTCGTTCTCCGAATATTCTGTCACTGTAAGCATTCCCAAGATTATTTTGCGTACCTGCCCAATTTTGGGGAAAGGTGCTGCGGGTTCTAACAGACAGTGCTTGATTATAAGCAGTGATCGCCTTTTCAATATTATCGGCTCGTTCTCCTTTTATTCTCTCACCGTAAGCATTCCCCAGATTATTTTGCGTCGTTGCCCAATTTTCAGAAAAGGCGCTGCGGGTGTAAACTTCGAGTGCTTGATTATAAGCAGTGATCGCCTTTTCAATATTATCGGCTCGTTCTCCTTTTATTCTCTCACCGTAAGCATTCCCCAGATTATTTTGCGT
>NZ_JBALEO010000032.1:0-81278 GCF_036918015.1 Nostoc sp.
CCTCGGCGTTTACCATTTTTTCTAATCCTAGTAGACTTGCAGTATGGACAATGCACAGTAGAAGACCTCAATTCATCCCTCTATTATGCAACGCCCAATTCCCTTTTAATTTTAATTAACTATCTTAAAAACTCCCAATTGCTCAACTCATGGGATAATTAACAATCGCAGTACTGGGGACTGGGTATTGGGTACTAGGAATTAGAGACTAGGGAAGAAGCAAGGGAGTAGGGAGAAAGGGAGTAGAGTTTTCCCCCCCTGTACCTCTCTATCCAATCCCCAGTACCCAATCTCCAGTACCCAATCCCCAATCCCCAATCCCCAATCCCTAATCTACTATGCCCCTGACTGACGCAGCAATACCAGCTTTACTTGTCCTAGCAGATGGAACCACTTATCGCGGTTGGTCTTTTGGTGCGACGGGAACCGCGATCGGAGAAGTGGTGTTCAACACTGGCATGACCGGCTATCAAGAAGTCTTGACCGATCCTAGTTACCGTGGTCAAATTGTCATTTTTACCTATCCTGAATTGGGGAATACTGGCGTAAATCTGGAAGATGAAGAATCAGATGGGCCCCAAGTGCGGGGTGCGATCGCCCGCAATATTTGTCAGCGTCCAAGTAACTGGCGATCGACACAATCTTTACCTGACTACCTCAAACAAAATCATGTGCCAGGGATCTACGGCATCGATACCCGCGCCCTCACACGCAAAATTCGGATGTTCGGAGCCATGAACGGTGGCATTTCTACAACCATTCTCGATGAAGCGGAATTGCTAGAGCAGGTACTAGCAGCCCCCAATATGGCAGGATTGAATCTGGTTCGTGAAGTCACCACCCCAACGGCTTATGAATGGTCTGATCCCACAATTCCAGCTTGGGAATTCAACGCTGAAGCGACGGAAAATCTTAGTGAAGCCTTTACCGTTGTTGCCCTTGACTTTGGCGTTAAACGCAATATCTTGCGTCGCTTAGTAAGTTATGGTTGTCGGGTAATTGTTGTACCTGCTGATACACCACCAGAAGAAATCCTCAATTACAATCCAGATGGTGTGTTTCTTTCTAATGGGCCTGGCGATCCAGCTGCCGTCACTGAAGGGATTGCAACTGCCAAAGCACTTCTGTTAAGTGAAAAACCCATCTTTGGTATTTGTATGGGACACCAAATTTTAGGTCATGCACTAGGGGCAGAAACCTATAAACTCAAATTTGGTCATCGTGGTTTGAATCAGCCTGCCGGTTTACAACAACGGGTAGAAATTACTAGCCAAAACCATAGTTTTGCTATTGACCCAGATTCTTTACCTACAGCAGTTGTGGAAATTAGCCACCTAAACTTAAACGATCGCACCATTGCCGGGGTACGTCACAAATCTCTACCTGTGTTCTCCGTACAGTATCACCCAGAAGCTAGTCCTGGCCCACACGATGCTGATTACTTGTTTGAGCAATTTGTTCAAGCTATGCGAACAGCACGTCAAACCGTGGCAGAGGTGAGGTAAAAATGGAGAATGGAGCAGGGGAGCAGGGGAGCAGGGGAGCAGGGGAGCAGGGGAGAGTTCTTCTACAAGTTCTTTCCCCTCTGCCCCTCTGCCCCTCTGCCCCCCGCACCCTGCCCCTCTGCCTCTTGTGCCCAGTACCCTATTCCAGCAGATTGTAGACAATATGCTCAAAAACCATCTATACTTGAGCGTTCACTTTAACTCATGAGGAGGGAATTATTGCTGAGCCACTAAATCTAACCGTTAGCCTGAGAGGCACTCGTGAAGTCCGGGATAACTGTCAGCTATTCCGCCTCACAGGTTTGTTAGATGCTTTTTCTGAGCCGACATTTCGCAAGACACTTGGCAGCAAGATAGACGAGGGTCCTAAGCACATTATTTTGGATCTCTCACAAATTGATTTTGTTGATAGCTCTGGCTTGGGTGCTCTGGTGCAGCTAGCCAAGCAGGCTCAAACTGCCGATGGTACTTTGCAAATTGTTACAAATGCCCGCGTAACTCAAACGGTCAAGCTTGTTCGCCTAGAGAAGTTTCTCTCCCTGCAAAAATCAGTTGAAGACGCTCTAGAAAACGTCAAGTAGTCTTGATTGCTCGATCTGAGAGTTAAATTTTGCTATCCAGATTCAATATCGGATAGCTTAATTTTTAAAAATTCTGGCAGAAAACCTCTCTCCTTGTGGGAGAGGCATAAAGCCAGTTGAGCTATTATGTTTAAAGTTGAGTAATAACTAAAGATATAAACACCCAACTCTTGGGTATGTAATCCTTGGCTAGAATATTGGTTGAAGAAGAATTCAGAAGTCAGAATTCAGGAGTCAGAATCAAGACGCGACGCTCGAAAACTCGCTAACGCTGCGCTATCCGCTCTTTCGTTCAAAATTCATTATGTTAGCGGTAGCGGGGCGTTTAGCCCATTCTGACTTCTGACTCCTGAATTCTGTTTTGATAAATAATCAAGTCTGAGATATTTGTAAGAAATACAAAGCCAGCAGATTTGTTTATAGATAGACTTGACTCGATGCTGTATAGTTAAAATTTGTCGTTTACTCAGTAAGCATGGCAATGCTACCAAGTGAAAGGGTGAATTTGATGTCAAAATTTTACCCTGTCTTAGGCGCAGACCACAAGAAGTAGGCGAAATTTGGTTTTATAGATGTTGACATCAGGGTGATTTAAAATGCCAACTCTCAATCAAAAAGATGAAATTAGGAAGTAAGTTTGATAGTATTGATTATGCTAAGTATACTATCATGGCATACTTCAGAAAAATCAGTCTTTGCGAAGAATGCCTGCCAAATGTAGCCCGTCAAGGAATGATTTATTTGTGAAGTCACAGGAGGAAGAGCTATTAGATGGACAAGATGAAACTCTCAAACAGAGCTTGTCTTGGACTGAAGCACTCTTGGCAACCACAGGACCATTCCAACAGATTTCCCTCTCACAAGTGCAACAAATTTCTCCTAGTGCTTTAGCATATTTAGGGGATGCAATTTATGAGTTGTATGTTAGAATGTTCTATCTGCTGCCATTGCAGCGGTCAGGAATTTACCATCGTCTGGTAGTGGAGCAGGTAAGAGCAGAAACACAAGCGCTACATTTGCGATCGCTAATTCCTCATCTCAGGGATAACGAATTAGAAATTGTCCGACGGGGTAGAAACGCCGCAACAGGACGCCCTAAGCGACTTAATCCCGAAATTTATCAACAGGCAACTAGTCTAGAAACTTTAATAGGCTACTTATATATCACCGATTACCAACGTCTAACCGAACTGTTGCAAATACTTCATCTAGAAAAAGAGTGAAAACTCAATTTCGCAGTAGCCACAACACTAGATTAGGTTCAAAAAATTGAGGTAATCGGAACGATCAACCATACGCTATATTCATAACTCCAATGCAGGATAAACCCAGAAAAGTCAAGACTTCTAGCGAACCCAATCGTGGACAACCCGTAAAAATTAAAGGTAAACGTGTTGTTACTAATCCGGCTCGCAATCCCAGGAAAATAGATAGCAACCCCATCTCTGTTGCGAATCCAACTCGCAATCCCAGGAAAATAGATAGCAACCCCATCTCTGTTGCGAATCCAACTCGCAATCCCAGGAAAGTAGATAGCAACCCCATCTCTGTTGAGAATCCAACTCGCAGCAATCCCAGAAAAGTAGATGGCAACACCATCTCTGTTGTTAATCCGAATCGCAATCCCAGGAAAATAGATAGCAACGCCAGTTATGGCAACTCCCGGCAAAGAAATAATAACTTCTCCCAGCCATCTGTATCTACACAATCTACGGAAGAAGATAACGATCTCATCTACGGTCGTCATCCAGTATTGAGTGCATTGCAAAATCAGCGCAATCTCAACCGTCTATGGATTACTACCCGTCTGCGGTACGATCCCAGCTTTCACCATTTTCTCTTGCAAGCAAAGGAAAATGGCACAGTTATAGATGAAGTTGAACCCAAGCGTTTAGACTATCTCACCAACGGCGCTAATCACCAAGGTGTGGCAGCACAAATTGCTCCCTACGCTTACACCGAATTGCCCGATCTAATTGAGCAGTGCAAATCTGTAACCGATGCTGTAATTGTCGTCGCTGACGGAATTACCGATCCCCACAACTTGGGAGCAATTATTCGCACTGCCGAAGCAATAGGCGCTCAAGGATTGGTGATTCCCCAAAGAAGGGCATCTGGGATCACTTCCACCGTTATGAAAGTGGCAGCAGGTGCTTTAGAAAATTTTGCTGTAGCTAGAGTTGTCAACCTCAGCCGTTCCTTAGAAGAATTAAAAGAAGCTGGCTTTTGGATTTACGGTACTGCTGCAAGTGGTAGCGAACCTGTGCATACAGTCAATTTCACTGGCCCAATCGTTTTGGTAATCGGCTCAGAAGGTGAAGGTCTGGGTATGTTAACTCAACGCTCCTGTGATTTTTTAGTATCGATTCCTCTACAGGGTAAGACACCCAGCCTGAATGCTTCTGTAGCAGCGGGTATGGCGCTTTATGAGATTTATCGCCAGCGATCGCTAAATACGCTGCACTTAGATAAATTACAAAAAATCTCTTTGAAAAAATAACGGTAACAGAGTATAAAGAAATGTAAAAGATAATAAAGCACAATATCGTTTAACACCCTGTAGACGTTTATAAATCGGCGAAAACCATGAAAACCATTTGGCATAACCTCAAGGAAGTGTTAATTAACACATTCGACTACATCGGCTTGGCTTGGTGGGTAGAGATTGTGACGCAGAATCCCCGTTGCACGTATTACTTCGGGCCATTTCTAAGTTCTTCTGATGCAAAATTAGCAAGCAAAGGATACATAGAAGATTTGGAGATCGAAGGAGCTACGGGAATTATTGTGAACGTCAAGCGTTGTAAACCTAGTAACTTAACAATTGCTGACGACTTGGGGGAAAGATTTGACCGCAAAGTACAGCCTGCCTTTGGCGGTCAAATTTAAGTTAGGCCAGAGAATGAAAAGGAGACTCTGATGCAAAGACGTAAAGATATAAAGACACAGAAAATTCTTTCACCGGGGGTTATTGCGTCTTTTTCACTCATCGCGTCACCACATCTTCCCTTTCCTTTTCTTCTTCGTCAATAGTCAAAATTTTTTTAAATATTTTTTTTAATATTAAATATTTAGACTATTGACTACCAATTACCTGCGGATGAACTTCGAGCCAATGGTCAATATCATTTAGCACCTGCTGGGGAACTTCCCACGGAAAAAGATGGGCGGTGTTGGGATAGCACTGCCACTGAGAATTTTTGAGATGTTGAGCAGTTTGTAAGCTGGAATCAGATGTAATGTGGCGGTCTTGTTCACCAGCAAGTACTAAACTGGGACATTGTATTTGTTGCAAATCTAAAACCCGATTGTATCCTGATTGAATTGCACTATAGAGAGCGCGAGTAGCAGCAGGAGAAGTTTGCAAATAAGCCGGTACTGCTTCCTTGGCGATGTAATTGTAACTGGTAGATGTATGTTGTTGGATTAAGTAGCGGAAAAGCGATCGCTTACCAAAAGTTTCAATATTCCATTGCCAACTCGGTTTTATATAGTTCAATAGCGCCGCAATGCCAGTATATAAATTATCCTGCCAAGTTATAGGAGGATGACTGCCACGGGGTTTTGCAGCTGTTGCCACTAAAATCAGCCCAGTAACACGCTCTGGTAAACGTAATGCCATCTCCATTGCCAGAATACCCCCAAGTGACCATCCCAATACTAGGCACTTTTCAATCTCTAAGCGGTCTAGCAGCGCTTCTAAATCAGTCAAATGGTCATTCATCTCAAAATTGCCGTTGTAGCGACTTTTGCCATATCCACGTAAATCAGGGGCAAAAGTTTTGTAGCGTTTTGATAAATGATTGGTAAAGACAGAAAGACTACGACCAGTACCAGGATGACCATGTAAGCCCAAAATTGGGAATCCTTGACCTTGGGTGTAGACATTCAGGCGTGTAGCAGTAGTAGGATTATGGCGATCGCTCATTACTCTCCCTTTTTCTGTCTATCGATACTGCCAACTGCATCGATCGCAGCTTCGAGTGCGATCGCTACATGAGTCCAATGAGTCCCACCCTGGCAATAAACCACATACGGTTCACGCAAAGGCCCATCTGCTGATAATTCCAAAGTACTCCCTTCAATAAACGTCCCCCCAGCCATGACTACCTGGCTCTCATACCCCGGCATATCATCTGGAACAGGGTCTAAGTAGGAACCAATCGGAGAATGCTGTTGTATGGCTTTACAGAAAGCAATTAGCTTTTCAGCAGAACCTAGTTTAATTGCCTGAATTACATCTCCACGGGGAGCTAGGGGAGCAGGATTTACTGGATAACCAAGTTTATCAAATACATAACCAGTAAGATAAGTCCCTTTCATCGCCTCTCCCACCATCTGCGGCGCGAGAAATAAACCTTGGAACAGCAGGCGATTTTGGTCAAAAGTAGCACCGCCGTAACTCCCGATACCGGGAGCAGTGAGGCGACAGGCGGATGCTTCTACTAGGTCGGCGCGACCAGCGACATAACCGCCAGTGCTGACAATAGTACCACCAGGATTTTTAATCAATGACCCCGCCATTAAATCAGCACCTACGGCTGTGGGTTCCCTGGTTTCAATGAATTCGCCGTAGCAGTTATCTACAAAGCAAACGGTGTTTGGGTTTTGCTGTTTGACTAAATGAACGATTTTTTCAATATCGGCAATTGATAAACTAGGACGCCAAGAATAGCCACAAGAGCGCTGAATTAACACTAAACGAGTGTTTTCAGCCACACTAGTAGTTAAAGCTTGCCAATCTATAGTTCCTTCGGGGGTTAGCTCCAATTGGCGGTAATTTATGCCAAACTCGATAAGGGAACCTTGACCTTGACCTCGTAAACCAATAACTTCTTCAAGCGTATCGTAAGGAGAACCGACCACTGCTAACATTTCATCTCCAGGACGGAGAACACCAAACAAAGCACAGGCGATCGCATGAGTTCCCGAAACGAACTGCACTCGCACCGCCGCAGCTTCAGCACCCATAACTTCGGCAAAAACTTTATCTAAAGTTTCTCGTCCTAAATCATCGTGACCATAGCCACTTACACCAGCAAAGTGGTGTGCGCCCACACGGTGATTACGAAAAGCATCCAGCACTCGTTTTAGATTATGCTTGACCTGAGTGTCAATTCCAGAAAAAATTTCTAATAGTGCCTGTTCTGCTTGCCGCAGCTGTTCTAAGCTGTTCATCAGTTCCTCATTCAAAAAAATTAAGATTATAGATATGCGGATTTTAAGATCCCGCAGACTAGGCTGGAAAATTCAAATTCAGGTTACTGCATGACAATTGCTACTTCAACCAAACCTCAAGTTAACTGGGTTAATACCCTGTTTTTCATTGGACTGCACATTGGCGCTTTATTTGCCTTTGTTCCTGGTAACTTTAACTGGACGGCAGTTGGTGTAGGTTTCTTGCTGTACTGGGTAACAGGTGGCTTAGGAGTTACTCTAGGATTTCACCGCCTTGTCACCCACCGCAGTTTTCAAACTCCCAAGTGGCTAGAATATCTCTTGGTTTTCTTCGGCACACTTTCATGTCAAGGAGGCCCAATTGAGTGGGTAGGAACACATCGTATCCATCATTTACACTCTGATACTGATGCCGATCCCCATGATTCTAATAAAGGCTTTTGGTGGAGCCACATGGATTGGCTGATTCACTATTGTCCCGCTCACGCTGATGTTCCTCGTTTCACCAAAGATATTGCCGAAGACCCAGTTTATCAGTTTTTAGAAAAATATTTCATTTTGATCCAGGTTGCTCTGGGTGTATTGCTTTTGCTTCTGGGTGGCTGGCCCTTTGTGATTTGGGGAATTTTTGTTCGCATTGTTTGGGTTTACCACTGCACTTGGTTGGTAAACAGCGCTACTCATAAATTTGGCTATCAGAGCTATGATTCTGGCGATCGCTCGACTAATTGCTGGTGGGTAGCTGTACTAGTTTTCGGTGAAGGCTGGCACAATAACCATCATGCCTTTCAATACTCAGCTCGTCATGGGCTGGAATGGTGGGAAATCGATTTAACCTGGATGACAGTTCAATTGCTACAAGCAGTTGGTCTGGCTACTAATGTGAAGTTGGCCCCAACAAAAGTTAGTTAGGAGTTAGGAGTTAGGAGTTAGGAGTTAGGAGTTAGGAGTTAGGAGTTAGGAGTTACGTTCAATGGGAATCAGGCGTTGGAATTTTTATTTTGCCGTCGACTTTTCTTAAACCATGATTTTTGGCAGACCCAGAAATCCTTGTGGGACAAGGAGCGTTTCTAATTCACATCAGGCGTGAGTTAAGAATCTAAACTCCTAACTCCTCACTCCTCACTCATAACTTTTTACTCCTAACTTTTCAAAAAGCTATTTACGGGTGCGCTTGTGTCGGTTAGGTTGCTATAATCCGAAGCGCTAATGTGAAGAATTTTTACGGCAAGTTACTTTTTGGTGACTTGGTGGAGGAGTTTGTTGTTTTTTAGGTGTCCATGACTACATCAATAATTAATAGCCAGAAACTAAGTGACGAGCCTAGTAATTCCGACTTTCGGCTCAAAGATATTGTCAAAACCCTGCCACGCGAATGTTTTCAGCAGAACCGTCGCAAAGCTTGGACACAAGCCCTACTGAGTGTCTTGGCAGTCGCCTTGGGCTATTACAGCCTGATTATCACTCCTTGGTTTCTCTTACCCCTTGCTTGGATTTTTACGGGCACTGCTTTAACAGGTTTTTTTGTAATTGGCCATGATTGTGGTCACAGGTCTTTTGCCAAACGTCGTTGGGTAAATGATTTGGTAGGGCATTTCTTCATGATGCCGTTAATTTACCCCTTTCATAGTTGGCGCATTAAGCATAATTATCACCATACTCATACCAACAAGCTGGATGAGGACAATGCTTGGCATCCAATTAGACCAGAAGTGTTTGAAAATTGGGATAAAACCCGACAGTCTGCTTTTGAACTGTTCATGCGTAAACGTTTCTGGTGGGTAGGTTCCATTGGACATTGGGCTGTGGTGCATTTTGATTGGCGGAACTTCAAAACGAAAGACCAATCGAGTATCAAGCTGTCTGTAGCTGTAGTAGTTGTGTTTGCAGCGATCGCTTTCCCGACTCTTATCGCCACAACTGGTATCTGGGGATTTGTCAAATTTTGGCTAGTACCCTGGATGATTTACCATTTTTGGATGAGTACTTTTACTATTGTTCACCACACTGCCGCAGATGTTCCTTTTGCGACAGCGAACAAGTGGAACGAAGCTCTAGCACAGCTATCTGGAACTATTCATTGTGATTATCCACGTTGGGTAGAAGTCTTGTGCCACGATATCAATGTTCATGTCCCTCATCATATTTCCACTGCGATTCCTTCTTATAATTTGCGGCTAGCTTACAGCAGCATCAAAGAAAATTGGGAGCCTTATCTACATGATGAGTGTCAGTTTTCTTGGCCTTTAATGAAGCAAATTACAGACCAATGTCAACTATACACAACTGATGTTGGCTATAAGACTTTCGACGAACATTATACAGAGCAATAAATAGCACTGTGACTACACTCACGCTCTTGAACCAACGAGAGCGTTTATCATGCTGTGTTTAAATAGAATTTGGCAACTTTTTACTAACTAAAAATTGTTAGCTAAATTGCCAAAAATTATCTTCTTTGGTGTTAGCGATCGCTAGTTTCGTGGGCATCCTAGAAGTGAGATTATCTTGTCTCAAATAAAGTTCCGATTTATATCCAACAAAAGAATCCAGTGCAATTAGATACCATCACGTTCAACAATCCTCCTGGCTGCGAAACGTCTGAGGATTCCACTAAATTACCTTTCACTCTTCAAGATTTAAAAGCTGCAATCCCCGCTGAATGCTTTCAGCCCAATGTAACAAAATCACTTTTTTACTTTTTTCGTGACATCCTAATTATCGGTTTGCTTTATGCAGTAGCTAATTACCTGGATTCTTGGCTTTTCTTCCCGATTTTCTGGCTAATGCAAGGAACGATGTTTTGGGCTTTGTTTGTAGTTGGGCATGACTGCGGACACCAATCTTTTTCTAAGCATAAATGGCTCAATGATTTGATTGGACATCTTTCTCACACACCAATACTTGTTCCTTATCATGGTTGGCGGATCAGCCATAGAACCCATCACAAAAATACTGGCAATATCGATAACGATGAAAGCTGGTATCCTGTGACAGAATCACAATATAAGGAGATGCCCTTAGCCCAAAAGATAGGCAGGTATTATGTTTTTCTCTTGGCTTATCCTGTATATTTGTTTAAGCGTTCTCCTAATAAAGAAGGCTCGCACTTTTTGCCCAGCAGTCCACTTTTCAAGCCATCAGAAAAATGGGATGTCCTCACTAGTACTGTACTTTTGATTGGTATGGTAGGCTTGCTCGGTTTCCTCACCTACCAATGGGGTTGGATGTGGTTGCTGAAATATTATGCTGTGCCCTATCTTGTATTCATAGTTTGGCTAGATTTGGTGACATTCTTGCACCACACTGAGGCAGAGATTCCCTGGTATCGTGGAGAAGATTGGACTTTCCTGAAAGGTGCAATTTCTAGTATTGACCGTGATTATGGTTTGGTTAATCATATCCATCACGATATTGGTACTCATGTTGCTCACCATATATTCCTTAACATCCCTCACTACAATTTACTGAAGGCAACTGAGGCAATAAAACCAGTGATGGGTGAGTATTTCCACAAATCGGAAGAACCTATTTGGAAGTCATTATGGCGTTCATGTGTTAGCTGCCATTTTGTACCTGATACTGGTAGTAAGGTTTACTACACATCCAACAACAAGTTAGCTAAAGACTAGAGCCAATTTCAAAAGCCCTCTCCCAAGCTTGGGAGAGGGCTTTTGATTCATGCAAGCAGTCTAATAACTTAAGCTTGCTTGCTTTTGATGTTGTTCACCATGATGGTTACAGCCACCCTAATGATTATGGTGATGATGACCATGACCGTGGGAACAGTTTTGCAAATCTTGCTTCAAAAGCTTGTCGCTGATTTCTTGCAAAGATTCATCCACAGCTTGTAAGCCAATCCAAGTATCAATCTTTTGAACATCAAATCCTACCTCCCGCTGTTCGCCTACTTCTAACAAAGGACGGCGAATTAACAGTGGCTCTTTCAGCATCAGCGCCAAAGCGGTTTGTTCATCCACTTTTTCAGGAACCACCTCACCAGATTTTACCTTGGGGGCGGAAGGATTAAACCATTCGGCTACGGGGCGATCGCCAAAAAATGAACGCAACCGCTCAACTGTCCAAGATTCTGTTAGCAGATTGCATGGTATCACTTCATGACCGGCAGCTGTGAGCAAAACTTTTTGCTTAGTACCACCTTTACAGCCTGGTTTGCTATAGAAAATTACTCTTGCCATTTAACTACCTCTTAGTAGAATACGATTCGTTTGTAAGGACGCACGGCTGTCATTGGTGTCAACTTAAGCCGAAAACTATATCGGACAGGCGTTTTGCAAATCCCTCACGCCCTCATCCCCTAACCCCTTCTCCCAAGGGAGAAGGGGAATTGAATATCTAGCTCCCCTCTCCCCAAGGGAGAGGGGCTGGGGGTGAGGGCAAAACGTTGTCATCAAGTGGGTTTAGCGTTAAGTTGACACCAATGCACGGCAGTGCGCCCCTACTGCGTGATGCTAAAAGTTTTTAGCACTATACTTAATCGGGTCAAACTCAAATCTCTCATTCGGATCGGTTTCACCGTAGATATTAAAAGTCACAGTTGGTTCATCACCCACTGCTTCTACACAGTGAATTGCATCGGGAGTAAAGCTAATAATGTCTCCTGGGGATAGAGTTACCTCTCCCGTTGCTTCAATTTTGTCCTGAAATTCGGGGCTATTAGTGCGTCGCCAAAAAGTATTTTTTTCCTGACCTTTTAACACCGCGACTATTCCCCACGTCCCATGATTATGAATGTTTGATCGGGTTCCTGGTGCAAATGTTACTGTTTGCACAGTCAAGGGAAAACCCAATTCATCGTATAGGAGTAAAACAGAGGTTCCCGTTTTGGGTGAAGGCTCTAAACGTTGACTTCGTACCCAGTAGGAATTTACGATCAAGCGCCTTACGAGCATCCGAATTTCTGGCAGACAACTGACTTCATCATCCCCGCTATTGAGAACATCTTCCACCTCAGTTAAAAACCGATAAAGGCGGTAATTTTCTCTCAATAAATCCCAGGCTCTTACAGATTTACAAGCTTGATACTGACCGTCCCCCCTTAGTAGCCAATCCCTACCTTTCATAACTTTTAAATTGATAACGGAGAAGATTGGACGATCAGGATCGGAGAGACATTAGGAATATTACCTACAGGAAATTTAGTAGGTATAGTGATAGGAGGAAAGATAGAGTTACTATCAGTAGCTGCTCCTAATAGGGAGTAAGAGGAATACGATCTGGTAGATAACCAATTGTTCATGATTTTTCACAAAAAGGGCATTCATTGGGCATTGGTTGTTTTACAGACGCGATTAATCGCGTCTCTACGCACCCCCACTCTTTCTTGTCGAGAAGTGCATTGACTAATTAATCATCTTCTTCTGCTGGACGTGTCAAAATATCCAGGAGAATTCCGGCACCAAAATCATGCTTTTCGTCTATTTCTTTGACTTTGGTGCTGATTTGTTTTGCTTCCTCAATTTCTCCTAAATTGGCTAGTACTAATCCAGAAGCAGCATAAGCATTTAAGTACAATCGAATTTGTGGTTCTTCTTTGCGACTGACTAGTATCGGCTTAAGTTGCTCCCAGTCATCAGGAAATTTTTCTAGTTCTTTAATTTTATCTAATAATTTGATTGTTGTTTGTAATGCAAGAGAATAATTATTTTTATAATAGAAAAATCTATATGCTGCTACCAAGACATCTGTATTTCCACCAGTTTGTGCTAAAGCTTGTTGAATATATTTTTCTGCTTCTGATGTATTTTCCCAGTTTTGTGCAGCTAAAATTAATAAGTTTTTAATGTCATCTGGAACCTGGAACCATGAGAATTGGTTTGTATTAGCTTGCATAATGAAGTCCTGGCGAGTTTGGAGTTTGGAGTTATGAGTTATACCAATTCTGTATGAAGATGCGCTAAACCATATTTAAGTACAAGAAAGAAGAAAGAAAAACGAACCGCAAAGGACGCAAAGGACACAAAGGAAGAAAGAAGTCAAAAGGGTTTGGCGCAGCCTCATAAAGAAATGGTATTAGGAGTTATGAGTTAGAAGTTGTGAATTACGAGTTAGAAGTTATAAATTCTTAACTCTTCACTTCTGGCTCCTCACTCCTAACTTTTGTTAAAACAAAGTCAGAATGTACACCAAGGTGAATAATACAATCCAAATAATGTCTACGAAGTGCCAGTAAATTTCTGTCATTTCGATGAAAGTATGATTGGTTGCAGAATATTCACCGGGAAGACGCGATCGCCACAATGCACGTAATATCAATAACAGCCCTACAAAAACGTGCAAACCGTGGAACCCGGTCATGATATAAAAGCAGTTTGCGAAGACGTTGGTAGTCAGTCCGTATCCTAATGTTGAATACTCATAAACCTGACCACCTAAGAAAATTGCCCCCATGAGTGCAGTAATTGCATACCACAGTTGCATTCCCTTGAGGTTATTCTTTTTAATCGCTGTATCACCGAAGTGAATCACGAAACTACTAGACACCAAAATAATCGTGTTAATTGTCGGCACAAGTAGTTCTACTTCACTTCCTTCTGGAGGCCAAACCGCTGTAGTACCTCGGAAAAACAAATAGGTGGCAAAAAATCCTCCAAACATCAGGGATTCAGAGGCGAGGAATGTCAAAAGTCCCCAAACCCTTAAATCTGGATGTTCTTCGTGTCCTGCACTGCGATCTTCGCTTGTGGTTGTAGCTATAGTCATAGATTTTTTGACAATATTATCCACTGTGTCTGTTGTGGAAGCTTGAATGAAGAATGAAGTCTGAAGCGGCAAAATTTTCATTCTTCATCCAAAATCCTTGTTTAACTTAACTCTTGACTTGTTCAGGTATTCTCAAAATTCCGAGTTTCAAGTTCTGAAGCTCAAGTTTTGAGTTCCAAGCTCGGAGTTTCGAGTTCCAAGCTCGGAGTTTTGAGTTCTGAAGCTCAAGTTTTGAGTTCCAAGCTCGGCCTTTCGAGTTCTGAACTCGGCCTTTCGAGTTCCAAGCTCGGCCTTTCGAGTTCTAAGCTCGGCCTTTCATGTTCTGAACTCGGCCTTTCGAGTTCCAAGCTCGGCCTTTCGAGTTCTGAACTCGGCCTTTCATGTTCAGAACTCGGCCTTTCGAGTTCTGAACTCGGCCTTTCGAGTTCTAAGCTCGGCCTTTCGAGTTCCAAGCTCGGCCTTTCGAGTTCTGAACTCAAATGAATAAAACTTGCAGTCACCTTGAGAGCGATCGCATCACTCACTCTACAAACTAAGCACTAGCTTCCGGCGTCGCTGATGACTGTAATTCAGTTCTATGCTCCTGACCGTAGTCATAAGGGCCATGAGTGACAACCGGCAACACTTCCCAGTTTTCAATTGCGGGTGGCGAGCTAGTTGTCCATTCTAAAGTCAAAGCTTGCCAAGGATTATCACCAGCCAAAGGCCCCTTCAGCCAACTGTAAATCATGTTGATGGCAAAGGGAATTACCGATATCGCCAAAACAAATGAACCAAAGGTACAAATCTGATTGAGGTCGATAAATTGGGGGTCATACATTGCCACTCGTCGGGGCATTCCTTTTAAACCCAACTCATGCATGGGTAAAAAGGTCAGATTAGTACCGATGAAGGTGAGGGCAAAATGAACTCGACCCCAATTTTCATTCAGCATTCGTCCGGTCATTTTGGGGAACCAGTGATAAATGCCGGCGTAGATGCCAAACACGGAACCGCCAAACAGAACGTAGTGAAAATGTCCGACAACATAATATGTGTCGTGGACGTGAACATCAAAGGGGGCTGTTCCCATTGTCACACCGCTTAAGCCGCCCATGACAAACATGGACAACAAGCCAATGGCGAAAAGCATCGCTGTGGTGAAGCGGATTTTACCACCCCAAAGGGTAGCAACCCAGGCAAAAATCTTCACGCCAGTGGGAACTGCAACTATGAGAGTAGAGATAGTGAAGAACATCCGCATCCAACCGGGTGTACCACTGGTAAACATATGGTGTACCCAGACGAACAAACCGACAACGCAGATGGCGACACTAGAATAAGCGATCGCTTTATAACCAAAGATTGGCTTGCGGGCGTGAACTGGAATCACCTCCGACATGATGCCGAAGATGGGCAGAATCATTAAATATACTGCCGGGTGAGAATAAAACCAGAATAAGTGTTGATAAATTACAACGTTACCGCCTGCATCTGGTTTAAAGAAGGAAGTGCCAAAGTTGAGGTCAAACAACAACAGAACTAAACCAGCTGCTAATACAGGTGTGGAGAGAAGCGCCAGCAGTGAGGTAGCCAAGATTGCCCAACAAAACAAGGGCACTTGATCCCATTTCATGCTGGGAACCTTCATCATCAAAATGGTGATCACAAAGTTCAGTGAACCCAAAATTGAAGAAGTTCCCACCAAAACGATCGCTAATATCCACATAGTTTGAGC
Organism: Nostoc sp.; assembly: GCF_036918015.1. Taxonomy (GTDB): domain Bacteria; phylum Cyanobacteriota; class Cyanobacteriia; order Cyanobacteriales; family Nostocaceae; genus Nostoc. Next base: position 15,705 of record NZ_JBALEO010000032.1, read on the forward strand.
GATTGGTGCTGTCACCAAACTCAAAGGTGGGTAAGCTGTCCAACCAGATTGGGAACCGCCAAAAATGAAACTACCTAAAATGAGCGCACCGGCTGGTGGATTTAACCAAAAGGCGATCGCGTTTAGCTTTGGAAACGCCATATCCCTGGCACCAACCATCAAGGGCACTAAATAGTTACCAAATCCCCCAATGGCGCTAGGAACAATCCACAGGAAAATCATAATCGTCCCGTGATTGGTCATGAAAGCGTTATACAGATTGGGGTCGAGTACGTCTGCATCTGGTGTTGCTAATTCGACACGGAGAGCAACAGCCATCAGTCCGCCGATGAGATAGAACACAAACGCTGTTACTAGGTATTGAATACCAATAACCTTGTGGTCAACATTAAATGTAAAATAGTCCTGCCATTTCCACGCCTTCGGATGGGAGGTGTGGCCAGCCACCATTTTCGGTTTATTTTCTTCTGGTGGAGTATTCCGTGGAAATTCTACCTGTGTCATATTTTTTCCCTTTGTCATTTGTCATTTGTCTTTTGTCCTTTGTCATTTATCCTTTGTCATTTGTCCGTTATATAATGTCGCCCATAGTAAAAGCCCCCCACCCCGCCAAAGCTGCGCTTTTACTCCCCTCCTCGCTTGCGGGGAGGGGTTGGGGGTGGGGTTCCTCTTAATAATGGTTAATTGAGCGGACATAATATTACCAATGACTAATGACTAATGACCAATGACTAATGACTAATGACCAATGACTCTAAAGTTGCTGCACTAATTCCCATATCATGGGTGTGGGGCGCGAGAAACTCTGATGTTGATAAGTCGGCGGGATTAATTGCAACGACTTGATTTAGATTTTGCTGTTGAGCAATCTGGTTTTCTGTCCGCCAGCTATCATATTCTTCTGGTGTGTGGACAATTACCTGTGTCCGCATTGAACCGTGATAACCACCGCACAACTCAGCACAAACTACGGGATATGTACCTGGTTTGGTGGCAACAAATCGTAGTTCGGTAGGGATACCGGGTATTGCATCTTGTTTCAGGCGGAAGTTTGGCACCCAAAATGAATGAATTACATCCTGTGCTGAAAGGTTGAGTTGCACATCAGCACCAACGGGTATGTGCAATTCCCCAGAGGTAATGCCACTATCAGGGTAATTAAATATCCAGGCGTACTGTATCCCTTTGACATCAACAACTAAATCGGCTGGTTTGTTTAGAGTTTGAGGAGACGCGCCAATCCCAATTGTTGGGGCAATTGTCGGGGCTGTTGTTGCTTCAGAAGCATCGCTAAGTGTAGCAGCGTAGGCGTAGCCCGCCGTAGGCATCGCAGTTCCCGGCTGATGAGCAACATGAGCAGCTGAATGAGGATGACCAGCAGGCTCAAAGCCGCCCATTTGGTTAAAAACATCTACGCTGTAGATGCCCAAACCAAGGACAATCACCGTGGGAATTGCTGTCCAAAAGATTTCTAAGGGAACGTTGCCTTCTATTGGCAAACCATCGGTATCATCACCGCGACGGCGACGAAACTTCACCAAAAAAACTACAATTGTTCCTTCTACCACCAAGAAGAGTGCGATCGCAATGGTAAACATGACGTTGAAAAAACCGTCTACCAAAGGCGCTTGTAACGATGCCTGCACCGGCATGAGAGTGTGGTTTTGACCGATCCAAATGCTGATTGCTGTAACTACTATCCCAGCAACCAGAGTCCATAGTGAAACAGGAACTTGTTGCATACCTGCTACCTGCTTTGTAAACCGTCTTTATAGGTGTTGTTTTCTGAGTTGAGGTTTTAGGGGAGAGGTTACAGGTTACAGGTAATAGGAATTCATCTATTCCCTGTAACCTGTACCCTATTCCCTTGTTCTTTCCCCATTTCCCATTTCCTTTTCACTTATTAAATTTCTAACGTGCAGCCATTAAAAAAGGGGGAAACTTCCAGATTTTTTCCATATCTTTCCCCCAAAAAAATACAAATTATATTTCAACTCCTATGAAAAAGTTAGCCCCCTGCTTTCAAAAAAGCTAGTTATTCCAAGAGGGCACTGTTGACCTAATATTGATTAGGCTATATTAGCAGCAAGTTTAAATTTGTTAATAGCTTACGTTTTGCGATTTACGGATTTGTTTACCGTGAACTATTTATTAGCTACAGTAAATACTTAGTATTCCCCTCAAGTTACCTTGCCTAGCGCATTTTCGCTGATTACAAACAGTGCCTCCTTGAATTAACAAAAATTTTGACTAACTCCAAATACCTTAATTATTTACTGCAACATGGGTGTAGCAATTCTTCGGGCAAATCCGTGAACAAGCTTCACAACCAATACAGTTTTCTGGAGAAGTAACTGCCATTACTTTCCGTTCAATTTCTTCATCATCTTCATCTTCCACAAATTCGCCTTCTTCATTGAGCGCCTTCAACCCAAGCACATTGTATCCGCAGACTTTAACGCATCTGCCACAGCCGATACATTTATCTTTGTCGATTTCCTGAGCAAATTTTGGTGTCCAAGCCTTACCGCCAAATGTCAAACCTGTTAGTTGTGCCATGAATAAATCCTCAGCAATTTTGCCTGTCAATCTGTTTGTGCATTAATCATCATATTATCCTAATCTTTTATTGTTTTGTATTCAAAATTTACTTTTATCACATCAATTTTCGATGACTTTGAACACAATACTCAATTGTTTTTTATGTCATTTTATAGATAAAACTTATTGCAAATAATTCTTGTGAGTATTTAGTATTATTCGTTCCCATGCTTTATATATAAACGCATTCATTGAGCCTCTGACTTAATGTCTGACTAGAGGCAGCAGACCATGAGCAGCGATTTCCATACAGAGGATAAGTGTTGAGGATTTGAAACCTATACAGGTGATTAAAGCTTCATATCTATGTGGTTTATAACTGCTGTTTTAACTATTATTTCTAGCAAATGCAGCTATATCTCTAAGAGTAATGATATTCTTTTTCAAATATTTGTAGATTTAGGAAAACAAATTTATATAAACAGTATACATATATACCAGAATAAATGTTCGCCAGTTACATTTTGATATATGCAATATGTATTTTAGAAAGCAACAATTTTAAATTTATTTTTATTTAAATATTTAGTTAAATGGTGACAAAAGGAATCTTCTTATTTCATCTGAATACACAGAATTAATTTATAAAGGAACTGTAAACTTTATGGCAGAATATTATGATGCCTTAAATATTAAAATTATTAACAAATCAGAGGAAGCTCAATTGTAGGAGGCTTAAACATTTACTAAAAATACTTTGCATAAGGTTTTATGGTCAAAGCTAAAATGTTCATTAATTACCTAGTTAAATAAATGTTAAGATTTTTTCCTAAGCTCAATACGAACAAATTAATCATTTTTTTCATGAAATGTATAGTTAATAAGAAGTTTTATTAGGCTGTTTTCAAAGCCTTAAATAGCTTGCAATTGGATGCGAATTTAACAAGTGGATGTGGGAATCGAACGTAGTGAGAAAAAATTATTCTCACTAGAAAGATCATGTGGTAGCGAGTCATGAATAAACAGGACTCATCCAGGGGAGACCTGAAACAGACATCTCAACGATTAGAGTGGGAAAAGAGCCAAATGCCTTATACAATTCCTAACAACAGTTGCGTTGGATGTGACAACTGCCGCCCCCAATGTCCTACGGGTGCAATCAGAATAGAGGACAATGAATATTGGATTGATCCTGGTCTTTGTAATAATTGTGAGGGCTATTATTCAGAACCGCAATGTGTAATAGCTTGTCCAACTAATTCTCCCATTCCTTGGCAGTCTAAAAAGGGAAGATGCAAAGTTGAACCAAGAGATGCTAGCAGCTTAGACTTGTTTTCTAATGGTAAAAATAATCCATTTGCTTCTGCGATCGCAATTTGGGAAGCTTGTAATGTATTAGCGCAGCGCACATCCCTACATTGGGAAACCGATGAAGAAGGCTACATCAGTTACAGCCGACAAGTCAATCAAGGACGAGGTGCGATCGCTTTTCATATCCAAGATCCCTTCAAAGTCAACGACAAGGCCACAGATATAGCAGCAATTGAGGGGCTTGACATTAGAGCCGCTTGCATACATCTAATTTTCGCAGCTTATGCTACAGCCTTAGAGCAACCTTGGGAGCAAGAATTTGCGATCGATGAGCGACAAATCGAGAAATATTTGGGGATGGAGAAACGTAAGGACTTGAGCAAAGCTGCCAAGCTAGCTTTAATGAAAAATATTGTCCAGCAAGCTTGCTCTCTGATTATCTCCATTGACTGGCCCCAACAAGGTCGAATTAACGGGTTCTCTCTTGTCGGCAGCCGCTTATGGCATTTAGTAGATATTCAGCACCACTTCCAGGAAGACAATCTCGGATGCAAATATCTGATTGGGTTAACTTTTAAAGTCAAAGCAGGCTTATGGGCGCAATATTTCTTAAACAAACAAGCGTGTAAAGAGCGAACTGCATTCTATCAATACGGCAGTCTTCCTAAAACACTGCTAACCACAGTTATGAGCATTTGGCAGCAACATGAAGGCGCAGTTCGACTAATGCTGTGGTTGCTGTTTAAAACCAAAATGGGCAAGGAACAACGCATCACCATTCCTACACTGCTGCGTATTGCTTACGGTGAGGAAAAAGTCGCTCTTGCATCCAGACAACGAGAAGAACGCAAACGTCTGCTGCGAACTTTTGAAAGCGATTTAGAAATTCTCAATCACTATGGAATGAAACCGCTTTTCGATCCAGTTACTTACCCACCAGAAATTCAACCTTTGTGGGCAAAATTAATCGATCTTCCCGAAGATCCAGATGAAGCATTAGAATTTTGGACTAATGACGGTGGTGCTGAAACTCGCCTCACAGACACAGGCCCCCGTGGTAAATGGAATCTGCTAATGAATGCGCGGATTTTGGCTTTTGAACTTCCACCAGAATGGGAACAGCAAATCTCAGAATCGGAAAAAAAGAAAACAAGAACTGCCAAAGCCAAAAAGAAGCCCAAAGCTACAAACGATTTACTAGGCGAACAGATTTTGCAAGCGCGAAAAAATTTGAATCTCTCCCAAAGAGAGTTGGCAAAACTTACAGGTAAAAGCCAAAGCTGGATTCGAGATATTGAAAATGGTCGTTTAAAAGCCAAATTAGAAGACCAAGTTCTGTTACGAAAAGTCTTAAATATGGCTTCATCGTGATTCAATATTTGGAATTTGAACGCATAGGGGCGCAGATATTTTATTACGAATTTGTGCAGCATTATACTAAATACAGTATTTAATTAATTCGTAGCGAACTAAACTTAGTAATACTCTGCGTTCCTCTGCGCTTCCTTTTGCGTGGCTCTGCGTTTAAAAATTCTCCATTTCTATGTACTATAACTCATTACCTTACTAGAGGTAATCCAAAAACTACCAACAGCATATTTAGTAACTACCAACTCTCGTGTAGCATTGCATGAACTCTTGAGTTGTTGAGTCTTGGTTTCATCTTTCACAAGTTTAGCCTGGTAAGTATAGAGAGAACCACAAGGTTGTTCAAAACTAATTTCAGCCAAGATAGTACTATTGTCTAAACTTTGCTCTAAAACTTTGCCTGCAACTTTGTAATTAAACCAATCCCACCCTTTATAAAGAATTAACTCTCTTTCCAAAACCTGAAGTGCAGCAGGTAGAATTCCCCAGCCTCGATAGACTTGATGTAAACATTGAATATCACCAGTACGAGTCAAAATCGATCTAAATGAATCTCGATCGAGACGACCGTAGTATCTTCCCTCTGGCAAGTCTATAACTGTTGGTGCAAACCGATGTCCACCAAAGTGCGATGATTTCCAAATTCGCACATTCTCTAAGCACAAATCAGCATTACTCGCTGTCACATGGAAGTAAAAAGGAGCGCCATATCTCGCACAACACTTATCATGGCTACCGTGGGTACAAACTAAAATATCTCTAGTTGTACTAGTTTCTACTTCCAAATTAGAATCGATACCCCATATCCATTTTTGGACAACTCCTGCTACTTGCTCAATATTTGCTAGCTTAAACTCTTGCTTATGATATCCATTACTTAGCCCCTCTTCTTTTTGATAAATCAAAAGCGTAGTATGATTTACCTTGTGTGATACATCATTAGCAATTAAGAGGAATCTAATCGGTAGTTTAGCACGCTTCACTTCTTCTACCAAAATCCTCAAATTTTGGGGTACCCATTTGGAGTTAAAGGCTTCTGATGTCCAAGGTAAAGCACACTCAACTAAAATATAAGTTTGATAATTGGTGGCACTACCAATAATATCTTCTCCTACTTGCCGTGAATCATCAGAACAAAAAAAAGTATTCATCTCGCTGTACTCATTAGCGTATTTTATGGACAAAAGGTATTACAAAATACAATTGTGTTCTTAGCTACAATATCCTTGGCTAAAGGAGATAAAAAAGAACAATATTCATTTCCCAGTTAAAACTAGGTAGCCACTTTATAACATCATTATTGATCGAGGTCTTTCCGGTTAATAAATTCTCCACAATAAAGATAAACAGTGTCAAGATAGATTTTTCCGTATCAGTGGCGTTAATTTTGTATCTAGTTTTATTGTTATTTGGTATTTCATAAATTTTCATTTGCAGAAACTCAGTTTTTCTGAACTTGGTTCCTTTGGCAAAATCAAATATATTAAACCTGCTATATAGACGCAAAGCAACTTGGAGAGTTAGCGATGATTAACTTGCTGACAATATCGATGTAGCTGACACTACAATCAAAAATATTCCTAGCAGCAACCTAGTTATTTAAAGTTTTGCCAAAATTATCTACATAACTAGTTACATATCCTGTTTTTACACATAAAAATATAATTTTGTGCCACCTTGTGCAAAATATATTCCTAAAGATAGATGCGGAAATATTTAATCAGCAGATAAAGCTTTGGTAAGCCAACACTGTTTTAAGACTTCTTCCACACTATCTGCTTTTAATGTATCTATCGATCTATACATATTGCAAATAATTCTCAATAAGTAGAGAAAAATAAAAACAATCAAATTGGAGGCAAATGCTTTATTGCCCCGGATTCAATGTCCCATAAGTTAATAATCAAAATTATTGACTAATTATTAGCAGCGTCACTGATATCAACATTAACAAATTTGGTATTTAGTGTTTTACCTAATCTAACTTCCTGAACGATTGTGTCAGGGTTTGATGATAGGCATCTGCTTTGACTGTAACTGAAGTCAATAAGAAATGCAAGTATTTAAGAATCTTTATGACTTCTTTACAGTTTGTTGCCTCTAGAACATTGCTTAAATCAAGGTGAACAAGCATTTCATCGTTGAGATATCTTACTACAACAAGCATTGATAGGTTCAATATAATAGATAAAGTTTTGTAATTGTGACAAATTGTTGCTAGTAAAGGCGCACTTACTAGTCCAAATATCTGTAGCTATGGCGATCGCATATTTCTACTTTCATGCAGAATTGAATCATTTTTTACAACGGCATCACAAACAGGTGAAAATCTCTCATTTGTTTGAAGAAAAAGCCTCAATTAAGGACATGATTGAATCTTTGGGTGTCCCTCATCCAGAGGTGGATTCTATAAACGTTAATGGTAAATATGTAAATTTTTCTTACATAGTTTCTGATGGAGACACTATCAATGTTTATCCAATTTCAGCTAGGAATTTTATTATACTAAGTGTTTCTGTTCTGCCAAAACCGCTCAGTATTATCCGTTTTGTTTTAGATATTCATTTGGGGAAGCTTGCGACATCTTTACGACTTTTAGGTTTTGATACTTTATACCGCAATGACTACGAGGACGATAAATTAGCTCAAATATCCTATACTCAAGCGCGGATTCTCTTGACTCGTGATAAAGGTCTATTGATGCGTAGTTTGGTAACGCATGGGTATTATGTTAGAAACACTAACCCTCAAGAACAAATTATAGAAGTACTACAACGCTTCGACTTGTTTGAATTAATCTCACCATTTAAACGGTGTTTGCGTTGCAATGGATTATTAGAAGCTGTAGATAAACAATCCATTATTGAACAAGTGCCAGAAAAGGTGCGATGCCTACGGCGGCAAGCTACGCAAGTTAATGAATTCCAGCGTTGCCAAGACTGCGATCGCATTTATTGGAAAGGTTCACATTATGAGCGATTACAACAGTTTATTGACAAAGTTTTGAACTCAAGAAAAGGTGAGTAAATGACATTAATTTTAGCTCTTGATTTTGGCGGAACTAAGCTGGCGGCAGCATTGGTAAATGTTGGTTCGAGAAAGTGGTTGCGTTATGAACGTCATCTATCGCCAGTAGGTGCAAATGCTAGCACTGACTTGAAAATTATGCGATCGCTCATTTACTCTCTGCTGCAAGACAGGAAACCTGCTGCGATCGGTATTAGCTTTGGCGGCCCAGTTGACGCTTCCACGGGAACAGTGCGACTATCTCATCATGTGGCTGGATGGGAAAATATTCCTCTCAAAGCTTTGTTGGAAGAGGAGTTTGGCGTTCCTGTTGATGTAGATAATGACGCGAATATTGCTGCTTTGGGAGAACATCGCTTTGGTGCGGGACAGGGATACGATAGCCTGTTTTACATAACTGTCAGTACTGGCGTGGGTGGTGGTTGGATACTCAATGGCCAGCCTTGGCGGGGTGCTGGTGGGATGGCTGGCGAAATTGGACATATCGTTGTAGATCCTGCGGGGCCAGTTTGTTTGTGTGGGAAGCGGGGATGTGTGGAACGTTTGGCTTCAGGGCCTTATATGGCGCAAAATGCTAGGGAAATTTTGGAGAACGAACCGCAGAGGCGCGGAGAACTTAGAGATGGAGAGGTTTTGAGGGGTTTGGTGGGGAATAATTTAACTTTGCTGACGGGGCAGTTGGTAAGTGAGGCGGCGGCGGCTGGAGATGATTTGGCGAAGGAAGTTTTACACAAGGCTGCTTGGGCGCTGGGTGTGGGTATTGGCAATGTGGCGAATTTGATGAATCCGCAGCGCTTTGTGTTGGGAGGCGGGGTGACGAAGGCGGGTGAGGATTTTTGGCGGGTGGTGCGTCAGGTGGCGCGGGAGACGGCTTTGCCGGAAGTTGATTTTGAAATAGTGCCGGCGGTGCTGGGGGATGATGCGCCTTTATGGGGCGGAGTGGCGATCGCTTCTATGACAATCCCGAATTTGTAAATCAGTGATGTGTGGAATGCATAAGTGCAAACAGAACTGGCTAGAGGATATAAATTTAGGCGAATAAATCTTAATACTCAGGTGAAAGATGGAATGGTAAGTTTTTTAAAGCTTATCTATCGATAGGTACTAGACAAAAACTTCAAAGTAGCATTTTTATTGCTTCCAGAGACGAGGAAGATTTCGCCGCCGTAGTATTTCTTACGGTAGAAAACATTCTATTCTCATTTCTTTGCTCCCTTCCGTCCATCCATCGCCTTTCCCTCCCCTCCTTTAAGTAATGATAAAGACTCTACGCTCCCTTCTTTCCTACGCAGCTTTAGCTACTATTGTTTTAGTAGCTGTAGTCACAGCCCAATTAGGAACTACGCAGAAAACTGTGGCTGCCGAATCTACCAGGAGCTTGTACGTCTACGTATCTCCCACGGGAAGCGATACCGGAGGCGATGGATCGCTAGGCAAACCATTGAGGACGTTGGCGTATGCAGCAAAACAAGTTCAACCGAATCAAAACTACACGATTTATTTGAACCCAGGTGTCTACAGGGAAACGGAAGCGACGGTACTTCCGCCGGGAGTAAATATCGAGGGAGCTGGTGAATCAAGCGTGACTATCACTAGCAATGGTGCTATTCCTGCTCCAGGAGTAAATACTGGCACCAGTGACTGGAGTCTTTGGCATCATGGAAGCATTATTCAGCTTGTCTCGCCTAGCTACTCCGGCTCGAACCCTCGGTACGGATCTCCTTCCGAGATGATTGCAGCGACAGACGGTAATCAGACGTTAGGCGGCTTCACCATAGACGGGAACGGCAAAACCATCAAAGCCGGTATCTGGGTAGAAAATCGTAACAATGTGACTACGCATAATGTCACATTCAAAAACTTCCAGCACAGTGGTGCAGTTTTTACCCGTGGCAATATGTGGTGGTACGTCCCGCTTCCAGAGGGAAAGTGGATGAAGAACACAACGATACATGATTGCACATTTATCAACTCCGCAGCGGATGGAGTATCGGGAGCATCTACCGGGAACTTGAGACTTGGAGGGCTAGATGGCGCTGACATTTATAACATTACTATCCGAGAAAATAAAGGATATGGCATAAAGTTCATGCATGTAGGTCATATACGTAACGTGAAAATTCACGATTGCGACATCCAGGTTCCAGAAGTTGATTCCCAGTGGAGCGAGGATGCTTCCATTGAACTTTGGAATTTGAGTTATGGAAACGAAATCTACAATGTTAACTGTAATACGTGGTTATCGATGGTCAATCATTCAATAATGAATGAATACCAGCCAACAGCTACACGCCCAAGCAATCTCAAGATACGAAACTTACGAATAAAAGATATTGACGGACAGAGTGTTAAGGAGTCAATCGAGGTTGCCTTGAGTGGAGTTGAGATATCCGACTCCTACTTTCAGGATAAGGGCTTCGGTATTGCGATTTGGGGAGGGAAAGCATGGGGCGGAAGTATAGAAAATCACGACATCAACATCCACAATAATATTTTCGCAAATGTCGCTCGTAAAGCTCAATTTGGTTTTGGGAACAGTGCCGCCGTCTTCATTCCCGATCCAGCTTCCAACATCAAGATTCACAACAATGTGTTGGATAACTTAGGGAATAGCCTACAAATCAACTCCGCAGACAGGATATCGATCAAAAATAATGTGTTCTTGAACTCTCAAGGAGACGATGTACAAGGAGGTAAGAACATTGTTTTCACTAATAATCTCCGCAGAAATACGAACTCAGCAAAGCCAACTTGGCAGATCCAATTCGCGGTTAATGCGACAAACATCCAGGGAGATCCAAAATTTACAGGCACGGGCGATCGTTGGAACTCTTACTACAAGCCGGCTTCTTCACGCAGTCTTGTGGTGGATAGAGGAACTGATGTCGGACTTCCTTACTCTGGTTCGGCACCTGACATCGCTCGATGGGAGTGGTAAGGAACGTTCGCTTCTATAAGAGTGTTCCAAAAAATAAATGATCCAAAACCCGTCATTGCAAGCAAAGCGAAGCAATCGCAAAGACTGGGATTGCTTCGCTTCGTACCCAACTCTTGGAGAGGCTGCGCCAACGGGAACGCCAAGGGCGAACGCAATGACAATTAGGTATTTTTTTACTTGGAGTACTCTAACAATCCCGAATTTGTAAATGAGTGAGGCGTGGAGTGTATAAGTGCAAACAGAATTGGTTATTTTTGATTGTGATGGTGTATTAGTAGACAGCGAAGGATTAGGCAATCACGTTCTTGTGGAATTTGTCGCTGAGTTTGGGCTGGCAATGAAACTTGAAGAAGCTATTTTGTTATTTAAGGGTTGCAAAATGGCTGATTGTGTTGCTGTCATTGAGCAAAGACTTGGGAAGAAGATGCCGCTAGATTTTGTAACTCAGCTTCGTACCCGTACTGCTGAAGCATTCGAGCGTGAACTACGTCCTGTAGAAGGAATAGAAGCAGCTTTAGACAAGATTAATCTACCCATTTGCGTTGCTTCCAGTGGCCCACCGGAAAAAATTAAGTTAGCTTTGCGTGTAACTAACCTACTCCCTCGATTTGAAGGACGTATTTTTAGCTCATATCAAATTGGAAGTTGGAAGCCAGCACCTGACTTATTCTTATATGCAGCTAAAAATATGGGATTTCCAGCTCCATCTTGCACTGTTGTAGAAGATAGTGTTTTGGGTGTGCGTGCAGGTGTTGCCGCTGGGATGAGAGTTTTAGGTTATACCGAGCAAAGTGAGGCTAATCTACTTGAGGGATTTGGAGCGCGTGTCTTTTATTCTATGTACCAACTGCCTTCTTTGTTGTCGCACCATTAAACTTATAATTATGAGTCTAATGTAAAAATTAATACTCTGAACGATATTAAAGTATTTCTTTCATTTCAACCTACTATTACTGTTGAATATTTTGACGAAACTCTCTAATAGCTTCCAAGGGAGACGATAACAAAACACAACGATTGAGCAGGGATAAATCTAATTCTGCTAATAGCTCACTTTTAACAACTTTCTCATATTCTTGTTCTCGTAAGCAGTAGACTTCAATTGTGCCATCTTCCCAAAACCAAACTTCCGGGACTCCCATTAATTTGTACTTCTGTAACTTTATGGGACTACCGCTAGTAATGACTACTTCAATACAGAGGTCTGATATAGGTTTGTCGGTTCCAAAGCAATAAGATAAGTCAGCTTGATATTCTACTATCTCAGGAATAATTTGGCTAAAACTCCCACTAGGAAAAAATTCAATACCCTGTTCCACAAAATACTGTCCCAAGAGCAAACCAATTAAACACTTAATCACCTCATGCGGCTTACCAATACTCACAATTTCTAAAATTCCCTGACAATAAAACAACCGCACCCCTGGTACATTTTCAAAGCTAGCTTGAATCGCTTTAAACTGTTCCCAACTTAACCCATGTCGAAAGAAGCGTTGTTCTTCTGGTAAGTTAACAGCATTTTCTAACGTTTGAGTCATAATATTTTTTACTCTCTCAGTTAGTAGTCACAAAAATTATCTCATTTCCATTTTAAGTCAAAACCAAATTATCCCGATGAATAACGGTTTCTGCACCGGCATAGCCTAAAATTGTGGAAATTTCTCGTGAATGACAGCCGCGAATTTTTTGCAATTCATTGCTGTTGTAATTTACAAGTCCTCTAGCAATTTCGTTACCGTTGGTGTCACACAATTGCACGGCATCCTGTGTGTCAAACTCTCCTTCTACTAGCTTAATTCCAGCAGCTAATAAGGATTTTCCTGCTAGAGAAATTGCCGCGATCGCACCTTCATCTAAATACAATTTCCCCGCAGGTACAAGTCCGTAAGCTATCCAACGTTTACGCGCCGAAGTTGGTTCAGGTTGCGGTTCAAAATGCGTTCCAATCAGTTCGCCTTGGATAATTTTTTCGATATTCCGGGGAAATCGCCCTTGGGTAATTACGGTACGTACTCCCGCCGTAATCGCAATCCTGGCAGCCGAAATTTTTGTCGCCATCCCACCAGTACCCCACTGGGAACCTAGAGAACTTGTTTGGATCTGTAATTGAGCTAATTCTTTAATACTACTAACTAGAGCGATCGGCCGAGCATCGGGGACGGAACGCGGATCGGCTGAGTATAACCTATCAACATCGGTGAGCAGAAATAGCCAATCTGCTTCTACTAGGCTGGCAACCAATGCTGAAAGAGTATCATTATCACCAAATTTTAATTCGTCTATCGCTACGGTATCATTTTCATTTACTATGGGGATCACTCCCAATCCCAGTAATTCCTGAAAGGTGTTATAGGCGTTGAGATAGCGGCTGCGCTGTACCAAGTCACTACGAGTCAGTAATACTTGAGCGATCGCTTGTTGTAAAGTAGTAAATAGATCATCGTATATACGGATTAACCTACCTTGTCCAACTGCTGCTACAGCCTGTTTGAGTGCGATCGCTTTAGGACGTTCAGTTAAACCCAACCGCGCACAACCCACGCCGACAGCGCCAGAGGAAACCAAAATCACCCGATGTCCTTGGCGTCTTAAATTGCAGAGTGTTTCCGCCAAAGTAGCGATGGTAGAAAGTGCTAATTGTCCTGTTTCTGGTTGAGTTAGGCTGGAAGTGCCGATTTTGACAACAATTGTTTTAGTCATTGGTCATTGGTCATTAGTCATTGGTCATTAGTCACTTGTACTGAGCGTAGTCGAAGTATTGGTCATTAGTAACTGACGAATGACAACGGACAAATGACAAAGGACAAATGACTAAAGAAATTGTAAAGCGCCAATCCCTCTATAGTGAAGGTTGACGCTTTACGGAAGTATATTTACTTAGTATGAGTTAGGGTCTTTTTTCGCTGACCCCATGTTATTAATACTTATGATCCCCGATTTTTTGGTTCAAATATAATTCCTTAACCATTTCTTTAGATTTACTTTCCTGACGATTTCTCAACTTTTGTGAATCTTGGTTTTCTTGGGGGTAATAGAGGCTCCCAAAATTTCAGATATCCAAACTTCAAAGTTGCGGACGGGATGAGAGCGGAGAGCCGCATCAGCATGAACAATCGGTTCGACTAGAATGGTAAACATTCCCAGACGATTACCAGCTAAAACATCGGTAAACAAGCGATCGCCTACCATCCCCACTTGATGCACTGGTAGATCCATTCCCCTCAGTGCTGCTCTAATTTTGCGTCGGGAAGGCTTGGCTGCACCTAAGTAGTAAGGTAAGTTGAGCGATCGCGCAATTCCACCAATTCGTGCTTCACTGAGGTTGTTACTCACCAAGCACAGTGCAGTACAGGTACGGATTTGCTCTACCCACTCTCGTAGTTCTGGGGAAGCTATCCCGACTGTAAAGGGTACTAAAGTTTCATCTACATCCAATACCAGCCCTTTAAGCCCGTATTTTTGGATAATATCTGGTGTTAGGTTCAACACGGAACCCTCTAAAATCAAGTCAGGCTGTAAAAGATTGTTCCAGACCATAAGTCAACAGTCAAATTTAGATAGCTAAGACAAATGAGCATAACCCAATATAGTTTAGTTAGTCGAACTCCATCCTGGAATGTCTCCCTGAACATTTTGAGATAAAATTCCTAAAATCTTATCTATCTCTTTGATGTAATAATTACTCAAATCAATAAATATATCGTTTTCTTTTAACTTCAAAAACTTCCAAATGTCGCCTGTTGTTACCGCACCATAAATTTTACTAATTTCATTTCCTTCTTGTTGATTAAACAATTGTGCTGCCAACATTGCAGCTGCACATTGACCTAATCCACCTTTAATATTTTCATTTTTGGCTTCAATAATCACCACCACTGGCACATTAATCGTTAGCTGCTCTTTAGAACGACTGATGATAAAGTCACAGTATCCATTCAGACCTTTTTCTGCATCTACATTAAAATCTGTTCCTGAAAACAAACTAATTGGATAATTAGCTCTGCGTCTTACCTCCAACAATATCGGAGTGATAATCATTTCTGAACGAGCTTTTTCAGTATTAATTGCTAAAGCCAGTTCTGTAGTTTCTTCTAAAGAATTTTTGAGTTTCTCACTTGCCTGCAAAGGTGCTATGTCAGCACATAAATCAGTTTCTTCATCAATGCGGATGCTGAACGACTTTTTAAATTTACTTAATGTAAAATCGCTATAAGCCATTTTCAGCACCTCATACTAATTTTAGATTTAGATGATGGAATTGAAAATCACGACCAAACTACTTGTTCCAGAATCTTAAACAATACTAATTGTCCCAATTTCTGATCAATGTTTCATAGCTTCCACATTTAATGGGACATGGTAAAAGGTTTAGGTAGATTTTGATTACAATGAAAATTCCCAATTAAAAATTCAAAATGTAATATTTTCATTTTGAATTTTTAATCTTATTCCACTTCATTAAAAAGATGTTCTTCTAACAGAGGTTGCACTTTGCGGAACTCCTCTGGAGAAAGCAATTCAGGTTCACCTGTTTTTGTTATCCGTGCAAAAAACAACAGAGGATCTAGGGGTGTATAAATTGCATACTCCTGATCTTCCTCATAAAAGCTAGCAAGTAGCTGTAATTGCTCAGGCTCTAAATCTGCTTCTTCGTCTTCGATTTCTAAGGTGAAGAGTTCTGATTCTTCCACTGGCGGTAAATCACCTGCAACTGTCAGAGCATAGGCTGTGTTTTTCAGTATCAAGTTCTGCTCAGATAGTACAGCTTGGGCATTAGCAAAAATTTGCTCAATGATGGTGTCATCTTCTACCAGAACCGCTTCTTCTTCCTCACCGTCACCTTCCCAAGAAAAAATTTCTACAGGTGAGTCTACAGGAAGAAGCAAAACGTATTCTTGTCCATCTACCTCCAGGGAATGCTCTATGTAACAGTCGAGCGATCGCCCTTTGTCATCGGTTAAAGTGATGGAACCCGCATGAGCGTTATCATTTTCTTCAGGAAATGGAGAGGAAAACATAGCCGAAATGTAGAAATTTAATAAATACCAGCAATATTGGAAATCGCTTAACTATAGTTAATGACATATTATGTCAAGCAAATAGCTTTATACGTAGATACAACTGCTGGCTAATCGTTTTCAGAATATCATGTTAAAAGGTATCAATATTCAATAGCCGCAACTGAACTGCGCGAGTTAGCACGCTTAACATCCAGCCATTGTTGCAAAATTAAAGCCGCTGCCTTGCGGTCAATCAAACCTTTATGGCGTGATGGGGAGCGGTTTTCAGCTATCAGCAGTTGCTCTGCTTGAAATGAAGTTAATCGCTCATCCATATATTCCACAGGCAAGTTTAGTGCTTTAGCAAGTCTTTTAGTAAATTTTTGAACTTGACGAGCCTGAAATCCTAGTGAGCCATCCATTGAATAAGGTAAGCCCATAACTAGAACTTGCACCTCACGTTCATTAACTATTTGTCGGATTTGCTCGACATCCTGCTCAAAAGATGCGCGCTCAATTGTGGTGATACCCGTAGCAATTAAACCCGTGCGATCGCACCCAGCTACACCAATCCGCTTGCGACCAAAATCTAGTCCCAAGGCTGAAATAAAGGGTTTTGGTTGCTCCTGGGATATCACACTAATTCTCCTGCTGACCATCTGCTGATTCAGTAATCGGCGATGTTTCTATGCTAGGGTTTTTTACCGAAAAGTTAATCGGTTCTGGCTTGCTTGGCAGAGGTTTATCTGACGATGGCAACTTTCCTGGTTGTATCCATGACATCCCACCTGGTATAGGTTTACGAGTCGGTTGTAAACCTTGCAGCATATCAGTCCACTGGATTCCTTCTAAGGAGACGAATTTAGACTCCCGTAGCTTGTGCCACACAGAGCGAGACATCACCAATGTATGTTCTATGCGTTTTGCCCCAATTCGCTCCAAATATTCTTCTCGCTCTGCCTGATAGTCAGAGGAGGCTAGTTGTAACCCTTGCTGAGGAAAATCTTGGGCAATACGAGCCAGTTGAGATAGTAATTCTGGATAAAGCCAGGTGTAAGCAGGATGAACTGTCAGCGTTGCAGCATGAGGAACTTCACCCTTGCGATCGAGTTGCACCTGAAAATAGCCGATCGCAGCTTTGCGTTGCGGTTCAAATACGTAACCACTGACTACTTCTGTTTTAGTCAGCCATTGCTTAACTGCATCAGTTAAAGCGCCGAACAAGCTGGTTTTAAAGTCGCGGGTATTACGGTCAAAAACCTGACGTACCAGAGGTGGCATTGATGCCGTATCTAGTTGATATAGCAACTGGGCATCAGCATTACTTACTGGCAAAAGGTTGGGCAAATCTGGCTCTGCTTGTGCCAATTCAGCCAGTAATTCTGGCCCAATTTCCCAGTATGTCATTTCTGCCAGACGCTGGAATCCATTTTGCCGATATAGTGCCAGTGCCTCTATGTCATTGATATTAACTTCTAGTAGCCAAGTACGAGCTTCCAAAATCGATTCAAAGCAATGACGCAAAAGTTGCGAACCAATTCCTTGTTTATCGACACCACGCTCTAGTAGCACTTGATCGATCCGCCAAGTGCTACGTGTGCGGTTAAAGGGTGACACTTGAATCATTCCTAAAAGTATCCGCCCTTGCTCTGCGACAAAAGCACACAGTCGATACTGTAGCGGGTTAGGAAACCAACTTAAAAATTTGAGTAATCCATACCAGCGACGCAGCCTTTGCATCTGGCTGATGGCAAAACCTGCTCCCTGAGGAGTGAGGGCTGCGAATGACTCTTGAGTTATGCGCTCAATTCCATCCAGATCCCGGTATTGGACTGGTCGGATAACAACGCTGAGGTTTCTGGGAAGTAATGAAGTCATTTTTATTCGAGCCGCCATTTAGCCTTAACTAACTGCTCTTGAAAGTAATAAACTGCTTGCAATAATCTTAACTAGTTTCTGCTCTCTACTATTGTGCCAAAAGTGTGATTTTAGTAACTTAATACTTAAAAAGCAGAAAAAGCAGACCTTGTGAGAACACCATTGGCATTGACCCAACAACATCTGCCCTTATTTTATTTGAATTTTGATTAAAATTTGTATATATTTTATAACCCTTGCCGAGAAACTAACTTTTCAAAGTGGGCTTGGGTTTGATGGAGTAATTGGTGGCGACTATCTACCAGTGTTTGCTTCAGCGTTGGAACAAGATTGCGAGCTTGCAGAGTCATGTGAAGTTGCAGATTGGCGACATATTCACTGAAATCTTGATTCACTTCATCTGCGCCTGCATCTGTTAATAAATTTGATTCCATTGCCACTGTGTTCTCCTGTGTTAATCCTGTGCTGTTTCTCTTCATGACCAAAAACTATCACGTTGTTTGGACTAACTTTTTAATTTGCAATGAAGTTTAACGCTTCTTAGGGATAGTGTACCCCTTAAAATCTTAAACCAACACCACCTTGTACGGAGATAGCTGTACCACTGCTATCTCGGTAAGCATCAAAAGCAATAATGGCATTGCCAAAAAGGACAGTATTGCTATTTGGGATCATATAATCAATGCCCGGTTGTAAAGCAAAACTAATTTTGTCGCCCACAGGAGAAGAACCACCACCACCAGCCAACACTAATCCAGCACCCAAGTAGGCATCAGCTTGCCAGTTGAGGGGGAAATCGTAAGAAACCGTTGGTACAACAGCTGTATTATTACCAATTAACACTTGAGCGCGCAGTGAAATTGGTGCTTCCAAAAGCTTGTAGCGCCCCGCGATTACTCCCCCAAATTGGATACCATCGGTAATACCAACAGTAGGGCCGATACCAATATAACTACCATAAGCTACTTGAGCTTGTGCTGGTTTCGTACTCGCCAGACTCAAGACCAAACCAGCCCCCAAAACTGAAACCAAATATGGAATATATTTCATAACCAACTCCTCACACCAATTTGTCATTAGTCATTAGTCATTTGTCATTGGGCATGGGACATCGGTTATTCTCTCCCTGCCCCTCTGCCCCTCTGCTCCCCCTCCATTCTACGGGCAACGTGGATGAATGCCTCCTTGAGTACAAATGTATGCTAATTGCTTGGCATCTAAATTTTTGGCTTGAGAAAAATCAACCCCTTGGACTACGGCAGATACTGAGCCTAAATCTGGGGTTTGGACAAATTGATCTGCTGGATCTTGTTTGCTAGGAGCGAGAATTGCCCCCTTAAAATCTGCTCCAGCGACATTTGCGCCGCGTAAATCTGCAAGGCTCAGGTCAGCATTTTGCAAGTTAACGTTTTCCATTTGGGCAGAGCGTAAAACGGCACCAGCTAGACGAGTGGCGCTGAGGTTAGCATTGCTGAGATTAGCACGATCCAAATAGGCTCCTGATAAATCTGCCCCTTGCCAATCAGTGTTAGTTAAGTTGGCAAAAGATAATTGCGTTCCGATCGCAGTGGCGCGACCTAAACGCGCTGCATACAGATTGGCTTCATTCAATTTAGCATCGCCTAAATCTGCCCCAGTCAAGCTGGCTTTTTCCAAAACTGCGTTTCGTAGATCGGCTCCCACTAGTTGGGTGCTGTTGAGTTTAGCATCATATAGACGCGCGTTGGATAAGTTGGCTCTGTTAAGAGTGGCACGACTCAAATCGATCCGGTTCATCAAGACGCGACTGAGGTTAGCATCAGTAAGATTGGCTTGCTGCAACTGAGCTTGGCTTAAATCAGCTATGACATCATCATAAGTATCCCAGCGTCCATCTTCACCCGGACTTCGGAAGCGGCTACCCTTAAAGCTGGCTTGGTTAAGATTTGCGGATTTAAACTTAACTCCTGATAAATCAAGATTGTCCAGTACCAAGTTGAAGAAGGAACTTCCTGGAGTACCGCTTTGACCTAATTGGGTGCTACTAAGGTCAACACCCTCAAATTTACCGCTGTAAACAGAGAGAATCTTGTTGATTGTCCGCTGGTTTCTTTGTAGTCGCCCTTGGCGTAATTCCCGCTCTTTGGTTGCAGTGCTACCCACAGATTCAAGTTCGCTGACCAAAAACTGATTCTTATTTTTGAGTTCTGGGATGGCTTGGGGACCAACAGTTGTCAAAGCTTGTTGAATTGTATCCAGAAGGCTGGGGTTAGTTTCGCTAACTAATAAATCCGCCAGAAATTTAATTGATTGTGGGTCATTAAGACCACCCATAGCCAGAATTGCAGTTTGACGTTCCTCATTAGTCGCCCCAGAGTTGGGACTCAATGGTTTGACAAGTTCGAGGAATTGTTGGCTGTTAATTTGCTTGGTTGCTCGCTGGGATTGTTGAATTTGGATATAAACTTGAGTGCCGATTAAAGTTGCCAGCACAGCAGTCATACTCGTCAGCCCTACCCCAAACAAAGTCAGATTGGGATTTTGCTGTATCCGCCGCCACAAATTATGCGATTGGCTGGTTTCGACTGCCGCAAATTCTTCACCCTCCTGGTTTTCTTCTGCTCGATCGTTACCGTCAGCAGACTGAGCTTGTTTGTTGCTAGCTAAGACTGCATCAATTGTATAAGTACCTGCGAGTTGATCGTGTAGTGCGCGACGCCCCCGACGCGACGGTAAGCCAATCCCTTCACCCACAATCATTAATAAAGACAAAAATGTGAATAATCCTAAATTGGGAAAAGCAAAGCTGTAGCGCCACAGTAGATAGGCGATAGAAATGGGTACTGTCCAACGCCCAACTCCTTCTCTAATTACAACTGCCCCCAGTCCGGGCGGCTTCCCTTGCTCATTGACAACCCGCACTTTTAACCAACGTTTCGGAATTGTGCTACCAGTCTTAGCTAATAAATACAATTGCCACCACGAGAGAGTTACAGGCGCTAACAAGGCGATTGTCCACAAAATATTAGTCGGCCATGCAACGTTACGGATGCCATAGCTTACAGGTAGAGCTAGGGGTCTGGCGATCGCTCTTTCTGTGACTACCAGTACTGGGTTAAGCGGCACTCGATTCAGATCGCTTCTAGAATTGGCATAGACACCAATGCCGAAGGGAATCAACCCACTAGTAACCACTAGTGTAATTTCAGCCGCCCAAGCAGCAAAACGCCTACTTGCTAGCAGCAGCGAATCGGCTCTTTCCGATTTTTTTGACTGACCAGATTGATTACTAGTTCTCCTGACAATTGGTGAGGTCATCGTATAATTTCCTTTGATATTATTTCTACGCCGCGATCGGCACAATTAAAATAGACCAAGCTAGTCAGCAAAAAGAAAAGCATATTGAAATAGGATTTAGGAGTAATACAGCAGAATTCAGGAGTCAGAATGGGCTGCGCTAACAGAATTCAGAAGGAAAACAGGCTTTATACCTAGTTTTGACACTTCACTTCTGTACTTCACCTTTCTTTAAATCCTCTGTAAGTCAGGAGCCTTTTGTATTCTGGCTCCTGACTCTCATAACTCCCGGCAGAGTGCAAAGTAAATGCATATCAACTTATTGCTTACGTTGAAAGCTACCAGACACAAAAAATTTGTATCCAACATACACTAACACTGCCAAAAGTGCCAGACTGATTACAGATGCAACTAGTTTAAACACTGCTTGCAGTATCGCCAAGCCTGCTAACAACGTCACACCCGAAACTACCAGCTTTTTCACACCAGATAAGCTGTTGAACCAAATCTGAAATCGCTCTAGTTGCAAGTTGAAGCTGGCAAAAACAGACTGAGGCGTTTGTTTTTGTTCTTGTGAAACCACCCCAGGCGGGGAATTAATCTCTGCCTCTAGCTTATCGAGGCGACGCTGTAAGTCTTCTTCTGGTTGAGGATTCATCAATCTTTCTTACCTCATTAGCATACTTATTCAACAATAGACCAACCAAATTCTATTTTTGGTGGTTGTCTTAGTGATTTTAGCTAATGTCTGTACGTGCAAGACCTTACAGACATCAATTGTAGAGACACGATACTTTTCGGATAAATCCAACAATCTCTCTTTTTGTCTAGCGAAAGGTTACTGGGCTTGGAGTAAAGGTAATTCAAACCCTTTCTCTTTCCCTTTTCCCCTTAACGGAAAATGCAATGTCTCTACATACACCTATCAAATCTTCACAAATAGTCTTTAACTAACTAGTATTACTTTATACAGTAGCTTTTGGAACCAAGAGGGATTGCTGTCGTCTATATAAATAAATCAGACTGTATAACAATATTGCTCTGAAACAAATCTGGAGCATTAATTAAAATGAAGACGCTTAGGCTACTTGCAATTATTCCCACAGCTTTGGCGATGAGTTTGGTTTTCACTGAGGCTAATTTGGCACAGACACCAACAATCCAAATTAATCGAAATTCCCAACCCGAACCATTGATTTTGAATGGAAAATCTGGGGGAACTGTCAAGAGTAATTGTGGCAATATTACTACTGAACCTAGTCAAGTTATCCAAGTTACAGAGTCACTACCTTATTTGCGATTAACAGTAGAAAGTAAAGGCAAGCCAACACTTTTAATCGACGGGCCTGGAGGGCGCTTTTGTGTATTAGCAGATAGTTACTCTGGAGGTAAGTCAGAACTTTCTGGTTATTGGCAGGCAGGAAAATACTCGCTGTATGTGGGCGAACTATCCCCGCAACAGTATACTTACACCCTCTCAATCTCGCAAAAAAATAAATAGTCTTTAGTCATTTATGCTTTGCTAATGACTAAAGATTCTTGACTATTCTTCCAGTGATTTGGCTGGAACTTCGACAGCAGTGACATCAATTGTGCCTTCTGGTGTGAAGCGCTGAAAATGACTATTTTGTACTAACAGCAACTCCTGACAGCTAGGACATTGCAACTGACTGTTATTTAAACCTGTAAATTCATATCCACAGACGGGGCATTGATCGGCAACCAAGTTGCGTTGCAGCCACCAACGAAAGCCAAAAAAAGCCGCAATAGGTGCTAACAACAGCAACCCGAAAATAATTAGCAATGAATTAACTAACCAACCCAAGCCCACTGATGCCAGCAACCAAATAACTGCCAACAGGATGAGCCAAGGGCGGAGATTTAAAAGATTCAATTGAAATGACTTAAAGCTCATTTTTAATAAATTTTGTCCTGCTCTCCTTCTAGGATAGCGATTTTAGTCATTAGTTATGAGTCATTGATCGTTTGTCATTTGGACTCAAATGGACTTTATTACTGAGGATAGCAGCATTTTTTGTAAGTGCTGTTGGAAGGCATTGATGCCAAATAGAGCGATCGCTTGTTCTCTTAGCCATTCCCCATCACATCGCTGGTCATCCCCTTGAAGCATTTCTATACAAGCTGCTGCTACAGCATCAGGACTGCGGTGTGGGACTCGCCATCCCAGTTTACCATCCTGCAAGGGGTCAGCGGAACCATCGTCGTCACCGGATAACACCGGCACTCCACAAGCCATTGCTTCTAGATAAACTATGCCAAAGCCTTCTTGTGAAGGCATAATATAGGCGTCAGCAAGGCGGTAATGTTCCATTAATTCTTCTGTGGCAACAAAACCAGCAAACACAACGCGATCGCTCACACCTAAATATGCAGCTAGCTGTGCCAATCGCGGTTGGTCATCGCCGCGACCAATTACCAAATATTTCACTTCTGGGAAAACTTGAGCGATTTGTGGTATTGCCCGAATGGTGACATCTACACCTTTGTAAATATCTCCTGACCATAACCGTGCTACTGTCATCAACACTTTCGCACCAGTTAAGCCATACTTCTGGATTAATTCTGGTTGTTTGGAACCAGGAGTAAATTTATCCCCATCAATGGCACAAGGCATCATCTGTACCATTTTTGAGTTTAGACTATTGGCAACACAAGCGCGATCGCGGCTGTAGCGACTAATTGTCCAAATTCTCTCTGCTGATGTCAGAGCGCGACGTTCCTGATTTTTCAACGGTTCCCAGACTTCTTTGCCGTAAGTTAGCACGGTGTAAGGAATCCCCAAGGGCTGGCAAAGTGTTTGGATTAATACTGCTAAGTTAATATGACCGCAGAAAACCTGCTGCGGACGGCTCTGCAACAGACACTTCAGTAAAGCCGCTGCCATTTGCAATCTCCCCAAATAAGGAGACTGATTTTTAAAGTAATGAAATTTTAAGTTCTCGTCTTCAAACGGATTTAAGCTATCAGCACTATCTCGCAGCAAAAAGACTTCTGCTTTGTAGTCTTGGCCCAATCCCAGATAGGCGCGAAAAATATCTTTTATATAGGATTGAATACCACCTTCGTGAGAAAAAATTTCTAAAAACACGAAGACATGGTTAGTTGTTTTGTTAACTTTATCACCTAAATTCAGGTTTTTTGTCACTGTAGTGATGTGCATCTTAGATTATTTATACTTGCGGTAAGGGCGCGATCGCACCGCTTTGTAACCGCTCCAAATCTGTTTTTACCATTTTTTCTAAAAGTTCCTCAAAGCTTACTTGGGGTTCCCAGCCGAGATTTCTTTTAGCTTTGCTGGGGTTAGCGACTAGTTGAAAATGCTCATCTTGTCGCAACAAGCTACTATTTAAAACTACATACTGCTTCCAATCCAAGCCGACAGACTCAAAGGCTGTGGCAACTAAATCTCTCACACTGTGTAGTTTACCAGTGCCAATCACATATTCTTCTGGCTCGTCAATTTGCAACATTAGCCACATAGCCTCCACATAATCACCTGCAAAGCCCCAATCACGTTTGGCATCCAGATTACCTATTTCTAAGGTGTCAGTTAAACCCAATTTAATTGATGCAGCCGCCAAAGAAACTTTGCGTGTGACAAACTGAGGTGCGCGTAGAGGAGACTCGTGATTATATAAAATTCCACTACAGGCAAATAGTCCATAGCGCTGTCTATGATGCACCATCGTCCAGTGGGCGTGCATTTTAGCCGCAGCGTAAGGATTTTTTGGACGAAAAGCGGTTTCCTCATCTTGAGGCGAGAGGAATACATCGCCAAACATTTCTGAACTGCTGGCTTGATAAAATCTGGTAGATAAACCAACTTTTCGTACTGCTTCCAAGAGCCTAGTAGCTGTACCAGTTATTAAATCCAGGGTTCCCAATGGGTCGTTCCAGGAGTCGGGTACAAAACTGGGAGCCGCCAAATTGTAAATTTCTTGGGGACGCAATTGTTCAACAGCGGTCAACAGTGCCGCACTATCCCTCAAGTCAACCGTAAAAATTTCTACCTGATTTGCCAGTATTCCCAGTTTTGTCAAATTAGGTTGTCGATGTGGGGGTACTAATCCGACAACTCGATAACCACGGTTGAGGAGCAAATGACTGAGATAGTAGCCATCTTGACCAGTAATTCCTGTAATTAGGGCTGTCTTAGTCATATTTTGTCCCCTATTCTGTCTATCTCTTTAAGCACGAAATGGCACTTGTTGGAGAACAAACATTAAGACTCTCAACACTGCTGACAAATCTTAACAAGGGAGCTAGTGTAGCTCGAATGCTATTTTTACTATATTCACTAGTTATTTTTATACAAAAACCTTACTTGAGATTTTACAAAAAAATCATAATCAATCAGCAATTTCACGTAAAAAACATATTACTCCAATTTAAATAATATTGAAAAAGGAGTATACTTTTATCAATCAAATAACTATGTATTTCAGCAAAAACTGCTTCTGTTTGAAAGTGTGTAGCTCAACTTTGGGCAAAGTCTTCGTTAGCTTGGTGACGGGTATATGAGAAATTTTATTTGTTTGACTCCTAAGTACAAGAGAGTATTGTAGAGAATAAAAGCCCTCGTTTTTTGTCGATACTCCTTCCCTACGCTCCACTCTGCTCACAAGCTAAAATTGACATCAGAATTATTCTTTCCTTCCTTTAGCCTTGACTATTTCACTGTTACTTTTGTGCTTCTACAGAGTACTTGACAATGAGCAGGCAATTTCTACCATCCGCACCACGTTCGTATACAACCTTGTCAGCCAACCGCCGGAGGAGAAACCATCCATACCCACCTACTTGCAGAGTACCTGGGGCTGGCTCTGCGATCGCATCAGGGTTGAAAGGTTTTCCATAGTCCCAAATTCTAATCTCTAGTCGGTCAATCCACAGATAAACGTTAATCTCAATGGTTGTTTCTGGCGGTAAAGCATGATGAGCATGACGAACAGCGTTGGTAAAGCCTTCTGCTAATGCTAAATTGAGGCGATCGAGTTGGGTTTTTGACCAGCCAAGTTGAGACAAGTGTTGCAGACAAAATTGCTCAAACCATTCTTGCACCTGGTTTAAGAGCCTGAGTTCGCTCTTAACCGTCAGATGGTCTTGCTGCACTATACTAAGCATTAACTGTGAGTTGAATATAAGTAAACCCAAGTTGCTAGTTATTAAATTCTGCGCTGTTCGCAAAATTTCTCTGACATAAAAAAATCTAAATTGACATATTCTATGTACCAAAATACAAAACATGAATGATTTTGGCATTCTGAGGGTTGTAACTAGCAACTTACGTTAAGTAAGTAGGAAATGTTTGTATTTGTTGACTTTTGATGATTTGATATTTTGGAATAGCTTTTCCATCCAAAACTGCAAATCCCAGATGCAATCTGAACTATTGAAGAAGAATTCAGAATAGAAAATTCAGAATGGGCTAAACCCTAGCTATCCGCTAACAGAAGGAAATCAGTGAGGGATACACTGCGGGATTTGGCTACAGATACAACACTATCTTGTTGAGCACTAAAAAAAGCATATTTAGTGGGGAACTTAAACCCATTTATGCAGACACTATCTATAAGACGCTATGCATAACTTGCTTTACTGTAAGATACACGGACTCGCTTTGGGTGGCGTTATCCGCTTTTTCGTTTAGAATTTAATTCTGAATTCTGACTTCTGAATTCTTTCCTGTTAAAATTGACGCCTGTTGATTGTTTTCAAAAGCACATCTGCTCTTGAAACTCACAGGCGTCAAAGCACTTTGTGATGACTAATTTAGAATAGTCCCAAGGTCAAAGATTTATCCAATGGCAAAGCAGCACCAATACCTAGCCACAGGGTGACAAGAGTACCAGCAAGGAATACTGTGGTTGCAACTGGACGGCGGAAGGGGTTTTGGAACTTATTCACGTTCTCAATAAAGGGAATGAGGATTAGCCCGACTGGTACGGAACCCATTGCTAACACTCCTAAAAGTTTGTTAGGAAGCGATCGCAAAATTTGGAAGACTGGATACAAGTACCACTCTGGCAAAATTTCCAATGGTGTGGCGAAAGGATTTGCTGGTTCACCGGTCATTGCGGGATCTAGCACAGCTAGAGCCACAATCGCAGCGAAGGAACCCATGATCACAATTGGAAAAACGTAAAGTAAGTCATTTGGCCAAGCGGGTTCACCATAGTAGTTGTGACCCATGCCTTTAGCGAGTTTGGCTCTTAACTGAGGATCGCTCAGGTCAGGTTTTTTTTGTGTTGACATTTTGAAATGTGCTCTCCTGCTTAAGTTAAATTAAAGCATTTGTGAAAGCTATCAGCTACTAGGCAACTAAAAGGCGGGAAACAGCGATATCTACAGTCATCCGCCTGAAGTTTTCTATCGCTTTACGCTCCAGATACAAGTATTTGTTTTTTGGAACTTATGTGCAATTAATTTCTTGTGTTTCATAAGTTTAAAACAAACAACTCAATCTGAAAACTAACAAATGTTGCCTTTCGCTAATAGCTGAGATTACAAAGGCCCGGAAATGCCTTGCTTGCGGATCATCAAGAAGTGAAACAGCATGAATACTGCAATCAACCAAGGCAATACAAATGTGTGTGCGCTGTAGTAACGAGTTAGTGTTGCTTGACCAACACTGGAACCGCCGCGCAATAGGTCGGAAATCAGAACTCCAACCACGGGAATTGCTTCTGGTACGCCGCTAACGATTTTCACAGCCCAATAGCCAACTTGATCCCAAGGTAGAGAATAGCCGGTAACTCCGAAGGAAACGGTGATCACAGCTAGGATCACACCACTTATCCAGGTCAGTTCGCGAGGCTTTTTGAAACCACCAGTCAGATAAACCCGGAAGGTGTGCAAAATCATCATCAATACCATCATGCTCGCAGACCAGCGATGGATGGAGCGAATTAGCCAACCGAAGTTTACTTCATTCATGATGTACTCTACTGAGGAGAAAGCTTCAGTAACTGTTGGCCTGTAGTAGAACGTCATGGCAAATCCAGTAGCAAACTGGATGAGAAAGCAAACCAAGGTAATTCCACCCAGGCAGTAAAAGATATTGACGTGGGGAGGGACGTACTTGCTAGTAACGTCTTCGGCGAGTGCCTGAATCTCCAGGCGTTCCTCAAACCAGTCGTAAACGTTGGCCATACAATCTCAAGTTCCTAAAAGTCGGTTGCGGTTGATAAATCCCGAAGTTCTGAATCGGCAGAAGCCTTCGCTCAGACTTCTCTCCCAAATAGTAATTTTGGGATTTTAGTAAAGGGGAGTTTTTTTGTTTGCTTTTCAGCTTTTGGCGTGCTAAGAGACTTCAGAAACTTTACACTCTGTAAAGATGGAATATATTGCGATCTCTTTACGCCCCTACACACAAAATGGTGGACACAAAGTAGATTTTATCCTTTGGTGAGTGGATACGATGCATCAATTGACTGAACAACTTGATGAGAAAAATGCACCACTTCTATAAAAAAAGTAACATAATCGAGAGATAGATTTCATCAACAACAGAGGAAGTGGGCATTATCTAAGCAATTTGGGTTGAGGTGGAATTGATAATGGGGTTCATGAATAAACAAGTCTTTCGGGTTGGATTTTCATTGTTAATGGCGTTTTGCTTGGCGTTGGGTACGCTCACTCAGCCAGCGCTGGCTTTGACCGGTGAACAAAAGCTGGTTTCGGAAGTTTGGCGAATTGTTAATCGTACTTATCTAGATGAGACCTTTAATCATCAAAACTGGGCGGCTGTGCGGCAAAAGGTTCTGGAGAAGCCGCTGGCAGACTCAAATGCCAGTTATGAGGCAATTGGGAAGATGCTCAAGAGCCTCGACGATCCTTTTACCCGCTTTTTAGATCCAGAACAGTACCGTAGCTTGCAGGTCAATACTTCTGGAGAACTGACTGGGGTAGGATTGCAAATTGCTTTGAATTCTGAGAATGGGAAGTTAGAAGTAGTGGCTCCCATCGCCGGTTCACCGGCGGATAAAGCGGGGATTCGGCCACGCGATCGCATTCTCAAAATTGAAGGCGTTTCCACAGAAAATCTCACCCTTGATGAAGCTGCTACCAGAATGCGCGGGCCCAGTGGCAGCCTTGTGACTCTCCTCATCGAACGGGACGGAGAGGCAGAAACGGAAATTAGACTGACACGCGATCGCATTGCTCTTAACCCTGTGGTTTCAGATTTGCGTGTTTCTGCTGAAGGTACACCCATTGGCTATCTACGTCTTACCCAATTTAATGCCAACGCTTCAACGGAATTGGCACACGCTATTTCTAGTCTAGAAAAAAAAGGCGCTGCTGCCTACATTCTAGATTTGCGAAATAATCCTGGGGGGCTATTGCAATCAGGAATTGAAATTGCCCGTCTGTGGTTAGACTCCGGCACTATTGTCTACACTGTTAACCGACAAGGCATTCAGGGTAGTTTTGAAGCCTCTGGGGCATCCCTAACGAACGATCCTCTGGTTATTTTGGTGAATCAAGGAACTGCCAGTGCGAGTGAAATTCTCGCCGGCGCACTCCAAGATAATGGTCGCGCTCAACTGGTAGGCGAAACCACCTTTGGCAAGGGCTTAATTCAATCTTTATTTGAGCTATCAGATGGTTCGGGTTTGGCAGTCACAATTGCTAAGTATGAAACTCCTCAACACCGGGATATTAACAAACTAGGCATTAAGCCAGATAAAGTGATTTCCCAAGCAGCCATTAACCGCGAACAAATTGGCACCCAAGCGGATCTGCAATATCAAGCAGCACTGGAACTTTTGCTTCAAAAGCCGGTGGTGGCGGGGAAGGCATGATGAGTGCTGAGTAATGAGTAATGAGTGCTGAGTAATGAGTAATGAGTAATGAGTGCTGAGTAATGAGTGCTGAGTAATGAGTGGGGAGTGGGGAGTGCTGAGTTGAAAGACAACCCAGAAGGGGTGGGGCATTTACCAAGTGCGAAATTACTGAGTACTCTTCTGACTCAGGATTGAGTACGTTTTTTGTTTCCCCTTTCCCCTTCCCCTTAAGACCAAAGGTTATAATACAAACTTTTACTTGCTAAAAGTGCTTCTGCTGTGTGGTGGCTCATGGGTTTCGAGAATAGATACCCTTGACCGAATTTGTAGCCAAGGTGTTGTAGGTGTTCCAGTTGTTCCTGAGTTTCTATGCCTTCAGCGATCGCATCGAGTTCTAAATGGTTACTCAGTGCCACTATAGTTTCGACAATCTGATGATTTTTTTTGCCTGATTGAATTTGATTTACAAAAGAGCGATCGACCTTCAGACTATCCACAGGTAAACGGTGAAGATAATTTAACGATGAATATCCTGTACCAAAATCGTCAATGCTAATTTGAATTCCTCGCTCTTTCAACTGGCTCAGTACACTAATCGTAGACTCAATGTCTTCAATCAACATACTTTCGGTAATTTCTAACGTCAGGTAACGACCATTTAATTGGGTTTGAGTCAGAATCCGATCGACTTCTTCTAACAGATCGGACTGCTTGATATCTTGCGCCGAAAGATTGACACTCACTTTCATGGCAGAAAGTTCCGGGAAAGCAGTTTTCCATGCTGCCAGCTGATAACAGGCTGTACGAATTGCCCAATAGTCCAAACGGGTAATCAGTCCTATTTCCTCAGCTATAGGGATGAATTCTCCGGGAAATTTCAACCCTTGGGTAGGGTGTTGCCAGCGAATCAGTGCTTCAAAGCCAACAAGATGTCTAGTGTCTAGAGCAACAATCGGTTGATAGTGAAGGATAAATTCTTGACACTTGATTGCTCGGCGCAGATCGTTTTCTAAATGCAGTCGATTCAAAGCTTGAGTGTGCATCTCAGTATCAAAAATTTCATATCGGGCTTTGCCCTTGTTTTTTGCCCGATACATCGCAATATCAGCATCTCGCAACAAGTGGGAGGCTTGAACGTAGTCTTTTGTACCCAAGACAATACCAACGCTAGAGGTGGTATATACTTCACGTCCTTCAATCATCATGGGTGTTTGCAACTCTGCAAAAATCCGTTCTGCGATCCGAACTGCTTCCTGAATATCCTTAATTTCTTCGAGTAGGATCACAAACTCATCGCCACCCAAACGAGCGGCGAGATCCATTTTACGGAGGGTGGCTTGGAGTTTTTGAGCAATGGCAATGAGTAATTGATCTCCTGCCAAATGCCCCAGGCTATCATTGACGACTTTGAATCGATCGAGATCGAGAAATAAAACAGCAAAATGATAATTTTCAAGACGGTAGGCTCGTTGAATAGATAATTCCAACCGTTTCATCAAGAAATGGCGATTGGGCAACCCCGTTAGCCCATCGTGTAGGGCATCATGTTTCAACTGATTTTGCACCTGGATGCGTTCTGTGACATCGCGGGAGGTGGTTTGCAGTTGAACAATTTCACCCGTCGCATCCAGAATGGGCTTAGTGAGGGTCTCAAACCAGACATAGTTGCCATGCTTCTGAAGCATTCGGTAGGTGATGGGTGTGGGTTTTTTGCGGAACACCGCTGTCCGAATTTCCTGGTAAACGCGATCGCGATCGTCGGGATGGATGAAGGTATAGAAATATTCTCTGAGCATTTCGTCGTGCCCATAGCCCAAGAGGAATTCACAAGACGGGCTAACATAGAGATATCGACCATTCAACTCATGAAGGCACACGAGATCGTTGGTATTTTCGGCTAACAAGCGATAGCGGGCTTCACTTTCTCGCATCGCTTCTTCGGCTTGTTTGCGTTCGCGTAGCGCCGCTTGGCGTTCGCTGACATCCAGAATCAGCCCATCCCAAATAATATCGCCATTGGCTTGTGGCTGAGGTCGTGCCGAGGCTTGCAACCATTTTTGCCGACCCGATGGCGTTGTAACGCGCCATTCCCAATTCCACGGGTGTAGAGTCTCGGCAGAAACCAGCACTGAATCTCGCATAGCAGGCAAATCGTCGGGATGCACCATCCGCCAGGTTACTTCCACATCCCGCTCAATATCTTGGGCTTCTAGTTCCCAGAGATATCGACAACCAGGACTGACATAAAGCATTGCATTCGATCCATCGGGATGTAGCACATACTGATAAATCACCCCTGGGGTATTGGCTGCTAGGGTTTGAAAACGGTATTCGGCTTGTCTGCGTTCGGTTACATCCAGAATCAATGTATCCCAAATAATATCACCATTGGCTTGGCGAGTGGGTCTGCCAGCAGCTTCCAGCCATTTTTCCCGCCCTGATGGTGTGATAATTCGCCACGCCCAGTACCAGGGTTGTAATGTTTTTGCTGACTCCATCACCGAGGCTTGTATTCCAGCCACGTCTTCCGAATGGATCATTTGCCAGAGGATGGTGGCATCTGTGACAACATCTTGGGCTTCTACTTCCCAGAGAAGGTAACAACCCTGACTCATGTATACTACACCGTCAGAACCATCAGGGCGGATCAGGTAACGAAAAATCGCCCCCGGTACATTCGCCGCCATATTTTGAAACCGGGCTTCGCTTTCTCTCAGAGCCATCTCCACCCGACGGCGTTCCGTTAGTTCCAGTTGTATTTGTTGGTAAAGATTGGCCTGGTGAATCGCGATCTCCAGTTGGTCTGCGACGGACTGGGCCAGTTTGATCTGGTTATCGCTCCAGGTAAACGGTTGTTGCGGCGCTATAATTGTGAAACTCCCCCACAGAGTGTCTTCAATCACTAGGGGAATGAGTAACCAAGCGCCGGGTATGATTTGGGCGACTTCGGAGTTAATCTGATTATCTAGGTTGGTTGTATTTTCCACCCGCACAATCTGCAACTGCTTGAGTTGAGCCGCAAAGGGATTACCCACATCGGGAATCTCGAAGCCAATGACTGTTGGTGCGTCTGGATTGTGGCGAAATTCCGCAATATGTTTCCAAATGCCCTGTTCTGGCAAATATTGCACCACAAAGCAGTCTAGGGTTTTCAAAAGTTTCGCCGTTTCTGCTGTCGCGGTGGCAAAAATCGTGTCTAAATCAAGGGAGTTGCGGATGGACTGGAAAACTCGATTTAGAGCTTGTTCGCGTTGAATTTGCTCCTGTAATGCGGTGATGTCTCGCCCCACCGATTGAATTTCGGTCAACTGTCCATGCTGATCAAAAATCCCCAAGTTAATCCACTGTGTCCAGCCAATCTGGTTGTTGGAGCGGTAGTCTTGATTGATGTTTTCAAAGATTGGGTTTTTTGGGGTGAGGGCTGCAATTTTACAATACAACTGATCTAAATCCTCTGGCGGGACAAAGGTACTCCATCGCCATCCAATTACATTCTCCAAGGATTGACCGAGAGCAAGGCAAAGAGAATCGTTCGCAAAAGTAATGGTGGTATCCGGTAGCGATCGCAAAATCAAGTCTGTTTGTACCTGGATCACCTGGCGGTAGCGGCGTTCACTTTTCACCAGGGTATTTTCGACGATCTGCTGTTCCAAATTCCGGCGTTTGCGATCGCTAATATCTTGAAACGCCACAATCGCATACGTCACCTCACCCCGATCGCCAAAAATCGGAGTCGCCCAAACCTCCAGAGGAATCACGCGATCGCCACGATGAATTTCTAGATCGTCAACCCAAATCGTTTCCCCAGCCAGAGACCGATTACTGGGTAAGGCTTCCAAGGGATAGAGCGCCCCAGTACCCTCACGGTAAACTTGAAAGACTTTTGAGAGTTGATCGGGACTGAGTTCTAATGGGCGATCGGTGCCTAACAATGCCTGTGCGAGATGATTTATGTAAACAACTTGCCCTGTTGAGTCGTGGACAGCGATCGCAATGGGGGTGGCATCTAGAAATTGAATGAGACGGCTTTGGCTTTCTGAGAAAGCCGCACTTGCTAGCAGTGATTCTACCAGAGACTTCACATTCTGCGGCGTATTTTCCCAATCCTCTGAAGAAATCTGCTTGAGGGAGAAGGGTTGCTGTTTTTCCATAAATGCAGCATTGGCAACCTAGTGAAACGTGAGTTCAACGAGTGGAAAAAGGCACGTATATGATAAATTATAAGTTTATAAGTTATCGAAGCAGAATTCAGGAGTCAGAATTCAGAATTCAGAATTATTCCAGGACTTACGCAAAAATACCCACAATGATTTGCCGAGCGTTCGCCAGTCCTAATTCTGTACTTTTACCCAATGCTATATAAACAGAGAAAATATTTACACCGGAATTTCAATGATAAACTCTGTCCCCTGACGGAGAATAGAGTTACAACTCAACTTACCATTATGGGTTTCTTCAACGATTTGACGAGCGATCGCCAGTCCTAATCCTGTGCCTTTACCAACAGCTTTCGTTGTAAATAAATGGTCGAATATTTTTTGTTTTACCTCTTCCTCGATCCCTTTACCATTATCAGCGATTGTAATTTTAACTAAATTAGTTGCTACTGTAGTGGTAATTTTAATGCAGTTCGGATTTGCTTTAATTTCAGCAAAACTTTGGCTAATATTCGATTCTTCCAAGGCATCAATAGCATTTGCTAAGATATTCATAAATACTTGATTTAATTGTCCAGGGAAACACTCAATTTGAGGCAAAGTGCTGTATTCAGTTATCACTTCAATTGCTGGACGTTGCTCGTTAGCCTTGAGACGATGTTTCAAAATTAAAATCGTGCTATCGATGCCTTGGTGAATATTAAACGGTACTTTATAATCTTTATCGGCACGCGAGAAAGTTCGTAAACTGGTGCTGATATTTTTTAGCCTGTCGCACGCCATAGACATGGCATCAATCATCTTAGGCAAGTCTTCTAAGCTATAATCCAAGTCAATTTCTTCAGCATGGTTTTTAATTTCATCATTTTTGTGGGGTAAACTTTCTTGATAAAGCTTTAAGTGTTCCACAATATCAGTCACAGTGGGTTTAGCTTGCTTGAGACTGGCAGCAATAAAACCAAGGGGATTATTCATTTCGTGAGCCACACCAGCAACTAAGTTGCCCAATGCTGACATTTTTTCGCTTTGAACAATTTGTAATTGGGCATTTTGTAAATCGTTCAATGCTTGTTGCAAATCAAGTGATTTTTGCTGCAAGGCAAGTTCAGCTTGTTTGCGTTCGGCTTCAAGCCGCGCCCTTTCGCTAATATCTCGCATTACAACGACTGCACCGAGTTTGTTACCCGAAGAATCGAAGATCGCTTGTCCGCT
The DNA here is from genome assembly GCF_036918015.1 of Nostoc sp. GTDB lineage: Bacteria > Cyanobacteriota > Cyanobacteriia > Cyanobacteriales > Nostocaceae > Nostoc. Next base: position 51,220 of record NZ_JBALEO010000032.1, read on the forward strand.
AGCTAACAAAATTCTCTTAGAACCATGCTTCGGTGCAATTACCATTTCAGCGTTTTCGACTATTTCCCCTTGCAAGGCGCGAAACAAAGGAATTTCTGTGGTTGATAGAGGTGTTTGCCCATCTGGTTGATAGAGATCGAAATGTTTTGTCCACTGTTCTGCTGGTAATGATTCTACTGGTAAGCCATGAAAGTCACGAGTTGCTTTGTTAAATAAAGTCAATTTGCCACTAGCATCACAAACAACAATTCCATCAGTAATATTGTGAATGATCGCATTCAAAAACTCTCGTTCTTTGGCTAGAGATTCTTCAGCTTGTTTGCCATTGCTAATATCAATCATCACCCCATCCCAGATGATTGCCCCATCGGCTTGTCGCTCTGGGCGAGCAGTAGATCGAACCCATTTCACAGTTTCTGAGGGCAAGATAATGCGACATTCTACCTCAAATGGTGTGAGAGTTTGGGCAGAGTAGGCGATCGCTTGGCCAATAAATTGGCGATCGTCAGGATGATTTAGATCGTAAAGGCTATGCGTCCCTGCCATCACCAATTCTGGCTCTAATCCATACAAGTCGAAACAGCCAGAACTAACGTAGGGTGTTGAAGTTGAACCATCTACCTCCAAACGGAATTGGTACACCATCCCAGGAATATTATTTGCTAAATTTTGGAAGCGGATTTCACTAAGCTGCAATTTGCCTAGAGATTGTGCCAATTGTTGGGCATAGTTCTGAGAATTTTGGTAAATTCGGGCATTGTCCAAAGAAATTGCGGCTTGAGTACAAAGTAAGTTCAGCAGTTCGACGCGATCGCTTGTAAAGGCTCCGGTTGCCAAATTATTTTCTAGGTACAATACGCCCAGCAATTTACCCTGATGCAAAACTGGGCAGCACAAGATACTCTTGGGCTGCTGTTGCTGAATATACGGGTCATTGAGTAGTTGCGGATGCACCGTGGCATCAGTAATTACTACTGGTTGTAAGTTGCGTTTGACATTATTAATTAAGCCAACTGGCACATCAACTGAGTCTTCAACAGGCTGTGGGTTGAGCAACATCGAGTAAAAATCGACGGCAGCCTGATTCTGTACACCGCTCAGGGAAAGCTGTGCTAATGCCTGAACTAGCAACCGATCTGACTCCAAAAGCATGAATACACATTTATCGGCTCCAGCATTTTCAATGACAATATGCAGCAAAGCTGAAAGCAGCTTTTCGAGTTCGATTTCCCCAGAAAGGGTTTGGGAAGCTTTGAGAATGGTAGCTAAATCTAAAGCAACAGAGACGCTGCTATTATCGGAAGTGGCGGAACTGGTGGAGGTGAGACTCCCCAATGTGAAGATAGTGTCGTTAGTTGAGAGGGGAGAACGGGTTTGCTCTAAGATCGGGGCGAGGAGTTGGGGATAGCGTCGTTCCAAGTCGGCGACTTTGGCTTTAGCGCCCCAACGAGCATAGCCATAGTAGGCTTGGGTCATATATGACTGAGCAATGCGCTGTTTACCCCAGTCGAGGTAGAATTTTGCTGCCAGTTCATTGGCAAGTGCTTCTTCTTGGGTGTAACCGTGTTTTTTAGCGAGAGTTATGGCGCGATCGTACAAATCTATTGCCTCTGATTTCTGCCCTAAGACTCGGTATCGGTCGGCTTCAACTAAATAAAATTTGTGCAGGTAATTTTCTGGAGCACGATCAGCCCACTTTTTCATTTTTTCCTGATTTTTAGCCACCCGTTGCAGAATGTGTTGCTGTTGTACCTCACAAACCTGAGAATAGATTGCCAGATTGGCTAAAGAATCATAGGTGTAGCAGAGCGGAACTATGAATAAGCCTGTAGCACCACCTATATAATTTTCAGCAGCGATCGCAGCTTCTATCGCCAACTCAAACTTGCCAAACATATAACACAGACCAAGTTGGTTGGCATAGAAATAATACAGCGCAGTCTGATCGCCCGATCGCTGGAGGGCTGGCACAATTTCCTCTCGATTAAAGGCATTTCCAGTCAGCTGCCAAGGTTCAGCAGAATCGCCAAGCATATTCAAAATTGGTTGCTGAAAAACGGTCAAATGACTGGTAAGACCTTCTTGGTTGAGCTGCTTGAGCTGATCTCGAAAGGCAGCACTCTCTCGGCTAAGATCGCTTAATTCTTTGCCCAGAAACCAACAGTATGAGATGTAAATGAATCCGCAAATAGCAGCCGATTCTAAATCTCCCGTTTCCAATCCAACTTCGTAGCCTTCCCGGAGAAACGGTAAGGTGTTCTTGAGCGGCTCTTTCCAATGCCACACACTACAATGAATTCCGACATAAACTCTGGATTTCAGTTCTTTGGCATGGAAATGTTCGAGCAATAAAAGTGCTAGTTTTGCAAACTCATACCCAAAGTCAATCTCTCCTACCATCCCACAAAGTATTAGTCCATAGTAGGCATAGCCAATTGCCGAAAATGAACTATTGCCATATTGAACGGATAAATTGACCTGTTCGAGAACAATAAATGGTAAGAGCGCTGGAGTGACAACAAAGGCAGCAGCAGAGACAGTGGCAAGAATCCGTACAACTGCTAACTTGTTAGGATCTGTCATTTGGGGCAAATTGATTAAATCCAGCGGTTGCCTTCCAGCCAAAATGGATTTAGTCGTCTCGAATGCTTTGGCAATATCTGATTGACTGGGTTGCTTTGTCAGGCTGTTTCCTAAACGCTCCACACTCTTGAGGGCAATCTCTACTGCTTCTATAAATTGATGTTGGGCTTGAGCTGCTTGAATTTGAACTTCATAGACCTTAATCGTATCCAACAAGCTTCTAGAGTGTTCTGTAATGATTGCCGCCAATTGTGTCATCTGCTCAAAGTTGCCGCTCAAGTAAGCGGCTTCAGTGGCAGCTTCGTAGAGGGCTAAGGTTAACTCATACTGCGTTTGCCACATATCCTTAGCTAACAAGGCGATGCCTGTAGTGAAATACTCAAATGCGGCTGTATAGGCAGTTGCGGCTCTGGCTTTTTGTCCAGCTTTCAGATTAAGTTGAGCGAGTTCTATTTGCTCAGATAGATCGACAATTAGGGATTTGCCGATATTAAGTTGGTTAACGATTTCAAATAATTTTTCGTCTTGTTTGGCAACAGGCGTATGAGTCAGTAATAGTTGACCAATTTTTAGGTGAGCGATCTGTTTTTGGGCGTCTGGAATTAGGAAATAAGCAGCTTGCTGGACGCGATCATGCAAGAATTTGTAAACCGTCATTGGTGATTGGTCACTTGTCATTTGCAAATGACCAATCACCAATGAGGAATCCTGATAAAACTTGTAAATTTCATTGGTAGGAATGATAAATCCTTCTTGCAATGCTTTCCACAAGTCTGAAGCGGTTTCTGTCTGCGACTTTTCATAAACGATCGCTAACGTCGCCAAATCGAATTGATTGCCGATACAGGCTGCCAGTTTCAGAACATTTTGAGTGATGTCGGGCAATTTTTGCAGTTGTTGTGCCATAAATTCCACCACATCATCAGTCAGAGCAAGGGATGTCTGAGGACAAGCCGCTATGCGTCTACGCACTTGCGCTACATCACACTGCCAAAAACCAACCTCCCAATTAAAGCTAATTAGCCCATCCTCATGTAGCGCTTTCAAAAACTGAGTTGTGAAAAAGGGATTGCCTTTGGCTTTTTGATAAACTAACTCTGTTAACGGTAATGCTTTTTCAGTTGCACAACTGAGCGAATCGGCGATTAAATGGTTGACATCTGCTTGACTTAAGGGAGCTAGACTCAAGGTGTTGACGCAGGATGATGCCTTTTCAATTTCATCTACCGCTAACATGAGTGGATGAGCCGCAAACACCTCGTTATCACGGTATGCGCCAATAATGAATAGATGCCTGCAATCGCTCTGAGCCATCAACAATTTCAGCAAATTCAGCGATGCCGAATCTGCCCACTGCAAGTCATCGAGAAACATCACCAACGGATGCTCTCTTGTCGCGAACACCTGAATGAACTTTTGGAACAGCAGATTGAAACGGTTCTGTGCTGCACTGCCCGATAATTCAGCGATGGCTCCGCCAACGCCAAAGGCGAACGCAGGCTGTTTGCCAATCAGCTGCTCTAGTTCAGGAATTACCTCGATCAGAAGTTGTCCGTTCTCTCCAACTGCCGCTAAAATCTTGCTCTGCCATTGCTTTAGCTGAGTATCGCTTTGACTAAGCAACTGTCCCATTAAGTCACGAAAGGCTTGTACAAAAGCAGACAGAGGAATGTTGCGGTTGAACTGGTCGTATTTGCCCTTGATGAAGTAGGCGTTCCAGCGCACAATCAGTTTATGCACTTCATTGACGACTGCGGTTTTGCCAATACCAGAGAAACCTGCCACTAGCATCAGTTGGGAGCCACCATTGGCCACATAACCAAATGCTTCTAATAGTGTCTTTACCTCCGATTCCCGCCCGTAGAGTTTTTCGGGTATGAGAAAGCGATCGCTGATATCGCGCTGTCCTAAATCAAACCAAGTGTGTTTGCCTGTTTCTTGCCACTGTTCTAAGCAGGTAACAAGGTCATGTTTAAGTCCTAGCGCACTTTGATAGCGGTCTTCGGCGTTCTTCGCCATCAGTTTGCGGATAATTTCGCCCAGCATCAAGGGCAATTCGGGGTTGAAATCACACAGGCAGGGTGGAAGTTTCGCAATGTGGCAATGCACCAACTCCATTGGTTCATGGGATTCAAAGGGCAATTTTCCACTCAGTAATTCAAAGAAAGTCACACCTAAAGAATAGAAGTCACTGCGGTAGTCAATGCTTCTGTTCATCCGTCCGGTTTGCTCTGGCGACAGATAAGCTAGCGTTCCCTCTAGTCCATTGAGGCTCTGGATTTCCTGAGTTTCTCGTGGTAAGAGCGAGGCAATACTAAAGTCAATCAGCTTGATTTGGTTGGTGTCAGGGTGAATCAAGATGTTGGCTGGCTTGATGTCTTTGTGAATGACGCGCTGTTGATGTAACTGGTGTAAAATTTCTAGTAGTTGCAGAGCAATGGGTAAAAATTGCTCTAATGTCAGTGTTTTTCCTTGAGTAAATTGCCGCAGGGAAACACCACCAAAGTCTTCCATGACTAGGGCATAGCCATTATGATGGGCTTCCAGGCTGTAGGGTTTGATAATGCCGGGAATATTTAGGTTTTTAGCGATCGCATATTGGTTGCGAAACTGTAGTAATTCGGTAAAATTTGGGTATTCTCGTTTTAAGAGCTTGATGACAACTGGCAGGCGTTGGCGAAGCCCACCGTTCGCGTAGCGTTCCGCAGGAAAGGTATCGCATTCTCGAATTGCCCGATACACTTGAGTACGAGAACCTGAATAAAGTTGCTCGATGATTTGGTAGCCAGCAATCCTTAAAGTTCCATCAACTTTTGCGCTCATAAATTTTTACGAAAATCTCTTGATACTAGTGTTATATTTCCCAATACCATATCTTGGTTAACAACCACTAGCGCGATCGCATTTTTCAGTAACTATGTGCTACTCCAATAAATCAATTAATTTTAGTCTGCTTTAAGCTCAAAGATTTAGCTTATAAAACTAGCTCCGCAATTAAAATTCCAGACGTTACCATGTTTATCGCCTAGTTGTTTGGCGCGCAGGACGGTATAGCCGCGCCATTGCTTGTGATAGTTGCGTAAGTTCTGTTAAAAATCAAATAGATTTCCTAATTTTTACTATTTGAATTTAGATTTAATTGGGTGGCAATTCCAAACTCATTTCACCCAACAACCCCTTGCGAAAATCTGTTAAAAGTTGCCTTGCTGCTCGCTCTACATCACCTTTGTAACGATGTTCTGCTAAGGCGTGTAAATAGGTATCTCCGGTGTCTGATGTTGAATCGAGTTGGTAGCGAGACTGTAATGGTTTTTTTGGTAGTAAATCTCCGGCTACAGCTTCTAAATAGTTGAGTAAATCCACTAGGGCTGCTGCTACTAGCTGGTTATCGTAAGATGCTTCACCGATATCATCACAAATAGCTAATTTCAAGGCTGCGTCTTGGTCTTCTAATCTTAAAGGGATGACGCCAGGAGCATCTAGCAATTCTAAATGTTCGGAAATTCGCACCCAGCGTAGTTGGCGAGTTACCCCAGGACGGGCTGCACTTTCCACGACTCGCTTTCCCAACAGGCGGTTAATTAAAGCTGATTTACCGACATTGGGAAAACCAATCACCACAGCCCGCACTGGACGGGGTAACATCCCGCGATCGCTTCTTCTTTGATTGAGTTCTATCCCAGCGGCTTGCGCTGCCCGCGCTACTTCTGCTATACCTTTACCATGTTGAGCGTTGGTAAAATAGGGGAGTTCTCCTTGACGTTTAAACCAATCGATCCATAGCGATCGCATTTGTGGTGTAATCATATCTACTCGGTTAAGTATCAACACCCGTGCCTTACCTTCTACCCACTCACCTATTTGGGGATGGTGAGTCGCTAAGGGAATCCGAGCATCTCGTACCTCAAACACCACGTCTACGCGCTTCAGCTGTTCTTTGAGCTTCCTTTCAGCTTTCGCAATGTGACCTGGATACCATTGAATCAGGTTTAATCTATAGTTTTGAGTTATAGCCATAGTTAATTACCAAATAAATTATTATCACTTATCAATTATCATTCACTATGGCTTGATGTAAAATCAGACGATTGCCATCAGGGTCATAAGCATATATTTCTCTGCCGTGGGAAGCAATGGAAATCTCTCCTGGTGGAGGATAGCCCAAAGCATTTAGGTAAGCGATCGCATCTTCTAAGTTACTCACCTCTAAACACAAACTTATCTTACTTTTGGCGTAGACACAAAGTAGCTTGTCGTCAGACATCGCTTCAAATTCCGATTCATTTGTGTTCTTTGGTTTAAAAATACCTAATCGCATACTAACTAAATTAAACTCAGCATAGACGTTCGGAACCAAAGAAACTGGCTTTTGCTCCAGCAACTTGGTATAGAAATTCACTAACTTCTCAAAATTAACCGATGCTATGGTGACAAATGCGTTAGTGTACTGAAAAACCATATAAGCTTTGAGTTATTTGATTTTGTTGGTGAAGAAGTGCGATCGCGATTAAATTTTAAGTGTAGTTCCAGTATCCCACCTCAGCAGGGCTTTTGATGTTTAAAGGGAGTGTCGATGGTTTAAGCAAATTTAATAATGTTTAGTGTTTGTAGAAATAAAATCAAGATAATCAGTCATCTATGCAAAAATTTGCTGTAAATTTAAAACAAAACCAGGGAGAACATCTTCACCCGATAAACTTGTGGGAGATTGTAAAACTTCTGGTGCAAGATTTGGGCGATAAATTATTACTTGTTTATCTTTAGGATTAATTAACCAACCCAGTTGCAAGCCATTTGCTAAGTATTCCTCCATTTTGGCTTTAGTATCTTCCAAATCATCAGTTTCAGAAACTAATTCCACTGCAAAATTAGGACACAAAGGGAGAAATTTCTTTCTTTGTTCTAGGGTAAGAGCATCCCATCTTTCTATCCTTATCCAAGAAGCATCAGGTGAACGAGTTGCCCCATTTGGCAATTTAAACCCAGTAGAAGAATCAAAAGCTTTTCCCAATTTATTTTGATTGCTCCAAAACCATATTTGACCTAATAAATCGAAATTACGGTTTCCCGTTTCTCCTCCAGTCGGTGACATGATAATTAATTCCCCTTCAGCAGTTAACTCTAGTCGTAATTCTTTATTCACAGCTACAATCTGTGCAAATTCCTCATCAGTAAATTGCAGATTAGAAGGTAATTGTAAGGTTAAAGCAGTCATAATTAATTGCGCTCCACAAAAATCCTAGTTGCATCAAACCCATGTCCTGCTAATGGGGAAGATTTAGTCTCTACCTCTACTTTAAGAATTCCCTCCAACAAATGCCCCATTGTTTTATTTTTTAAAACAATTTTGGGGTAGGTAATAGGGGTGAGAGACTGAATGAGAAAACAAAATCTGTAGTGTAGTGTTATATCAATCACCACATACGTACACTAATTTTTGTATTCCAGACTATCCGTTGCCATTCTGTCCCATAGGGTAAACTAGGTTTATCCCATGAGAGAAAATAACCTCTCGATTTTGTGGTTAGTCTTGTAAAGGTAACGAGCGCGGAGGGATTTGAACCCCCGACCCACAGAACCGGAATCTGTTGCTCTATCCACTGAGCTACGCGCCCTTAATCTTCCATATTATAGCACGTCTGTGATAAGATTCGCAGCTTTAAAGATAATTAGCTGGGTCTACGGGTGTACCATTGCGACGGACTTCAAAGTGGAGGTGAGGGCCAGTTGAGAAACCTGTAGAACCGACAGCAGCGATCGCTTGTCCGCGTTCAACTGCTTGTCCCTCAGAGACATACAACTCGCTGGTATGACCGTAGAGTGTAGTTATGCCATTACCGTGATCGATAATTACCGCTCTACCATAGCCACCATACCACCCAGCAAAAATTACTCTTCCCGAATCTGCTGCCCGAATTTTACTACCATAGCTAGCGGCAAAATCTAACCCGGCATGAAAGCGACGATAGCCAAGAATTGGGTGAATCCGCCAGCCAAAGGGACTGCTAGTAGAAGCATCGCTAGGATATGCCATTACACCAGTTCCCCGAATGATGATATTTGTCCGGCTGTTGGTTTTTCCTTGCGCCTCTTCAGCTTCTGCTACCTTTTGTTGAATCAAGACTTCCAGATTTTTAGATTCTCTTTCAAGCTGATTTTGCGCTGCTTCTAAGGCGAGGCGATCGCTATTCAGGCGTTGAATCAATTCTGATTGTGATTGTGTCTGGGTTTGATAATCAGCTTTTTGTGCTAACAGTTGTTCGCGAATTAAGCCAATTTCGTTTTTTTGCTGTTCTACTTCCGTTTTTTGTTTATCGATTGAGTTTGCTTGGGTGTTGAGTTTTAGTAAAATTTTCTGGTCTGCTTGAAACACTAACTTCAACTGATGACGACGGCTGAAAAAGTCGCTGATATTTTCACTTTCGAGCAAAACTGCCCATCCCGCAAAAGCAGGCGATCGCTGAAGATAACGCAATCGTGCTACTGTTGCAATTTGCCGCTCCTGATATGAACGTTCTGCCACATCTAAATCAGTTTCTAACTGCTGGAGGCGTTGGGTAGCAAGTTGTAATCGTGATTCGCTCTCTAGAAGATAGCTATCTGTAGTTTGCAGATTTTGCTTTAAACCAGTCAGGTGTTTTTGCGCCTCTTGTTGGAGATTAGTTAAGCGATCGCGCTCTCCAACTACACCCTGACGCTGCTGGTTCATTTGTTGCTGCTGTTGTCGTAGAGTATCAATAGACCCTGTAGACGTTGCGTCGGCTGGAATTAATGCCAAACAAATCCACAAAATACAGCAAAATGCAATAGATAAACAGCAATAAATCTGCTTTTTTTCTAGAAATCGCCCTCTCATAGTGCGAACCTAATCAAAACGATACTTTCAAACACTATGAGGATTATTCCCAAAATCTAGTTCACCCACGCCAACACATTATTAAATTGGTATGCCAAGTTGTAACACAAGGATTCCAGCTATGTCAGCATTGAGCAGGTATGTTAGCGGGTGAGGTGTATGAACGCACGTATAGCAATTCTCTTAATTACCTTGGTTTTGCCAGGTTTGGCAGTGGTGGGAGTATCGTTGTATTGGTTTAATCTCGATTATGCAGCACTGATTAAAGCTGAAAAGTATGTGGAAAACCTAGTAGAGGTTGGAAAAGTAAATGATAGACAGTTAGAGTATGCCTATCATCGCACCTACATTCATCGCATCAACGTATTTGCCGATGGTACCTGGGGATTACTGGGAGGTGTAATTACAGCACTAGGCATACATGGATTAGTCACTATTAAAGAATAGATGGGGAGTGGGGAGTGGGGAGCAGGGGAGCAGGGGAGGAGATAAGGGAGATGAAGGGGACAAGGGGGTAAACAAAACTTCTAACTTTTAACTCTTAACTCCTAACTCAGCACTCAGCACTCAGCACTCATTAATTACGATTAGCTTTCCAGTTTGCCAAATCAGCTAAAGAGCGATCGCGGTAACGTCCATAACGCTCTGGTTTACTTTTAATTTTCATTCCTAAATCGGGGAAAATCCCAAAGTTAGGCGGCATTGGTTGGAAATGTTTCGGTGAAGCAGAACTAATAAATTCCAATAACGCACCCATCATGGTTGTTGGTGGTAAAACCAAAGCTTCTTTACCCAAGGCTAACCGCGCTGCATTAATTCCCGCCAAGCAACCACCCGCAGCCGCAGCAGTATAACCTTCAGTACCAATCAATTGTCCAGCAGCTAATAATGTCGGACGCTCTTTAAATTGCAAGGTGGGATGCATTAATTGGGGAGCATTAATAAAAGTGTTGCGGTGCATCACTCCCAGCCTGACAAACTCTGCTTTTTCTAAACTGGGAATTAATTGAAAGATGCGCTTTTGTTCGCCCCAACGCAGATTTGTTTGAAATCCTACCATGTTCCACAGCTGACCAGCTTTATCTTCTTGTCGTAACTGCACCACAGCATAAGGACGTTCCCCTGTGCGAGTATCTGACAATCCCACTGGCTTCAGGGGGCCGTAGCGCATGGTATCTTCCCCGCGCTGGGCTAGTTCTTCTATGGGTAAGCAAGCTTCAAAAAATTTCGCCGTTTCCCGTTCAAAACCCTTGAGTTCTGTTTGTTCAGCTTTACAGAGTTCTTCCCGGAAGTGCAAGTACTGCTCTTTATTCATTGGGCAGTTGAGATAAGCGGCTTCACCTTTGTCATAACGTGATGCCATAAAAGCAATGTCACGATTAATCGATTCTCCGACGATAATCGGGCTGGCTGCATCGAAAAAGCTGAGGTATTCCATCCCCGTAAAGCGCTGCAAATCTTCTGCTAGATCGGGACTAGTTAATGGCCCGGTTGCTAAAACCACAATCCCTTCAGGAATTGCAGACACTTCACCTCGGCGAAACTCAACTAAAGGATGACTCGCTAAAGTTTCAGTTAAATCTTGGCCAAATTGTCCCCTGTCTACCGCTAGCGCCCCACCAGCGGGAACGGCGTGTTCATCAGCTTTCGAGATGACGATAGAACCGAGTTGGCGTAACTCTTCGTGCAATAATCCCGCCGCGCGATCGCTTGCCATTGCTCCAAAGGAATTACTACACACTAATTCTGCTAAATGTTCTGTATGATGAGCCGGACTAAATCGCTTTGGACGCATTTCATGCAGAATTACTGGCACTCCAGCTTGCGCTATTTGCCAAGCTGCTTCTGTCCCAGCTAGTCCACCTCCAATTACTTGTATCGGTTGTGTTTCCATAGTTAAATTTTAATTCCCATATTATAAGTATCCATCAGCATTACAGAAGTAAAATTAAATAAAAAGTGATGTTAAACCACAATAAGTGCAAATAAAGTATTGGGTCAATTGTAACGTTGAGAGTTGAGTCTCAAGGTTTTTTACAATCAGCCATCGTCAGCAGTGGGCTGAACATTTTCCAACTGGCACACTGCCAGCAAGTGCGTTAGCGTAGCTTACCGTAGGTATCGCCTCCTCAGCCCTTGTCTAATTGGATTAATCCAAAAAGTAGGAAAATTAGTCATAAAACTAAGATATTATGGGATAAAACCTTAATTTCTCCTTTTTCTAGGTGATACATTAAGTACATATTCAATGATTAGTTATAAAGGCGTAATTGAGGTAATTTATGACTAAAAACAAAATTAAAGATAACGTCGCTTTAAATCTAGCTCCAGTTATGTTTATTGAAGAAGTAACAGATGATGAAGAATTGAAAAGTGTATGCGGTGGCGCAACGCCTCCTGTTTCACGACTAACCCCTGAAATTATTGCTGCTCTTGCAAAGCGCGGTATTATATTGCCTCAAGATCCTAACAACCCAGATATATTAACAGAAGAGGCGTTATCTGTTTTAAAAGAAATTTTGCCGAATGAGATGTAGTAGATACAAACGATTTCCATTAACTGTAGCGATATGCAATACGAGGGCGTGTTTTCAAACACGCTCTCTTCTTAAAAATAGGCTAATGTAAGTAATCCTGGAATTATACAAATGGCTCATCAAAGTCATTTGATATTGTAATCAAATTTTTGGCACTACCAAATAACAGCAGTTTTCACTCCTTCCATGCTTGGGCGCGCGTTCAACTGTGGCAGCAGACAATCAACCCAACAGATAAACAAGCACCAGCTTGTCTGAAAGAAAAGCGATCGCTATCCCCAAAAAAAAATTAACATTAACCTTAGAAGTGTTAATTTTTGATCGCATAAACTCATGGGTTACTACATCGCTCCCCGCTTTTTGGACAAACTTGCTGTCCACATTACCAAAAATTTCCTGAAGCTTCCTGGCGTGCGAGTTCCCGTGATCCTGGGTATTCATGGACGCAAAGGAGAAGGTAAAACATTTCAATGTCAATTAGTCTTCGAGAAAATGGGTATCGAAGTGACTCACGTATCTGGCGGCGAATTAGAAAGTCCAGATGCGGGAGATCCAGCGCGGTTAATTCGGTTGCGCTATCGGGAAACAGCTGAACTGATCAAAGTACGCGGCAAAATGTGTGTACTGATGATTAACGATTTAGATGCTGGTGCTGGACGTTTTGATGAAGGCACTCAATATACTGTAAACACCCAGTTGGTGAATGCCACACTGATGAATATTGCTGATAATCCCACAGATGTGCAGTTACCGGGAAGCTATGATTCCACACCTTTACATCGTGTGCCGATTATTGTCACAGGTAATGATTTTTCTACCCTCTATGCACCGTTAATTCGGGATGGACGGATGGAGAAATTCTACTGGGAACCAGATAGAGACGATAAGGTGGGAATTGTCAAGGGAATTTTTGAAGCGGATGGATTGTCACAAAAAGAAATTGAACAGCTAGTTGATACTTTTGTCAATCAGTCTATTGACTTTTTTAGCGCTTTGCGATCGCGCATTTATGACGAACAAATCCGCAATTACATTCATAAAGTAGGTTTTGAGCAGATATCCTTGAATGTGGTTAACAGCACTCAAGGGCCACCTGAGTTTAAAAAGCCAGATTTCAGGCTGTCTCACTTAATCGAGTCTGGTAACTTCCTGGTTGGCGAACAAAAACGGGTGGAAAGTTCTCATTTGGTTGATGATTACAATCGACTAAATCGAGGTAGAAATTCTCAATCCGCACCACCTGCTGTGGTAACACCAATTAGTCAGCCGTCAAATGGCGCAACCAAAGAAGTAAAAACTAATCAATTCCAGAAACAGGAAGCATCAAGTGTCCATTTGACACTAGACACACAAGCTCAAATTAGACAATTATTATCTCAAGGTTACAAAATTAGTATTGAACACGTAGATGAGCGCCGCTTCCGCACAGGTTCTTGGCAAACTTGTGTTCATAGCCACATCGATGCTGAGTCTGATGCCATCTCAAATTTGGAATCAACTCTGGCAGAATATAGCGGTGAATATGTGCGCTTAGTAGGTATCGATCCTAAAGCCAAGCGGCGGGTGGTGGAGACAATTATTCAGCGTCCAAATGGGAACAATTAGGGGCAGATGCAGCAGAATCCGGGAGTTAGAAATCGGAAGTTAAATCGACGGTTAGAAACTGCATCTAAACAGACTAAACCCGCCCACGCGGGTTTAAAAAGCTTTATTTTCTATTAGTTCATACCATTTCTGGGTAATTAGACCAATTTGAAAAAAGAATGCAACAAATAGACCATTTGTAGAGACGCGATTCATCGCGTCTTTACCCAAGGATATGTTGTTGCAATCATTAATTAAATTGGTATTAGCTACTAAAGAGATGGTGTTTTAGCTATAGCAATGCCAATGCTGTTCGGTTAAGGCAAGAGACGCGATGAATCGCCGTCTCTACAAAGTCAATCCTAAATCATTTGTGAACAACAAAAACCCCAACTTATTGGAGAAGTCGGGTATCTGAAGCTGCGAATTAGATTGCCAAATTTTTTGTTAATTCTTAAACAACTGGAAATAATATGTTTCCTTAATTTGAAAGCTGAATTTTTCTCTTTTAGCTACAAGTATTGGCTGAAGCTGAGGTCATCGTTCTTAAATCGCTTGTAAATGCGGCTGTGTATTGATAAGGTGATGAACCAGAGCAATTCATGGAATTTGTATTAGTGCCACGAGGAGTCCACCATGACTGAGCTTTCACAGTTAAATTTGTGCCATTCCATGATAAAGAATTGACAAGTAAAGAGTTAGTTTGTCCATTATCTGGCTTTTTAGAAGATAAAAATGTGGCATAATCAACCTGGCCATTAGATGGATTAATCCGGGCTATAACTGCGGCTTTTGGCCCGCCTCCATTACCATAGCTAGGCAACCACCGACCACTGGCAAAACGGCTAAAATCATTACCTGTTTGAGTGCCTGTGGAAGAGTAAATGCCATATAAAACATCACTTCCATTCCAATACAATCCGTAACCTGTACCATCGTCACCTGTTGTCTCGTAATCATTACGACACCATGCTTTTATCCCATTATTAAAGCGGATAGTTACAGGGTTTTTGTTATTTGATAATTGCTCATAACCAATGTAAATTTTTGCTGTTCCATTAACTACTTTGGGGCCATTTTTACCTGCAACTGTCGCTTCACTATCATTGCAGCTGAATGTCACAGCATTGCCAACCGATGTATTTATGGTTTCAGCTAAAACTGGAGCAGTTTTTTGTGTGAGAACTAAGTCACTTACTACAATTACAGACAAAGAAATGCCCGCAAAATACTTTTGTAATTTGCCAGAATAAATCATGTTATGAATCTGCCGAGACAAGGAACGGAAAACACCGTATCACTATAAACTCTAATCAGTATTTAGACAAGCAAAATGGTTGAAAATACTATGCAGCAAGAGTCTCAGCATTATAAAATATTAGTTATGACTATAAAATGCCCCATCTAATATGCATGATCGTGCATGATAGTAGCTGTATATAATTGTTGTTTATCGAAGAGTATTAGTACATATAAAAAATTGCAATAGGTTATGCTTTACCATAAACAATTGCAGTAATTGATAAAATAATTTTAATCAGCCAAGTGCCTTTGTTCGTTCCCTACATCCCTTGTAATAACATTGTTTTCCCTCTGTTTTATGCTTTTATCCGGGCTGTATTAGGTAGTTTTAGGATTTTCAACTGATGCTTCTCCAGCAGCAGCTTTCAGGCGACTCAATCTGCTTTTGCGAATCCGTTCACTATCGCGAACCCCACCCGCCATTTCATATTCGCTGCTATCTTTGCCATATTTAAAAGCAACCCCTCTTACCATCTTGTCTGTAAGATTACTGAGGGTTTTCTCCATCGCATCAATTTTAGTTTTAGAAGAATCAATTACAGTTAATGCAGTATTATAAGCATCAAGCATGGTTCTTAGCTGTTCAATTGCTTGACTCAAGTTTTGCAAATCGCAATCATCACCAAAACTCATATTTGAATCAATTGCTTTGAGTCCAGCGGATCTCAACTCAGCTTTTTCGAGAACACGGGATGTACGTTTTTTACGAGACATCAATATATTCCTTAGAGAGGTTTCTAAAGCTACTTTGGCTTACTAAAGCTGTTTTTTGGTTCAGTAAAATTAGTGATAATTATATTTGTTAAAAAAATTCTAACTAATCTGAGTAATTTCTCTATATTTCCCGTTTTTACCTGTTTTTCTTTACAATTGCTTTAATGTTGATGAGAAATATTGCAATATTGATGAGGAATATTGCAATGTTGATGAGGAATATTGCAATGTTGATGAGGAATATTGCAATGTTGATGAGGAATATTACAATGTTGATGAGGAATGTTGCAATGTTAATGAGGAATGTTGCAATCTTTATGAAGAACGTTGCAATGTTGATGAGGAATATTGCAATGTTGATGAGGAATATTGCAATGTTGATGAGGAATATTGCAATGTTGATGAGGAATATTGCAATGTTGATGAGGAATATTGCAATGTTACAGCATTTCGGTAGGAGGCAAGAGCAAGAGGTTATAGGCAATAAGCGACAGTCAAGAAGCCTCTTTGAGTTGTACTGAATTTTTTCGTAAATCAAATATTGATTTGGCTACTTAGCAAGTATTGGCAGTAATTAAGTATGGTAAATCTCCTTACCATACTTAAGTTTTATTTAATATACTAAGATCCTTCTAATATACTTATTTTCTCATAAATATTTTAATAAGTGGTCAGACAAAAATATTTACAGTCATTGCGATTGCTTTATTCCTCAACTTTTGGAGACGCTACCGCGTAGCTTGCTTCCCCAGAGGGGTACGCTTCATTCGTAATGACATTGTGTAATTAATTCTGTCTGACTACTTAGTGCTTTACTAATGCCATTTATATTCCGAATAGACAGCTTTCAGAACGAAGACAAAGTAACATTTAAGTACTATCATAGGACGCTCTGAGTGTTCTATTTGTGTAATCAATATCTAAGTATAAGCACTTATCTCCAACACATCTCCAATTAGTCTGAGTCGTCCCCAATCATCCCCACTTACTCTTCATTTATTTGTGGAGGTTCTTCTAAAAAGCCAGCAATTGGGATAGGGAATTCACCATTATTGAGTAGTATTTCAAAGCATTCATCTTCTGAAATTCCGTGTTTTTTAGCTTTGTAGGCTAGTAGCTCTCTAAAAGCTCCGATATTTCTTCTTATGTAGAATGAACTTATTGAGGCTAAATTAGCCCTTACAGATCGCTCCATTAGCTTTGAGACTACCAAAAACCAATCTTTATCAAAATCTGATAAATTTATTGATCCGACATTTAGTTTAGCCATTTTTCACTTTTTTATTTCTTCTATATTACACTCGTTTGATACTGGTACGCTTGTTTGATACTGGTTATATAAGTTACGTGCGCAAAATTTTTAATAATATATGATTAATATATAGATGTTAAACCTATATAACATTGGTATATTAAATAGGTGGACAAGTATACAACATCTGACCAGACAGGTATACGCTACAAGACTAGACAGAGGATAGTAACTTTTCTTGTAGCTACTTGGACTGTCGGTTTCTTGTCCGTTCCTTGTCTTGTCCAGTTACATTATTTGCCTTTGCAAGTAACTAAGATTTTGAATCATCAATATACAGCACTGGAGAGTGGTTGATTATGAGTATTTCAGAACTTGTGACATTTTTGAACGGTGTTTCTTATATTCTGGACTCTGTACAAGATTCATCGGAATTAAAAAGATTGACCAAATCAAGATATTACTCGACAAGTAATAATCTAGTTTTCGCTGACATTCAGCAAGTAATCGAAGAAGTATCTAACGGATTAGCCCAAGCTAATAAATTTGAATTAGATCAAAAACTATAGGAATCCGGTTTGATTTCTGAAAAAAATTAAGTATTTGTAGGGTGCGTTATGACTTTAGTCTAACGCACCAAACCCTTGAAAATGGTGCGTTATGCTTCGCGATAACACACCCTACGTGTTGTTCAAAAATCAAATAGTAATCCTATATAGGACTTACGCATTGACAAGAAAAACTAAATATGGGGTATGGATTTCAGGCATTAAAACATGATTTTTCGACACTTTTGAGGCGATGCCTGCGGCGGGCTACGCCTACGCTATTGATCAAAGAATGAGTGATAAAAGCCTGAAACTACCTATTTTCGTTAATGCACAAGATAATAAATTTGTACAGTGCGTAAGTCCTAAACTATTAGAAGAATAAATCATGCAACTAAAAAATTATGCTCTCAAGCATCGGATTTCCGTTATCGATGTCATTAAGATTTTATCTTCCAAATTTACCAAAATTGCTCTTACCATAAAATAATTATTTTCGGCTATTGTTTGGGTAAGTCTTAAGATGATTAGAATAGATAATTATCTGGTAAATCCACTTGCACATAAAAAAGTATACTTTTTTGAGGTGGAATTATTAGGGTTTAGCTAAGTAATTAATGGGAGCAAATAATGATATGATTGGAATTGCGATCGCAGGCACTGGATTTGGTCAAAAAGTCCACATCCCTGGATTCCAAGCACATCCTCGCACTGAGGTAGTTGCTGTTTATCACCGAGATATCAATAAAGCCAAAGCCATAGCAGAATCCCATAATATCCCCCACGCTTCCGACTCCCTGACAGATATTGTGTCCTTACCAGAAGTGCAAGCAGTCAGCATCTCTACACCGCCCTTTTTGCACTATGAAATGGCAAAAACTGTACTGCAAGCTGGAAAACATTTATTACTAGAAAAACCGACAACCTTAAATGCACTTGAAGCGAAAGAACTTTATCAGTTAGCTAAAGCAAAAAACGTTATTGCAACTGTAGACTTTGAATTTCGCTTTGTACCAGCATGGCAATTGTTTGCAGAGTTATTGTCAGAAAACTATGTGGGTGAGTTACGCTTAATTAAAATTGATTGGTTAGGTTCTTCTCGTGCTGATATTTCACGCCCTTGGAATTGGTATTCTGATAAAGAGAAAGGAGGCGGTGCATTGGGATCTTTGGGTTCTCACGCCTTCGATTATATTCACTGGTTATTCGGGCCAGTGCATAGATTAAACGCTCATTTAACTACTGCTATTCCGACACGAATTGACCCGATTAGCGGGGAATCTAAGGCAGTGAATACAGATGACAATTGTATATTAACGCTGGAATTAGCCAATGGTACACCTTGTCAACTTTCTATCAGTGCGGTTGTTCATGCAGCAAGAACGCATTGGGTAGAAGTATATGGCGATCGCGGTACATTAGTTGTGGGCAGTGAAAATCAAAAAGATTATATACATGGTTTTCGTGTTTGGGGTTCTCAGCCAGGTAAACCTTTAACAGAAATAGAAATACCGAATCGGTTAATTTTTCCCAAAAATTATGCTGATGGCCGGATTTCGGCATTTATCCGCGTAGTAAACCAATGGGTGCAGGGAATTGACCGCAATCAGGAAATTACACCATCACTACGCGAAGGAATTTATTCTCAGTTGTTGATGGATTTATCTCATGAATCGCATCAAAAATCAAGTTGGTTAGATGTACCCAGTTTAGAAGAATTTCTGAGTAACTAGAAAATAAATGAGCAAAACTCCCCGCATTCGTATCCCGCCGGAAGTCAAAAAATATGTTTTTCAACGCGACCAATATCAATGCCGAAGTTGCGGTAAAACTAATGTAGAAACTAACCTCAGTATCGATCATATCATTCCCCTCGCTCGTGGGGGCCAAAATGATATCAGTAATCTCCAAACTCTCTGTTCTACCTGTAATCAGCAGAAAACAGATAATATCGATCCGCGTTTTCGGCGATATTTTCAGCTTTAGGTTACGATGGTATGAGCTATTAGTTTCTCTTCGTTTCTATGCCTCAAAATCACAATAGCAATTCCCCAAGATTTCCCAACATTAAAACTACAATTATCTACCTCTTCGCTATTACAGCTATGTTAGTAGTAGCCTTTCCCTGGTTATATGAGATTAAAACTAAAGCTGGGATCGATATATCACCTGGGCGCCATGCAGGAACATTTTTTGAAAAACATACCCGTGGACTCTTTAAGTGTGAGTGGCTTTATCCCTACCATTGCGATCGCTCTCACGTTAGGTAAAGAAAGTTACAGCAGAATTCAGAATTCAGAATTCAGAAGTCAGTAGTAAAACAGGGTGCGTTACCTAGACTTGAGACGAATCGTTGTGTACTTCACGAACTTGAAATTCACTGCCAAAAGGAAAGGGGATAATTATCTCCTTTTCTTTGTGTGAAGTTTTTATCCAAAAATTGACCTCGTTCCCAATCTTTAGCTGACAACTAGGTTTTGACTTAAGTTGAAAACTATATCGGATAGGCGTTTTGCAAATCCCTCACGCCCTCATCCCCTAACCCCTTCTCCCAAAGGAGAAGGGGAATTGAATGTCTAGCTCCCCTCTCCCTTGGGGCTACGGTGTACATACAAGTTATCGAATCACTACCAGTCCTCGAATTACCCCACCCTAACCCTCCCCTTATAAAGGGGAGGGAACTAGATTTATTGTTTCCCCCCAAAATATCGGGGGGATTAAGGGGGGTAATTCCACTTGTTTGACACCAATGTACTGCTGTGCGCCACTACATCTATCCCAACTGATTTGAGATTGAGCTAACATCAACAGCTAATTTTTTACCTAACTTGAGCAACTGAAGACACTGATTATCTCCTTCATTCCCAACGCTAGTAATACACACCGGTGCTATCTGACTTTGCAGACAACTAAAATATAATTCCTGCGATCGCTGTAGGGAAATATCAATATTTAGTTGATCCCCGACATCAATCAATCGTTCCAATAGTTGGATATCTGCATTAAAACTACCATTGGCATCGTGCAACAATTGCCAGAGCGATCGCGCAATTAACTGTTCTAACATCTGCTTACCGTCGGGAATATTCAGCCGACAACGCAGATGTTTTGCTTCAGTGGCGATCGTCTCCAATTCTAAAATGTGATTCCAACTCTTTTGGGGATCGGCAATCTCTTGTTCAAGCGATCGCAATGTCATCAGACAGCGATGCCCTAAAGCAATATCTGCTGCCACCTGCAATTCTTGCGGTACTGCTATTTCATCGCGATGAAACGCCATCAGCACGCCATAATTATCACGGTAAGCTTGGGTATATAATTGTCCTAAACGTGTCAGTGTTTCCTCACTCAGCAGCCGCATAATCCGGTGGCGTTCTTCAGCAAATAGATTTTGCAAGCTGAAAGCTTCTTCTCCAAATAGCTGTGTCATTACCAAAATAGTATGAGCCGCACTAGCTTGTTGCAGTGCCCCAAACAGCTTTTCTTTTAATTGGCTGTAGTCACGCCGCCCAGTAAATTGTTGAATGCAGCAGTGGAAATCCCAGCCTCCCAAATGCAGAACCGCAAATACCAAATGCTCACTTTCCCAAGTAATCTCTGATACTAGCTTTAAATTTCCCACAGCCAGACTTAGCGATCCCATCCGTTGCAGTTGGTAATCTAACTCATTGGCTGCGTAGCAATAAACCCGCTTATGGTAACGCCCAGACTGTTTGTCAGCAGCATCTTTTCTCGGTAGGGAATTGTGCGTCTCTGCTGGTTTCTGATTGGTAAATAGAGAAGTAATGGCGTAATGGGCTGCTACTTGCTTAAAGCCAAGTTGGGCAGTTAACACGAGTTGCCGATAAATTTCGCCACCATGTTTGAACTGATCCACATTACTGGGGGCCATACCAAGACGTTTAACAAAGCCTTTTTCCAACTGCACACCTGCCACATCCCCTGCCAATTCCAAAGCACGGGCGGCGTAGCGCAGAATTTGTGTCCCCTCTGGACGGGAAATTTCTTCAAAAAACCAACCACAACTAGTGAACATCAACA
Source organism: Nostoc sp. (assembly GCF_036918015.1). GTDB lineage: Bacteria > Cyanobacteriota > Cyanobacteriia > Cyanobacteriales > Nostocaceae > Nostoc. The sequence continues at coordinate 72,637 of NZ_JBALEO010000032.1, forward strand.
AAGCGTGACGCTGCATTTCTAATAGGCGGAGAGCATCTACTTGTTCGGCTGCGGTTAGTTTGTGAGTTTGATGACGGGAGAGGAAACGGTTGACATTGGTAGCAGAGCGATCGCGCATTACTTGGATATATTCATCTCGCGCTAGCCAGGGATCGCGAAATAACTGCCTACCATGTTCCTCATACACCTCAGTTAGCTTATCCCGCAGCCAATTTAGGGCATCCCGCAAAGGACGACGCCATTTCTGATGCCAAACACCACCTTCGCCACCACAACCACAGTCATCCTCCCATCTGCCGACACCGTGGGCGCAACTCCAGGCTGTGACTGACTTTAATTCCACTTCCCAACTAGGAGAATTTAAGCTCAAGTAGTGGGCGAAGTTCGTCACCGTCCAACCCTGTTGAGGAAACTCTTTGGTAAAGGCGTAGGCTAAAGTTTTCTCAGTTCCCTTTTTGTGGTGTCCAAAGGTTTCCCCATCTGTCGCCACAGAAATCAACTGTGCTGGACGATGATCCCCACGTACTGCTGAACCGATACGTCCGGCAAAATGACTGGAATTATAAACGACATCACTAAAACCCATATCCCGCGATATCGGCCCATCGTAGAAGAAGATATCAATGTAGGGTTTGTCATTTGTTTCCTTAGACTCTTGACTATCTTTCAAATAACAACGATAGGGACGGGTGGAATCAATCTGACTACCACCGACTTCAATCCATTCAGGATGGGGATGATCTGGAGTGGGGAGGGGACGACAACGCAGTGCTTGAGACGGTGCAAGAACAATGAAGCGAATACCTTCAGCAACAAGAGCTTCTAGGGTGGCGTAGTCTACAGCCGTTTCTGCTAGCCACATTCCTTCGGGATCGCGGCCAAAGCGGGAGCGGAAGTCTTCTTTACCCCAGCGAATTTGGGTATATTTGTCGCGCTCATTCGCCAGAGGCATGATGATGTGATTGTATACTTGCGCGATCGCATTACCGTGACCATCCAAGCGATCGCTACTTTTGGCATCTGCCTCTAAAATTCGCTGATAAACTTCCACATCGTAGCGTTCTAGCCACGACATCAGCGTTGGGCCAATATTAAAACTGAAATATTCGTAATTATTGACGATCCCCACCACTTCACCTTGGTCATTTAAGACTCTGGCAAAGGCGTTTGGACGATAGCATTCCCAATGAATCCGCTCATTCCAATCATGGAAAGGTGCAGCGCTCGGTTGGCGTTCAATTGCGTCCAGATAAGGGTTTTCCCTTGGTGGCTGGTAAAAATGACCATGCACCGTCACATAAACACCATTAGCCTTTCTCAGGGGATCGGTTTCTTTGGTGTTATTGGGATCTGAATGTAATGTTAACGTTGAGCCAGAGCTAGCTGGCATTTCAGCAGCAGAAGTCATGTATATTTAATCCAAAACAAAAAACTTGCAGTTGCACCAAAAACATTGTGCTTGAAGAAGAATTCAGAAGTCAGAATTCAGGAGTCAGAATGAAGACGCTCTCTACGAGACGCTAAAAGCGTAGCTTGCTTCTCTATAAGAGTACGCGGACTCGCTAACGCTGCGCTATCACCAGTCGCACAAAATTCATTCTGAATTCTGGCTCCTGACTCCTGAATTCTGTTTCGATAAACCTTTCTACAATGGTTTTTACACAAAATCCGGTATAAACAACAACTATGAAACCCAACCAAATTTTTGACAAACCGGTTTTATTGTAGTGGGAAATCTGCGTTATCGCACAGCCCTTTCCCTGAAGGCTTAAAATAATTAGCCATTGAACAAAGCCTCAGTTAGGGGTTTTTTCTTCTTTAGCGCCAATCAAAATTTTAATTGTCTTTTAATACATTAAACCCCATTTTTGATGTAATATTTTGGCTCAAATTCATACTTTTGCAACAAAAGATTACAAGAACTCATTATATCGCAATTTTGCGTTACACAACATCCGCAGCGTTGAATGGAAAACAGTACAATCTCTGAATGGTTCTACAGGCGGTTGAGAGTACCATATCGGAGTGCTGATTGAAAGTAATTGTTAATTCAACACTCCAAATTTGAAACTTAGGATTGCTCGCTGTGAATGATACCCTCAACTTAAGACAACAAATGTCAACCAAAAACATTATTCTTTTCGCTTTACTACTATTTATCCCGGTTTCTGTAGCAGCCCACTTTCTGGAATGGGGAGAATTGACAGTTTTCATTACAGCTGGATTAGCAATTCTGCCCTTAGCAGCTTGGATGGGTACAGCGACAGAAGAAATTGCTGTTGTAGTGGGGCCATCATTGGGGGGCTTGTTAAACGCCACCTTTGGCAACGCTACAGAATTAATCATTGCCCTAGTAGCCCTGAACGCTGGGTTAATCGATGTAGTCAAAGCTAGTATCACGGGATCGATTATTAGCAACTTACTACTGGTGATGGGTTTTTCCATGCTTTTGGGAGGACTGCGCTACAAAGAACAGACATTTCAGCCAATTGTGGCGCGGGTGAATGCTGCTTCGATGAATTTGGCAGTGATTGCCATTTTGATGCCAACGGCAATGAACTATACTTCTCAAGGAATTAACGAAGAAACACTGCAAAATCTTTCTATTGCTGTTGCCGTAGTCTTAATCTTGGTTTATGCCCTAACGCTGCTATTTTCGATGAAAACCCACTCCTATTTGTATGATGTGGGTGTAGCAGAGACAGAAGAAGAAGAAGAAACCCCTCACGCAAAACCAAATATGATGTTGTGGATTGGTGTGCTGCTAGTATGTACCTTACTAGTGGCAATTGAGTCAGAAATGCTAGTAGATTCCCTAGAAGTGGCCACATCTCAGCTAGGTTTGACGGCGCTGTTTACAGGGGTGATATTAGTTCCCATCGTCGGTAACGCGGCTGAACACGCTACAGCAGTCACCGTGGCAATGAAAAATAAAATGGATCTTTCCCTTTCGGTAGCTGTGGGATCGAGTATGCAGATTGCCCTATTTGTTGCACCCGTGTTAGTTATAGCAGGGCGGATATTAGGTAAACCAATGGATTTAGATTTCAAACCCTTTGAATTAGTCGCTGTGGTTGTGTCAGTGTTGATTGCCAACAGTATTAGTTCCGATGGTAAATCCAATTGGCTAGAAGGCACTTTATTATTAGCTGCTTATACAGTATTGGGGTTCGCCTTCTACTTCCATCCTGTTATAGATGCGGTGGGGTAGTTAGTGCGGTGGGGTAGTTAGCAGTGCAATGCCGAATAGCCCGTCGTAGACATTTTAAGCCCAAGCGATGTCTACAACGGGCTACGCTCTTGATTATGGGTGATGCTTAATACTGTTCGGTTAAGGCAAGAGACGCGATGAATCGCCGTCTCTACAATAATCAGTCTATTTTAGATTTTAGATTCTTTAGGTTTATACCGGAATAACAACCCGTTACAGACTTTTAACCCTTCTGGATTACACAAATCCAAAATCCAAAATTTAAAATCCAAAATCTGTTGATTACCCGCTTTTGCCTGGGACAGGAGAAAATAAAGACATATAAGAGCGATCGCCTGTATGAGCTACTGCCTTAATCCCCATTGTCCCAAGCCGGAAAATCCTGATGATGTCAAGTTTTGCCGGACTTGCGGTACCAAATTACTCCTCAAAGAACGTTACCGTGCTATCAAACCAATCGGACAAGGTGGTTTTGGCAAAACCTTCTTAGCTGTGGATGAGGATAAACCCTCAAAACCACGCTGCGTAATTAAGCAATTTTATCCCCAATCCCAAGGCACTAGCACTCTGGCCAAAGCCGTAGAGTTATTTAACCAAGAAGCAGTGCAGTTAGATGAATTGGGCAAGCATCCCCAAATTCCCGAACTACTGGCATATTTTACCCAAGAAGCTCGGCAGTATCTTGTACAAGAATTTATCGACGGGCAAAACTTAGCCCAAGAATTGGCACATAGAGGTGCTTTTAGTGAAACACAAATCTGGCAACTATTAAACGATTTATTATCAGTATTACAATTTTGTCACGCCAGACACGTCATTCACCGCGATATTAAGCCAGAAAATATTATTTTACGCGAGAGCGATCGCAAACTAGTATTAGTAGATTTTGGTGCTGCTAAATCTGCCACTGGCGCTGCCTTAAATAAAACTGGTACTAGTATTGGTAGTCCAGAATATGTAGCCCCTGAACAAATGAGAGGTAGGGCTATTTTCGCCAGCGATATTTATAGCTTGGGTGCGACTTGTATTAATTTATTAACAGTGCGATCGCCCTTCGATTCTTATGATACCAACAACGATACTTGGGTATGGCAGCAGTACTTGCAAACTCCCATCAGTAATGAGTTGAGTCGCATTCTCAACAAAATGCTAGAAAGTATCCCAATTCGGCGTTATCAAATAGTAGACGAAGTTCTCAACGACTTAAATAAATACTCGCCAGCAGCAGCAAAACCAGCGATTGTACCAAAATCTATCCCTCAATCGCCACCAAATTCTCCACCCAATTTTGTATCGAAATCTCCTAGTCAACTTGAGAAAGAGCTAGAAGAAATGAAAACCCAATTTATGGGTAACAGTAAACCTCAACCAAATAAAATACAGCCACCAAATCCTACATCTCAGCCTACTAGTAAAAGCAAAATAGATGAAGAATTAGAAGAATTAAAAGCCAAATATCTTGGTAATAATAATCCTTAAAATCCAATACAGTTCAGATAAGACCAAAACACTTGTAGATACGGCGATTTATCGCGTCTTCAAAGACCAATTACCTACACCAATAACCCTTAACCCAAGCGTATTGCCTTAAAATAAATCAATAAGATACAGCAGTTTTCTTTTGCATTTAACTCAGCATTAAAAAGAAAGTGACTCTGAAACTCAGAGCCACTGGTAAGATTTATTCTGAAAAAGTCTAAACTTTCCCAATAAATTGAGAATTTAGAAGTGTGAAAGTTTACTTCTTAGATTCAGCAATGGGAACCCATTCAGTATGGAAACTTCCGGGCTTATCGAGACGCAGATAGGTATGTGCGCCAAAGTAGTCGCGTTGTGCTTGAGTTAGGTTTTGAGGCAAGCGATCGCGGCGATAGCTGTCAAAATAATCCAAGGATGCGCTAAATGCGGGTACTGGAATTCCCACTGTTGCAGCTGTCGCAATCACTTCCCGCCAAGCAGTCTGTCTGTCAAGAATTGTCTGCTTAAATTCAGGAGCTAACAGCAAGTTAGGCAAAGCTGGATTTTCGCTAAAAGCCTTCTTAATCTTATTCAAGAAGCGAGCGCGAATAATACAACCACCTTTCCAAATCCGCGCCATTTCGCCCAGATTCAAATTCCAGTTATATGTTTTGGAAGCTGTGGATAGCAACGCCATCCCTTGAGCATAAGAACAGATTTTTGAGCAATAGAGAGCATCGCGTACTTTATTGATAAAGTCCTTAGTTTGCCCGTCATACTTGACAGTGGGGCCTGTGAGGACTTTCGATGCTGCTACCCGCTCCTCTTTAATCGAAGATATAATCCGGGCATTAACTGCTGCGGTAATTGTCGGAATAGAGACTCCTAATTCCAATGCAGTTTGCACAGTCCAGCGTCCAGTTCCCTTTTGACCGGCAGCGTCAACAATCAAATCCACCAGGGGTTGATTTGTGTCTGGGTCAATATATGGGAAGATATTCTTCGTAATCTCAATCAAAAATGAATCGAGTTCATCGGTGGTATTCCATTCAGCAAACACATCATGTAGCTGACTGGGGTTTAATCCAGCGACGTTTTTCAGCAAGTCGTAGGCTTCAGCAATTAGCTGCATATCGCCGTACTCAATGCCGTTGTGTACCATTTTCACATAGTGGCCAGAACCACCAGGGCCAATGTAGGTTACACAAGGGCCATCATCGACTTGGGCAGCAATTTTGTTGAAAATTGGTGATAGAAACTCGTAAGAGCTTGTTGTACCTCCAGGCATCAGAGATGGGCCATTCAACGCCCCTTCTTCACCGCCACTGACACCCATACCAAGATACCGAAGCCCAGTAGGTTCTAATTCCTGAGTGCGGCGTTCCGTATCTTCAAACCAAGAGTTGCCACCGTCGATAATGATATCGCCTTCTTCTAACAAGGGTTTGAGTTGAGCAATCACCGCATCCACTGGCTTACCAGCTTGCACCATTACTAGAATTTTGCGGGGACGTTCCAATAAGGCAACGAATTCTTCTAGAGTAAAGGCGGCTTTGACGTTCCTTCCTGGCGCGCGCTGCGCCATAAACGCATCCGTTTTTTCGCGGGAGCGGTTGTAAACTGCAATTGGGAAGCCATTGCGCTCCACGTTGAGAGCGATGTTCTCACCCATAACGGCTAATCCAATCACACCAAAGCTTTGTAGTGTCATAAAAAATTTCTGGCTAACTCTTGCAGATCCTTTACCTATAAGGGTAGTCCGATATTTTCCGTTCTCCCCTAAAGAAGACCTTAAGACTTGATATAAATGACAAAAATCCACAAGTAACAGGGATAATTGATTTTAAATTGTATCTAAATCAACAATTGACTGGCAAAATTTGCAAAATTGAAATAATCAAAGGACGCAGTAAGGAGTAACCAAATAATGCTGGCATTTGTCCTAGCTTTGGTAGTGGGTCTTGGTAGTTTAGCCATTTACATAGCAGCTTTCTTTTTCCCAGAAATCCACCGCAAGAATGACTTTATCTGGAGTGGTGTAGGATTGTTCTACGCTTTAGTCTTATGGGTGTTTGCACCACGCATTACTGGAGGTTTGTTGCTGGGTCATGTGGCTAGTGTGGCTCTTTTGGTCTGGTTTGGCTGGCAAACTCTATCATTGCGTCGGCAATTGACTCCACAGGCACAACAAACCCAAGTACCCAGTGCTGAGACGGTAAAAACTGGCATTCAAGAACAGGTGAATAAGTTGTCCCTTCAGGAACGGCTGGGCCAGTTGCAAAAAGGTCTGGGTAGCACCTTCAGTGGCGCGAAAGACAAGGTGCAGCAGACTGTGAGTAAAAAAACACCCACAACCCCCAAACCTGAAGATATTACTTCTGTACTGTCAGAGAAACCTGCTATTGAGATTATTGACAAAACTATTGTCATACCAGAACCACCAGTAGAGGAGACAGTTACTACTGACACCGAAGCAAAAACTGAGATTGTACCGGAAGCGATTCCCCCACATCCTCCATCTCCTGAATTGGTGGAAGCAGCGCAACCAGATTTTGAAATTGAGGATAAGCAACCGATTTCTGTAGAAGAAATTGCGCCGGATGCGGTACTCGCTCCCCCAGCAGAAACGCCACCGGAACAAATACCGCCTAATTAAGGTAGTTGAATTCTGTGAAACCCAACATTAACCTAATACAATGTTGGGTTTCACTATTTCCATCAGGCTATTTTAGGGCTAATTTCAAACGCTAATTCAGAACGATAGAAGCACACATCAAACGCTAAAAAGAAATTCATGTGTCCTAAAATCAATGGGGCGTTTCTATCTCTTGTCCAAGCAAAAGCTAGCTCTACTTTCGGAAATTGCTCAACATTTGTGTTGCTGCTTTTTCTTCTGCTAATGCCTTCGCTAAAACAGCAGCAGCTTCAAAAGAATCATGTAAGCCAAGACTAGCTACTTTGTCCTCAGCATCCAATGGAACTAAACTTGATTCCTTCAACAATTCGGCTGCCAGTAAATGCATTAGTAAGAGTTTATCAGTGTGGGATAATTCTTTAACTAGCGGTATGAGTTCGGTAAGAAGCATAAGTTAAAGCTTTAATGAATTTAGATAAATTTTAGAGCATAGTTTAGGAAATGCTCTTAACTAACTAGGAATAACAATTATGAACATCCAACTTAAGGCGGAATACGAACAATTTATACAAACCCGAATTGCTACAGGTAGATATGAAAATGCTGAAGATGTGATTGTTAAAGCGTTGAAACTGCTGGAAGAATGGGAGAAAGGTTATCAGGAATGGGAAGAAGAAACCCACAAAAAAATAGCTGTTGGGCTTGCTTCTATTGAACGTGGAGATGTAATAAATGGTGAAGTGGTAATGGCGCGACTGTCAGAGAAATTAGATATGGATACCTTTTAATTGGAAGTCCATCACCTGTGAATATAATTTGCTCATTTAACCTTGTAGTAATGCCTGAAATTTTGCATGGTTTCGAATACTATCAAAATCAGGGTTAAGTTTTGCTTCTCTACGACATCGACTAGGATTGAGATTAATTGCTTGTTGTAGGTTTTCAATGGCTAAATCAACATCATTTTGTAAGGCGAAATAGCAAGCTTTACCGTAATGGCCACTCTCATCATTAGCCTGTAGTTCTAAAGCTTTCTCACAACTAGCCAGTGAATCTTGGTAACGCCCCGCACGAGCCAGCACAATGCCCTGATTGGCCCACAAAAGCGGATATTCTGGTTGAAGTTTTATAGCTTCATTGAGGTTAGCCAATGCTTCATCATAACGCCCCAATAGACTCAACATCAAAGCCTTGTTGCTCTGTATCAACTGATTTACCTTGTACAGGTTCAGTTTTCAGCTTGTAACTGGACTTTAGACTAAAAAGCAGAAAATGACTCAGGGAAGCTGAGTTGAAAACAAGCAAAGCCAAAAAATTCAAAAATCAGAAATCAAGCAG
>NZ_JBALEO010000033.1:0-22467 GCF_036918015.1 Nostoc sp.
TTACTGGGGTGCTTGTGATTACAGGCATCCCTTTATTTTTTGCCCACCCTCTCACTTACTGATCGCTCACCTTTAGTCTAAAGTCCAGTTATAAACTTTCTCCACGACTTACTTATAGGGAATAAGTCTTTCTAGATTATTCCGTTTCTGATAATTCTGTATTGAGCAGCGCACAAAAATTTACGATCGCTCTGTTGCATTGATTAAAAATAAGCAGTAATTTCACTGTAGCCTTCCTCAAGTCAATTGTGACCGCCTTGCTCTGAAGCAGACTGTAACTACTATCAGCCCAACTATGTATTTACAAGAAAATTCATAATTGAAGAGGTTTAATACTGCTAAACTTGTAAAATATTTTATCTGAGTTAATCAAAACTCTGGTATCTTTATCTTGAAGTTATTCCTCTTTGGGGAATAGTCAAATTGAAATTTAGAATTTTGGTGATAAAACTATATTAAGGATTGTCAAACATGGCAACTTGCACAGACCAAGCAATTGACCACCTAAACGAACTTGGATATAACGCAATTAAACTTCCGAGAGAGGGAATCACCCCATTAACTATTTTATCCCGCGATCCTAAAACTTCAATTTCAAGTATTTATGGTAATGTTACAGATATAATCGCCAATCCCATTCCATCTCTTCCCAAAGTTTTTGAAAATCTTCAAGCTGGAACAATCAGTGGATTGAGAACAAATAAGTTAGAGTTGAAGTTTGGTATTTCCATTCTCAACGATCTCTTATCTGCATTGGGTGGAAAAAGCGCAGGTATAGAATCACTTTTTGGAAAAGCTTCTAGAATCGAGTTTGAATATGAAAACGTTCAGTACGACACTGTTATGCCTGCTTCTGTTACTAAATTCTTGAGGGGAGCGAGTCTTTCAATTGATCAAGACTTTATTCCTCAATTTAATGAACAAGGTGAAGCTTACATCATTATAGATGTTCTTAAATCTAACTCTTTTGGTATTAGACTTTATCAGGACAGTGAACGAGGAATAGACATTAATCTCGATGCTATTAAAAATGTAGTTGGATTAAATTCAAAAATTTCTGTGGAAAAAAAGGTAGATACAAAAATTTCCTTTAATGGCAGCCAAGCCCTCGGTTTCGGCTTCAAAGCTTGTCCAATTTGGGTGGAGACTGTTGGTGGAGTTTCAAAATTTAGGTTGAATCCGAATACAAACCAAGGTGTAGCCCTCAGAGGTTCCACAGAATCTTCCACTGAACCAACTTTAGATGATGAAAATGAGTTAACGCCAGTTTTAATTGCTCCCAATCAATTGATAGAATTGGCATAAACCGAAATCGACAATAGCAATCTCTTGCTGTTCACTTGAATTATTTGAGTAATGCCACAGTAAGAATTGCTTGAGATTGTCTAGTAGAGTTTTTCGATTGAATAGGTAGAGAAAAAAGTAAAGGATGAATTTAAATCCTTTCTCTTTAACCGAAAGTACTAATTTTCTTCTTAAAAAACTCGATTGCAATTATTACCTGATTATGCAATCTTTCAAATCATGGTTGAAGAAAAATAGATACATATTTTCCACTAGCAGAACCAATTGGCACGACTTCAAATTGCTTTGAAGGGTATGTTTCTTTAAGGATTTTTTTTAAATGGTTAGCTGCATTAATATTTTGTGGTAAGCAACGAATTTCAGTTACAGGCGGGTTAATTTTTGGATAATTATACGTTTAAAAAAAATTATTATCCTTTTTGTTTAGTTGTACATTTACTTTAAACTCAGGAGTGTTAAATATTCGTTTAATATTATTAGCTTCTGTCTCTAAATCTGTCCTATTCAACCGTCATCTATTTTGCTAACCTCTTTATCTAAGTCTAATCTAGCAGTTCCTGGAGGATTTGCGGCGAGGAATAGAATTTTCATAGGGCAAGCGGGTATCAGTAAAAATTTAGACCACCCATGATTTACAGTTTAATCTTTAGAACACCGATCCTGTCAGATTTGTTTTTGTAGGGAAAATTGCGTAATTATGCTTGTACTTTATGAAAATAATATTATGAGATTACATAAAAACGTGAAAAGCAATGCCAAAAATCCTGATTCTGTCCTCTAATCCGAGACGAGATCTGGATCTCAATCGAGAAATCGCGGATTTGACCTCGGCGCTACAGCGTTTGGGAACGTTTGAACTCAGGTTTGGGTTTGAGGTTCGTTCTCAGGAGTTACAGGAACTACTTGCAGAACATAGTCCACGGATTGTTCACTTTTGTGGGCATGGAGCAGGAGAGCAAGGGTTACTTTTCCAAGATGAGAATGGACGGGAACAGCTTATTAGCACTGAGATACTGACTCGAATATTCAAAACTTTTTCAGATGAGATTAACTGTTTGGTGCTGAATGCTTGCGACAGCAATCACCAGGCAGAAGCGATTGTGGAAAATATTAACTATGTGATTGGCATGAGTCAGCCCATCCTCGATAAAGCTGCCCTTCTCTTTTCAGTGGGCTTCTATAAAGGGTTAGCAGCGGGAAAGTTGATCGAGCAAGCGTATGAAATGGGTTGTATCGCAATTCAGATATGGAGTGAAACCAATTCCCAATCTACTCAATCTAGGCAGTATCGCAAGCTTGAATATGCTGGAAAGGTTGGACAACCCGCACAACCTGATCTGGCAGAATATCTGAAGCCAGTATTACTGAAAAAGAGCGAATTATTCTCCTCTAACGTAGCTGGGAGCGGCTCAGTTCCAAAGTTTCCTTCTTTGCCAGCAGCGTCCAAGCCTCCACAGGAATTTGTTGAATACGTTCAACAAGAAGCTGAACGCAAGGAATACAAAGATAATGCAAGAGCGGCTTATGACAATTTTGGGCAGTTTTCGGCTCAAAATGCCGCTTCTCTGACGAAATCGGAGTATGAGCAGCGCAAGATTGTATTAAAAAAGGTGAAGTCGTTCTGGATTGAAGGATTTCTCAAGCCTTCCCTTCAGGGTAATGCTGCTATTAGCCTTGACATGAAAGCTCGTCCAGACGCAATCGCCGATCTATCTCAGGGAATTGAGGCATTGTCTGTAGAACTGGATACATCCTATGAAAAGTTACGAGACACGCAAATTTATGAGGAAATTGGGCAAGGTGGGACGCTGTTGATTTTAGGATCTCCGGGAGCCGGAAAGACAATCGCTCTCTTGCAACTGGCACAACGCCTGATAGAACGCAGTGAACAAAATCTGAGTTTACCGATGCCTGTCGTGTTTAATCTGTCTTCTTGGGCGAAGGATCAAAACTCAATTGTCGATTGGTTGATTGATGAACTGGTAGAAAAATATCAGATCCCCAAGTCATTGAGTGAGCCTTGGATAAAGCAACAACAGCTGATTTTATTGCTAGATGGGCTGGATGAAGTCAAAGAAGACCATCGCAACGATTGTGTTCGTGCCTTGAACAAGTTTATCGGGCTATTTCCCCAGACTGAGGTGGCGGTTTGTAGCAGGGTGCGAGATTATGAAGCACTGACAGAACGCTTACAGATCAGCAGTGCCCTTTGCCTGCAACCCCTCTCACCAGAGCAGGTGTATCAGTCTTTAGACAGCGTTGGTGGTTCTCTGGCTGGCTTAAAAACACTGTTAAAAAGAGATGCGGAACTAGAGCAGTTTGCTCAAACCCCCCTGATTTTGAACCTGATGAGTGTGGCATACCAAGGGTGGTCAGTGAAAAAGTTGATGGATGAACTCCACTCAAAGGAAAAGCGAAACCAACATCTATTTGATACCTATATTGAGCGCAGGCTAGAGCGAGGCACTACTTTAGAATTTAACAAGAAGGATGTGCTGCGTTGGCTGAACTGGTTGGCAAGCCAGATGGTGCAGGAAAAACAAACAATCTTTTTGATTGAGAAAATGCAGCCAACCTGGTTACAGAATCAAAGTGAGGAAATAGCTTATCGCATTAGAAACTTTATGATTGCTGGGCTGAGTGTTGGGCTGATTGCTGGGCTGAGTTTTGGGCTGAATTTTGGGGTGATTCTTCTACAGGATGTTGGGCTGAGTGCCGGAGTGAAGATTGTGCTGATTGCCGGAGTGAAGACTGGGCTGATTGCCGGAGTGGGGATTGGGCTGATTGCTGGGCTGATTGCTGGGCTATCAAAAGAAATATTGCCCTTAGAGAAACTCAGTTGGTCATGGCAAAGGGCTAAGTCTAGATTGATGCGCGAATTTTTTACTGGCTTCATTTGTGGGCTGGGTGTTGGGCTGGGTGTTGGGCTGGTTCCTAGGCTGGATCCTGGGCTGGATTTTAGGCAGATTTTTATTTATGGGCTGAATTTTGGGGTGATTTTTGGGCTGGGTAGCGGACTGGGTGGGACTGAGGTAGAGCAGCAAACAGTTCCAAATCAGGGCATTCACAATTCTCGTAACAACTGCCTCATTATCGGATTGGGGATTGGGCTGATTGCTGGGCTGATTGATGGACTGAGTTTTTATCTGAAAATTACTGTGGATTGGAGTTCTTATCTGCATCAGGTGATTGGGTATAACTTGTGTTTTGGGCTGAACTTTGGGCTAATTGCTGGGCTGAAGTACGGTGGAGCAGCCTGTATTCAACATTTCACTCTGCGCCAGATGCTTCACAAGAAGAATCGCATTCCCTGGAACTATGCAAAATTCCTTGACTTCGCTTCAGACCGTCTCCTGATGAAAAAAGTCGGGGGTGGCTATCTCTTTTTCCACCGGATGCTTTTGGAGCATTTTGCTCAAATGGATCGATCTAGAGTACCCGTTCCCGTAATTCCAGAATCAACTTCTCAATCTATTGCTAAGACTAATCCACGCACTAATTTTAATTCAAGGAGTGCTGGCAATATTAGTAATACTGCGCCTCCGCCTTCTAATCCAATCCAAAATCGAATTGTTTGTAGCAATTGTGGTCAGAATAATTCGAGTGATAGCAAGTTTTGTACCAAGTGTGGGAGACAACTAATTAAACATCCTTAGTCATTGTCGGGCGCATCTAGCGGTTGGCAGGGGGGCGCTGACTAATGGTGAAGCGGGGATACTCCCAGTCTTGGGATATGGTGATCGTGGGTTGCATAGATCAATTGGTGTTGAATTGATTGGTGAGGGCGATTCTTTGTGTAGTGACTTCTTTGATGCAGTACAGGTAGAAGTTTATGACCGTGAAGGGATAGGATTAGTTGAACTTTGAGTAGAACGGCTATTGCTATGGGTTTTCCACAAGTTATCGATAGTTTTCAAATCTTCATAGGGGAATTTTTGAATATCTTCTACATCCAGGTATTGTTTAGCCTCACAGTCTGCAATCGTCAGCATGATAGTAAACGTTTCTTGATGGGCTTCCTTCCAAAGTCCTGTTTTCAAAAGGTCTTTCAATCTGGTGTAGTCAAAGGTCAAGTCTTTTTCTCTTTAAAACTGGCTTCAAATGTTCCTCAATGGTGCGACTTTCACCAACTACATCAACTGGTATTAATTTCCGATCGCCTGTTGTATTCTGATCTATAGCGGTTTGAATAGCAACACAACCTAGCTCGTAGGCAAATTCAACCGACCTTCCTGCCCCAAGAGTATCATAAAAGCCAACTGCAAATGCGATCGCCGCATCATCTCGAATTTCCTGATTCATGCCAATAACATAGTTAATGTGCTGCACAATTGCATCTGCTTGCACCTCAGAATAGCAAGCATTTAACAATACACATTCAACACTATTAGCAAAAAGCTGAAATAAGCTCGACAGCGCTTCGCTACTAACCAATTTTGGCAGACCAGTTACATCTTCCAAAACTAGCCCTGATTGTCCTTCTCCATGACCGCAGAAATGAACAATCTGAGGTTCAATGTCGAGTAAAGCGCGTCGGATGTCAATTGGACGGGCAGCAACTCTAATTTCCACTTTAAACTGCTCACGAAAACGCGATCGCCGAATCGCTTCTTCAACATCCCGTATTTCCTGCTCTAAGCGTAATTGAGAAGTAGCAGGAGGGTTAGCCGCAATAATTAAAATTTTTTTCATTTTTGGATTCAGTATGATTTTAGTCATTTTATTTAACTTAAATACTACACTTTCGCCTCAATCATCATTGAAAAATAAATTATACATTTACAACAGAATTCACGAGCCTGAATTCATAATTTAGAAATTCAACAGACCTGAAACCAGGTTTTGAAACTGAGAATGTGTTCTTGACCAAAATTACATCAGCTATATATAATGTTGTCTAATTTGGAAAAAATTTATTACTGAAACTATATCGAATCACTTTCATCTCGATCTTTTCTAAGTCATGACTTTCAATAGTATCGATCTGAGCGCCATAGGCGTCAGGAGATGCAGGAAAAAGAAAAAAGCGAAGTCTTTTGGGTGACGAGAAGAAACGCATCTCACGTATACCAAGCTTTCCTTGTGGTACGAATAAATAGCTAAGTTTTGTCTCTCCAGGCTTTAATCCATCTAAAGTAACATTCTCATCATCCCAAAGTGTTTCTATTTGAAAACGACCCGTTTCATCAAATCCAACTAAATAAACATGAAGCACTGCTTGAGTAGGATTCTTTATTTCAAATCGGCCAAAAGATTTAGGTTCTATTAGGTATCCTTGAGTCTCACCAAGAGGCTGTTCTTTAGCCACTTGAAGTTGCTCTTTGTCTTGACCCTTTAGAATAGTAATCTCAAGCGGGAACTCAGACTCTGAAATTGAAAGTACGGGTATCCAGCAAGGAAGACGAATTTGAATTTTCATGAGATCGTTACTTGAGAGTGGAATTTGTGATTGGCTCAAATCGAGACTACAAAGCTCATTAATGACCTCAGTTACCCGTTTAAAGTTTGCTTGTGCAAATCTCAACTTATACTCCAGATAAAGAGCTTCCGGGCTAGATGGTCTAAGCAAGATAACTTGTTCAGCAAGCTCTTTAAAGAGAGTAAACTTACCTGTTTTGAGTGCTGAAAAAGCCCTAGCTTTAAGTGCATCAAAACTTTGGTTTCGCAGTGAAATCACCATTTCGCCTCGGTCATCATGATAAAATGAGCCGAAATCTGGTGTTTGTGCTGACCCAGATGCTTGACCAACCTTTTGGTGGATAAATAAACCGAGTTCTGATGATGTAATTAATCCGTTACCATCCAAGTCAGCTGCGCCCCAATTAAAACCATTAATCAAGGTTCCGGTAAACAGGGAATGACCGGGAATAGGCCCACCATCGAGTGCAGGTTGTTCGCGCTGAGCCGATGTAATAACTTTACGGCTTCTTCGACTGCTAATATCTTTGTGGTAACGCACGGTATCCCGAAAGCTTTTCGCTGCTTCACCCAATGCAAAACCACTGTGGCAAGAATCGAGAATCACCAGGATATGTCTAGCTGGAAGTTCAGCAATTTCTTGTAACCAATGACTAATCCGAATATAGTCACCCCAGTACTCTTTAGAGTCAGGTCTGCGTGCATCTACAGGGACAATAAAACCTGTCTCTGATAATTCGTCAACACGAGTGTGGCCATGACCGGCAAAAAACAGTATAAGACTGTCGTCTTCTTGTAAGACATCACGTAACTGCTCCTCAATCAGTGATTCAATAGCAGATTTAGTTGCAGCACTATCGAGCAGAGGAGGGATAGGTGTAAAAAATCCAAGTTTATCTATGAGGGTTTGTTGAAATCCGATCGCATCTTGAACAGCATTCTTGAGTTTTTGCCAGTGAATATACTCGTTGATGCCAATTACCACTACAAGCGATCGCCCTTGCTCGACAGGTTCAATTTCAGTGAGAACAGGTATAAGCTTGCGTTGGAGATCAGAGTTTTCGTTTGTTGGGTTAGTCATAGTGCTGTGGTTGACTTGAATTAGAAGGTTGCTTTGGGATTCTTCAAAACAAGATGAAAGCGATCGCTCTCTACTTTACCAGCATCAAATAACTGTTGCTTTTATGGCTTTGATCCTGGAAGATTACTCAAGCTACGACTCGCAACATCAGCACTAAGTCCCCACAGAATCAGTCCTAAATAATCGGCAAAAGGTCTAGCACCGAAAGTCGTGCCATTCTCTATATAAAGAGAGCTGATGCCCGCAGCCGATAAGCCAACAAGCAAAGTTAGAGATAGTAGCGGACGCACCACCCAGAAAGTTGCTTCAGCACGAACCTGATCGGACACACCAGAAAGATTAACCAAAAGCTGTTGGAGTTTACCTAATGGACTGGGTGTAGTCTTTGGTTCCCCAGTCGGTTGGTTTATGCGATCGCTTGCAACTGTAATCTCTTCTACCGATCGCTTATAGGCTTCAATACTGGAATTTCCTGCTCCTCTAGCACCAATTTTGTCTAAATCTGAACTAATTTCCTCTAATACTTTTTTCGCATCGGCATCTTTTCCCTCAGCAATACGTAGCCGAGCTTGTTTAATTTTTCTTACGTATTCATCTTCGTCCGCAGGAAAATCAGTAGGGGAATTCTGTGCTTGCTCATTAAACTGATCTTCTAGTGCTTGCAGTTTGACTAGGGTTTCGAGGCGATCGCGAATTGTTTGCACTTGAACTGGTACAACATCCAATCGCTCGCGGACTACAAGTGTGCGAACTTCAGTTACCATACCTGCTAATAACTGTTTATTCTCATCTTCTAATTTTGCCCCTGCAATATCTGCTTGCAAACGGTAGACTTCTTCGAGTGCTTTTGCTTGTGGCTCACCGCGCTCCTGCATATACTTGAAAAGTCTGCCCAAAACCACACCAAATAACAGAACAACCAGTGGAAATAGCGGGCCACTCCGAGCGCTTAGGTTAATTGGCAGAGAGAGGCGATCGCTACGATTTTGCAGGGTCAGGTAAACTGCTCCATTATACTGATCGGGAGGTATTACAGAACGCCCAAGGATGAGCGGGATGCTGATAATTTGGTTGGCAGGTAGGGTTTTGATATCTTGAGAAAGAGAAATAGCTTGGTTATTAAGCTGATACCCTGTAAAATCACCTTCTACAACTACTGCTGTGTTGAGAATACTAACAGGAACCAAAGTAGAATTATCAAACCGCAGTTCGCGTTGGTTGATATATGCGCTGGCAGGTAACAGTAGCCGAGCTAAAGCGCAGTCTAGCCACCCTCCACAGTTAACTAGCTGAAGGCGGATTTGCTCAGTTCCCTTCAATGGCAGCAATTTTGGGGCTGGATCAGGCTTTGTTATTGGAGTTACTACTGCTGGTACAGGCTTTTGTTCATTCACTTCAGGCGCAGACTCTGTTTGTGCAAGGACTGGTGCTTGCAGTAGAATAAGAGGTAAAAGCATTGCAGGGAGCCATTGTTTCATCTATCTAACCTTCTTGTTAATACCAATGCAAGCTGTAAGTGTAGAGGTGCAGACGCTTATTGTCAGACATCGCCCTTGCTGCACAGGTCAAGCTCTGTAAATATTGGGTTGAATAAGTGATGTCAGTATCACTTATTTGGTTGATTTATTCAATCATCAGTTTAGGTTATTACTTGAGGTCAACGTCAAAAGTCTTCATCAAGCGGCATCTGTTGCTTGAATTTGCCAAAGCCTGATCTCCAAGTCATCGCCGCCACTAGCCAGAAGATTTCCATTTGGGCTAAAAGCGACAGCACGAACTTCACCCAAATGGCCAGTGAAGGTTTGAAGAATTGTTCCTGTTTTTAAATCCCAAATCTTCACAGTATAATCCGCACTAGCACTAGCAATTTTTGTACCATCTGGACTAATAGCAACACACCAAACACGACCTGCATGACCTTCGAGGATGTGGGGTATCTTCTCTGTTCCAGTGGTTAAATTCCAAAGTTTGATTGCTCTATCTGCTCCGCCACTTACCAATGTTTGACTATCAGGGCTAATTGCCAGCGATGAGACTTCACTGAGATGAGCATGGGCGATGATATGGAGTGGCTGATTAAAATTCTCATTTAATTGCCAAACTTTAATCGTGCTATTGACACTACCACTTACCAAAATTTGTCCATCTGGACTGAAACTCAGGGAAATAACTGGACTGCTATGTGCTTGGAACGTGCGTATCCATTCGCCAGTTTCCAAATGCCATAATGATACTTTGCCATGCTCTGCTCCAGTTGCAAAAATTGGACGTTGGGAGTCTGGGCTAATAGGCAAAGAATGAACAAGGGTAATGGGCTTGGAAGATGCGCGGATGGTATAACGGCAGTCTCCAGTTTTTTTAGTTGTTAGTTGATTTTTATCCCAAGCTTTGACGTTACCATCTGCACTACAACTCAGCAATAGTTGTCCATCAGGGCTGATGCCAACGCCCTTAACTCTATCTCGATGACCTGTTAGTAAATGTAAAAGTTGCCCCGTTTCTACATCCCATAATCTGACTGTTTTATCGTTACTGCTACTTAATATTGTTTTACCATCGGGACTGAAAGCCAGAGAACGAATCCAGTCTGAATGACCAATCAGGGGTTCAAGTTGAGTATTGTTAGACACCGGAGGATTTGCAGATGCAACAATAGTATTGAGGTTCTGTTTTTTCTTCAGTACGGGAATCAAGTGGTCGGGAGAGACTAGAGTTTGCCTATCTTCAGGAGACTGAATTGGGATCAGTTTACGGCTTTGAGGGGAGGGAGAAGAAAGCTCCATCTGAATTGAGTTGCACCCTAGCTCATAGGCATCTTCAACAGTTCTTCCAGCCCCAACGCTATCATAAAATCCTATGGAAAAGGCGATCGCTGCTTCATCCCCAATTTCGCGGCTCATGCCAATCACATAATTAATATGCTGGATAAGTGCATCTGCTTGGACTTCAGAGTAACAGGCGTTCAGCAGGATACACTCTACGTTGTCCGAGAATTGTTTAAATAGTTTTGAAAGTGCATCACTATTGACAAAATGCTCATTACCATGATCATCCTCTAACACTAATCCATCTTCTCCACTGCCATGTCCACAAAAATGAACAATTTGTGGTTTTACCTCCAGCATGGCGCGTCTCAAGTCAATGGGGCGGACTGCTCCTCGTACTTCGATGTCAAATTCATCGCGGTTTGGCGATCGCCTCAGTCCTTCTCGAATATCTCGGATCTCTCGATCCAAATCAAGAACAGACGTTCCTTTGGGATTAGATGCCAGGATCAAGATTCGTTTCATGCTGGATTGCCTACCTCTACCGAACAACTTCAAACAGATCGTGAACAGGAGTTGGGGCTTGATCGCTTAAGTTTTCTGTTTGCACTCTCACTCGATAAAGTCCAGGTTGCAAGTGATCGATTATCAATAGCCAGTCACGTTCTCGTTCCACAAAGTCAAGATTCACAGCAGGTTGTTCATGGGAAACCGATGTGATTTCGGCTTGAAGTTTTCCAAATGAGATTGCCCCCGTTACTCTTGCCCGAATGCTTACAGGTTCATCGGGTAAATACAAATCATCTAAACTGAGACTGATAGCTGCTTGGGGAGCTCTTACATTTGCCAAATCAAACTGACTCAACTCTAGACAGTTGAGTAGGTTTTGTAGCACCTGCTTTTGATTTTGCAATGCGCCATGCTGTTCAGCAATGAAAAAGTTATCAAAGTTCTTTGAGCGCTCTATTGGGATAGCCGAAACTTGGGGAACCGTACCGTCACCATCACTTAAGTCAAATCGATTGTGAAGTATACCTGGCAAATCTTCACTTGCCGTCAGCCTGCCGTTTTCCAGAATGGCAGATTGCAAGGTTGGCTGCTGCACACCAGCGATCGGCACAACAGTAAACGACTGGCGGTACTCCTCAAGTTTAAGGTGTTGTTCTACGGCAGTGTCAATTTCTCGATAAAATGCTAAGGCATCTTGCGCTTTAAGTTTGTCAATGTTAGGGAGTCCGTCAGCTTCCGCAATACGCTTATAGCTTTCTCCAATTTTGACTACTTCGTAGATGGGCAGCAGTTGGTAAATGGAAGTGAGCGATCGCATTACTTCTGTGAGATCGAGAAATTGCTGCTTGTAGCCATTTGCCAAAAAGTTTACGGCTTTGAGAGAACCGCGATAAGGCGTACCAAAGGTGAATAAGGCACGAGAATCACGCCAACCTTCTAAGACTTCCAGGTAATAGCGAGAGACTAAACCTCCCATACTATGAGCCATCAAAATCACTTTAGCGTCAGAAGCTCCACTAGCTTCACGCCAACGTTTTAGCCGCTTATCGATCAGTTTTTTCAATATGTGTGCATTAGCCCGATTATCCCGCCGCCAGTCGTAGGGAAACTGGTAGAAGTTGGCTGCTTTATCATCAGGATCGTTATAGATATCGCCTGGAGTTACGTTAAAGTTGTCGGTAATCAAACGTGAAGTTTGAGTGTAACCGTCAATTTTCCAAAATCCCGGAATGAGATGGGTGTCTTGAATCAGTGAAGTTGCTCGAATGCCATCGCCTAAGCTTTCAGCGATCGGATCATCCTGACCTAACTTTAGATTGTGGATTGTATTACTTAAATTAGTTAGTACTTGCCAGATCGCCTGACCTGAGACTGCCCAAAGGTCTTTGCCATCTTTTTGTAAGATGCTTCCCAGAATGCCGGGAAGAATGACGATCATATCTTTCATCGGGGCTTTGTTAGCCATAGTGTTCTTTTATGTTATTGAGGGGAAATTGATTTGCGCGATCGCAAAAACTCTTGTACTTCTTCTTCTTGTCCCAGTGGAGAGCCTCCTTCAAGATAAGTCTCAAAGGCTCGTTCAGCTTCAGTTAAAATTTCTTTTTCAACCATTACCCTAAGTGCCTGACCCAGGTAATAATGTGCTGTTACATTATTAGGAGCTTGTTGAGTAGCAAGACGGAGTTGACTGACAGCATAAGCTGGATCGCGCTTGCTTTCACACAGCACTCTTCCCATCCAGTAACGAGCTTCAGGAAAGGCTTGCGTTTTTGTTTTTAGTTCTGAATTTTGTTCAGAAACTTGGTTTAAAGCAGCTTCTAGCGAGGCAATACTTTTGTCATAGTCTCCAAGTGTGTAGTAGGCAATCCCAAGATTGAGGTGGCTTTCTGGATCAAAACCATTGCGTTGTTCAATCAGTCTTTTCAAAAGGCTGATTGTTTGTTCTATAGGTTCCTGCTTAATTTTGCACAAAAGTTTATTAACTAAATTGTAACGAACAGAATTTTCAAATAGGCGAGTGTCTAAATCAGTGCCTACAGCAAATGGCTGAACTTCAGAGTGTATAGATTTAATCAATTGATTGTAGGTGAGCGTGCCTGTTTTGTCTTCAGACAAGCTTTTAGTAAGATTGTAGGTTAGTACGCCATGAATTGATTTTTGAGCATCATCTCCATAATTTTTCTCGACTGACAAATCTCCCTCATATATTTCATGGCGGATAGAATTTGTATATATGGAGAGACAGCCGATTTTTAGAGAAGTATTCGACAATAATTGAGATGTACGCTCTTTAGATAAATAACGACGCTTCCGTTTTATCTCGCGTTTACTTGGAAGTGGACGTTCATCGGGAAGAACAGATCGACGATACTTTCCTCCTGAAGTTGACATAGACCAACTAGCATCAACAATCGTAACTAGGTTTGTGGCGCGATTACTAATAATTTCCGACAACTCATTTAGCTCGATATCAAATACATTAGGTTCTCTACTATCTACACCAAGAATTGTTAAGTTGTCAGAGTTCCAAGAGCCATGCCCTGCAAAGTAAAACAAAGCAGGTGCTTCATATGATTTTTTAGCTAACTCTTTGAACTCATTTAGAATAATCTTGCAAGTAGCATCTTGGTCGATGAGAACTCTTATATTCTCAGATTTAAAACCGTATTGATCAATCAAAACATTTTTTAAGAAAAGCACATCCTTAATTGCCCCTTCAGCAGCCTTTACATCGCTATTGAAGTAATTCTTTATTCCAACTAATAGAGCATAACGAGTAGAAAAATTAGGGTTTTGGAGTCCTTCTAGTTGAGAAATAAATTCCTGAACTTGAATTGATCCTGTGATACTTGTATAACGCTGAAAACTTTTATATGAATCTGCATAAAGTCTCTCTTGAAATTGAGCAGTACCTAGTTCAAATAGTATGTCAGAATCGCTATACTTACTTTGGCTCAAAGAGAGTTCTAAAACAGTTATAGCCGATTGATATGCGGCTATTTCTAAAAAAGCGTGACCAACATTGTAGTGAAGTATACAAAATGGTATATCTAGATTCTTGATTGCATTTTTATATCGCGTGTTTAAATTATCATAATTTAATGCAGAGTAATTTTTATACCAACTTAAGTCAAAGATATCAGGACAGTAATCTAATCTTGTGGAAAACAGGTTTTTATGGATAATACTATCTACGAATAAGGGTCGTTGTTGTGGGAACTTTGCTTCGACTATCTCTCTGACCTTTGAAAAGACATCGACTGGCTTTGTCTTTTCTGAAGCCTGCTGTAGCTCTTGAGCAAGTGTGTAGCTGAAAAAGCCATAGTTACGATCATCAATATTTTTCTCATAGCTGAACTGCCCTGGAGAAGCTGCTAAAAAAAGTGTGCAGTCTTTTGTCTGCTTAAATAGTTTAACGAGTTCTTCAAATGCGGCACTGATTACTGCATCAATAAAGATTATTTTATGTGCAGTAGGAATAGATATTACTAACTCGTATAGCTTTATGATGCTAATTATATTAATTAAATTTCCTTCTTTGTCGCTCTGAACATCAAAAGCTGCTAAATTCCCTGATATTTCATGCCCACTGAAGTGAATTACTACATTGTCATTAAATTTAACTTGCTTCTGAAGATGGTGAAATGCTTTTAAGATGTTTTCATAAGTTGCCTCAACATCGGCAAGCATTGTGATATTGAAGTTATATTGATTCGACAAAACATCACTTAAGATTTGAATGTCGTTTACGCAACCCTTTAAAGGTCTTAAAGTACCAACCTCTTTCAAGTTAATTTCTCGACCAGAATAATTAATTCCAATCAGTAGAGCATGGCGTTGACCGATCCCTGGCTGTAACCATGAAACTAACTTACTGACCCAAGCAGCTTTATCATCATCAGGTTGCTGAGTTAAAAATGACTCAAGTGCAGATATTGCTTTATCCGGTTCACCTTGCTTTGTGTAGGCAATGCCAAGATAGTAAGCGGCATCAGGTACATTAGCCTTTGTGGCTTTCTCAAACTCCTGAATTGCCTTTACTAAATCCCCGTGCGCCATCCAGGTTAAGCCCAGTTGCAGATAAATTTCTGGAAATCTGTTTCCAGTAATGCGAGATAATCGAAGTGCTTCTTGCAGATGGTAACTGGCAGACTCAAAGCAACTTGGATCGTCGAGCTTCATTCCCAATTGGTAGAGTTGACAACCGATTTCATAATGCTCATGAGCAGAAATTCCAGCTGTGATCGCAATTGGTAGATTACGGTCGAAAGGATTGCTACCAATACAAGGATGCTGCTGATTACCCGTAGCTTTTTGCACGTTCTCACGTACATACTCAAACAGTTCACCCACTGTCACGATTCCATTACGGGGTTTATAATCTGCTGCTCCCCGCATTCCTTCTAACAGATAGTGAGTGAATACACCATGACCTCCACCCCACTTTTTATCCTCGAAAGAAACTTCATTCGCTTCTGCTGAAGTCAGCAAAGCTACACCGCGCCTTGATGTTCCTACCTCTTGCAAGTAGCGGTTTACTACTCCTGAGTTGTTCTCTGCACTTCTGCGGCCAATTCCTCCACCGATCGCCGCACTGTGACAAGTATCCGCAATGATAATTACTCGCTCTGCCAACAAATTCTCCTTTAAAGACAGGTCAACCTCTCGCATTGGAAGTGCCGTTCCAGAAATGTCTCTAGGATCGGTATCGTGGGTTAGCAGGTAAACAATATTGGGGCGATCGATATCTGGTGCGCCATGAGAAGCAAAATAGATCAAGACGATATCTTCACGCGCAGGCTTCTTCAAGAAACTGCGTAAGGCTCGTGTGATGTTAGCAGTGGTTGCATCCTCGTTAATTAACTTGACAATGTGACTTGCTTCAAAGCCACCACCAGAAGGAGTTTGCAGTAGATTTGCGAGTTCTTCTGCATCGCGATCAGCATACTTAAGATTCAGGCTCTCATGCTTATACTTAGAAATGCCAACGATGATTGCCCAGCGATCGACATAAGTTGCGTAAGAAGTGGGCAATTCTACTTGCAAACCGCGATTGTGAGATTCTTCAGATGAATTTATATTTTTTTCTGCTGGCATCACTTAATTCTTAGCTGAGGCAAATTTATTGCTTACATTTCTTAAAATTGGGATTTCCAGCAAAGAAGAAATAAAGACTAATAACTGTCCTATCACCTCTGCTGGAATATCTGACCGTGCTTTAAGCGCTGATTTGGTTACTTAGCAATCGTTAGCAGCACCTGTTTAGTTGTCCATTCAGTGCTAGGAGATGCGGCTACTGTTAACTTACGAGTTTGAGGTTTTTCATCATCAATTGCAGCTAAGATGGCTGCTAAAACATTACCTGCTCGTGTACCACGCCCAAATGGCACAGGTTGATCTAAAGATGGCAGTTCCAAAACCTGGTAGTCTGCTGCGTCCAGTGTCCCGAAGACCTTGACAGTATTTTCTACCTTGTTACCTTTGCCATCAAGAGAAGCCTTTGATGGTATAACTATGTCTTTACCAGGCTCCAAAGTCCAAAACTTCTGATTTTGCGGAAAAATCTTCTCAATCGCCCAGTCAGCTTCCAAGTTTAGCGCTGCAACATTCAGTGTTTGGGAAGAATCATTACGGATAGATAGAAAAATATATTCACCAACTTTGGCTGTTGGTTTGCTTGGATCTGCAAATGGTTTTAATTGATTCTTTTTAGGAATAGGATCGCCTTGATCAAAAGTATCAGAAGTACCCAACCATTCAACTGTCAATTTACCGGATAGCGGAGAGTCTGTATCTGTATTATCTAATTCTGAGGTAGCTTTATACTTTGCAAGATGGACAAGCCGCTTTACAATCGTTGCAGCCGCACCTGAATCATCAATCTTTAAAGGCGGATTGATGTTTTTGAGAGGAATACCGCTACTATCGCAGATTTCGTATTCTCCAAGGTTATTTACAGCAACAATATAATCAATTCCAGCATCATCATCACTACTGACAAAATCTTCTGCCAATTCTACCCACCCATTTCCAGGTAGTGCATTTTTGATAGCTTGGAGCGCAGCATCTTGGCTTTCAAAAATTTCAGGGCGAAGTTTATTAGAAGGTAAGTTTGATTGAGCTAGTTCCTCTGGTGTTGCTTTTTCTTGATAAATTAGGGAAACTTTACGTACAAGATTAATTGATGCTGAAATCTGAACAGCTTGATCTCCCTGTTCAACCTTCTGTTCCTTGCCTTCAATAAGTTCAAGTTTACACACAGATTGAGTACTACCGCGCTGAATAATTCTGGCGATCGCAATTCGATTTTCTTTTTTGGTAAAATCAGTTGTCGTCCGAGGATAAATAGCAAACTCTGCTCCCTTGGAAACGCCATTTGCTTGCCCCACAGCTAGTACAACTTGGTTTTCCATAGTTTCAGCATTCAACTCGACTTGCATTACAGCTACTGTATTTACAGTCTCTCCAAACTCAGTCCCGAAAATTTTACGATTACCCTCACCTAAGAGTACTGGCGTTTGTGTAGGGAACTGGCTGTGAATTTTCGCATTGATGCGCTCAAACAAATCCTTGTATGTTTGCCCAGGATATGGTTGCTTTAAAGTATCTAGTAACCAATAAGTTAATGCACCATTTTTTTCTTTGGTTTCTCGGTTGAAAGGAAACTCAAAGGCAAATTCATTTTGACGACATGCTGCTAAAAGAACATAATCTCTTGACTCAGGTACTCCACCTGCTTTGAGTCCACGAGTTCCTGCGCTTGTTAAAGACTGCCAGGTTGCAGCCAAAACTTCTAGTGGAGCAACAGGTTCAAAGCTATCTTTGAGAGGTTTGTCATCCTCAACATTCATACCTCGGATTTCTGCATCTCCCCGTGTTGCACCACCCGAATGGCAACAGTCCAACACAAGAGTAACAGTAAGTTTTTTATCTACCAACTCTTTCAAGAGTTGAGCAAGTTCCAAATCGCGGAGATATTGCCCTTCTGAGGTGCCGATATCAGTAGGTACTAGTCCTTCATCGATTTCACCAGTTCCTTTAATGTCAGGAAATACTGTTTTTGCTCGTCCGCCATGCCCAGAATATTGGATGTAAACCTGTGCCCCCTGTGGAGCCGTTTCACCTAATTTTCTAAAACTATCTACTATATTTTTGCGAGTGGGTAGTTTTTCTGGAGGTTCCACAAGCTCTTCTTGATCCGGATTTTCAGGATTGATAGAAGCCGTTAGCTTCAAAATCTGAGTTTCTGGAACTTTCCTAGTATCTTTTAGGAAAGCCTCTACATGATTGATATCCCGTACACATCCCCCAAGGCTTTTGTAGCGACTGCCATCTGGTAGTCTATTAGGCATATAGCAATCAATGCCTATTAATAAAGCATATAAGTTTGGTATTTGATTAGTTTCTTCAGCCATTTGGACTCCACAACCTTAATAGTTTTGTTCATGTTAAGAAAGCATTGCTGTGCTAGCAGATGTTCTATGGCTGCATCTTTTAGATTTTCAAGAACATGCGCTAATTCAGCAATGCATTGTTGAATTTCAACTTGCTTTGAATGTCTGCGTAGCAGTTCAAGCTATTAGCTCAAGAGTCTTAGGTCCAACAAGTCCGTCGGCGATCAGATTCTTCTGCTTCTGGAATTCCTTAATTGCTGTGTCTGTCTTAGCTCCAAAGACACCATCCGCTACTGAAATTGCAAAACCTGCCGCTTTCAACTTTTCCTGAAGTTTGCGTACATCAGAACCTTCCATTAGAGGGCGACTGAGCCGCAGAATTCTAGGTGTGCTGTCCCAAGGTGCAATGTCAAATCCCGTTGCAGGCGATCGATTTAAAGCACTCTCAGTTTTAGGTCCCCAGTCGCCATCCTCGCCAATCTTCTCATTCGGATGATTCTTGTTCCAAAGTTGCTGAAAAGCTAGTATTGTTTCCTTCCGCAGGTCTCTAGCACCTTGTCCTCGATAGTCAATGTGTGGTGGATCGCCTGCCAGAGGCTCCCAACCAGTACCTTGTAGAAATGGTAACCAACCATCACGATCGTCAATATCAAGTGCCAAGCCACTTTGGTGATTACTTTTACCTGGTGCAGCTACAGGATTTGGATTTTCTCCCATTTTTTTGGCATTAAACAGCAGCATTTGCTGTGCGAGAGTTCGATAAGCTGAATTAACAACAAGTTTTCTACCTCTTTTTTCAATAGCCTTTTTTAATCCCAGTTTAGCTGCGGGTGGCAAGAAAGGATATGCTGCATCTCCCAACTCGACATCTAGATCGTCAAAACTGACTAAAGCATCTGGGACGATGAGATTGATCTGATAAATTAATTGCTGAGATAATGCATTGAGGACGGAAGTATTTGCTCTAGGAGCATCTTTGAGCAAACCATTAAAACTTGCTTTCGGTGAACTTTCCTCAAATTCATGAATTTCCAGACAAGGTTCAATAACCAAGTTATCCAATTGCTCAAATGTATCGTTGATAGAGTCGCTCATTTTTACCTCTTTATTTATCTAGAAAAGTAAACAATTTACAAGCCAGTATTCTTTGAGTTTCAGCACTGACAATTCCATTTCTCAACCTACTGCTAAAACTGCCTCACTTTCTTGTCCATATTTTTGCCTAAAAATCCATCGGGTTTAATCTCAATCCCAACTGTTTCAAGACCTTTTGAACCTGACGAATATCTTCAATTGAAACTTTGACAGCATCATCTACGAATGACTTAATATTCTTCTAAATTCTTTCATAGTCAGTTTCTACTTGCACTTAATTAATCGTCTTGTTATAAAAAATTTTGTGCAATATAGACAGTTTGAAGATATTTGTAGTTCAGTTTTTCCAAAGTCCATTAGTTCACAAACCTAGAGCTTGTAAAGTTTTTGGCCCTGCATGACCATCAACTGTCAAGCCTTTCTTTTGTTGAAATTGCTTGATTGCTACATCTGTGTCATTTCCAAAATAACCATCAACTTCAACACGAAAACCAGATTTGACTAAGGCTTTCTGAAGTTTGACAACCTCATCCCCTTGAATGAGAGATTGACCGGGTGCAGCCAAACGCAGCACTTTTTGTGGCTCCCAAGCTTTAGCCCATTCCCAAGGCTCGCTTAAAAATAAGGAGCGTTCAGCTCTCCTGCGACGTGATAGACCTAGCAGTGCTTGACCACCAGCTTTGTCCCAGCGCAAAAATTGATCTGCTGCTTCTTGGTACTTGCCTTGATTTAATAGCTCCAAAAGTGTTGATTTGAATAAGGCATTAGCACCTACGTTATAGCTCAAACAAACTAAGGCTGAATGTTGATTGTCATTTATTTCCACTTTGACAGCATTGGCTACCGCAGCTTCAAATTTACTCAATTCTTTTTTGAGCATTTCCTCAGCTTCTGCCTTGGTAATCACCATGCCTTGGTGGACACCTTCTGTAGCCCCCCAACCTATAGTCCAAACGTTAACTGGATCTAGATATGCGTTTAAATACAATCCCTCAAATGATTGCAGTAACCTCAATCCCTCTGAGTTAATTGTTTTTACTGACCCTCGCGGTTCTGGTATACCTCGTGGAACTGCATCGTCCGGTGTAACTGTAAAAGTCTCTGCTTGAGTGAACTGCAAAGCTTCAATCAGCAAGTCCACTTGTCCTTTAGTTTCTGTTACCTTGACAAGGGTCTCGTCTTCCAGTTCTGACAAAGTACCATCTTGAAAGATTTGTAATCGTTTAATCATGTAAATATTTCTAGCTTTTGATTGGGTAATATACTGATAGAACTAGACTCTGCTATTTAGTAACACACTGTATTCAAGTATTATTTCGGATTTTTATAAAAAAATATATTAATAAATCTAACGAAATATATTTAATTTTTGTTAAGTATATTTACTGATATCCAAGTTAATTTACATATTTTTATTTGACATAGCATCATAATCAGCAGGAACAACAGCATAGCTGATTTGCACTCTTCTGATACACATTGCAGGAAAACAATGCGAAAAAGTGGTTCTGGCATTGAATACGTATGGTAGCTACGCAACCAATTGGTCTAGAAACAAATATGGTGCGATCGCTTTTTTAATGACTTTCAGGAGAAGCGATCGCTCAACTGTCTAGAGATGGAGGAAATTAACTCTCTCTGTGCCTAAACTCTAGAACTCTTGCATAAATATTTTGTGGTATAATCAAAGGCTATTTTAATTTCAATTTTGGGACATTAAAATAGTAAGAGGTTATCATTTTCTTCTAGCAAGTATTATCTGACGATGCCTACGGCGGGCTGCGCCTACGCTAGTTAAAAAGATGGCAGCAAACATCATTCCAGTCATTGATTAATACTGAAATTATTTGATTAATTCGATTTTTTATCCAATTTTTACCCGATTTATAGGGCTAATTCGTGGTTATAAATTCCCGCAATTAAATTCGATCTTAACCCAAAACGTCGATGACGATTTCGATATCTATCAGACAAAATTTTAAATATCTTTAGACGACAATTTACGTGTTCAACAACAATTCTTAATCGATTGAGTTCCCGATTGTATTTTTTTTGTTCTTTCGTCAACTTTTTTCCTTTTGGTTTTTTAATTGGTGTTTCACTTAATTGATGAATCTTAGCAATTCCTTGATAGCCTTTATCCGCTATTACTTTCAGTAACTCTCCAAATTTTATCCCACTGCTTTTAAATAGCTTAAAATCATGAATTCTTCCCTGACCATGCCCTAAACAGATGATTTGACTGCTTTTTTGGCGAATTACTACCTGGGTTTTTAAAGTATGTTCTCCTTGTTTTCCACTAAAATATCTTTTTTGGCCTTTCTGAGGCTTTTCAATTGGACTCTCTGTGACATCCATCACAACTAAATCTTCTTGGGATGACATTTTCCATAATTCTTTTTTCCCTGGTAAACGAAACTTTCTTGACTTAATCAAAATATTTTCAATTTTAAAAACTAATCGACAAACCGCAGATTCAGAAAGCCCGAAATCCAACCCAATATGATAATAAGTACGGTACTCTCTCCAGTATTGAAGAACCATTAAAACTTGGTCTTCAATAATTAATTTAGGACGACGACCTGATTTCTTTTTCTTCTGAGCATCAGCTTTAACTAAATCAACCATTAACTCAAAAGTTTGACGACTTACTCCAGCCATGCGCTTAAATTTTCTCGCAGTCAGGTGTTTAGCTTTCTCTATTTTCACTGCTCCTCAAAGTCCTAATCGCAAATTGCCAAATTTTTAATTATACCACAAAACACTTTTGCAAGAGTTCTATTACGAATGTTACTACTGATTCAGCAGCAATTCTCATTTTGAAAAAAAAGAAGATAAAGTTCTCTGTATAAACAAGAGAACTTCTCTCTAATTATCATTTTTTTTGAAAGATAATCAT
>NZ_JBALEO010000034.1:0-191209 GCF_036918015.1 Nostoc sp.
AGTTGTGTTTGCAGTGTTGTAATCTGTGCTGGAATTGCGTTCAGTTGTGTTTGCAGCGTTGTAATTTGTCCTGGAATTGCGTTTAGTTGTGTTTGTAGTTGTGGAATTGAACTTTCAAGTTGTGAAAGGGTTGGTTGAGTTGTTTGTTGAGGAAACTGTGATTTAATCGCATTCCACTTTTCATCAACCTTAGTAGAAATAGTTGTTGCAAGTTTAGTCTTTACATCCAAGTGACCAACTAACTTCAGTTCCACACCGCCATTTTGACCGAATTGGAAACCACCAATGTTCGGATCTCCCATTCCCAAGGAAGGAAAATAACTAGTTACTAGTGATTTGCTGTCGGCTGAAAACCCGTTCCAAACTGATTGAAATGGTGTGTAGCTACTCAATAAATCGCCTAGCCATTGCGAACCAAAACTATTCCAGTCATTAGCAGTGACACTGCTAACGGTGGCTGTATAAGTTCCTTTTGTGGCGGTGAAGCCAACATTAGAACCTGGGGTTTCGCTACTATACCAAAGCTCGACGTTAGAACTGGAGTCGTTATCTGTCAAAGCTTTGATGGCAGATTTAGTACCACCTTGTGCATTCCCTTTAATGAAGGTACCAGTTGAGCCACCAGTGTAGGTGTTAATTTCTCCTGTATTATTGAAGTCAAAGGATGTAGCGTGTGCTGGGGCAGTGGCAAGAGCGCTCACACCAATAGCCATTGAGGCACCAATTACAAGTGTCTGAAAAGTCGTTTTCATTGTTTTCAAGTCTCTGTCAGTTTGGAAGTTAAGTTTTAAACTAGTGCCGTTTTTAGGCTTGGGCTGTCTTGACCACGGGCTTTTTAGCAATACGGCTGCTTAAAAGCACGACCTGTATTTTTTAGCCGTCTTTGGTATCTGAGCGTACAAACCCAGT
Organism: Nostoc sp.; assembly: GCF_036918015.1. GTDB lineage: Bacteria > Cyanobacteriota > Cyanobacteriia > Cyanobacteriales > Nostocaceae > Nostoc. The sequence continues at coordinate 910 of NZ_JBALEO010000034.1, forward strand.
TTAAGAAACGGAGAGACCTGATTGGGTAAAGTTACTCCTGATTATCAATAAAAAGATGAAGAATGTTTTGATAGTTATATACGTTTAATTACGTATTTTAGTCAAATCCTATAGTCGCAAAAAATTACAACCCAATATTTTTAAGTTCAGTACAATACGGTAATTAGTAGGGATGCACAAATGTGTGCCCCTACCGTATGCTCCATTGGTAGACTTTGCCACTAAAAATCCTTGGCGTTCAGCTTGAGAAGAAATTTAATGAAGAAACTCAGCCATTCTTTCTACAGCAATTTCTAACAAAGGTGGCTCATGCACCAAGGCAAAACGGACATACCCTTCTCCAGATTTGCCAAAGCCAGCACCTGGAGAAGCCGCGACACCAGTTTGTTTGACTAGCTGAGTACAAAATTCTACGGAGTTTTCACTCCAAGGTGAGGGCAATTTTGCCCAGATGTACATTGTGGCTTGGGGAGTAGGAACATTCCAGCCAATGCGGTGTAAAGCACTGATAAAAGCATCACGCCGCCCCTGGAAGGTGGTGACAGCAGATTTTACGCCAGATTGAGGGCCTGTTAGGGCAGCGATCGCACCATTCAAAATTCCCCGATACTGATTAAAATCAACGGCGGCTTTTACCTGGCGTAAGGCGTTAATTAACTGGGCATTACCGATGGCATAGCCAATACGGAAGCCGCCCATATTGTAGGACTTGGAAAGGGTGAAAAATTCAATCGAGACGCTTTTCTCTGGATCGGCTTGCAGAATTGAAGGGACTAAGGATTTTGAATTAAGAGAAGAATCTGCCGACTCTCTACTTTCCCCAAATACTAAATCTACGTAGGGAAAATCGTGAACCAGCACGAGGTTGTGTTGTTGGCAGAAGGCGACAGCTTCTTGGAAGAAAGATAAAGGTGCGATCGCAGCGGTGGGATTATGAGGATAACTTAATACCATCATCCGCGACTGGGCCAATACTGGGGCGGGAATATCAGCAAACACTGGTAAAAAACCGTTTTCTGCCAGTAGTGGCATCGGGTAGATTTGACCGCTGGCTAGGTAAACTCCCCCCGCATGGGAGGGATAACCTGGATCGAGCAACAGGGCAAAATCTCCTGGATTAAGTATTGCTAGGGGTAAATGGGCTGTGCCTTCTTGAGAACCAATTAAAGGTAGTACCTCAGTTTGAGGATTGACTTTGATATCAAATTTTTGTTCGTACCAGTTGGCTGCGGCTTCGCGAAATCCTTGGGTACCGTTAAATAACAGATAGCCGTGGGTACTGCGATCGTGGAGAGATTGGGCGATCGCCTCAATAACGTGTCCCTCCGCTGGTAAATCAGAAGACCCCAACGACAAATCAATTACCTCTCGTCCAGCGGCCAAAGCGACTGCCTTGGCTCTGTCCATATCAGCAAATACATTCGATTTTAGGGGTTGTAAACGCTTTGCAAACTGTATGTTAGTCATTAGTCATTAGTCATTGGTCATTGGTCATTGGTCATTTGCTATGAACTATTGACTAATTACTATTTAAGTGGGTATCTAGAAGAGCAAATAATTTCTCTTTGCCGATGACTCCCTCGGTGGATATCAAAACTTCCTGTCCTTGAAATAGTCTGAGGGCGGGTACACCTTCGACTTGATACTGCTTAACAGTCAGTGGGTTGGGGTCAATTTCCATCTTAACGACTTTGAGGCGATCGCTATATTCGCTGGCAGCTGAGTTAATCGCGGGCGACATCAATTGACAAGGCCCACACCAGGAAGCCCAAAAATAAACTAATACAGGCTGCTCGGCTTTTAACACTTCGGTTTCAAACTCAGCATCGGTTATGGTGATTACAGCCTTACTCATTGCAGTCTCCATCAGGTGGCGATCAAAGTTGGCACACACAATACTTTATCCCAAAGTCGTCAATAGTCCATAGTTAATAATTTATAGTGATTAGGATTGTTAACTATTGACTAATGACGTAAAATCCCACAGCCAACAGGTGTGGGACTAGCTTAAATAAGTTTTCTGTCAATTTTACAGTTGATCCAATTGCTTGCGTAGGGAATCTAACTCAGCATCAACCACCTCATTAGATTTAGGAGCAGTGGTTTGTTGTTGCGGTGGCAGTTGGGCTTGATTTTGTGGAGCTGCGGGTGGTAGCATTTGCGCTTTCAAAGCTGCCAATTCATCATCAACATCGCTACTACCTTCCAACTGAGCAAATTGGCTTTCTAAATTTTCACCTGCTAACTCTCCTAGTGCCTGGGCCCGGGATTCTTGGATTAAGACTTTTTCTTCCATCCGCTCGAAGGCAGCCATTGCACTGCTGGTATTCATCCCACGCACCATACCTTGGAGTTGCTCTTGGGCTTTGGCGGTAGTGATTCTAGCTCTGAGCATTTCTTTCTTGGTCTTAGCCTCAGAAATTTTGCTTTCCAGCTGGATTAAGTTGCGCTTGAGGGTTTCAACTTGAGTGCTTTGCGTATCTAAACTAGCTTTGAGGGCAGCACTGGTGTCTGTATAAGTTTTTTTCCGCTCTAGAGCTTGTCGCGCCAAGTTCTCATCACCTTTTTGCAGCGCTAGTTGGGCATTGCGTTGCCACTTATTGATTTCATTTTGGGCATCATTATACTGTTTCTCACTGCGTTTTTGGGAGGCAATCGTCTGGGCTACTCCCTGACGCAGCTGTACCAAGTCTTCCTGCATTTCCAGGATGGCTTGCTCTAGCATTTTTTCGGGGTCTTCGGCTTTGTTAACCAGGTCGTTGAGGTTAGAACTAACTACTCGCTTAATGCGATCGAATAATCCCATAACTTTGTTTTTCCTTGTGTGATTTACGCTTTTTGTTGGACAGTTAGCTTTTTTACTTTTTTATAGCTACCTATTTCAATGTAATCTTTACCAGTTTGAATCAGTACCTCCTAACAACTCTTAATTGTTAAGATATCGCCAAACTGGGGTAATTAGTAGAACTTCAAGAATCCTGAGTTTTGGGTAACTGCTGTTGGGGAGGCTGCTCTGTCTTTTGGCTCTCCTCGGTTAGGATTTTGGGCTGTGTGTTTTCTGACTGCTTGAAAACCTGTACCTTCATCGCTGCCAATTCGCTATCTACATCATTAGATTCCAAAGAAGTAAATTGTGTTTCCAAGTCGTCGCTACTAAGTTGAGCGATCGCTTCTGATTGAGCTTCTATCTGCAAAACTTTTTCTTCCATGCGCTCAAAGGCACTCAGACTACTAGTAGCAGAAACTCCGCCGAGCATTTCTTGGAGGCGATAAGACGCTTCAGCAGAACGGGCGCGGGCAATATACATATCTTTTTTAGTTTTCGCCTCGGAAATTTTTAACTCTAGCGATCGCATATCCTTTTTTAGCCTAGCAACTATCTCGTTTTGCTGCTCTATCTGCGAAAAGAGGGCTGTAGTAGTTTCTTTATAGGCTTGACGCTTAGTCAAAGCTTCACGTGCTAGAGGTTCATTACCTTGTTGCAGTGCCAATTGGGCGCGGCGATACCATTCTTCTGTTTGAGACTCAGCAGCGGCTGCTTGTCGTTCAGTGCGTTTCTGGGTAGCGATCGCTTGTGCTACACCCTGCCGCAACTGCACCAGATTTTCCTGCATTTCTAGGACAGCTTGCTCCAAAATCTTTTCTGGATCTTCTGCACCACCGATCAAACTATTGAGATTAGCGCGAATCACCCGCAGGATACGCTTGATTAATTCCATATCGGCTCTCCAACGAAATCCAGTTCTGAGTGCTGAGTTCTGAGTGCTGAGTTAGGAGTTAAGAGTGCTGAGTATAATATTTTTTGTCATAGCGTAGTTATGGAGTACTGAGTGCCTAATTAAAGTTTTGAGTATAATATTTTTTGTTGTGGGTTCGTAAACAAACAATATTTTGTCTCTACCACTCAGCACTCAGCACTCCCTACTCAGCACTCAATTGACTCAGGACTGTTATCTCATAATATCGTAGATTTTGGCAATTCATGGCTGCTGAACTCGTGCCTTGATTCCCTTTGCTTCTAACAGTTTCATCTGTTGTTTTACTTGCTCTTTAGTTTTAAAAGCACCCAGATAAATCAATTCTTTGTTAGGCGATAAATAAGCATCAGGAATTACTTGCCGTGCTGAGGCAAAAGCTGCGCCTTTATTATCTATCACTACATGATAAAACCCATCTGTTCCTGGCTTGATTTCTGCATCTGGCTTTGGTGACGTTGCGATTGGCTTGGGCGAGGTTTTTGTCGGTGAAGTGGGAGGTAAATTTAGGGGAGGCAAGGATCTTAGCGCCGGTACTGGTGCTAAGGCGATCGGGTTAGTCGATTGGGCTGTATTGGGGTTAGAAAATGCCCCTTGAGGATTTGCAGGGTTTTGGGGAACAACTGGATTAGGCACTACAGCGGGGGTTGGTTGGACTTTGGGTTTTAAGCCAACTACATCATTGGGATCTCTTACTTCAGGAAACTCTTCAGTAGCTAGATTGGGATATTTGGGTATAGATGTGCTTGGTGGCTGAATTTGAGGTTGGACATTACTCCCAACTTCCTCAGTATTTTCTGGTGTGGGAGAGGAATTGCCGTTAAATAAATTACCTAAATTCCATTGTGGCAAGCTTTTGGGATTGAAGACTGCATAACCCAAGATCAGACTAGCCACCAATAGCAGCAACATGGAGCCAATACCCAAAGGTGATAGCAGACTGTCGCTAGTAGAATTGCTTGGTTTCTTGGTTTCTGGTTGTTCTTCTGTCAGACTTCGCAGCAGTGCTTCACTAGATTCTAAATAGTCATCTGGGTGCTTGGGGCTATCATCTGTCTGCAAGTGATTTTCGCTTTTAGTATTTTTAACGATCGCTGGCACAATGCTGCTACTAAAGTTGGGTGGGGGTGGTGGGAGTTGAGTTTGTGTTTTAGCTGCATTGGAGGTGAAGGGCACATTAAGATTATTCAGTTCCTCAATTTTTGCTGTAGTTGGTGCTGGGTTCATCTCAGGATTCACAGCTACAGATGCGGGTGAGACATCAATTTTTGCCGTAGCTGGCGCTGGATTCATCTCAGGATTCACGGGTACAGATGCAGGCGATACGTTGATTTTAATTTCCGTTGCTGATGACTGAGTTGCGCCCAATATTGTCGAAATGGTAGTTAACGATTGGGGTTGTCCGCTGAGGTAACTTGCAACACGGGACTGCTTAGATGACACCAAACCAGTTCGCGTGCGTCGGTATCGAGCTAATTCTTGATCTAGCGGCACCTCTAAACTTGCTAGTGCTGCTGCTAGTACTGGTTTCAACCCAGGTTTTTTAGACGATTGATGAGTACTGGAGTCGTTCAGGGGGTTTTGAGTCATTGCCTTTGTGCCTCAAACGTAGATTACTAGAATCAACTTTTAGATATATTTTGTGACAATAGTAGCGGAAATTATTTAAATAGATTGGGGATTGGGGAAGAGGTGACAGGTGAGAGGGAATAATCTGCACCCTGTAACCCGGATTTCTCACGCATAGTGTAGGCTTCAGGGGAAGAGGAGTGTGGGGAGTGTGGGGGGTAAGACTTCTTCCCCATCCTCCCACACCTCCCACACCTCCCACACCTCCCACACCTCCCACACCTCCCACACCTCCCACACCCCTTGGATTTCTCACTTGTGAGAAATCCAGGTGTAACCTGTACCCTATTCCCTTCTTCACTCCTCACTCAGCACTCCCCACTTTGAATAATGTCGTTGAAATCAATTAATGATGTTTTAAGGATTCTGGAAAAGCAGGCTAAATGGCAGGAGCAACCATTTCAACGTCTGCTCAAGTGTTGGGCAGAAGTTGTTGGCCCAGTAGTTGCCGCAAATACTCGACCATTATCGATTCAGCGTGATGTTTTGTCGGTAGCAACTTCTAGTGCTGCTTGGGCGCAAAACCTGACTTTTGGTCGCACATCTCTACTTTTAAAGTTGAATAAAAAGCTGCCAACGCCTTTGGTTGATATTCGCTTCTCTACTGCTAGCTGGCAGAATCCGTCGGTGGAGAGAAAACAGCAACAAACGGTTTCGCCTCATGAGCATCCCAGTTACCTTGGGGATGAGATTAGCCGCCCTGATGCCACACCCACTAAAGATGTAAATGCGGCTTTTGGACATTGGACGAAAATTGTGCGATCGCGATCGCATGGCTTACCCCTTTGTCCCCAGTGCCAATCTCCCACCCCACCCGGTGAACTCCAGCGCTGGGAAGTCTGTTCTGTTTGTGCTGCTAAACAGTTTTCAAAGCAAAATAGTTGAGCAATTATCCGTTGAGCAGAGTTTATCCTGAAATAATTTGCTGCCATTACATCAAATCTTTCTAATTCTTGAGAAAAGATATAGTTTATCGCTAAAATCTGCCGAATGTGGTACATGAAGCAGACTATTTATCTAAAATTCTATGCCTTAAGGCATCCTTAAGGAGGAAGTTAAAAGGCTGGACAAATCAAAAGCTTTACTTTTATTCTTGATCCCTAATAAGTTTTAGACGATAACTATATGTAACTGCTCTAATGATTATTTAAATATATAACAAGATTATAAAAATATCCTGAAGTTTATTTTTTACTTGGGATCGCTGAAACCTATAGAAAATAATGACTTTTTGGCTTTTCTCCGTCTTTATATATAGAAGCAGAATATAAAGATGAAATTCAGCCAGAAACAACACTAAAGATGAATCCGAATGAAACCCATTAAAGTTTTAGCATCAGCCTGTAGATATTGCCGTCATTACCAGCCAGAAGGTCGCCGTGGTGGAACCTGCCAGCAGTTGGGCGCACCAGTTCAAGCGACTTGGAAGGCTTGCTCTTTGGCACTGCCACCTTTTGCGCCTTCTTGGGAAACCTTGGAAGATGCTTGGGGTTTACCAGATGCAGCCCCAGTTTTAACATCTTGTCAATCTCTAGCTTCAAATTTAGACAATGCTACTCTTGCCCCGATAGAGGAAATCACGGTTTCTATATCTGAACAGGTAAAAACTAAAGCAGTGGTCATTTAGTCATCCATTATTACTGGACTGAGTTTGTAGTCTACTTAAAATAAGATTTGTTTTTAAGATTTTTAGTGCTGTAAAAGTTGATATATAAAAAATCGCACCCTTTAGCGAGGTGCGATTTTTGCAATTCTATGGCAACCAAGGGAAAGAGCGAAAATCTGGTGGACGCTTTTCGAGAAAGGCTTGTTTGCCTTCAGATCCTTCTTCTGTCATGTAATAAAGTAGGGTGGCGTTGCCAGCGAGTTCTTGTAAACCAGCTTGTCCGTCACAATCAGCGTTGAAGGCGGCTTTGAGACAGCGAATTGCGATCGGGCTTTTTTCTAAAATCTCCTGCGCCCATTGAATACCTTCAGCTTCTAGTTGTTCCACTGGGACGACACAATTAATTAAGCCCATTTCTAGCGCTTGTTGTGCATCATATTGGCGGCAGAGAAACCAAATTTCTCTAGCTTTTTTTTGTCCCACAACGCGGGCGAGATAGCTAGCTCCAAAACCACCGTCGAAACTGCCGACTTTCGGGCCAGTCTGTCCAAAAATGGCATTATCTGCGGCTATGGTAAGGTCGCAAATCAAGTGTAAAACGTGTCCACCACCGATCGCATATCCAGCCACTAAAGCAATAACCACTTTCGGCATCGAACGAATCAGGCGTTGTAAGTCCAGCACATTCAAGCGGGGGATGCCAGTATCATCCACATAACCCGCATGTCCTCGCACGCTTTGATCGCCACCAGAACAGAAGGCATATTTGCCATCAGTGTGTGGGCCATAGCCAGTAAATAGGACAACACCAATAGTAGTATCTTCACGAGCATCACAGAAAGCGTCGTACAGTTCAAAGACAGTTTTGGGACGAAAGGCATTGCGTTTGTGGGGGCGGTTAATGGTGATTTTCGCAATGCCATCAGTTTTTTGATACAGAATATCTTCGTAGGTTTTGGCAGTTTGCCAGTTAATTTGCATTGGTATGGAGTGCGCTGTTGTGCTTGAGAATTTTATCGCGGACGTAGGGACAAGCGATACCTGCGGTGGTCACTGAGCTAAGTCGTTCGCGGAGCGTCTCGTAGAGAAGTGTGGGCTACGCCTACGCTAAAATTGGTATCTCAAGCCTTTACAATCTGGTAATTGTCTGGGTGTTGAGGAATAAAAATGCGACGTGACACCATCTTCTACAAATTATTTAAGCAATTTCCCGGTTTGCTGTTTGAATTAGTAGATGAGCCACCTCCAGAAGCGAAAAACTACCAGTTTGAATCAGTTGAAGTGAAAGAAACGGCGTTTCGGATTGATGGAGTGTTTTTACCTCCCGCGAATGCAGTTTCCAAAACCGTCTTTTTTGCGGAAGTCCAGTTTCAGAAGGATGAAGACCTGTATCACCGCTTCTTTAGTGAGTTGTTTTTGTTTCTCTACCGCAACTCGATTCGTTACGATGACTGGTTTGGAGTCATAATTTTTGCTTCTCGCAGTCTTGAACCTTCTTCCTCTTCGATTCACCGCGCTTTGTTGGAAAGTGGCCAAGTCAGGCGGGTTTATCTGGATGAGTTGGGGGATTTGCGAGAACAACCTTTGGGATTGGGTTTGATGTTGCTGACAAATGTTACTTCTGAAACAGAAGCAGTGGAAGGGGCGCGGTTTTTATTGGAGCAAGCACGGCAACAGTCGGAGCAAGCGATAATTGATTTAGTGACGACGATTATCGTCTACAAGTTTTCTAACCTTAGTCGAGAGGAGATTGCAGCAATGTTGGGACTAAATCTGGAAGAACCACGGGCTATTCGAGAAGCGAAGGAAGAAGGAGAAAGAAAGGTAGTTTTACGACAGTTAAAGCGACTTGTGGGTGCAATTCCTGATGCGCTTCTGTTTCAGATTCAAGGGCTATCGGTGGAACAATTGGAAGCTTTAGGTGATGCTTTGTTGGATTTCTCTACTCTTGCTGACTTAGAAGGGTGGTTACAAGGTGAAGTAAGCGGGTAAGTTTCCACCCAGAGATCCAGAGAAGAAGGGCGATACCTGCGGTGGGCTACGCCTACGCACTCCGTAAAATAATGATGGCTACAAATAAAGTTTCCCGAAGTGAAGAAGCATTTGTAGACGCGCAAGTATATCAGAAGCGGTGGAAGAAAAAGTGCGATCGCTCTTGCTGCGACTGTTAAAATGACTATTTGGTGAAACTGCGAGGAACAGTTGGAAGCATTAGCTTTGGCGTTTTTTATAGAGTTATGTGTTTTATACTTAAAAGATTGTATCGATTATGGTGCTGGAGATTGTCCTTTGATTTCATTCAGTAGCTACAAAGTAACTGCATCTAAGTGGATTACCATATTTGACTCACCATTCTACCCTGATTCTTTAGATGAAGCTAAAATACTCTACGAGAAAGTTTTGGAGCGTTTCATAGAATTGGTATACGAAGCAACAAGCTCTGCAAATTTACTCGAAATTATTACAAAAGACCCAGATCCTTTACGTATTCAACTTCTTAGAGTATTTCGGAGGTATGTATCACCAGATACGACAGTAGAAATGACCAAGAAAAAACGTGATATTCCCACTATAATTAACGATTTTGGTGATAGATTTCGTAGCTTAGAAGAAGTTAGAAAAAATTTGCAAAGTCGTCCTGTTCCCGATGAAACTCTGATGGCTCTTCTTTTAGAACAGAGTAAACGGGGGCAAAAAGGCTATGACTTGACAGAAGCGTTTTTCTTATGGTTTGACAGAGTATTTGGTAAAAACTATATAATTCGGGGGCCAGTTCGTGCTGGAAAAGATGTAATGCTTGATAAGGTTTTAGATAATTGGGAAGCTCAAACTCCAGCAGATATTTTTATATCTAGATTAGATGGAACCCCCTTAGTAGTTGGATTTGCTCGTTATGACTCTGATAGAGGAGGTTCTCAAGAAGATGATCGGACTGGTGGAAATCGAGATAAAGCAACTGATATTCTCAGATATGCTGATACATATAAAGTGGCTTTAAAAGTATTTTTTTTGAATGATGGCCCAGGATTGCTACTAGGATCTATGTGGAATGATTACGCTCGTCTAGAAAGTTATGGTAGTGGCAACATAATGGTATGCACTCTGAAAATGCTTGATGAGAGATTTACACAAGATTGGCTTGAAAGTTGAGTTTGCTATCCCAATCATGTATTACAGTATCAGAGATAAACTCTAATTCTGGTGTTTCTTCAATATATAAATCTAGACCACTTCGTAAAATTCTATTTATACCTATTAAGCACTTATTTTCATGTTTAGCGGAACTATTTCCGTTAATGAAGTCACCCATTGCTTCTGTCCCTTTAACTAAACGCTGAACTATTGTAGCTATAGCAAGTTGGGAATTATCAATAGCTATCCATTTTCTACCTAACTCTTCAGCTACAGCAGCAGTAGTACCACTTCCAGCAAATGCATCTAATACAATATCTCCTTCATTAGATGAGGCTAGAATTATTCGTTTGATCATATCTGGATTTTTTTCTGTTGGATAGCCAGTAATTTTAATATTTTGATTGTGAGCATCCTTGAAGTCAAGCCAAATATCTTGGACTGAAATACCCTGGCTATTATCTAAATAAACTTTTCTTCTTGGGTTCCCTGTTGTTGACCAGTAAATCTCTCCGCGTGCATCCATTTCGTCTAAAGTTTCTGGAGTATATTGCCAGTGTTTACCTGGAGGAGGTAATATTCCTCTCCAGGGTTGACCTGTTGCACCTTTTCTTACACCTGGTGCATGAACAGGAACTTTCTTATAAACTCTTCCAGTCTCCTTTTCAACATATTGATATTCTTTCTTTGCAGTAGTTTCAGTCCAAGGGTTAAAAGGCTGATTCCATATATAATTATCTGTTTTTGTATAAAATAGAATGTAATCAGCGGTGTTTCCATACTGTTTACGTGTATAGTTTTTTGGGTTACATTTTTTTCTTGTAATCAAATTGCGAAAGTTTTTAGAACCAAAAATTTCATCCATTAGAATTTTGACAGTACAAGCCATCTTGTCATCTAAATGTATATAAATAGAACCTTCATCTGATAAAACTTCTCTGAGTAAAACCAGTCGTTGACGTAAAAACTCTAAATATTCTGCACCTTCTATTAGGTCGTGATAAGCATGGTCTCTTTGACGAGACTCAAAACTACTCCCTGTTGCATAGGGGGGGTCAATATAAATTAAACTAACTTTACCAGCGATAGTATCATCGTTCAAGAATGAACTAAGAACTCTTAAATTCTCTCCATAGATGAGTCTGTTTCTTGGATGTTCATCTATACTGATTATGCGATGTAACTTGGCGACAGGAATTTTTAATATATCTTCTATAGGAATTTTACCTTCATATTCCAGACGAAAAGGAATTACATTTTGTTTTTGACTTTTACGACTATTTCGACTAGGTATTCCTGTTGCCATTTGAGTTAATATCTTCTTCTGCTTGTTTTCTACTGTTATTTATTTGTAAGAACTCATCTAAGTCTTTTTGTCTGATACGCCAAATTCTTGGCCCCACTTTTGTAGCTTTAAGATTATTTGATGATATCCATCTTTGTACGGTTCTTTGGTGAACACGAAGAAGTTGAGCTACTTCAATAGTTGTTAAAAACGAAATATCATTGTTATGTTCTACATCTTGTCGCATTTGTCGCTAAATTCGCTAGAGTCGTTATTGTACTACTAATTATAATATCTTGCAAGTTTCAGCAGCAGTACCAGTGCTTGAAATGCTTACATAAATCAGTTTTAATTTTGACAACATAAACATTTCGCAAAATTAATACCTTGCATCTCGCTATTTAGTAATATCTAATGGCAGAGTTAAATTACAAAATCTGCGGCAAATATTCTCAAATTATCCTGTCGCCACTTCGCATCTGCTTTGCGGTTTGTCTGCACCTCCAAAACCCGAATTCCCTGAGTTGGAAGTGGGTTTAATCTTTGCTGCAACTGCTGCCAAGAAGTAATCAATTCATGCTGCACATTATAAGTCGCGCACAACTGAGCGAAATCAATATCCTGGGGAGTGCCAAAAAACTCTTCAAATGGTGGATCAAATTTGGCAATGGGTAACATTTCAAAAATCCCACCGCCATTGTTGTTGATTAACACAATCGTCAAATGTCCGACAAACTTATTGCGGATTAAAAAACCATTGGTGTCATGTAACAGTGCTAAATCTCCTGTTAACATCACACTACTTTGCTGGCGATGGGCAATTCCTAAAGCTGTGGATAAAGTGCCATCAATGCCATTTGCACCCCGGTTAAAGTACGATCGCACTCCTAAATTATTCGGTTTCCAGAAATATTCCACATCCCGCACAGGCATACTATTGGCAATGAACAGAGGCGTTTCTGGCGGTAAAATCTGAGAAATTAACCAAGCTGCTTTACTCTCAATGATTTCATCTATTTTCCCCATCGTCTCGTCAACAACTAACCTGACTTTAGCTTCCGCATCACACCATTGCTGCAAATAGTCTGAGGAGAAAGATAAATTTCTCTCTTCTGCTTTTATGTCTTCTACAGATATCCTTAAATGCGTCGTTCTCCCGTGCAAAGGATCGAGGTTTTGGTCGCTCTTGTCAATTACCCAGCGTCGCGGTTGGGTTGCATCTATCCAGCTACGCAGTTCTTTACTTGTAGGCATTTTACCTACCTGAATCACCATTTCGGGCGCTAGTTGCTTTGCTAGTTGCTGATTTCGCAAAATCAGGTCATAGGTAGAAATTAAATAGGGGTTGAGTTCGGCATAATTTCTGACTGGGGAAAGTCCCTCTGCTAGCACAGGCCATTTGAGAGTTTGGGAAAGTTGTGCGATCGCTCTACAATATTCCTCTGGTTGCTGGGGTTGGGCAACACCTGCGATAATAATGCCGCGATCGCACTCTTTCCATTCTTTGGGTATGGGGTATGGGGCATGGGGCATGGGGCATGGGTTTGCTATTCCTGCGAAAAAGTCTTCTGGGTGAAACTGCGATCGCAAATAACTCAAGTCGGTTCCATCAGGTACAGGCGCTAAGGGATCGCGAAAGGGAATATTCAAATGTACTGGCCCCTTTGTAGGAGTTTGCGCCCTTTCCCAGCTATGAATTACCGTTTGTCGCAGGTAAGCTAGCATTCCCAGATCGGCGGAGGGTAAGGCTAACTCTGTTTGCCAATTTGGGTAGTTTCCATATAATCTCAATTGATCTACAGTTTGCCCAGAGTGACAATCTCGCAATTCTGGAGGTCTATCGGTAGTTAATATCAACAGTGGTACGTGACTATATGAGGCTTCTATTACTGCTGAATAAAAATTTGCTCCTGCTGTACCAGAGGTACAAACTAGTACCACAGGGCGTCCGGTTGCTTTAGCTTGTCCCAAAGCAAAAAAGGCGGCGGAACGTTCATCGAGAATGGAAATCGCTTCAATTTCAGGTGCTTGTTGAGCAAAAGCGATCGCTAACGGTGTAGAGCGCGATCCGGGGCAAATGATGGCACAAGTCAATCCCAACCGCTTTAGGGTCTCTGTTAAAATATAAGCCCAAAGTTGATTAACATTCCTATAAGCAATCGGTATTAAATCAAACATAGCTATAAAACAATCTTAAATTTTAGATTTTGTCTAGGGAAATTCAATTTAAAATCCATCAATGCGGTGTTGGCTTCAATCACCGCCACGCGAGTTTCTGGGAAAGAAAATCTCCAAGCAAACTTGCTCAACTTTCGACAAAATGCACAATTTGCTCTCAAACTTTTATGGACTGCATTCATTTAACGGGAATTCGCGGCTATGGCTACACTGGGTATCTACCAGAAGAACAGGTGCTAGGACAATGGTTTGAGGTGGATGTGAGGTTATGGTTGGATATCTCCACAGCGGCCAAGACTGACGCGATCGAAGACACTTTAGATTATCGCAGCGTCATTAGCTTGATACAACATCTGATCAAAACGTCTAAATTTGTTTTGGTGGAGAAATTGGTAACAACGATCGCAGATTCTATTCTCCAAGAGTGCGATCGTGTAACAAAAGTCCAAGTCACTCTCAGCAAACCTGCTGCACCTATTCCAGACTTTGGTGGCAAAATTAGCATTGAACTGACTAAAAGTAAGTCCAATCTTTAAATCCACACAATGTGTTTTTTTGCAATATCTATCAGCTAGCGAAGAACAGGGGGTTTACGCCGAGCTTGGAAATGTCTCATAATGAGAATCTTTTCTGCCATTGCTACCAGCATCTGTTGATTACCAAAAAACTAAAAAACGCTGCGAGCTGCTGATGAACATTTAACTTGCATATTTTCAGAGGACAGGAATTGTGATTAAGTATTAACCAGAAGCTGTAGAGCTAGTATTTTATTTTTAAAATACCCGTAGTGGCGTGGCAAGGCTAAAATAGTGCAGTTAAAAATATCTCAAATATCGATATTTGAGATACATAATTAATTTTCTATTGCACATATTTATGCCTGCCATGCTATTACAATGAAATTGAGGATTTTACAAAAAATTACGGTTTTTGTATAAATATTTATAATTAATACGAGTTTACTTATCATTAAAGATTTCAGACAGCTTTAGACCGTAATCTAGACCTCATCTGATATAAAAGCTATTTGTAGGTAAAGTAGGATTAAACTCTTTAATTACAGGTAACGATTAATCATTAATAATAATTTGATGTATGTAATATACATACGAGACGAGCTAGATTTTTTTAACTTATATTAAAGTAATATACTGTGATTTTATGAAATTTTATTCTTGATTAATTTGTATATAGATATTATACTTAGTGTTTATACTTTCCCAAGAAAAAATTATTGTATACATTTTAAAATCAGTTTTTGAGTGCTTGATAATTACATTCTAATTTGAATTGGATGTTTATTAGCATCATATTAGCTACATAAATTAATCAAAATTAGCTTTGACAAGCATAGAAATTTTCGGAGATTAATAACATGATGCTATTTACTCATTAGTCAGTATTAATATCAAGCAATAATACAGGGTAGTTAGAGATTGTTTATGATAAGATAAGCGCTTTTGACTTGAGTTGACACTGACAACAAGAATCTGAACCTTAGCAAACAGGTTATCGTAACATGTTCGCCCGCAAAATCCTAGTTGTTGAGGATGAAAAAAATCTAGCCTCAAATATTAGAAAAAGTTTACAAAAGTTAGGTTATTTAGTATCAGAAATAACTGAATCTGGTGAAGAGGTAATAAAAAAGGTAGCAGAAACTCATCCACATTTAGTATTAATTGATATCTGTCTAGCTGAAATAGACGGTTTCGACGTAGCTGATATTATTCAGAATAACTTTCATGTGCCTGTAGTATATCTAACGGAGTATTCGGAATATAAAACATTAGATAAAAATCAGCTAAGTGAGCCTTTTAGTTACATAGCCAAACCATTTCTTGAAAGTGATTTACATTTTGTGATTGAAATGACCCTGTACAAACATCAGATCAAAAAAACATTATACGAAGAAAAACAGAGGTTGATGACAATTATTAATAGTATGGGTTGTGCAGTGATTGTTACCTATGCAAATGGTTGTATTGAAATGATGAATCCCATAGCAGAACTAATCACTGGTTGGAAGCAAAGTGAAGCCTTGGGGAAAGATTTAATAGAAGTCGTTAACTTAGTTAATAAAGATGTAGGAGAAAAAATTGAAAATTTAGCCACTTATGCAATCGAAGCAGGTGAAATTTTCAATTTACCAGAAAACTGTACATTGATTACCAAAGATGGCAAAGAAATAGCGATTGGGGATAATGTTGCACCTATCCGCGATCGAGATGGCAATATTACTGGCGCGGTTTTAGTTTTTCAAGACATTACTAAACGTAAGCAGACAGAGGCACAACTGATCCGCAATGCATTTTATGATGGGCTAACAGAATTACCGAATCGTGTTTTATTTTTAGATCGGCTCAGACAAACTATTGAACGTAGCAAACGCAGAAGCGATTATTATTTTGCAGTTTTATTTTTGGATTTAGATGGCTTCAAAGAGATTAACGATCGCTTTGGGCATGGAATAGGGGATGATTTTTTAGTAGCGATCGCTAGACGTTTAGAGTCATGCTTACGTAGTGGCGATACTGTAGCGCGATTTGGTGGTGATGAGTTTACTGTTCTTTTGGAGGATATTAAAGACATTACTGACGCTACCAAT
Source organism: Nostoc sp. (assembly GCF_036918015.1). GTDB lineage: Bacteria > Cyanobacteriota > Cyanobacteriia > Cyanobacteriales > Nostocaceae > Nostoc. The sequence continues at coordinate 17,100 of NZ_JBALEO010000034.1, forward strand.
GTTGCCAAACGTATTCAAGACTCTTTACGATTGCCAGTAAATCTCAATGGATATCAATTATCTACTACAGCTAGCATTGGTATTACTTGGAACTTTAGTAATTATGAGGAGCCGACAACTCTGCTACGGGATGCTGATATTGCTATGTACCAAGCTAAACGCCAGGGAAAAGCTACTTATGCCATATTTAGTTAAGAATGGAATATCCTACTCTAGGCGCTACTAAGGTTATGGTATACAACCGAGAACCCCCATAATTCTGTCATGGAAAAAACCGAAAAACAGAATTCAGGAGTCAGGTGGTCGCCGAGCGCAGTCGAGGTGAGTCAGAATGGGCTAAACCTTAGCTATCCGCTAACAGTATTGAATTCTTTATGACTGGCGGACTTAGAGGTTGTTTGAAAAGTATTTAGCTGTGATTTTAGGCACTTAGCTGATCCCCCCTAACCCCCCTTAAAAAGGGGGGGGAACTGGAATCAAAGTCTCCCTTAAAAAGGGGGATTTAGGGGGATCTAAAACGTTTTGCTACTAGGAAAAGGACTTTTCAAACATCCTCTTAGACAAGCGCTCAGGCGAAGGCTGAAAATAGGTTTAAGTTTGCCACTTTCATTCTGAATTCTGCATTCTGCATTCTTCTTCAAAACTTATAACCTCTAGCAATCCAATAGAGCCAGTCTGAGATCGCTTCTTGAGTTTCACTGTCAGCATCAATGGCTGCTATTTCAGATAATTTTGCAGAATATACATCTTCATCCTTACCATTAATATAAGCCACTTCGATAAACATATCTTTTAAACACTCATCGTCTGGGGCCATTCCCAGTACTTCGACTTGTTTCTCCTCGACAGCACCTGATTTGCGTCCCTTCTTAGTCCATTTAGCCAAAAAGGGAAAATTCAGAGTCTCTTCGAGGTAGTAGTACCAACCCATAGCCCGGTCTTCTTTGTCTTCAGCATCTACAATGATCTCCGTTTTAATGCGATGCTCTCGGTTTTCGTCGGCTTCAACACTAGGCATAAGATAACACTTTGCGTATAATTCATTTTGATAATACTACCAAAATGTTTCTAAAATCATAGTTAAGTATATCTATTATGTCCACTTAATTACTTATTAAACTCCAAGAACCCCACGCCTTAATCCCCTCTTTGCAAACTCTTAGGGGGAGATGAAGCGTAGCTTTAACGGTTTGGTGTCCAACGACTGTGGTAATCATAACTAATTTATCTGGAGATGATATAAAATCTACAAAAACCGCTTGTCAATGACGAGCGGTTTTGTAGTTATTGCCCTTAAGGGGGAACTTATTCGTTGCACCAAAATGCAAAATTTTTCAGAGATTAAACAAGTCTCAAATCAGGATAATTTGCTAACACATCATCAGATGTGAGGGTATCATTTTCAGCTTGAGGAGTCCAAAGAACTTCAATTGCTAGAAGCTTGTCGCTAGGGATACTACCAATTTGCCGCAAAGCTTGACGCAAATCGTCAGCACTATTAATAGCTGTCGGGATTTCAAACTTACCTAGTGTCGCCGCCAGCAAGGTGACGATAATGTATTCACCAGGGCCTTCGGTAAATAGGCGAGTAGGGTTGTCGAGTTCACCAGCCGGAGGTAAAGCTTCTTTGGCAAGGGCTGCTTTGAGCTGGTTGTTGACGTTAGAAAGAGTTTCTTCGCTAAACTTGCTGCGTTCTGCCAATGACAGCCGATTAAACTGACCTTCAGCTGAATTCAAGCTGGCTTGTTGAGTACCACCACCTGCATATACAAAGTATTCGGGATGGCGGAGTAAAGCTAGGCTGGCTTCTTGGAGAATTTCTGCTCTGCCTTCTGGGGTGTTAGTATCAGCAGTTTCAGCAATGTGGTTGAGTTCATTTTGCAATTCACGGGCTTGAGCTAACAAACCTACTTGCAAACGAGTTACAGAAACAGGAGAGTTACTGCTGTAATCTGCTTCTGGAGTTTCACCGCTAGAGACGCGGCGGAAAGTTTGCAATAAGAAATTAGCGATCGCCAAGAAAATTAAGATGGTAAATATACCACCAAATCCTCCTCCAATACCCCAGAAGGGAACTATGAAGGGAAAGCCAAAGCCACCACCAAAGCCACCCCCAGGATAGTATCCGCCCCCGCCAGGAGGTGCATAGGTACGCGGTGTATAGGTGCGGCTAGAAGGCGCTCTAAAGGAGCCACCACCGATACGACCCCCACTGCGGGCTGCTAATGCGCCATCAGCGTGACCAAGAGCCAAAGCTAACACCAAGCTCAGGGCTAAGAAGGTTTTTAACAGCGGTTTGATGGTTTGTTGTAGTTTTTTACGCATAAGACAATCGCTTGAAAAACGGAATTATTATTTATGATTTTTCCCTATTCTGGGAGCAGTGTTGCAGGATGTCGCTAAGGCTAGCCCGTAACAAGTAACTTTGTAGCATTCACTTTTAGAGGCTACATATTCAATTTACCGCGTCTTATCTTTGGTAAGTAGCGATCGCAGGGGGGATTTCTCGACTGGGGAACCGTACCTGAAGATATGTTTATCCTCACAGAAATTGCGATGTCTACGATGGTCACTGAGCGCAGCCGTACCCCTCCGGGGAAGCAAGCTACGCGGAGCGTCTCGTAGAGAAGTGCAGGCTACGCCTACGGGCAATGGTTTGCTATGCCTTGGACTAGTAGTTTCAGACTACAGTTTTGAATTATACAGATGATTTTAATTTTTAGTGATTATTTTGACTAATTTTTTTAATCCTTCACTGAATAAGTAGTACTACTTCTGAACTGATTACTCAATATTTAGCATGGGCAAAACGCCTCGCTACCGCCAATAGCATTTATTAATACATCTGGATGCTAAAAATTTACGTATACATAGAAGGCTAAAAAGTGTCTGCAATCCTTGTCAGTCATTCCAAATAGACATCTTGTCGCTACTAAATAGTTACAAAGATTTTGGCATTTTGGCACAACAGTCTAGGGATTTAGGATATTCTATTGAACGTAGCTAAATTTCGGAATTTTCGCAGCCGTTGTTTACTGAGTAATTTAGCTACAAGTGTTAGCTTTTATTTTTTGTTCATTATCCACAGAAACTCTCAAATAATGATAGATTTGCAACAAAAATAAAATCAACACAATAAAAAAACAATCTTCCTGGCTAATCTTCTAAAATAGGCTTCAAATTTGTCTACCAAATTCGTTTTAAAAGAAATAAAATAATAATGATGGCTTTGAAAGTAATCCTAATTGTAAATATTAAAAACTATTTGAAATATAGTCATCAACTTTATTATGGAACATATTTCTCAACTAACAGCCGAAATCAGAGACAAAGCTGCATACCCAGATATCCTAGTTATATCCCGGATTTTCATGCCGAAAGAAGCTGTAATTGGGGAATATATCTACAATCGATGTCTGCAAGATCCAGAACGAGTAATTGTGCTGGCAGCTAGTTGCTCAGGAGATCGAGTATTTGATGAAGGTCAACAGTTTCCTGTGTATCGCTGGTATTATCCTAGATGCTGGCGTAGCGGCTATCTGGGAAATATCCTCAAGCCTTTTGTCAATATCGTCTGCTCATTTGTCCTAGCAATTAAACTCTATTTTCGCTATCACTATCGTTATATAGAGTGGGGCCACGGCTATGATTTTCCTTCACTGTTGCTATTGAGCTATTTGTTACCTATTCGCTTTTTTATCTATCTGCACGGCAACGATCTTCTTTGTACTTTACACAATCCCGTGCTGCGATCGCTATTTAAATTAACACTCAAACGCGCCGAAGGTATTGTTTGTAATAGTTCTTATACAAGAGACTACCTAAGAACTGCTTTCCGATTAGATACTCCTACCCACGTCATTAACCCCGTAATCAGACCAGAAAAATTTGGTAATAATGTAGCCAGTCCCAGTAGTCTTGATGATTTACGGGTTCGCGTGCGTCAGGCATACAACATTCCTGATTCAGCAATAGTTATTCTCTCCATCGGCAGACTAGCAAAACATAAAGGTTTCGACCGAGTAATTGATAACATCCCAATATTGCTAACTTTTGGGGTTGATGTCCACTATATACTCTGCGGGCAAGGGTCAAGTGAGTCGGAACTGAAATCTCTGGCGCATCGTTTGCGAGTTGATAAGCGCGTCCACTTTGCCGGATATGTACCAGAGCGAGAATTAGCAGGTTATTATGCAGCTTGTGACATATTTGCCATGCTGACTTTATCGGATACTAAACCTAATAATATGGAAGGTTTTGGTATGGCTTATTTAGAAGCAAGTTACTTTGGTAAGCCTATAATTGCCCCTCGTTTAGGCGGTGTTCTAGATACAGTTCAGCATGAAGAAAATGGCTTACTAGTTAATCCCAATTCTGGTTATGAAGTTTTTCAAGCTTTCAATCGGTTGTGCAAAGACCAACAACTACGCGAGCAACTCGGCCGGAAAGGTAAAGAATTAGCCAAGCGTAGAACTCTTCATCGATCGCTTTATAAATCAGAGGGGAAAAACGCAATTTTGTGAAATGAATGCACATTGAAAAATTACCAAAATCTAATTCCAGTAATCTACAGCAATCCTAAATCATTCGCGCTCAACAAGATTGCCAACTTATTTAATAAGTCGGGTATCTGTGGTTTGCAATTCTTGCTATGGCAGTCCTAAATCAGAAAATTAAAAAAATACTAATACCAATTCAATTAATGATTGCAACACATCTTTGGGTAAAGACGCGATGAATCGCGTCTCTACAAATGGTCTATTTGTCGCATCCTTTTTTCAAATTGGTATAACAATATAGGATTACTATTTGATTTTTGAACAACACGTAGGGTGTGTTATAGCGAAGCGTAACTCACCATTTTAAAGGGTTTGGTGCGTTAGACTAAAGTCATAACGCACCCTACAAATACTTAATTTTCTTCAGAAATCAAACCGGATTCCTATAGCAATTTGCTATAAGTTTTATTTATAAAAAATCTCTAACAAATTGCTTCACAAATGAGCAAGATTGCAGTGTAAAATCTCGCTTGTGATGTGATTAAATGTGCAATGAAAAATATCTGGTTTCCCATAGAGCAATATCTTCGGCGTTACGCAAAGCAGCGAATGCAATCTTTTGTGTTTACAGTCATTGGATGTGTTGCTGTAGTTAGTATGATTACCTTTGGGGCAATGTATGTTGTGGCTCAACCTGCTTCAACTTCATCTGAACGTCCCGCTAAAGCGCCAAATTTCGGGCGACACTTTCAAGAATTTGGGCGTGAAGGCTCTATCTTGATTTACGACTCAAAAAATAACCGCATCTATGAACACAATCCTCAACGTAATGTAACTGCGATCGCTCCAGCTTCAACATTCAAAATTTTTAACGCGTTGGTGGCATTAGAAACAGGTGTAGTTCCTGATGATGTGGCAGTTCTCACTTGGGATGGAATTCATCGAGAGATTGATGCCTGGAATCATGATACAAATTTGCGTCAAGCCTTTAAGGATTCAACTGTTTGGTTCTATCAAGTATTGGCACGTAGGGCTGGATATGAACGGATGCAGCAATTTATTAATAAAGTAGGCTACGGGAACCGTCAGATTGGCACTGTCGCAGACATCGATCGTTTTTGGTTACAACAGCCTTTGCAAATTACACCCAAAGAGCAAATTAAGTTTTTGCAACGGTTATATCAAGGCGATTTGCCTTTCTCGCAACGGACAATAAATCTTGTCAAAGATATTATGGTACGCGAACAAACTCCAGACTACACACTGCGAGGAAAAACGGGATGGTTAACGAGTACTAAACCAAACATTGGTTGGTTTGTGGGTTATTTAGAGCAAAACAAAAACGTCTACTTTTTTGCGACAACCCTTGATATGCAAAAATCGGAAGATGCACCCGCCCGCATTGAGATTACACGACGTAGCCTCAAGGATTTGGGCCTGCTGGCTCAAATCAACTAACCACCACCAACAATAGTTACCACTTCTAAGCGATCGCTTGGCTGCACTTTTGTTTGCGGCCAAAACTGGCGGTGTAAAATTTCACCGTTATACTCCACAGCCACCAAGCGGGGGTTAAAACCTAACTGTTGGAGTAAGTCGGGTAAAGAAGTTTGAAATGAGCAGCTATGGGTTTCCCCATTTACCTGAATCGTAATCTCGTTAGACATAAATGTGGGGAATAGGGACTGGGGTATTGGTTACTCACTTTGGGCTAATGACAAATAACAAATGACAAATGACAAATGACAAATGACTCTTTTAAAGTTCTGGTTTAATGCGATTGAGTTGAGAGAGCAAATATTGTGTCACGAGGGTAGGCTGTTCGGCTTGCATGAGCGATCGCACCACAGCTACACGTTCGGCTCCAGCATCGATCGCATCATTGATATTATTGGCATCTATTCCCCCAATCGCAAACCAGGGAATTGAGCAATTTTTGGCGGCATAGCTGACATATTCTAGCCCTGTTGCTGCCTTACCTACTTTCGTGGGAGTTTCATAAACTGGCCCCACGCCAATATAATCTACACCTTCAGCAATTGCTGCTTGCATTTCTTCTTTATTTGTGGTAGAAAGCCCTATCAGACGTTGCGAACCCAGTAATTGCCGAGCAACAGTAATAGGCATATCTTGTTGTCCCAGATGCACCCCATCGGCATCGACAGCTAAAGCTACATCGACGCGATCGTTAACAATGAATAAAGCACCGTAGATGTGGCATAACTGGCGTAATTTTCTAGCTTGTTCTAGACGCAAAGAATCATCGGCGGTTTTATCGCGGTACTGTAAAAGCGTTAATCCACCTTTGAGTGCAGCTTCGACAGTGTTCAACAAACTTTCACTAGGGGAAGTCACAAGATACAAATGCGATCGCCACAACAATTGATGGCGCTGATGACCCATTAAACTACTTTCTAGGGTATAAACCTGATAGCGCATCTGCTTACAAGCCTTAGCCATATTTGGTTGGGTTAGCTTGCTGTATTCTTCCAACACCCGTAATGCTTCTTCTATCCGGCAAAAGTTAGCTTGCAAAACCGATTTTATACTAGCTCGTTGTTCTTCTTGAGGATGGGTTAATTCAGTCCCAGGATCGCCTGGTGTATCTCGCGCCGCCCGCAATTCTGAGGTATGCCACTTGGCTACCTCTTGTCGTAGCCGCTTGCATTCAAGAGCCAACTGGGCATTATTCAACCCAAACCGACACCATTCCTCGATAATTCGCAAGCCCTCACGAGCGCGGTCTAAATTGGCATCTAAAATGCGGTAAACAACTTGCTGTATTTGCTCTTTTTGGCTGTATGGCTCGACCATTACAACAACCCCATTAGTGCTTTCATCGAAGTGTGAATTATCATAAGTCCTAGTAACCATAAGTTAATTAATTTGCTTTTTTTTACTAATTTTTGCGGAATCTACGCAAAACAACGTAGTAGTGAGGGTTACGCTAAATTATCCCATGTTCCTATAGACAGTGATAAGGGTAGTTTGAGGCTACAGTTTCGCACTGAGCTTAGTCAAGTGTTTTACGATAGACAACAAGCTTACAAAAGACTGGCAAAAGGGAATACACCAGAAAATTCACAATTGAAAAAGAATGTAGAGACATAGCAGTGCTACGTCTCTACAAGGCTTCTGGATAACGCATATTTAATTTCACTCTTATCTCTACTTAGATAAATGATATAGGCACAATTTATGAATTGTGCCTACAAATTATTTTGGGCAACGCACAATTAATTTCTGGAGATGTCTAATATCATTTATTACTATAGGAATCATATTTGATTTCTGAAAAAATCTCAGTAGTCTTGTAGGGTGTGTTACGGCTTCCGTAACGCACCATCCGAAGGTTTTGGTGCGTTAGCCTACGGCATAACACACCCTACGTATATTTCAAAAATCAAATACTAGTCCTATATGTATTAAATATCGCCAATCGGTCAATATATGAGTAATATTATCGACATAATACTCTCTAGAGAGTATAAGAATTTATGATTACTTATAAGGAGTCGTGTTAAATATGATTCTCCCTCGTGTATTTCCTGAGTACCGTAGAGTAGATGTTCTGTTTGCAAAGCTGAAGTTTCTGAAATCAGCAAGGCTTTTATTTTTTAGTTTTTCAGTATTATCTTTTACTGTAGGTATGGGGGCAGCAAGTATAGCGTTTCTGGGTATCAGCCTGGATAGTGCAATCGCTCAAATTCCATCAACACCAGATTCAGCGCCTCTAAATCAGAAAACACCTTCTCAGGCTAATGTGCTATTTGTCAATCCTGGTGTTGGAGATGACAAGGCAGGCAATGGCAGTGAATCCGCTCCTGTAAAGACGATTACCCAAGCCCTGCGATTAGCTAATGCCAATACTGTAATTATGCTTTCCGCTGGCACTTATAGCGCCGAGACAGGGGAAGAATTTCCCTTAATACTGAAACCGGGTATTTCAATTCAAGGCAACCCCAGCAATCAAGGTAAAGACATTATTATTCAAGGAGGCGGTGATTACCTGAGTCGGAGCTTTGCCGGCCAAAATGTCACAATTGTGGGAGCAAACCAAGCCTTGCTTACTGGGGTAACGGTGACGAACTCTAATCCTCGTGGTTACGGTTTATGGATTGAATCTAGCAATCCGGTAGTCGCAGAAAATACATTTACTGGCAGTACTCAAGATGGGATTTCTGTCAGTGGTAATGCTGCACCTACCATTAGTAAGAATTACTTCGATCGCAATGGAGCCAATGGCATCACAATTGCTGGTAACTCTAGTCCGCAAGTGAAGGAAAATGTTTTTCACCAAACGGGTTTTGGGATTAATATTGCCCAAAATGCTGCTCCTATACTTATAGGTAATCAAATTCAGAACAATAGATCGGGAATTATCGTACAAGCAAATGCCCGCCCGATTTTACGTAACAATATTATTCAAGATAATAAAGAAGATGGTTTAGTTGCGATCGCTCAAGCAATGCCAGATTTGGGTAGTGCATCAGAACCTGGGAGTAATACATTTCAAAATAATGGCCGCCACGACATTAACGCCAGCGCTGCTAAACAGGTGATTTCTGCTGCTGGTAACAACCTTGTGAGCGATCGCATCACTGGCAAGGTAGATATTAACGGTACAACAGCACTAGCAACCCAAAATTCTCAACCAGCTGCCAACAACGTATTACGACAAATACCATCAACTGGAGAAATCACCTTCTCGGCTCCCGAAATCTCTGAAACTACTAACGGGCAAACCAGCAACAGCATTTCAGCAAATAATCCTGTTTCTACACAATTAAACAGTCAACTGCTGCCATTAATGCCAGCCAATAATGTACCGCCTTCCCCGCCTATATCCAATCAACCACCTACTTCTAAAGTCGCCGGATTTCCTACTCCTAGCAGCTTGTCAGGTAGACAAATACCAATTAACGCACAGCCACCTGATACACCACAGTTAAACTACGTGCGGATCGATCCTAATACCATTGAGTTGACTGCCCCTGAGTCCCCATCTAATTCAGTTGTACAGCCACCAGTTTCAAGTATGAGGAATCAAACACAGCAGCCATTACCAATACTAGAAACTGCTGCTTCCCGTGCTTCAGAACTTTTACCACTTCCTGACCGCAATATCCCTATTGCTAATAGTCGCAATATCCAAACAAGTTCTGCAAGTATTCCATATCGCGGTAACTCTGCAACACAATTTGGTGTGCGTTATCGCGTAGTAGTGCCACTTGCAACTGATCGGGATCGAGATTTAGTGCGATCGCTTGCTCCTGGTGCGTTTCCCACAGTTTGGCAAGGTCAAAGAGTTATGCAAGCAGGAGTATTTAGTAGTGAATATAATGCTAAAGAAATGCTCAAAACACTCTCTAGTAAAGGTTTAAGAGTCATTATGGAGCCGTTGAATTAATTGGGCATTGGGCAAAAGGTGTGGAGGGGAAAGACTTACATCCCCTCCAGTCTTTTTCCTCAATTTTGAATTTTGATGTAAGGGCGATCGCTCTTTAACGGGTAAAGTAAACTGAAGACAGAAATACCACAAATCCAAGAATTGCCCCCATGAGCGTTCAAATCGAATTTCAGGTTAGCGCTCCACCGTTTCGTTGGGATGAAGCTGGAGGTATTCGCATTGGTCAAAGCCGCGTTACTCTCGATAGCTTGCTAGCAACATATCATAACGGCTCTACACCTGAAGAAATTGCTGTTCAGTATCCCGTTCTCTATTTAGGGGAGATATACGCAGCGATCGCATACTATCTCACCCATCGCCAAGAAATCGACAATTACCTAGAGCAGCGTCGCAAAAAAGCTCAACAACAGCGAAATCAATTTGTCCAGCAGTATAATTTAGCTAATCTTAGGCAGCGCTTGCGCGATCGCTATCAGCCCCAAGGAGAATTCTAGCCAGTGCGTCTATTGACTGATGAGAACTTCATGGGACTGCCAGCCAATAATCCACTTCATTAGATTCTTGAAGTCAGGCAGATTCAGACCGATCACTCCCAACGCAGGCAGCATAACGTTCCGGTTGAGCGGTTACTAGTTGGCTATACAACACCACCAACTCACTTTGCCAATCCGCTCCAACCGGGTTGTTATACTGTGTCCTCTATATTCTTCAACTCTTCATCGCTGACTACCTTCGGGGTAAAAATACTCAGTCCTCGATCGCCTCAACACCAAGTTGCTTCAGTCGCTCAAGGTTATCCTTCATGGTCTTGATCGCTTCTGGGAAGTGCCCCTGCCAATCCATGACCTCGCCCATGACCCGCAGCGGCTCCCGCGAGCGGTATGACTTCGTTGGATTACCTGGGAATTTCTTGTCCGTCACATTGGGGTCATCCTCGATCAGCCCGATCGGTTCCACGATGTAGATTCTGCCGCGTCCCTCGCCGAGAGCTAGTTCAGCCCCCCAGGTTGCCGCATCCAAAGTGGCAGCCAGATAAACGTAGGTCGCCTTCTTCCGCTGACCGTAGTTAGAGTGATAACCGGGTTCGATTAGGTCTCCTGGCTTCAGGTCTGCCCGTGTGCCATGATAAAGAGTCCACTCCGTGACCGCTCCCGTGACCCGCAACGGCTCGCGGGAGCGGTATGACATCGACAGATGCTTCGGAGACTTCTGCTCCGTGAGTTCGGGGGCATTTTCAATCTGACCGATCGGCTCTACGATGTAGACTCTGCCGTGACCTTCGCCGATCGCTAGCTCTGCCCCCCAGATAGCCGCATCCAGGTTGGGGGTTAGGTAGACATAGGTTGCCATCCTATCCCGCTCACCCACATCCGGGGGATTGCAGGACTCGATCAGGTCTCCTAGCTTCAGGTCTGCCTTTGTACCGTGGTAGAACTGCTGCGAACTCAGATCGTTGATAGCTGCCATCGGCTTGCTCCTTTTACTGTTACAATCTTGAACGGTGCAAACAACAAACAACAATGGTAAGAGAAACCTCTGTTGTTTTACCTTAATTGTTTAACTGCATCTTGCTGACGATCACTCCTTTATCTCTGCTTCCCCTGCTCCTGAAAAACCTATCCTGGTTTATGATCCAAACGGGTGGCTTGCTCTAGGGCGGCTTTTTCTTTGGCTCGGCGGACATAGGGTTGTAATTGGGCGCGATCGCAACCTGTTAAAATACTCAAATTCTCCAAGGCAATCCCCCGCATTAACATTTCTACGCGCCAAGTTTGTTGTGCTTGGGCGATCGCTGGCGTTTGTCCTTGGGGAGTTAATAGTCCTTCACTCCATATTTGCCAACGTGTCTCAAGTTCTGATTCTGAGATGGGTGTACCTGTTTCATTCAAAAACATGGCTGTTTGAGTATCTTTACGACTTTTCAGCCATTTGATTAAAGGATTATTCGTAAAAGAGCCGTAGCGTTTGCCCAAAATCCACTGATTCACAGGCACTTGACGGATAAATCCGGGAATTGTGATTTGTAGGAAGTGCCCTTGAGTATCGTAGATTTGGTGCGATCGCTCCAAGCTAGTTATTTCTGTAGCGGATAACCCAGCCCCAAATAATACGTAAGCCAACGCATGATCTCGTATTCCAAATTTCCTCGCTTGTTGCAGAATTTCGTGAACTAAAGTAGCAGGCAAATCAGCTACTTCTATGGTAGTCAAGCCTCCTTGTAAGGAGTTTGTTGCTAGTTCTGCTGAGGATGACATGGCTCCATGTAAAAACAACTCTACCAAATTTTCCAGAAAGTCGTCCCGATCCTCCCAAAGTTCGTGAAATTCGCTGGTGAACTCAATTACGGCATATCCCAAGATCATCCCATTTAGTAAACTGGCTAATTTTTCTGCCGGTAAGTAGGTGTTTAGGTGTCCTTGCTGGATTACAGTAGCTAAATACTGAGCTACATAACGGTTTGCCTCTGTAACTCCCCTGCCTAGTGCGCGGCGATTTTCTGCCGGGAATTGGTCGGCTTCACCTACCACAGACCGAACGAACTCTGGCACTCGTTCTAATGTATGTAAAGTGTCACTTGCATAATCTTTAAGAGCTTGGTAAACATTGCCGGGAGGTGTTGCCCGTCGCACCAGCGACTCACCTAAATCCTTGAAGGCTGCGGACTCTTCCAGCACAGCCAAAAGCAGCCCATGTTTATTGCCAAAATTCCGAAATAGAGTCACTTCGTTGACTTCGGCTTTTTCAGCAATTTGGCGGGTTGTGGTAGCGCTAACTCCCTGAGCAGAAAACAACTCAAGTGCAGCTTGAATCAGGCGTTGACGAGTGGAAATGAGTTGAGATGACATAGAAAAATGCAAGTGGCACTTGCAGGGGGTATCAGAGTTCTGCTAGCATAACAAATGTAAGTGATACTTGCTTTACTCTACTGTAACTAACTAGTGACAGGGTGGATAAATCCTTAGTGGGATTATGCCCAATAAAAAGTAAATCACTGCATCATCCATCAACAGGAATTTTTATGACCGCAAATTTTGGGGCGATCGCTCCTGAGAGAGGCAACTCACCTCAACTCAGTTGGACAAATGTAGTATTTTTTGCTACATTTCATGCTTTAGCACTTCTGGCTCCTTGGTTTTTCTCCTGGCCAGCATTAGGTTTGCTAGTGTTTCTCCACTGGTTATTCGGGAGTATTGGTATTTGCCTGGGATATCATCGACTACTGAGCCATAAAAGTTTTCAGGTTCCTAAGTGGTTAGAGTATGCGATCGCCCTCATTGGAGCGTTGGCTTTGCAAGGGGGGCCAATTTTTTGGGTAGGTGGACACCGCCAGCATCACGCCCACACAGAAGATATCAATTTAGACCCCTATTCTGCTCAAAGAGGATTTTGGTGGAGCCATATATTGTGGATTTTTTACCCACGTCCAGAATTTTTTGACTATGACACCTATAAAAAATATGCTCCTGACTTAGCCAAACAACCCTTTTATTGTTGGCTAGATCGCTACTTCTTGCTATTGCAAATACCCTTTGGGCTGCTGCTTTATGCTCTAGGAGGATGGTCTTTTGTATTCTACGGAGTGTTTCTCAGATGTGTCTTGCTTTGGCATTCAACCTGGTTTGTAAACTCAGCATCACACCTATGGGGTTATCGCACTTTTGATGCCAATGATGGCGCTCGTAATCTTTGGTGGGTATCCCTCGTCACTTATGGAGAAGGCTGGCACAACAACCATCATACTTATCCCCACATGGCGAAATCTGGGTTGTCTTGGTGGGAAATTGATGTTACTTGGTGGAGTATCTTAGTGTTGCAGACTTTGGGTTTAGCTAAAAAAGTTGTCTCGCGTCCTCCTCAAGGTGCAACTCACGGTTAAATTGCAACTAAATTATCATAAATTTGTTATGCCGACTGCTTCTTGCAGTCGGCTTACTAATTTTTATCAGTAGTATTTCACGGTAAAATCTAACGGATTAAATCACCGCAATACATCAAGTGTCAGGGTTCTCTAATTGAGTGCCAAGCCCCTAGCTTTTAGCTAGGGGCTTGCAGGATACTTCACCTGACCAGACTAACCGTTTAGAGCAAGCGTTAAAGTTCCTACCTTGGGATGCTTGCCAGTCCCAAGCTCTAGAATTAGGCGATTAAACAGGTTTATAGAGAATAAACCAGTGTCGCTTAAAAAGTACCGAATCTAAACAATGTCGAGGCTAACTTTACCCGCAAGGAGTATGCAGCAATGCAAAATTACGTTTTCGTTATCGACCAAAACAAAGAACCTCTTAATCCAATTACGCCAAAACGAGCAAGGGAATTATTGACAAAACAGAAAGCTGCTGTGTTTAGAATGTACCCAGTTCGATACCCAGAAAATGCAAAATGCAGAAATTGACGGCGTAGAGTATCAACAGGGCGAACTGGCTGGTTATGAATGCCGTGAGTATCTTCTAGAGAAATGGGGGCGTAAGTGTGCTTATTGCGAGAAAATTGGCGTACCACTCCAGATTGAACATATCCATGCAAAAGCCAAAGGTGGGAGCAATCGCGTCAGCAATTTAACTCTCAGTTGCGAAGGTTGTAATACAAAAAAAGGAGTTAAATTAATTGACGAATTTCTTAAAAAAGACCCGTCTAGATTAGAGAAAATTAAGCGGCAGGCAAAACAGCCACTTAAAGATGTAGCCGCAGTTAATTCAACTCGATGGGCATTGCTTGGCACTCTGAAAAATATTCTACCCACCACTACGGGAACGGGTGGGCAAACTAAGTACAATCGGACAAGGCTAAACTTACCCAAGGAACACTGGCTAGACGCTTGTTGTGTTGGGGAGGTAGAAAGCATCAAATTATTAACTCAGCAACCATTACGGATTAAGTCTAATGGTTGGGGAACTCGCCAAATGTGTGGGACTGACCGATACGGATTCCCTACTCGTCACCGCGAACAAAAACAAGTTCACTTCGGTTTTAGAACTGGGGATATTGCCAAAGCTATTGTTACTTCTGGGAAAAAGGTAGGTGAATATGTGGGACGTGTATTGTGTCGTAAGACTGGCAGTTTTGATATCGTTACTAAATTAGGTAGGGTGGCAGGTGTTAGTCACAGATTTTGCACATCTATCCATAAAAAGGATGGCTATAGTTATGGTTTTTAAAGACGTGACGGCGAATAAATTCGCCTGCCCCTTGCCCCCACGGATGAATCCGGGGGCTTCCACGGGGCGAGGTATTTGGTGAAAACTGACAGCATTTTTTATCGCCTTTTTCAAGAACTTCCTGGGATCTTTTTTGAATTAATTGGCAATCCACCCCAAACAGCAGAGACTTATCAATTCTCCTCAATTGAAATCAAGCAAACTGCATTCCGTATAGATGGTGTTTTTCTACCAACACAAGGAGAAGAAAATCCGATTTATTTTGTTGAAGTCCAGTTTCAAACTGACACCGAAATTTATTCACGCTTATTTTCAGAAATTTCTTTATACTTACGCCAAAATAAACCGAAAAATTCTTGGCGAGGAGTAGTTATCTATCCCAATCGCAGTTTGGATACAGCAGATATCAAGAATTACAGTGAATTTTTCGCTAGCCAGCGCATCAGTCGCATTTATCTTAATGAATTAGGTGAAACTGCATCATTGCCAGTTGGAATTGCTACGATGAAATTAGTGGTTGATGAAGAAGAGACAGCAATTACATCTGCTAGGCAGTTAATAGATAGAACCCAGCAAGAAATCAACATCGAACCACAACGGCGGCAGTTACTAGAATTGATAGAGACAATATTAGTTTATAAGTTTCCGACGATGAGTCGAGAGGAGATTGAAGGTATGTTTGGGTTAAGTGATTTGAAACAAACACGAGTTTATCAAGAAGGCAAGCAAGAAGGTAAACAAGAAGGCAAGCAAGAAGGAGCGCGTGAAGAAAAGTTTAGAATGATACCTTTGTTATTGAGATTGGGATTGAGTTTTGAAGAAACTGCAAAAGAGTTAGGTTTGAGCTTAGAAGAGATTCAGCAAGAAATGCAAAAACAGTCTCCAAGTCAGGATATGTAACCTACAATTACAGCAGAATTCTGAATTCAGAAATCAGAAGTCAGAAGTAAAACAGGCTTTATACCTGGCTTTGAGACTTAGCTTGCGTACCTCAATAACTTCAAATTCGCTGTATCCTTTATCACGGATTTATCTACATATTCTTACTATTTCCCATTCCCATAATTTTTAATTTTTTCTATGATTTCGCTCTCTCCTATTCTTCAAGCTAGACTCTCCCAACCCTTAAAGATTGGCTCTTTTGAGGTAAAAAGTCGGGTTCTCCAGTCGCCTCTATCTGGAGTAACGGATATGGTGTTTCGCCGTCTCGTGCGTCGCTATGCACCAGATTCGATGATGTATACCGAAATGGTGAATGCTACGGGATTGCATTATGTCAAGCAGTTACCCAAAATCATGGAGGTAGATCCCAACGAACGCCCAATTAGCGTTCAACTATTTGATTGTCGTCCCGATTTTTTGGCAGAAGCAGCAATCAAGGCAGTTGCAGAAGGTGCTGATACTGTTGATATTAATATGGGTTGTCCGGTAAATAAAATCACTAAAAATGGTGGCGGTTCTTCATTATTGCGGCAACCAGAAGTAGCAGAAGCAATTGTGCGAGAAGTGTTGAAAGCTGTTGATGTACCTGTGACAGTCAAAACCCGTATTGGCTGGAATGACAATGAAATTACTATTCTCGACTTTGCCAAGCGGATGGAAGATGCCGGGGCACAAATGATCACAGTACATGGACGCACTCGCGCCCAAGGATACAATGGCAATGCCCGATGGGAATGGATTACTCGTGTAAAGGAAGTGCTTTCTATCCCAGTGATTGGAAATGGAGATATTTTTTCCGTTGAAGCGGCAGTGAAATGTTTAGAGCAAACTGGCGCTGATGGTGTGATGTGTTCCCGTGGGACTTTGGGTTATCCGTTTTTGGTGGGAGAAATCGATCGCTTCCTGAAAACTGGAGAGATATTACCGACACCTACCCCAATTCAGCGTTTGGAATGTGCAAGAGATCATTTACAAGCCTTGTGGGAATATAAAGGCGATCGCGGTGTTCGTCAAGCCCGTAAGCACATGACTTGGTATGCTAAAGGTTTTGTTGGTGCTGCCGAACTTCGAGGACAGCTAAGTTTAGTTGAAAAAGTTGATCAAGGTTTGGCAATGATTGACCAAGCAATTGAAAAATTAGCTAATGGTTATGAACTAGAGGAAGAAGCAGAAGGTAGCTTGGTAATGCTTTAAGAAGTTGATTTTAACCTAGCTTGGGGTGATATTGTTGGTTGCAAAAAGTGATGCGATCGCTTCAATACCACTATTTCAGTTAGGGTTTAAATCTCTTGATGTAACTCTTTTGAATTTTTAATGTTTAACTAGCCAAAATGGAGGCTCACAATGTTAGTTTCCAAACACAATGATGTTGTAACCGTCCCCGAAATCCTCTCATTAGAAGACTTCATGGCAAATCCTCCAGAGGGGATGGAGTGGGTAGACGAGCAACTGGTAGAAAAAATAGGGATGACATTAAAACATAGCGAAATTCAAGGCAACATCTACTTTTACTGGAGAAGTTACATCAATTCCAATCAACAAGGTGGGAAAGTTTACACTGAAGTACCTTGTCGTACATATAAACAGGGTCGTCGCCCTGATGTAGCTTATCTAACGCCTGAGTTGGTAACTGAATTTGGTAATGTTCCCACTTTGCCACAGAGTTTCCCGTTAATTGCTGAGATAGTTTCACCCACCGATTTAGCTGAAGAATTATTTCTCAAAGCGCAGGAGTATTTGCAGTCCGGTTGTGAGGAAGTTTGGCTAGTATTTCCTGAAAGTCGGTTAGTTTTTGTTATGACTGATAATCAGGTTTGCGGGTTTAAAGCTGGTGATGTGGTTAGTACTCAAAAAGTATTACTGGGTTTTAGTGTAGCTGTAGACGAATTGTTGGGTTGAAAAGGCGATCCATCAATAACCTGCAACTTGGGTTAGGGATTTTATCGAATTGCAATTTCACCGATGATTTTGTAAGGGAAATAGCCCAAAAGTTTCAATCCCTAATAGGGATTTTAGTTAATTGCAATTCAATGTGGTTGCCGACTTCGGTATCAATTTGCTCGTTTCAATCCCTAATAGGGATTTTAGTTAATTGCAATTATCCGGCAAGTGAAACTGAGAAAGTGGCGCGTTTCAATCCCTAATAGGGATTTTAGTTAATTGCAATTCTCCTCACTGTTCGTTTATTCCTAGAAAGTCTAAGTGTTTCAATCCCTAATAGGGATTTTAGTTAATTGCAATGAATCATGTTCCAGAAGAATGCGACAGATCCGTTTCAATCCCTAATAGGGATTTTAGTTAATTGCAATGCTTTCAAGGATACTCTAGCCATTGTCTGCAAGGGTTTCAATCCCTAATAGGGATTTTAGTTAATTGCAATGAAAATTTATGAGAAGTCATAATTATTTTTTATTCGTTTCAATCCCTAATAGGGATTTTAGTTAATTGCAATAAGAGAGCTTTGGTAGCTAGCACGTGTAATTGTTTCAATCCCTAATAGGGATTTTAGTTAATTGCAATTTACTGCAAAAATCCATCAAGCAGTATCTACGTTTCAATCCCTAATAGGGATTTTAGTTAATTGCAATATGGTAAAATGTCCGGACTAACGATTACCCGACGTGTTTCAATCCCTAATAGGGATTTTAGTTAATTGCAATCTACCGCAAGAATTCTTCTGCACTGTCCCCAGTAGTGGTTTCAATCCCTAATAGGGATTTTAGTTAATTGCAATATACGAGATATGCCATACGACCTTTTGATCATCGCTGTTTCAATCCCTAATAGGGATTTTAGTTAATTGCAATTGTTGCTGCTAATGATGGTTATCTTTTTTACGTTTCAATCCCTAATAGGGATTTTAGTTAATTGCAATAGAGCGATCGCCACTGATGAGTCGGGCGCGATCGCGTTTCAATCCCTAATAGGGATTTTAGTTAATTGCAATTCGAAAGTTACTAAAGAAGAATTAGTAAAGCTCCGTTTCAATCCCTAATAGGGATTTTAGTTAATTGCAATGTCCTTGTCAAGTCGAATGGATAAAGGCGATCGTGTTTCAATCCCTAATAGGGATTTTAGTTAATTGCAATTTTCAAGCGGTGAAGCGTCTACAACATCGTTAAATCCTGGGTTTCAATCCCTAATAGGGATTTTAGTTAATTGCAATAATATTAATCTCTACCCCCTAAAAATCCCAAAAGTAGTTTCAATCCCTAATAGGGATTTTAGTTAATTGCAATTTGGGTTAAGTTTACCCTTGGTATTACCTGCCAGGTTTCAATCCCTAATAGGGATTTTAGTTAATTGCAATGGTATAAATCCTGTTTTTAAATATTTAACAGCACTGTTTCAATCCCTAATAGGGATTTTAGTTAATTGCAATTAGCTTGTGAAGCATCGGTACAGTATTCAGAATAGTTTCAATCCCTAATAGGGATTTTAGTTAATTGCAATAGCACTTACGACTGGATACCAACTGTGATTTTCTTGTTTCAATCCCTAATAGGGATTTTAGTTAATTGCAATTCAGCCTTCACTATGATTCAATGCTGAGTAATGCTGAAGTTTCAATCCCTAATAGGGATTTTAGTTAATTGCAATGTGGATATTTTCATTAGTGGTTGTATGTGCTTTTCATTGTTTCAATCCCTAATAGGGATTTTAGTTAATTGCAATATTCAGTACATCGTCGTCAGTCTTCTCACGGTAAGTTTCAATCCCTAATAGGGATTTTAGTTAATTGCAATTTGCGCTGCGGTGATGAAGGTTTTGGCAAACAAAGGTTTCAATCCCTAATAGGGATTTTAGTTAATTGCAATGTTAATGTCACCAGCTATTAGATGTTGGCTGTCCTGTTTCAATCCCTAATAGGGATTTTAGTTAATTGCAATAATTTTGTAAAAAGCTTTTGCAAGCTATAGAAAAAGTTTCAATCCCTAATAGGGATTTTAGTTAATTGCAATTAGATTCTCAAGCGCGGAGTCGTCAAACCTTTCATCGTTTCAATCCCTAATAGGGATTTTAGTTAATTGCAATCGCTGGCTTCTGAAAGCGTTGCTGTATTTGGTTTTCAAGGTTCAGTTGCGCGAATGAATGAATCATAACACAGGGAATAGTCATATCACAAGATGCAAATCGCTGAAAGCCAGTCCCCATAAGGTGCGCGGATGGCTTGAAAGTACCATTGCCCTCAAAGTCTTGTATAGAAGGAGCGTACAGCCGTTTTCGCTCCTTCTGATTTTGTACACCTACCCATCCGCGCATTTGGGAAGAAAATTAGTCTGATTGGCGATCGCTACCTCTATTAAAATAAGCGATCGCCTAATCCTTGCACATCTTAATTTACCAAATCAGGGAACACTTCTTGCACAGCGGGATGCACTAAGCGATGATTTTGCACATTCACACCCTTAGCTAATGCTGGGTTAACCTCCAGTGCCAAAATTCCCAAATTCGCCAACTGGACAACATAAGGTAATGTACTATTATTAAGTGCCTGAGTTGCTGTCCAAGGTACTGCTCCTGGCATATTGGGAACGCCATAATGCACCACACCCTCTTCAATGTATACGGGATTTGTGTGGGATGTTGGGTGTAAGGTTTCTATACAACCGCCTTGGTCAACAGCTACATCAACTATTACTGAACCAGGACGCATTTGTTTGACCAATTCACGAGATACTAATATTGGCGCTCTACGTCCTAACACTAAAACTGCACCGATGAGCAAATCGGCTTCAATGACTGCGGCTTCAATATGAGCAGAGTTGCTGTAAAGTAATTCAACTCTAGAGCCAAAGAGTGTTTCCAAGTAAGATAAGCGCTCGACACTCACATCTAAAATCTGCACGATCGCACCCATGCCTACGGCAATTTTAGCTGCTTCTGTGCCAACAACGCCGCCACCTAAAATTACTACTTTACCTGGTTTAACTCCAGGGACACCGCCCAAAAGTACACCTCTACCACCTTGTTGACGTTCTAAGAATCTGCCTCCAAATTGTACTGCAAGCCGACCGGCAATTACGCTCATGGGGGTGAGCAAGGGTAGTCTGTTTGCCCCAGGTTGCTCTACAGTTTCGTAAGCGATCGCACAAGTGCCACAATCAATTAAATGCTCTGTCAATTTGCGATCGGCTGCTAAGTGTAAATAAGTAAATAATATCTGCCCTTTTTGCAAAAATTTATACTCAGATGTCAGCGGCTCTTTGACTTTAACAACCAATTCCCGATTCCAAGCCTTTTCTGATGTGGGGACAATTTCGGCTCCAGCACTTTTGTAGTCATCATCGGAGAATCCAGCACCATTACCTGCTTGCGTCTCGACGAAGATGCTATGACCATTTTCTCGCAGCACCCGCACGCTAGAAGGACTTAACCCTACCCGAAACTCTTGATCCTTATTTTCCTTGGGAACGCCGATTTCCATATATCGCCTCAGATAATTTTTTTGTTTAACTGTAGCCTTCCAATCTCAAGCTTGCTACTTCCGTCTTGCTAGTTCCGTATTAGAGATAGCTGGATTAGAGATACCTAATCTCTGTTCTAACTTTCTTAATTCAATCTGAGTAGCCCAAACTCTTACCCTTGACTATTGCCCCAGTATTTATACAATATATAAAGAATAGTAACAATTTATTAAAAAAGCGATTGTATAGCTCCCTACTAGGAAGCTTTTGCTGAATTTCTCAAGTCATCTTGGCATTCCAGCACTGCAATCAGCTTTTAAGTTAACTTGACTTTTCAATGTCATCTGAAAAATTCAAAGTCTCTCTCTTAGAAGGAGAGAGATTTAGAGAAGGGTTTTCCAGACACCATGAAAAGCAAGTAGCGATTATCCCCACTTTCTGTGACTTCTACCAGAAGTCTGATATCAAGTCCCGTTTGCCAAAAATAAGGTTTCTTAAAAAATGACACAAACACAACCAACAATTACACCTAAACTAGAAGAGCCTAAATTTGGCTTTAACGAATACGCCGAACGGTTGAATGGTCGAGCTGCAATGATTGGCTTTGGTTTGATGCTAGCGATCGAATATGTCACCAATCAAGGGGTGCTATCATGGCTGGGTCTGAAGTAGTGCCATCAACAAGCACGATCTTGAAGTTGTAAGCTAGTAATTAAAAGAGTTACAACCAGCTGGAACAACCAGTTGGTTTTGACTTCAATAATTTATATAGGATTACTATTTGATTTTTGAACAACACGTAGGGTGTGTTATCGCGAAGCGTAACGCACCATTTTCAAGGGTTTGGTGCGTTAGACTAAAGTCATAACGCACGCTACAAATACTACAAATACTTAATTTTTTTCAGAAATCAAACCGGATTCCTATAGCGGAGTACTTCGCCGTAGATACATTAATTAGACTTATTCATAAATAACTGCCATAGAATGTAAGTAAGAGAGGAATCGAAATACCTATTAGTGATTGAAATATCATAGACTTGCAACTAATATGTGCAAGGCGATTAATGAGTAAATTTCCTCCCCCTACTAAAAAAATCATAAATTAGTGTCTGCCTTGAATGAGAAAGGCAAATTATGGGTGAGGTATTCTTAGTAAATATACACAAAAGGTGAACTGGAACCAACCAAGCTGTGATGAATGCTGTATTACCTCGTTTTTTGAAGTCAACCTACCGAAAAGAGCCACTAATCAGTGTATTGATGACAATGGGTGTTATGGATGCCCTGATTGGCGGATTGAATGATAGCTGGTCGTTGTTTGCTTTTGGTTTGGGAACGGCAGGGATAGCGCTAGGCTTTAAGTTGTGGCGTTTTCAGCAGCGTCGTCCTTTACCAGAGGAGCCTGTAGTGCAACATTATTTGCCCTCTCGTTCTTCTAGTGCGCCTTTACCAATGTTAAGCGTTTCTAAGAAAAAACCACCTCTTTAGGATGTGCAGAGTTATGACTTAAAATAACTCTGCAAAATTTATTGGGTTTAACTGTATCTATAAAAGTGAGGAAAAAGAGTGAGTAGTGAGGGAAGAGGTGGCGGTAATTTTCTGCGGCCGTATATTATTCTGGCATTTATGGCAGCTGTTGCCCTTCCAGTGAGTACCTGGGAAGGGTTTTATATTCATCAAGCTAATGCTGCCATTGAAGAAGTAACGCCAAACTCCCCAGCTAAAACTAACTTTGCTAATGCTCAACTACTTTATACACTCAAAGGACATAACGGAACCATTAAATCCCTCGCTTTTAGTCCAGATAGCAGAATTCTTGTGAGTGGAGGTGCAGAAAATGAGGGTATCATTCGCCTGTGGAATTTAGCAAAGGGCAAAAAATTAGCGACTATTAACAAAGCACACAAAGCAGCCGTAGAATCTTTAGTGATTTCACCAGATGGGCAAACCCTCGCTAGCTGTAGTGATGACAATACAATTAACCTCTGGAGCCTGAAAAATTTAAAATTTAGCCGCTCTTTTGTGGGACATACCAGTAACGTCTTATCTTTAGCCGTGTCTCCTGATAGTAAAGTTCTCGTCAGTGGAGCTTTAGATGGGATTCGTATGTGGGATTTGCTACAGCAGCGCCCTCTAGGAACTATAGTACGCTTTGATAATTTGATTTATACTCTGGCCATTAGTCCTGATGGACAGACCTTAGCTAGTGGTGATAATAAGGGTGTAATCAAGCTGTGGAATTTGAGTACTGGTAAATTAATCAGTGAATTGGTAGCTCATTCTAATGTTGTTAGCGGTGTAATTTTTACACCAGATGGACAAACATTAGTCAGTGCTAGCCACGATCGCACCATAAAACTGTGGAATATTAATACTGGAGAATTAGTCCGCACCCTTACAGGACATAATAACTGGGTAAATGCGATCGCTCTTAATCCCGATGGACAAACCCTTGCTAGTGCTGGTAGAGATGGGATTAAATTGTGGGATTTAACTACAGGCGAGTTAATAAATACACTGAGTGGACATACAGACTGGGTAAGTGCGATCGCTTTTAGTCCCAATGGTAAAATTCTTGCCAGTGGTGGATTCGATCGACTAATCAAGATTTGGGGGATTCCAACCAAACGAAAGTAACTGCGATCGGACAAAATAATCGTCAAAAAGTAGACTATATCCCCGATTTCTTTTAAGAAGTCGGGGATATCATTTTGACGCTCCTTTCAAGGCTTGGTGAATCGCCATAGCTCAAATTCTCACCTCGTGTAGAAAGTCAGGCGATCGCTAACGCCGAAAAATTCCCCAATCATTTCCCGTATCTGCTAAACTTTGGTCTTGCCTTTTGAGAGTTTTTGTAGTAGAAAATCAACCAAAGCTCAGATCGAATTTTGCTATAACTAGTCAAAATCAATGATGGTAGCAACCAATAGCGACCCAAAATCTTGAAGAACTGTGAATACTTGATGAAAATACAGCCGAACTAATATCTTATCCAGCAAATTACTGTAAGTATAAACATAGGTAATTTCAAATTATCTGTACAGTTACTTGCCCTCTAGATAGGAACAATTTCTGAACTTAGACAATCTTAGAAATGGTCATCGTCAGTAAATGCACTCAGTTAAAAGTCACGAACTCGTGTGAAGCCAAGGTTTGTAGTGCTTAACCACTATTTTGAACATAGGATAACTTGCTACTTAAATGATGTTTAATTTTCCCGAACTGCTTTTGATCCCCATTTCGATAGAATGACTAGGCAGAACCCTAAAACTAAAAACCGCTTTTGACTGCGACGCACATGAATCAACTGAACAATGGTTTTACGCTATTTTTAAGTCTGCTAGTCGAGGCGATGCCTTTTTTGCTTCTTGGGGTTTTATTCTCCAGTTTGCTGCTGTTTTTTGTTGATGAGCGCAAACTAGTAGAAAAAATGCCCAAAAACCCGCTGTTGGGTGCTTTAGTTGGCAGCATGATCGGCTTTTTGTTTCCGGTGTGTGAGTGCGGGAATGTACCGGTAGCGCGGCGATTCCTGATTCAAGGAGTACCCACACCAGTTGCAATTGGTTTTTTGCTAGCAGCACCAACAATTAACCCAGTTGTAATTTGGGCCACTTGGACAGCATTTCGAGATCAGCCAGAAATAGTAGTCTTACGAGTCGTATTTTCCCTAACAATTGCCACAATTATCGGGTATGTTTTCAGTTTTCAAAAGGACTTAAATCCCATAGTCCAACCTGCGATCGCTCGTTATATGAAGTTTAATCCACCCGCGCAGCCCCAAACCAAACGCCGTGGTAAGCGTTACCAAGAACAACAAGAAGAAACAGTACCAAATCTGTTGCAATCCGGGACTTATATCTTAGGAGGAAAAGCAGGTATCCCTCTGCGGATAGATCCTAATTTAGTACTGCCTACCTCAGTCTCTACTGCTGATAAACCGCTAGCAGCTAAACTGCGCCTAGTTGTGGATAATAGCATCCAAGAATTGCGGGAATTGGGCGGAGTGATGATTTTAGGAAGTGCGATCGCTGCTGCTATTCAAATCCTAGCTCCCCGTGAATTAGTTCTCAGTTTGGGTGCTGGGCCCATTACCTCAATTGTGGTCATGCTGATATTAGCTGTAATAGTATCAATTTGTTCTACAGTCGATTCTTTCTTCGCCCTATCTTTTGCCTCAACCTTTAGCAGCGGTTCATTGTTGGCATTTCTGGTCTTTGGGCCAATGATTGACATCAAAAGTGTTGGTTTGATGTTATCTATTTTTAAACCCAAAACCATCTTTTACTTATTTGCTTTAGCAGCACAATTGACATTCGTCTTCACTCTTTTCCTGAACTTGCACGTCTTTTAAGAAAATATTTGTCATTAGTCATCTGTCCTTTGTCCTTTCTTTAATGACTAATGACCAATGAATAATGACCAATGACTAATGACTAATGACTAACAAAAATCCCAAATCTAAAATCCCAAATCTGTTACTCCCTTGGCTGGATGCTCTAGCAATTACGGCTTGGGGCATTTTGATGTTGAGATATTGGCTAACTAATAAGTTGAATCTGTTGATTCATCCAAATTACTTTTGGTTAGTGATTGTAACTGGTATCAGCTTCATCATTATTGGTTTGTTCAAGATGCAGGAACTTTGGCAACGGCCTCGCCGTGATGTGACGCCAAACACCCAGCATATTAGTTTATTTCCCCCTGGTTGGGGCAGTGGTTTATTGTTGACTACAGCAATTCTAGGTTTTATCGTTACACCACAAGTTTTTGCTAGTGACAAAGCACTCCAAAGGGGGGTGACGACTGATTTATTGGGAAGCACACGTGTCAAACCCCAAGCTTTTCGGGTTACTGTTCGTCCAGAAGAGCGATCGCTTGTAGACTGGGTACGCACTGTCAATGTCTACCCTGAACCAGATACATATACAGGGCAAAAAGTCAAGGTGCAGGGATTTGTGATTCACCCGCCCGATATAGGAAAAGAATATTTGTTTTTAGCACGATTTGTCTTAAGTTGTTGTGCAGCAGATGCTTACCCTGTGGGATTGCCCGTCAAGCTACAAAAGAATCAAGAGCTTTACTCTGCTGATACATGGCTGGAAGTAGAAGGACAAATGGTGACAGAAAATTTGGCAGGTAAACGCCAACTTACCATTGCCGCTAACTCTCTGAAAAAGATTCCTCAACCCCAGAATCCTTATAGTTATTAGTTATTTGTTGATGACAAATGACAAATGACAAATGATAAATGACAAATGACAAATGATAAATGACAAATGACAAATGACTAAATCTAAAGCATTCCAACCACTGGATCGTATAGCGATCGCACTAATGTTACTGCTAAGTGTGCTGATTGGGTTAATCATCTTGCAAGGTGATGTGGTAACTGCTCGTGTCCGGGAATTTACTTGGCAAAATCAACAAATTGGGGCAGAAGATAATTCCTTCACCCTCACCTTCAGCCGCCCAATGGAAACAAAAAGCGTCGAGGATAACTTGAAAATTGAGCCGCCCCTAGCAGGTAAATTCAGTTGGGCAGGGCGGCGGATGGTTTATACACTGGTGACACCAGCACCTTATGGCACAAATTATAAAGTGCAGTTACAAGGAGCTAAAGATAAATTTGCGGAGCAAGAAGGTACAAATCGGCTGATACAGGCCTTTACAGGTAGCTTCCGTACACGCGATCGCGTCATCCTTTATATCGGAACTGATAAAGAAGAACAGGGACGCTTGGTTCTTTACAACTTAACCCAAGAGCAAAAAAGGCTACTTACCCCCAAAGACCTGATAGTAATCGACTTTGAGTCATTTCCTGATGGAGAGAAAATTTTATTTTCTGCTCGCGCCGCAAACAATCAAGACTTACTTTCAGCCCAACTGTATACAGTGACAACAGGCGTTTCTGCTAAATCTGGACAAAAAGCAGAACCAGAAGGCAAAGTTGACCTGACTTTAGATAGTAAAGATTATCAAAACCTGAAATTTGACTTATCACCTGATGGGCAAACTATTGTCATCCAGCGGGGAAATAAAACTAATCCTGGCGACTTTGGACTATGGTTTATGCCAGCAACCAGTGATGGTTCCGCAGAAAAAACCACCCCGAAACGTCTAAAAAGCCAGCCGGGAGGAGACTTTATGGTGACACCAGATAGTAAAGCCGTAGCGGTTGCTCAAGGGCAGGGAGCAGCGATTTTACCACTGCAAGGTGATGCCAGTAAACCTTTGGATTTTCTGCCACAGTTTGGTTTGGTACAGGCTTTCTCCAAAGATGGCTCTCAAGCAGCGATGGTAAAGTTTAATACAGATTACACGCGGGATTTGTTTTTGGTAACAAACCAAGGTGTGCAGAAACAGCTATTAAAAACAACAGGTTCAATTCTCAGTTGCCAATTTGACATCGCCTCACCCACCCTCTACTGTTTGTTAACACAGCTAGTATCCAAGGAACAATACATAGAGCAGCCCTATGTGGTGGCAATTGATTTGAAAACCGGGCAACAGAAACCATTGTTAGTACTGCCTCCTGCTCAACGAAATGTGCAAATGAGTTTATCTGCCGACGGTTTGGGCTTGTTATTTGACCAAGTAGTACCGCAGACAAATCCCCCAGCATCATTACCCCCAAACACTTTAAAAACTGATGATGGAGATACGATCGCTACCAGTAGCCTGTGGTTAATGCCTCTATTGCCCATCGCCGATGCTACGACTGTTGAAATTAAACCAGAACAACTCCCCTTAGCCGGATTTCATCCCCGATGGCTACCTTGAGAGAATAATTGCTAAGTCGATTTCGGAAGGTTAGTTAAGGTGTCGCCACCAAAAATCAAGTTGAACCTAATGAAGTTCAGTTCCATCCTTACGGAGCAGATAGCGATCGCTAATCAACTTTAAGACTACTCTACCTATTTCTGGATGCGTTTTCTCAATGACTGGTTGCACAATAACGCCTTCCATGATGCAGTCGGGACTGACTACACTATTGGCATTATTGAACTGAGACACCGCTTCCCAAGTGTAAGCACCGATATAAAGCACAGGTACTCTTGGCAAAGCAAATTCCTCGCAAAAAGTCACAAAATCGCTGTAATTGAGAAAATAACTGCCGCGACGCACAGCAAATATAGCAATTCCAATGTTCCCATTATTCAAGCCATATTTGATATCTTGTACGCCGTAGATTTCTCCAAAAATCTGAGTTCCTGGTGGAAGTTTCTGGAAAGCCTCGTTTTCGTTGTAAGCACGAATATAAACTAATTTTTTGTTGACTTCGCTGTTTTTCCAGAAGTAATTATGGCTGCCAATTTTAGTTGTACCATCAGCATCAACTAAGACAGTGAAGTTAGTTCCGTGCAACTTCTCTGTTACAACAACTTCTTCACCTTCAATGAGGATATTTTTGTAACGTTTTAGGTTTTCTGGACTAGGGAATTTGTAATGTCCAATAACATTTTCTGCTTCCCCACTCATCCCTTGAGGAATTGGATATTCGTACTTTGTTACACCAAAATACTCCGTGTAGTCATCTCCGACATTTCCCGTAAAGTTATTAACAACGGGAATAAGCAAACCCTCAGAAAAAATTCCGCGAAGTTTGGCAGCACGTAGTTTTTTTGAGTAGTAGTTACGAATACCAAACTCATCTAAAAAGTTTTCTGGAATAACACTATCAATAGGAAAGTAAAAAGCTAAATCTCCAGGATTCAAGTTACCTTTGACTATAATTACCTGATACCCCATATCTTCAATAGAGGCAATATCTAGCCGATCGGCATTGGGATGAGGATTAATGCTATTGATTTTGACAACTTCAACTTTAAAAATACTCATAGATCATCTCTTTTCAAAAAAATCTATTTTAGAAAAACTCTAAATTTATTACAAAGTATGTGCGCGTAGCTAGCCGTGCATACTTGTCAAATTAAAGCTGAAACCTTTGAAAACCTAGACTTTGACTCTTTTGTAGTAGTGTGGCAAGGCTAAAATAGTTTTTGAAGCTAAAGACGACTATGAGCCTTTAGCTTCAAAAATAAAGCATAAGAGTACTCCAAGTAAAAAAAATACCCAATTGTCATTGCGAGCGAAGCGAAGCAATCGCAAAGACTGGGATTGCTTCGCTTTGCTCGCAATGACGGGTTTTGGAGCATTTATTTTTTGGAACACTCTAAATATAATGTCTTGCCACGCTACTAGAGTGCATTAGGCTGGGTCTTTGGGTTTAATTAAGTAATCAAGCAAACCTGATATTACGAATTACAAAATAGTAATTATTTGTTGATAATTTATCCAAGCTTCCCAAAAAATATAAACTGATAGTATTCCTAAGAAGATGCGAAGTACTAAGCTCACAGTAGAATCTGGTATTTTTGGCAATGTGCGAGTACTCATTTGAACGCCTAAAAGACCGCCACATCCCAAAACCATACCTTGAGCAAATAGAATATTTCCTTCTAATGTATGTCCTGTGCAGGCAGCTAAACCAGTAATGACAATCACACCTAAACTAGTCTGAATTGCTACTTTAATTTCTTCTCCCAGTAATAACATTTGCAACGGAACCATAATCGTACCGCCACCTAAGCCGAATAAACCTGCTAAAATTCCTGCTGCTCCCCCGGTTCCAATTTTAGAAACTAATGGGTTGAATATTGGGGCTATATCCTCTTTTTCCTGGAAGGACAGTTGCTTGCGAAGCTCAATCAAATAGATATTAGCAAGTAGGATGATGCCAAATGTAAAAAGTATTATATAAGATGGAATTTTATTGGCAAAATATACACCTATTCCAGTAGTTAGAAAAGCTGGAATTCCTAAATAAATTACTCGTTTAAAGTCAAAGTAGCCCATCCACCAATTTTGCAAACTTCCAGAAATTGAAGTAATTACAATAGCAAGGCTACTAGTAGCGATCGCCTGAACGGGAGTATAACCTAGTGTGACTAAAAGAGGAATTGTGATAATGCCGCCACCTATTCCTAAAAGTCCAGCTATGACTCCAGATATTAAACCCCCACTCCCTAAAATCAACCAACTAAAATCAATCATAAATAATTCTTTTTCTAGAGACTGACTTGGTGTGATTAACCTTGTACTGTCACCGGATGGCTAACAACACCTCCGTAAAGCAATCCAGAGTCATTCCACGGAACTGTACTCGGTTGTGTATTACCTAAATTGTCAGTAGCACGAGCCTGGAGAAAATATTCCCCAGGAAGTGGGTTCCATTCAATGTCCCAGCGTACCCACGCAAATGGAAAATTTGGTTCTCTCAGTCGTGCAAATTGCCAAGTTTTACCACCATCCAGGCTGACTTCCACACGGATAATTTTTCCTTTCCCAGACCAAGAACGTCCACGTAGTAAGTGGGTTTTAGCCCAAAGCGTAGCTGGCCAAGCCAACTCAAAAGCGCTCTTAACATTTTGGTAGGTAATCAGCTTACCTTTATATGGTGCGATCGCTGGGTAGTCTGCACCAACTAGCACCATCTGCTCCGTCACCCACTGGGTATATATCGGTGTTTCAGAAACCTCAATCCGCTCAATCCATTTAACGTTGGCGTTTCCTCCCCAACCAGGGAATAAGACACGGCACGGCTGACCATGATCTGGAGGTAATGGTTCTCCGTTCATGGCGTAGACGACGAGCGAGTTATCTGCTAATGCTTTGCTAATTGGAACTACACTGCTGAACTTGGATTTATTTGTCTCCTTTGAGTCCAACGAATCCACATCTGCACCCTCAACGAGTACATCTTTTGCTGTGGATTTCAATCCAGCTCGTTCCAATAACATACCAAGTGGTACACCAGTCCACTCAGCCACACCAATAGCCCCAAGTCTCCACCGTGTTCCAGGGAGTGGTGTGTTGTAAGCTTCTTCAAAGAAGCGGCGACCGTTAGCAGCACACTCAATGGCACAAGTGACTGAGATGGATGGCATGGCGATGATTTCATCGTAAGTAAACTCACAGGGGGCAGAAACGCCAGTTCCATGAATTTGCAAACGCCATGTAGATGGGTCAAACGGGGGAGGTGCGCTGCGGTTGTGAACATAGAACCAATCATTTGGTACTAAATAACCACGTCCATACATCGCTTCCCAGTTCATCTCTAATGTGCCCTTGCTATGAGTGATATACCCTGGTGGCAATGGCTTAAGTATCTTACTGCCTTTAGTTTTAACAGCTATCTGACTCTGAGCAGGTGCAGGTTTAGCGAATCCTCCAATGGCTGTTGCGCCAACCATAGTGGCAAGTATTTTCAGAAAGCGCTGGCGCGAAATACCCGCATCTGTACTTTTTTGCCAAATGCACTGTTCAACCCGTGCTTGTAAATAGTCCTCCTGGTCAAAGAGGTTTTCATCGCTCAAGCTGTTACCCCCTTGTAATTTGTAATTCGTAATTAAGAAACAGAAAATGAAGGAGTAGGGGAGAACTTGCAGTAAGTCTTTCCCCTCGGTCACTGAGCGTAGCCGAAGTGCTGCGCCTCTGCACCTCTGCTTCTTCCAATGCCCTGAAAAAGCTAGCTGTTTATAGCTGTCCAAACACCGGTTATCTGATCTTGTGTGTAATTGGGCAAATAGTGAGCTAATCCGTTTTTAGCTATTTGAGCGATCGCATTTATAAAGCGATCGCAATCTTCTAATGTATTATATACAGCAAAGCTGGCTCGGATAATACTAGGAATATTACGTGTAATTCCTCTATCTACTTCCTCAGCAATCTCACAGTCTTGCTCGTCTGAAACATTCTTGAGTTTGCGAATATATTCATAAGTGCAGAAAGCCCCAGCCCGAACGCCAATGCCATATTCTTGTGCCAGAATTTCTGCTACTAAGCGTCCGTCAAATCCATCAATATCAAAGGGAATAACATGGGCTAAGTTATCTCCAGGAATATGTATTTTGACACCAGAAATCAGCCCAAGCCGTGTATATGTGAATTCAACTAGAGAGTGTTCATACTGAGCAATGCGATCGCGCCCCACCGCTTCGATAATTTCAATCGCCTTGGCAATAGCGATCGCACCCATTGCGTTTGGTGTTCCGGGGTCATGGGCCCGTTCTGTATAAAAACGCTTGATCTCTAGGTTTCTGGTGATATAAGGCAGGTTTCCACCCCCAATTTGATAAGGGTAGGAACTATCAAAAAATTCCTTTGGCCCCAGCAAAACCCCAGTTCCATAAGGGGCATACATCTTGTGTCCAGAGAAAGCCACAAAATCTAAATGACATGGGTCATCGTCAGCACGCATATCAACTCGTTCATGCTGAATTAACTGACACACATCGGCAAAAATCTTCGCGCCATACCGATGTGCTAAAGCTGCAATTTCGTAAATTGGGGGTCTGTAACCTGTAATTGTCGAAGCACCTGTAATAGTTACTAACTTAATTTGCTCGGCTTCGGGGAGATTTTGGTGTGCTTTGAAAATATCTTCAATTTCTGCGACATTTACACTTCCATCCGGCTGGGTTCTGTACTGCACAACTTCGTCTCTAGTAACCCAAGGCAGTAGGTTAGATGAATGCTCGATATCAGAAACTAAGATTTTCCCAGGTTTTTTTGCCCAAAGTGTGGCGGCTCCATTAATTGCTTCTGTTGTATTCTTCGCAAAGATTACATAGTTGTCTGAAGATGATCCCACAAAGTCCCGAATAATGTTCCGACTAGCGTCATATTCTCGTGTAGTGATGACGGACTTTTG
Organism: Nostoc sp.; assembly: GCF_036918015.1. Taxonomy (GTDB): domain Bacteria; phylum Cyanobacteriota; class Cyanobacteriia; order Cyanobacteriales; family Nostocaceae; genus Nostoc. Next base: position 50,230 of record NZ_JBALEO010000034.1, read on the forward strand.
CCCAGAACCTCGATGTACGCTGCCATAGGTGTCAAGCATTTCGTCCACGTACTGCTTGAGGGTTGCAAAGGGTGTGGTTGTAGCTCCATTATCCAAGTTAACGTACTTGACATAGTTTCCGTTAAGAGTTTTCACCTTGAAAGATAGAGACTCATCTGTAAATAATGGTCTGATTTCTTTGTCCCAAAAGCTGTCACAATTTTCTACAAGCAGCGGTAATTTAGCAGTTTCTTGCTTGATATTTGCGCCAATTGCAAGTATATCAGTCATCTTTAGCACCCCTATTTTAAATTTTGATTTTTTGGAAAAAGCCTAACTGCCGCAACACTTTATTTCGCGCTACAACCGGATTAATTGCCAGTAATTATGGTCTTTATAATTACTTTATTTCTAGTAGAAAACGCGGTTATTACAATTATTCTTTAATAAAATAATTAAAATTAGTATCCGTGATAATGCCCGAATTTAATATTTTTATCGTAAATTAATATACAGTGTAAAAAATATATTAAGTAATAAAGTATACTTTAAATGATTTTATTCCAGTCATTAAACAAACTTGACGTATTGAAGATAAGTAGATCGAAAAGCTTATAACCAATAAAACCTGCAATTGCTTACTGGTAATGTATTTGTCGAGAAAAAAGCCCTGACTAAGTTGAGATTACTCTTTAAAAAAGTTTTATATTTTACTTAGACGACTTGTTACGTCTTTATTAAGACTTTATAAGTATTTACTCGTATTCTTCGGGATCTCTTAACATTGCAGTTATAGTGGAAGCTCTTAGTTGTTTACTGACATTAAATAGCGATCGCTTAGGATGAGAGAATTATCATTGAAGAGTAGATACTTGTACGGACATCTATATTTAAGTACTCAATCAGGCATTACAAAATGTATTTCAGGAGACAATTATAATTTATTTCTTAAGACAGATGCGATTATAAAAAATAAAGTATAATCTGAGGCAGTTTTTTCATCTAAAAAACTTCCTCAGCCAGCCAATACAGTTTAATTTTTAATGTATCGGGTTTTTCCTCTCTCTCGCCTATCCTCAAAGGCGGCCAGAGTTCCCCTTCCACCTCTTCTTGACGGGGCAGAGCATCATAGTGTTATAACGGCATCAGTCTAGATACAAAATGGGGAACACCAATTGATGATTAATTGCTGGAGCTTGGAGAGTTAAACTTAGCTTCTAGAGCAAACCCTGATTAGACACAGTTGATAAGCAATGCTAATGCCAGCGCTGCTGAATATTTTTAAGCAGGTGAGTCAAGAGTGATGAATGAAGCTGACACCTCAAACAAGGGGGCTGTGATGGAATCCCTAAATTCTGCTAATTCGCCACAATCAGAACAGGCGAGTTGTCCCTTTTACTCAGTTGTGCCTAATGACAATATGACGGTTAAAAAACTGCCACTCCTCATGCCAGCTGAAGATACACAATTTTCACAAGATACCAACCAGCAGGACTGGGTTGCAGAGCCTGAAAGCGGCAAACAAGCACTTATTGACTCGGAATTTCAGAACCTGCTGGCATTGAACGAAGAATTACGTGCGGCTAACAATAATTTGTATGCACAAGTGGAGCAGCTAAAAGACAACCTAGCTGAGTCAGAAAAGGTTTTGCAGTGGCAGAAAACGCGTTCTAGCGTTAGTGAGTCGATGCTCAACCAACACACTCAGGAATTAGCTGCGGCTCAAGAACAGATAAAATCTTTATTTCAACAATTAGAAACTGCCGTACAAACTGTTCAACGTCAGGAAATTTTCACTGATACTTATAAAGCACAGTTACAAATTAGCCAACAACGTCTGGCCCAGTTAGAGCGAGAATGTACGTTGCTACACACTAATAACAACGAACAATCTCAGCAGTTATTGCAGTCCGAAAATGTTTGTCGCGAGTTACGTACAAGACTGATGCGACAACAACGCCAGACGCTGCAATTCAAAGCAGCTTTGGAAAAATGTCTAGATACCTCGGTTCCTAGCTATGACTCCTTAGAGGATGCTGCAAAACATCCTAAAGACATAACTAGTAGCCAAGGAAGATTTTCTAGAAAAGCTCGGTCTTTATTTCCTAACGCCCAGCCAATTCAACCTTGGTCAGTAGAAGAAGAATCCTTAAGTAACGATCTTGATAATTCTTGGGGTGAACCCTCAGCACCAATCCCATTCCAAAGAAATGAAGCCTCTGCAACGCCGCCATCATCTCCTTGGAACTGGACAGTTAAGAAAGACACGCCAACACCAACACAACCCGCGCCATCTCCAGAAGTTGATGATTCTCCAGATACAACTGAAGCAGTTTCACCTTCGGGTTCATCAAATTTAGATCAGCAATTAGATAGTCTAATCCAAATGTTTTTCACCTCCCAGCCTGTATCTATATCACCACCACCTGCTGCGAAAACGGATGTTAGTGATGCCCCGATTTGGGAGACTTTAGCAACAATTTTAGAAGACGATAAGGAACTAGAAAATCCACAGGAGGAACATTTGGCAGCAAAAATTAATCCTCCTGCAACTACCTCTACTTCTTGGACGACGGATTCTGTGCTTTCACCAGCCAATAACTTACCTGTTTCCTCCACTCCATCTCACACCGAAACCCCTGTTGGAGAAACTGAAGATTACTGGTCAGAAGTTTCACAATTGTCAGCAAGTGATTTGTCCTCAGAGTTATTAGGTGATAATACCAATGATGACAATTCACCTTCACCAGTAGTTTATCCCCAGCGTCCACCCAAGGGGCGTAAGTCATTGGCATCTGTAGAACTGCCGAATTTTCGCCCCAAGAGTTAGGAGTGCTGAGTGCTGAGTTAGGAGTTAGGAGTTAGGAGTTAGGAGTTAGGAGTTAGGAGTTAGGAGTCAAGTGAGTAATGCCCCATTCCTAACTTAGAATCCTTGCTTCTGACTTCGGAATTATGGCTTCTGGATTGGATTTTGCTACCTGACTACGCGATCGCGGTTTGCCTGTGGCGATCGCATAATTAATCGCCAATAGCCACAGCCATAAGCCGGGATTCCGGGGTTCTAGCCAAAAACCTACCCGGTTTAAGAAGCGCGAGAACCACGGACTCAGTAAAGCACTAATCAGGGCATGACGACCGAAGTTGAAATAACTACCAAGCCATCGCACTAAATCTCTAGGGCCAGCAAGTTCCCAAATCCATAAAAGCAAGGCAGGATTTTTTCTAGCAGCTTTCAGTGCTAGGCGGTTAAAGGTTAACCAATCACACCGATCTTTGATGAAGTTATCTGCTACCTCTGGCGGTTCGTCTGCTAACAGCCCAAAGAAGGTGTTGAGCATGGAGTTAATCCGCTGGGGTGGTAAAAATTTCCCTGTGGGAACCATCATCCCTTTGGAAAATAGCCAAGTCACGGAAACGTTGCTTTGATAGGCGCGAATTTGGTTCAGGTGGCGGAAACTCAACAAGTCATGTTTGAGGGCAGTATCCAACAGCGCTGTTAAGCGCTCTAAGTTGCGAACTAGGGAACCAAAACCGGTGAAAACGAGGGGAGATTGGAGTGATGCCGCATCACCGATCGCAATCAATCGATCGAAGGCAACTGTGCGATCGCTACTTCCCACACTAAAATGCCCTGGTATATACCCAAATGTCGGCTTCTTCCATACTAATTTGTCCATATCGCACCTGCGATACTCTGGCAAAATTGTGAAAAAGTCCTCGTACATCTCCAGCAAGGAACCAGGATTTTCAGCATTGACTTCGTGGTAATGAAATAAATAAATCGTCAGTTCCTCATCTGCTGCGGGAAACAATTCCCAAATCAACTGCCTTCCCCGCGAAATATCCCCATGACTGTAAAGAACGTCCCCATATTGGGAATCCCATACTCCCGGCTCAAATCCGCTCTCAATTGCCGCTCCCACTGTCGGACAGACACTATCAAAGGCACGGCCACCGTTTAATTGCCAAGCGATGGGGGACGCAGTTCCCATTGCATCTATTAGCAGTCGTCCACTTACTTGCTTCTCAATTTGACTGGGCAAGTGCTTGACTTGCAAAACTACCTGTGATATATCAATATCTGCACGGATAAATTCTGTTTCATCCCAAATTTCACCGCCTGCCGCTTGCAGTTTTTGCCCACACATTTGGAGCCATTTTTCGGAATCCAAGCCTAAATTTAGGACTGTGGGTGTGTGGAGGACGGGCGATCGCAGTTTGGCTGGATTATTAGCATCAAAAAACTTATTGAATCCGTCTTTGTATTCCCTGGCAATGATGGTTTCTAACTCAGCGGGGGTGACTAAACCCAAGTTAACTAAGCTTTGAATCTCGTCGCGCGAAATATTCCATTCTCGGTTCATCCGCCCAAAGGGCATTCGTTCCACCAGCAAGACTTTATATCCGAGTTTTGCCATCAGTGCCGCATGGATTGCACCGAGTGCGCCACCAATATAGATGATGTCGTACTGGGCATGGGACACAAGAGGCAGAGGGGCAGAGGGGCAGAGGGGCAGAGAGGAAAGACTTCCTGCAACTTCTCCTCTGCTCCCCTGCTCCCCTGCTCCCCTGCTCCTCTGCTCCCCCGCTCCCCTGCTCCCCTGCGAAAACACTACTTGACGCGGCTGCTGCGGATTCTGCACCCCTTCGCGCCATCGTTTTTCCCACCAATAGGCACGAGTGAGGTCATATTCACCGTTGGGCATTTTCTGAAAATACTTGACGGTCAGGGGATAAGTAGAGCCTAGTGCGGCAAATATTGATTGCTGGGATAAATCAATTGCTGGCGGTTCTGGGTAATGATGCGGAAAACGGCTTCTGATTTCCTTGGTCAAGCGTTGCAGAATTTGTCCTTCACCGGGAAAGGGTTGTTCTGCCCAGCGAAACACTTTCAGATAGGTAGTTCGTTGCACCGACCAGACAAATACCGAAAGTTCTGTAGGCAAGTTTTCGGAAAGACTCACTCCAGCAGGTGTAGTAGCACTGGGTATTTGAAGGCGAAAGCCTTCGGGGGTAAGCACTTTTTCTCCATTTCCAGGTTCAAAATCTGTTTGTAACCAACTACGCACAGTTTCTGTTTCTGGAGTTGGAACTTCTAAATAAAGGATTTCTTTCATGTTTTCCTGACATCTCCCATCAATCTACTCACTAAGACAGATTTTCTTAAGGCACAAAGTAAGGTAAACTCCGCCCTATTAGTTTCATAAAGATTCAGTGAAGAAATTTTAAGAGTTTGTCAAATTTATTGTTCATTTTGTATTTCTGTAAACCCACGCCATGAATTATCCCATTCCAGACAGTCCCCAAGAAATTATTGCCCTACGACAACAGCCGATTGATGAAGAACTAGTTGCCAGTGCGATCGCTGGAGTAATTAAAATTGTCCGCGCTCAGGGTCAATCTTTGGAAGATTTAACCGCTCAGTTGTTAGCAGACGATCCACTGCTGGATCAGCAACAACGTCGCTGGTTAAGCCAATTAGTTGCCCAATCCTGGGAAAAGTTCTCCTAAAACCTTGCATAAGATGAAGTTTTGGTCGCAGCATTAGATTTCTGGGTCTGCACTAAATGTTGGCGATGCCTGCGGCGGGCTGCGCCTACGCATTTCCGGTATAGGAGTAATAATAATGGTCAGTATGGGATTGTCGATTGGGTTGCTATTTTTGCGTTCATGGCACAGAAGCCATTAAATTAACCATATCAGCGTTTTACATTGCTTATGAATTTTACAATGTTCTGAAACAGAAAGACCTCTGGCGCAAAGTAGAGGTCTTTTTTTTTGAGAGCAATCTTCATGCTGTTTGAGCAACGCCTCTGCACATAATTTTGTTGAACGATCGCTAACTAAGTAAAAATAAGTATATTTGAAAGCCTTGACCATGAATAATCGTAGTCAGCGACTCTAGCCATTTAAAATCTTATGCAGAGCGATAAATCGCTTACTACAAACAAAAGTTTTATTTTAGATTTAATTATGTCTACCGACTTATCCACTGACGATCGCTTTCAACCCATCAACCTTTTTGAGTACGAAAAGCTAGCAAAAGAATATCTGTCTCAAACGACACTTGATTACTACAGTAGTGGTGCTTGGGACGAAATCACATTGCGAGATAATCGTGCTGCCTTTGAGCGAGTCAAGCTGCGACCTCGGATATTAGTCGATGTGAGCGATCGCAATCTAAGTACCTCCATTTTAGGACAACCCCTACAACTACCTTTGTTAATTGCACCGATGGCTTTTCAATGTCTAGCCCATCCAGACGGAGAAGTTGCCACGGCTTTAGCTGCTGCATCGGCTGGTGTGGGTATGGTGTTAAGTACAATGGCAACAAAGAGTATTGAAGAAGTGGCGACTGTATGTAATCAGTTTCCAGATTCTCTGCGGTGGTTTCAGCTTTATATCCATAAAGACCGGGGATTAACTCGTGCTTTGGTAGAAAAAGCCTATAAAGCAGGCTACAAAGCACTTTGTCTAACTGTAGATGCACCCGTTCTCGGACAGCGAGAGAGAGATAGACGTAATGAGTTTGCCTTACCCCAAGACTTACATCTGGCTAATCTTGCTAGTATCTCAGGGCTAGATATTTCCCATGAAAAAGGTGAATCCGGGTTATTTACCTACTTTGCCCAACAACTAAACCCAGCAGTGACTTGGGACGATTTGGAATGGTTGCAGTCTTTATCTCCACTACCTTTAATTATCAAAGGAGTTTTACGCCCAGATGATGCTGTGCGGTCTGTAGAATATGGAGCCAAAGCAATTGTTGTTTCCAATCATGGTGGCAGACAACTCGATGGTGCGATCGCTTCTTTAGATGCCCTCGCTGAAATAGTAGCCGCAGTGGACGGTAAAGTAGAAGTGGTCTTGGATGGCGGCATTCGTAGAGGCACAGACATTCTCAAAGCTCTGGCATTAGGAGCAAAAGCAGTACTAATCGGACGACCTATTTTGTGGGGACTAGCGGTAGCTGGACAAATCGGCGTATCTCATGTCATTTCACTTCTACAAGATGAGTTAAATGTGGCAATGGCACTTAGCGGCTGTGCCAAAATACAGGATATTGAGCCTAGTTTATTGACCCTGCCACGCTTTAAGTCGGAGAACTGTTAAAAATGTTATTCCAGCAAAACTTTCAAAAATAATTTTCAGACTTGTTACAAAATCTCTTAATTTAGAGTATACTAGTTAAGGTTAGATATAAGGGCGGGTGGCGGAATTGGTAGACGCACCACACTCAAAATGTGGCGGCCTTACGGTCATAGGAGTTCGATTCTCCTCCTGCCCACTACCAAACAAGTGCTAAAGAGGTAAAAACTTATGCGCCTGAAAAGATGGGAATCTCCCCGTAAAGAAGGCAGAAATGATAAAGGTAGAGGCGGTTCTGCTAGGAAGCGTCAACTGAAAAAACAAAGGCAAATGTTACGCCAAAGACTTAAAGAAAATAACAAGCCAGACAATAACAAAAACGAGACAGCAGGGAAAGATAAATTTATCTTTCCCTTATTTTTTGGGCTTTTATTTCAGAAACAAATAAAATTTAGAGATTTTTCAATACAGAGACTAAATTAAATCTGTAATAAATTTGGAAATTATAAGAAAAAATTATTAGTCATTAAAATATACTAATTTTAATTCAACCTCTTAAGCGCATATTGACGTATAAAACCCGCAGATTAAGTGGCTAGTTTTTGACATTTATACTTAAGCAATTAAGTAGTATATACTACTTAATATACAGATTCTCTCTAAGAATTTATCGCAATTATAATGCTTGGATGAAATAACCAAAAATTAATTATGAAGGAAGTATGAATTTTGTCAAGCAGTGTGTAAAATCCTTAACATAAAACAGTAAGCTAAAACACAGCAGTAAATAATTCTAGTATTACGGATTAAGCCAAAAGTATACTAAAAAGGCAATTGCACCTCCATGTGTTAACTTCCAACAATGACACAAGCCTACAAAAAGTCAGGAGTCATCCAATCCGAATATTAAATCATTGGGATTGGTCTAGGTAATCTATGAATTGTTTTCTTGGATACAGGAGTTATTGATGGTGGCGAGAGTGCTTCTACCTACTAAAAAAGTGCTTGATTTTCCTATTACTGCTTTACGGTTTGACGACCAGATACAAACAATAGTGAAGTGGGGGAGTAGGCGTGAGAGTAAAACTGTATATGTAGCCAATGTACACATGCTCATCGAAGCCCATTGGAATCCAGAGTTTGCCACCGTATTGCGAAATGCAGATATAGTTACTCCTGATGGTATGCCTCTGGTGTGGATGATGCGAAAAATGGGAGCGCTTTACCAAGACCGTGTGGCAGGGATGGATATTTTTCTCGCATTGTGTCAGCTAACTCAAACACAAAATCTGAGTATTTTCTTTGTAGGTTCCCAAACAGAAATTCTGTCTAGGATGCAAAACAGGTTAGAGAAGGAATTTCCGCAGATAAAGATTGCGGCAATGGAACCTCTACCCTTTCGTCCCCTAACTGAAATTGAAGACGAAGCCTTGGTTCAAAAGATTAACTCTAGTGGTGCTAGCGCTGTCTTAGTGTCTTTGGGATGTCCCAAACAAGAAAATTGGATAGCTCAACATAAGGGCAAAATACAAGCTGTAATGATTGGACTGGGTGGAGTTTTCCCAGTTTATGCCGGAATTCATAAGCGCGCACCCCGCATAGTTCGAGACTTAGGACTTGAATGGCTGTATCGATGGATTCAAGAACCGCGCCGACTTTGCGGCCGCTATGCTAAGACTATTCCCCTCTTTATATGGCTGGCTACTAAGCAACTATTATCATCAAGTCGGATTGCAGGGGTCTTCCTTCACGAGACTGGGGATTAAAGAAAAAGAAATAGGTGAGACTGACTCAAAGCGGTTCATCATCAAGAGAACCAGACTTTAGATGCTAAGGAAAGAATTTTCTGCCTGAAGCACGAAGATTCAAGGGTTCACCTGAAAGTGATGAAAGAAGTCAAGTACAAGGATTCCCACCAATCACTATCCTGCTGTAAAAACCCATTCTCTGAAATCAACTATTAAAGTACTTGACATTAACCCAGGACTAAGTGTTATATTAACCATAGTGAAATTGTTGGGGCGTCGCCAAGTGGTAAGGCAGCGGGTTTTGGTCTCGCCATCCCTGGGTTCGAATCCTAGCGCCCCAGTTAATCTGAAGACAGGCTATTATGCCTGTCTTTTAGAGTATTTAATTGCATTTTTAAGATGTGTCTCAATGCATCTAATTCTGTAAATGTTACTTATCAGGAGATTTGAGAGCTTGATCTAGAGTTTGCCTAGCTAGTTCTGCTTTAGATCGCGCTTCTTGGTAACGCACATTAGCTTGAGCAAAATTTTTGAGAACTTTAAAACCTTCCTTGAGTCGAGTAATTTCCTCTTCTGTCACCGAGTCATCAGTAAACAGAATATCAACAGCTTTGCGAATTTCCAAGGCTTCAGATCGTGACTCCTGAACTTTCAGCTTGAGCGTCGCCAAGTTACTCAGAATCTGGACAGCTTGTGTAATACTATCCTCACCACTAGCAGTATCAATAGTTGACTCTTTTACCTCAATTAATTGTTGAGGACCAAATCCTTCTTCCAGTTCCGTAGGTAGCTTACCTGCATCCATCAGTTCCATTAACTGATCCATTGCTTTATCACGGGCTTTGGCTGAATCTTTTCCAGAAACAGTAAGGATAATTTCTGGGCTTTGAGCGAGAGTGTATTGAACCATATTTGAGTAGAAAATTTGCTGATTTAACCAAGCTGAGGAGAGTAATTATATCATTTTATGTGTCAGATCATTTGTTGATTGTCTAGTCAATTAAAGAGTTGAAGACCGAAGGTTAACACTTGGAATTTTGAATTGTTACCTCTACTAGTTTGTCAAATTCATTTTGACGGTTAGAGAGACGCGATAAATCGCCGTCTCTACAAGGAATTTATCCGTCAATTAGTTCTTAACAGACTACTATCCCTGCTAAGTCGCTCAAAATAAAACTTTATACTTAAGTAAAGGAATAATTTTCAATAGGAGGGGAGAGCAATGGCTCCCAGTCCCACCATCATGCAGGCTGTGGAACAACTGGGCTACCGTGTCACCGTTGGTGATGTGGCAACTCAGGCAGGATTGAACGTCGCTGAAGCTAATCAAAGCTTGTTAGCCCTGGCATCTGATGCTGGCGGACATTTACAGGTAGCGGATTCAGGTGATATAGTTTTCCTTTTTCCACAAAACTTTCGAGCAATTTTGCGTAATAAATACTTCCGGCTACGATTGCAGGAATGGTGGAAAAAAGTCTGGAGTGTACTGTTTTACCTGATTCGCATTTCTTTTGGAATTTTCTTAACTGTTTCCATCGCCCTGATCGCTATTACCATCTTCATGATCGTTACTGCTGCCAATTCAGATCGTGACGGTGGCAATCGGGGCAGTAATTCCGGTGGTGGGGGGTTCTTCTATTTTCCAAATTTATTTTGGTATCTTAGCCCAAATTATGACACCCACTACCAGGAACGGCGACGTGAAAACCGTGAACAAAGCAATCTGAATTTCTTTGAAGCTATATTTTCGTTTTTGTTTGGCGATGGTAATCCTAACGCCAACTTAGAAGAACGTCGTTGGCAAGAAATTGCTACGGTGATTCAGATTAACCGTGGTGCAGTGGTAGCGGAACAAATTGCCCCATATTTGGATGATATTGGCGAGGGATACACAAGAGAGTACGAAGATTATATGCTGCCCGTTCTGACGCGATTCAATGGGCAACCATCAGTAAGTCCAGAAGGGCAAATTGTTTATTACTTCCCAGAGTTGCAGGTGAGTGCAGTTAAAAAGCGCCGTTATGCAATATCAGATCGCTTAGAGGAATTTCCCTGGCGTTTTAGTGCGGCAAGTTCTGGGCAAATTATGCTAAGTGCTGGGTTAGGTGTACTAAATTTTGTTGGTGCTTTAGTATTGGGAAGTTTGTTGAAAGGTGGCATTGTTGCCGCCAAATTAGGTGGACTAGTAGCTTTTGTGCAAGGAATTTATTGGCTGCTATTGGCTTACGGAGTAGGTTTTTTAGGCATACCTTTGCTGCGTTATTTCTGGATTGGGTGGCGTAATCGGAAGATTGCCGATCGCAACCGCGATCGCCTTTCCAGAGCAAGAATATTGGCAAGTCCCGATGCACCTTTGCAACAAAAAATCGACTATGCCCAACAATTTGCAACAGAAAAAGTCATTGGCAATGAAGATTTAGTGTATTCTAGCGAAACTGACTTACTCGACCAAGAAGTTGAACGTTCTGCAAAAATTGACGCTGAATGGCAACGGCGCTTAGAACGTGGGAGTGGGGAATAGGGAGCAGAGGGGAAGGGGAGCAGAGGGGCAGGGGGAGAAGAATTAATAATCAGTCCCCAATGCCCAATCCCTGATTACTTCGCCTGAATTGGTGTTAGAGCTACACCTTGATAATAATGTCCCAAAATTTGCAGGTGGTTCACTCCTTGCCGAGCCAGATTGTACGCCCCCCACTGACTCATACCTAAAGCATGACCATAGCCAAGCCCTTGTAGTACAAAACTACCATCACCTCCTTTGGTGACAGTAAAACGGGTACTTTTTAACTTGAGGGCTGTTCGCACTTCTTCACCCTGTAGCACCTTCGTGCCCTTGTTACCGACAATTTTTAAAACTTTAACACTGCGGAAAGGTGAGTATGTCTCTGGAATCATCGCCGTCACGCTACCCACCTCTGGAAATTTAGCGCTAATTTCACTTGGCGAGAAGGTTTTCACCCAATTACACTCGCGGATATTTTGATCGTAGTCTTGAACAGCACGTAGATAAGGTTCGCTACTTCCCCAAACATCTTCTACGTTTTCGGTGTGTCCCCCAGAACAAGCGTGGAAGACTGAGAGAATAATCCGATTTTTGTAAGTTAGTACCTGCCCTAGTGTGGAATCTACTGCGGCGTAAGTAGCAGGAGATTCACTAATGACACCCTTATAAATTTGCCAGCGATCGGGAGTATTGCCTAAATCGTAAACGGGATTATTCCGTTGTTTTTCTCGTTCATAGAGAGCATAAGTACGGGCTGCGATCGCTTGAGCTTTCAGCGCTTCTTGCGGCCAGCTCGCATCCATTTCGCCACCCAGAACGCTGTAGAGATATTCTTGGTCATCCACCCAATTAACAGCCGTTAAGCCTTTTTCTGTGGGAACAACCAGAGTTCTGCCTCGATACCAGCGATCGCCAATATAAACAAATCCTTTACCAGTTGGCTCAATCCAAAATAAACCAGACTGCCATTTATCTAAAGCCACTCCGCCAGGAACGGCTTGGGCATAATACGCACTCATCGCCGGCAACTGTCCGAGAGTCCGTCCAGTACTATCCTTGACGATCCCAGTGGTGGAACTGCCCACTTTTACCTGATTAACGCCCCTCTCAATTGCCACGCGCAGAATTACAGACGCTTGGGCTGGGGCAACCAAAGCTATCCACAAAAGGATACTTACCCACCAATGACGTACTTTAATCTGGGAAAATAAAGAGCCTAAGTAAAGTTGGAATTTCATACCGATCATCTAATCACACTAGTATCTAATTGACGCTCTGGATTATGGCGTCTACTACTTTAAGATGAGACAGTTCTCCAACGTAGGAGGTTGCCACCTCCTACTAATTATGCATTTTGCTTTAGCTATCAGGTAGAAATCTTCCATCCAAAATTTAAAATCTAAAATTCGGTGAAGGAGTCAGTGATTTTATCCTTGAGCAATTGTTCTCAGCAGTAATTTTACTGACAACCTCTAACCTTTTTTTCCGAACTTACACTGGTAAATGTGTCTATGTTTGGTTCGTGGACTACTAGTTTATCCCTAGTTTTCTCACTTTGTATCTCAGAATTACCCCCCTTAATCCCCCCGATATTTTGGGGGGAAACAAGAAATCTAGTTCCCTCCCCTTTATAAGGGGAGGGTTAGGGTGGGGTAATTCGACTAACTGGTTGTGATTCGATAACTTGTGTATACAAGGTAGCTAAAAAAGGGGGGGATCTCTTATGCGTAAGTCCTAATTTAGTTCAAAAAAAACACAAATTCTACTGGCCAAAGTATCAAACCCATTCTCGACAAAATAGGACACAATATGGTAGCTAATTTACAATCAGAGTCTACTCCCGCGACGATTGGCGATGTGCTGAAGTATGGTGACACCATCTATTTACAGCACATGAACGGCGACTATGCGACTCAATTTAGTAAGGGCAAAACCAGTCGGTATCATTGGCCCAAGCTCGGCAAGAATAAAAAGCTCGGCAAGAATAAAAAGCTCGGCGAGTCTAACAATATAAAATTGCAAATTCTGGCAGATTCAATCGGTGAGCTAACTGATGGTGCAGCGATCCGACTGAAATCCACAGAATCGCTACCGAACCAGCACAATGTCTTAGGTTCTTGGGTAGATAGCCATGATTGTTACTATTGGAGCGATAATTTCCACACCAAAAAGCAAAGCTGGCAAATCAACAAACGCGATCGCAGTGGTGACGATAAAATTCGCCAAGGAGACGATGTTTATCTGACTAACCTCCACTACAAAAATCAACATCTGACAGTGTTGGCGATCATCGTATGGGTGACTATCGCCGATTAACTATGCGTCAGCTTGATAAGGTGTAGTCATCGCAAGTCTCCCCGCAAGGATTGAATCTCACAACCAAATATCAGTGCGATCGCATTTAAAAACCGTCCAAAAGAGGAAGCGGGGATACCGGAAAATTACTCTTTGCGTCTTCTTCGCTCTACGATGCCAATGCCTTTTGAGAATTACTCACTTCATTAGCGATAATTCCAATTAAATTCAATTTACTTAAAATTTCTGTTGCTTGAGTCAGTTCAGTTCGAGTCACTTTCCCCATCCGCTCTACCATGACAATCCCATTGCAAAAAGATGCCACAATCCTAGCATCAACCGTGCCTAAAATAGATGGAGCATCTATCAGTACTAGGTCATAATTTTGCTCAAACACCTCTATTAGTTCTTTCATCCGTTGAGAACTGAGCAACTTCACTGTGTCTTCTGGTTCTGGCCCAGCAGTCAAAATATCAATGGAGGGGTGAATGGGCTGGATGTAATCTTGAAAATTAGTAGTTGTCTCATCAACTAATAACAGAGATAGTCCCCAATCATTGGATAGTTCCAGGATTTTGTGCAAGCTAGGATTATGTAGATTAGCGTCAATTACCAATACCCGTCGATGCATTCGGGCCGCGCTAGCTACAAGCCCTAATACTAAGGTTGTCTTTCCTTCCCCTGGTAGTGCGGAAGTAAACATCAGCGACTTGAACAGTAAAGGATATTTTAATATTTGAATATTTTGGTAGATCATGTCCAAAGTTTCATGGACGGGCAATTTATTACTGGCTTCTATTACAGAAGAATCTGAGCTTCTTCTGATATTCCAAGGCAGGCCAAGCCGCCGTTTTTTGACACCACGTGACGGTAATTTTGGTACCGATCCCAATACACGTAGATTCGTCAGTTTCTTTAAATCTCCGGCACAATAAATAGCGTCATTAAACTTTTCCAAAATCAGGGCTGCTAAAATACCTAAAATCGGCCCAATTACTGCTCCTCCAACCAAAAATAATAATCTGTTGTTACCCATATAAATACCGGGAGAAGGTTCTGCCAAAACTTGCCAGCTATATCCTTCCTGAGAAATTTTCAGTCCTAATGACTGTTGCACCTGGAGTAGTTGTTCAAGGTTTTTGCGGCTAGCTTCTACCTTTGACAGCAGACGATTATACTCTGCTATTAAACTTGGGTATTTGTTTAGCTCAGAGCGTAGTTGCTGTTCTGATTCAACTAGATTTTTTTCATTAGCAGTTAGTCCTAAAACACTTGTTTGTACTAAAACAAACTCATCTACTAGCGTTGGATCAACCCCTAACATTTGTCCTTTGAATAGGGGTTTTTCCTTACTAGTATTACTAATAGTTTTCACCTCTTCTCGCAAGAGAGATAGTTGACTTTGGCGTTGCTGTTTTAATTTTTGTACCGATGGATAATCATCTGTATAGCGGAGCCGCTCCTTAGCCAATGCTAGTTCAGTCTTTTGAATTTCACTTAATAATGCTTGATAGCGGCTTGACTGATTTAAACGAGAAGAAAGAAGTGTATTCTGCTGGGACGAAGACGCTATTAGTTGCTCTAGATTATCGTAGCGAGCGTTTACATCTTGAAGGTTGGCACGAGTGGTTTGTAGCTGTTGTTGAATATCGGCTAGAGATTCTAGTAGAATTTTACTTTGGACTTCGGGATCGAGTAATTTATGCTTTTTGCGAAACTGTTCTAAGTTTTTCTCAGCTTTACTTACCTCTTTTTTTATCTCAGGTAGACGAGTGTTTACAAAAGCTAATCCCTGATTAAGACGTTCTTTTTGCTGCTGTTTGTTGTAGTTTTGATAGACTTTCTGTAGCGCTTGAAGTACTCTTTGTGCTTTTAGTGGATTGTCATCATGAAAAGAAACTTTAAATGCCTGATTAAAAACTTTATTTGCTTCTAGAACTCCCGCTTCTGGAGTTACTTCTAAAGGTGCTTTTCTGTTATTTTCTTTTTGACCATTGATGTCTTGTAAGGTAAGATCGGGATAATCAGAATGTAGTAAATCTACAGCTTTCTGAAGCAACTTAGAACTCAGCATGAGTTTCATCTGAGTAGTGGAATCAACAACTTGAGAATTTGAATCAGTAACCTGAGTATTTGATTGTGCCCCTTCAGATAAATTGGAATTCACCAATATCTGCATATTGCTCTGGTAAGTAGGTTTGGCCATGACAGCCAAGAGGCTAGCAGCTGACATAACTACACAGGAAACTCCAAAGATCAGAAAGCGTCGGCGAAGCAAAATAGTAGATAGTTGTCTGATGTCAACTGCGCTTTGTGCTGAAGTTGTAACCTGTTGCTCTTGATTCAGACTAGTCTTAGCCACTATTAAACTCCTCTAATATCGAAACACTATATTTATTTGGAAGATTTATAATAAATATGAAATGATTTTTTTTACACCTAATAGCTGCGATCGCATACTTAATTCTTCTTCCAACAATGACAAGCTAATTTGGCACAATATTATGCCAACTGGCGCTTTCATGTTCATCAATTCATGCATATAAATTCTTAATCAGTGTTGGAAGTATAAATTTTTAATAAATATTTTATCTAAGGAATAAAAATCTTGACGAAAAATTAATGATTTTTTCTAAGTATTTGAGTATTAAATTATCCGACTCACAATCTTACTATATATATTAAAGTTATTTTGATAACTTGTAATATAAAAAACACATTGATAAAAATATTCAAACCATACTATTTGTATATTTTTGATACATCTAGTTAACCGTAAATTGTTGGTTAAATAGTTGACTTACTCGGAAAACAAAGCTACTGTTTATTTGCTTGATCTTATGATTGAGACTATTAAAATCGAAGATAGAACCTGGTTAATTTTAGATTTTAGATTAGAAGCGTTCAATAGGAAATCTAAAATCTAAAATCGTTCAACTGAGCGTAGCCGTACCTTCCCTACGGACGCTACGCGTAGCGTTCCGCAGGAAAGTCCAAAATTTAAACGCTTACCTTGGTTAACTCTATTTCCCGTCGTCTGGGTACTTCATGAATCATAAAATCGTGAGCCATATCAGTACGGGGAAAAATAGCACGAGCTTCCTTGAGAAGATCCTTTAACTCCAAGGTATTTCCGGGAGCATAGCGGGGACTGAAATGACTCATAATCAGCCGACGTGCCCCAGCAGCTAAAGCTGTTTGCGCTGCCATTGTCGTTGTAGAATGCAACCGCTGGAAAGCCATATCTGCATCTTGATGGGCAAAGGTTGCTTCGTGAATTAATACATCTGCATCATGAGCTAATTGCACTGCACCGTCACAATAAATTGTGTCTGTACAATAGGCAATCTTTCGACCAATTTCTGTAGGGCCGCACAATTGAGTACCATCAATCACCCGTCCGTCCGCAAGGGTAACTGTTTCACCGCGCTTGAGTTGACCGTAAACCCGACCAGGAGGAATTTGCAACGCCTTGGCTTTTTCCACATCAAAGCGTCCGGTTCGGTCTTTTTCGGCTACGCGGTAGCCGAAAGCTGTAATGCGATGATGCAAATTACCACAGCTAACGGTGAAGTCCTCGTCTTCATAAATTACCCCTGGACGGATGGCGTGAACTTTGATTGGGTAAGAAAAGTGTGTGTAAGAGTAACGTGAAGCGGATTGAATGTAATCATTTAATCCAGGTGGGCCATAGATATCAATTCGTTGCACATTACCAGCCAAGCCGCAAGTAGCAAGAAGTCCCATCAAGCCAAAGATATGGTCGCCGTGCATGTGGGTGATAAAAATTCGGGAGAGTTGACTCATTTTGAGTTCACTCCGCATAATTTGATGCTGAGTACCTTCGCCACAGTCAAATAACCAGAGTTCTGCCCTTTGGGGTAATCTCAGAGCGACACTGGAAACATTGCGCGATCGCGTGGGTACACCGGAACTCGTCCCTAAGAATGTTATCTGCACAATGTTCTTTAGTCTTCCTATTGCTCAATTTGCAGCTCTATTTTCTATAGTGCCACGGTTATTGAGCAAAATACTTAGGAATTTGGGCATTGGGCATCCCTTCGGCTTCGCTCAGGGCAAGTGGGTATGGGGCATTAGTTACTAGTCATTCTCGTAATTCAGTATCCACAAGTAACTAAATAACAAGTTGATAAATACCAAATAACTGCTGTATTATTAATTTTGTTATGACTTCTTCTTTGGAATCGAAGTACATCTCTTAATACAAACATAAGCTTGCACTCAATACTTGATTTTGGGCTGAAACAGATAGATTGTTTTTCTTAGCCAAATAGCTTGAGAAAAACTTCAACTTCTTTGCTTCTCATATCTTCGGAATGGCGCTCCAACTGAGTTAAGTCTCTATTTGCAATTAAGGAGAATGTTCATGAGTTCTTTCCGAAAAGTCTTGCAGGCACTTTGCGTTATCGTTTTTCTTGCATTCTGGCTTCCTTCAGAAATGGCTTATGGTGTACAAGTTACATCTTTGCTAGGAAGTCCTACGCAATTAACGATTACCACCTTTAATGTCGAAAACCTCGATCCTAAAAAAGAAAACATCTCTAAGGTTGATGATAGGTCGGCCAGAAACGTCGATGATGATGTAAAAAACGGTAAGTTTACAGCTTTAGCAAACCAGATTGTTACTAATCTTGAAGCACCAGACATTATTGCTTTGCAAGAAGTACAAGACAATGATGGAGCTGAGTTCAGTTCTGTAGTTGATGCTACTCTGACTGCTAACACTCTGATCAGTTCTATCCAATCTGTAGGAGGCCCAGCCTATGAATATCGGGAAATTCCTCCTCAAAACGGACTCGATGGAGGCCAACCAGGTGGCAATATCCGGGTAGGCTTTTTGTTCAATCCTCAACGAGTTAAGCTACAAAAGCTTGAACGCTTTGCGGACGATCCAGCTTTTTCAAAAAGTCGCAAACCTTTAGTGGGTGAATTTACTTTCAACGATATTCCCATCACCCTGATAAACAATCACTTTGCGTCTAAAAGCGGAGGAGCAGATTCTAACTCGAAACGGATAGAGCAGGCAACAATTGTTAACAAATTTGTCGAAAATCGCTTAACTACTGACCCAAATGCAAATATTGTCGTTCTTGGCGATCTAAACGATACTCCAGACTCCCAGCCGATCAAAATCCTTGAAGGAAATCATCTGAAAAATTTGGTAAACAAAATTCCTCAAGATGACCGCTTCTCTTATGTCTTTCGAGGGAATAAGGAACAAATTGACCAAATCCTGATTACCCCAAATTTGTTTAACAATGGAAATCCTGAGATCAATGCTGTTCATGTTAACGCAGGGATTTCTAGAGTAGTCAGCGATCACGACCCTGTAATTGCTCGATTTACTCTATCAGCTATTGGTGAGACTACTCCCATTCCATCAGTCCCAGTTAGCAGTCCTGAACCACCAGTTACACCAGGCACAATTCTTTCTGGTGTTACAGGAGACGATTTACTGGAAAAACTAGATAGCCTTTACTCCCCTCGTGCTAGCCTCGGATATGGTAGCGCCCGTGATTTGCTCTACACCAAAATAGATAACCAAGGTGGCATAGTAACGGACATCTACGCCGGTTACAGTGTTCCGATCGACCCAAATTCAAATAAACCCAGAGAGGAAGCTGCACAACGCAGAATCAATGCTGAACACGTTTGGCCGCAGAGCGTGGGAGCTGAAGGCCCAGCAAAAAGCGATTTGCATAACCTTTTTACTTCACGTGTGGAAGTTAACAGCGATCGCGCCAACTTTCCATTTGCAGATATTCCTGATAATCAAACTACGTCTTGGTATCTCGATGATGATGAACTAAGTTTCAAACCAAGTCCGCAGGATATTGACAAATACAGTGAATTCAAACGGGGGTTTTTTGAACCACGGGAGCCAAAGAAAGGAGATATTGCTCGAGTAATTTTCTATTTCCGCACAGTCTACCCAGAACTGGCGAATGCAAGCTTCTTTGCAGCACAAAAGGATACTCTCTGTAAGTGGCAAGCAGACGATCCAATTGATGCTGGTGAGGTAGCACGCAGTCATGCGATCGCTAAAACACCCCAAGGTAATGATAATCCCTTCGTGTTAGATTCTACCCTGCCACAACGAACCTACTGCAACTAAAAAGTACAGAGGTCTAAAACTCTATCATGGTTGGAAGAGTTTTAGACCTCCGTTTTTGAGAAATTGAGCAGATAGGTTTTTCGACAGTCGTTGAAGTTGCGATTGGTTTTATAGAGAACTCCAAGAAATAAATTATCCCGCTTGAAGTTGCTGACTATTAATTGTGGGATATTTTTTTATTTGGAAGTCCCATAGCAATTTTTTTATGTAATATTCTTTACAAGCCGATCGCGAATTGTTTGGAGTTGGTCTTGAATTTTAATTGGCTCTCGCGGTGCTGGCAATTCAGTATTTGGCCAGTTAGGTAAATCATTGCACGGACATAACAACGCGGGCATTCCGACGTTTCGCGCGGCTACTGGCATACTGCATCGGCCACAAGCTACCATATCCCATGCTGGTGTCAACAATTCAGCAATAGTTTCATGTGTACCCTCTAGGTAACAATCACCCGATTCCGGTGAAATAATTTTTTGCCAGCACTCTTCAAATTCTTCACTATAGCGATCGCCATTTAGCACCGACTGGGGCAAAAAACTTGCCTCGCCGTTGCCCGTAATCACTTTCTTACCCAACTGAAACCAGTAGGCAAGGTATTTTCTAACTTCTTGTTTGGTTGCCATATTACAATTCTAGATTTTAGATTTTGGATTAACTTGAATAAACAGTTAAGAATCTTGACTTCTGAATGTTCCAGCATCTCCTTTATTTGGCAATGGCGAACCAAGGATGCTGAGATTGAGAACATGGCCGCCAGTCACTAAATAAACAGTTTCGCTGAGTGTTGCTAGCTGGCGTACTAAAGAACCGAGGCGATCGCGGAACGCCCTCCCAAGTGGATAAGCTGGTATCACACCCCAACCCACCTCTTCTGCTACGAACAGGATATCAGCAGCAACCAGTTCCACCGTCTCCAAAAACTCTGCAAGGGTATTTTCCCAGCTAGATTCGTCCTGTTCTAAGAGATTGGCAACCCAAGTTCCTAAAGAATCAACTAAAAGACAGGTATAGGGTTTGGCATCAGCAAGGGTAGCAGACAGTTCCACAGGTACAGATAAAGTTACCCAGTCTTGGGGACGACGTTGTTGGTGTTCTAAAATGCGTTGATGCCATTCTTGATCATCTAGGTTATCGGTGGCTGTTGCTACATAAACAACTGCTTTTCCTGACTGCATAGCTAAAGTTTCTGCCCATTCACTTTTACCAGATCGTGCTGGCCCAGTTACTAAGATGATTTTACCCAAAGTTTTTTACTGAGTATTTTAACAATATGCCTACGGTTACAATTCATCACCACATTTTTTTACTTAATAGGTGAGATTTTTGGTTTCAAATAACTTTTAAGGGATAAAATTAGCACCAGCATCATTAGATGCTACAACTGGCAAAAGCCAAAAATCCCAACTACCCCATTCTCAATTATTCAATACTACTGGGGACAGCAAACTTTAGGATGTCTTTATGAACGCAGGCTTAAAACGCATTGAAGCAACTCTACACGATTTAGGGAATCGCGGCACTGACTCTACTGCCGAAACAACTGATTCGACAACAAAACGGCCTTTCTCTTTTAGAATCAGCGTCGGAGCTAACGAACCTACAGAAAGTACACAAATTCCATCCTCTCAGGATGGGGAAGTAAAGTCACAAGGACAAACAGTTGACTTAAATGTAAATACTGAGATTGATTATCCTTCTGACCAAAATTTCTTTCCTCACCATGAATCTGTGCAGACCTTTCAAGCAGAAGAGAATGGTAACAGAACACCTAGCCTACCCAAGTTAAAAACTCCGACCTTTAGTAGCCATCGCCACGGTGCGAATCCAGCATTGGCGATGAATCTATTGCAAGAAATTCAGGAAACTGTCGCTGGTTGGCAAATAGAATTGCAAAATATTTTGAAACAAATTCAGGATATTTACTTAGAAGGGCCAATTGTGAATGGCTGGTTAGAATCCAATCCCACCGAACCAGAACCAGGAGGAACTGCGACACTGCGCCATGCAGAAGTTGACCGCCTGATGAACTACGTAGAAGAAATTTGTGCCACTGGTGGAAAAGTATCTTATCAATCATCTATTACTGGCTATCGCCTCTGTGGTGTAGACGATACTGGTAAAGTTTGGTCGCGTCCATGTCCACCGGATCAGGTTCCCAATGTTAGTATGGCGATCGCTCGTTACCAAAAGTTACGTCAACTGTTAGGGCGCAAGCAATCTTTGGAAACCCGCCTTAGTCAACTGGCGCAAACTCTTGTAGTTTTACACAGTCATATTCAACAAACGTAAAGTTTTAAAGATTATTTCCGAAGAAACTCGGTTGGTAGGTCGGTAACTTTTGGTTTAGATTAACTCTCAGCAGTTATAGCGTTGGATTTAAGATTTTAATCTAAAATCGTTCGACTGAGCGTAGCATTCCGCAGGAAAGCCCCAAATCTCAAATCCAAAATTAAATCTATGCCAGACACTCAAATCTCTGCCATTATCTGTACTCACAATCGAGATACCTATTTAGGGGCTGCAATTGATAGTCTTTTAGATCAGGATTTTGCTGCTGACTTTGAAATTGTAGTAGTTGATAATGGATCTAGCGATCGCACCCGTGAGGTTGTAGAAGAAAGGGCCCACAATCCGCGCCTGAAGTATGTTTTTGAACCCACCATTGGTTTATCTGTCGCCCGCAACACGGGTGCAAAGGTAGCCAGTGGTGATATTCTTGCTTATCTAGATGACGATGCTGTTGCCAGTCAGGGCTGGCTACAAGTTTTATATTCTGCCTATTACAATAACTCTAAGCTAGCGATCGCAGGTGGCAAAGTCACTCTCCTGTGGCCTCCAGGAATTGAACAACCACGGTGGCTATCTCCGGGGCTAGCTGCAAATCTGGGTGCATACGACTTAGGTGACAGTAACATTTACATTGAGCAACCTGGCTCAACACCCAGAGGCTTAAATTACTCCATCCGCCGCAGTTTCCTCGAAGAAATTGGCGGTTTCGATCCTCATCTCGGTCGAGTGGGTAAAAATTTATTATCTAATGAAGAACTGCAAATGACCGAATTCGCCCTACAGCGTGGTTGGCAAGTCGCTTATCTTCCCGAAGCACTCGTCGCTCACAATGTAGCCCCAGAGCGCCTCCAACGCTCCTGGTTTTTAAACCGGGGCTGGTGGCAAGGTATCAGCGAATGCTATCGAGAACAACTCGCTGGTAAAGCTGGGATCGCTCAATTGCAGCGAGGTAGCGAAAGATTTCTGCGAGGCTTGTATAAGGCTTTACAGTATTTCTCCGATCCAGCAGAACGGTTTGACAAACTGGTGTATGCTTACGGTCAGATTGGTTACTTAAATGCTGCTATTCAGGGTCTTTTATCTACATCAAATAAGAAATAACCAGTAACATAATTTCTACTCAATATGTCATCTAAAATACCAGTTTCAGTACTAATTCCGGCAAAAAACGAACAAGCTAACTTGCCTGCTTGCCTTACTAGCCTCAGCAGAGCAGATGAAATATTTGTAGTAGATTCTCAAAGTACCGACAACAGCATTGAAATTGCTAAAAGTTACGGTGTAAATGTCGTACAATTTAACTTCAATGGACGCTGGCCCAAAAAGAAAAATTGGTCTTTAGATAATCTACCTTTTCGTAATGAATGGGTACTAATTGTAGATTGTGATGAGCGCATCACCCCCGAACTCTGGGAAGAAATTGAACAAGCAATTCAAAATGATGAATATACAGGTTATTATCTCAACCGCCGCGTATTTTTCTTAGGGAAATGGATTCGTTATGGCGGTAAATATCCTGATTGGAATCTACGTTTATTTCAGCATAAAAAAGGTCGCTACGAAAATCTAAATACAGAAGATATTCCTAATACTGGTGATAACGAAGTTCACGAACACGTGGTTTTGCAGGGGAAAGTTGGATATCTCAAAAATGATATGCTCCACGAGGACTTCCGCGACCTTTACCACTGGTTAGAACGCCACAACCGATATTCAAACTGGGAAGCCAGTGTTTATTTTAATATTCTTACAGGTAAAGATGAGAGCGGTACTATCGGCGCTAATCTATTTGGCGATGCCGTGCAACGCAAACGATTTCTGAAAAAAGTTTGGGTACGCCTACCATTTAAACCGATGTTGCGGTTTATTTTGTTTTATATAATTCAACGCGGTTTTTTAGATGGCAAAGCAGGATATATATATGGGCGATTGCTGAGTCAATATGAATATCAAATTGGCGTTAAACTTTACGAATTACGCAACTGCGGTGGTCACTTAAATACTGCAACTATCCCGAAGGAGGGAGCAGAGGAGCAGGGGAGCAGAGAAGCACAAGCAAAGCTATTGACCATTGACTCTTAAATATACCAATTTTAGATTTTGAATTTTGAATTTTGGTGAAGCAGCACGGTCTTGGGGGTTTCCCCCATGAGTGACTGCTGTTAGCGCAGCGTTAGCGAGTCATCGAGCGTCACCCGTTCGCGCAGCGTCTCCCCTTGGGAGAAGGGATTAAAGGAAAAATTTAAAATCTAAAATCTAAAATCTAAAATCTAAAATTAAATGACAAATGACCAACCTTTCGTAGATTTACGCAAATATGACCAATCTTGGTTTGATCGAGGGCGTCCAAGTTGGTATGTTTTATTATGGTGGTTTATACAAGCGATCGCCTTTCCCCTCACTCCTCAACCGTTAAATATTCTACGTTGTGCTTTGCTACGATTATTTGGCGCTCGTATCGGCAAAGGTGTATTAATTCGACCTACAGCCCGCTTTACCTACCCCTGGAAAGTCACCATTGGTAACTACAGTTGGATTGGAGATAACGTAGTTTTATATAGCCTCGATCAGATCCATATTGGTGAACATTGCGTAATTTCCCAAAAAAGTTACCTGTGTACTGGTACTCACGATCTCCAAGATCCTGCTTTTGGGTTGAAAACAGCGAGTATTACCATTGAAAATGGTGCATGGGTAGCAGCAGATTGTTTTGTTGGGCCAGGAGTGCAAATCGCAGCTAATGCTGTGATTGGCGCTCGTAGTAGTGTTTTTACTAATATGCCTTCTGGGCAGGTTTGTTGGGGAAGCCCATGTCGTCCTAAAACAGCTCGGCTAAAACTCGATCCCTCCACAACCCCGTAATTTTACAGATTAAACGTAGTAAGGGCGTGCAGCTAGCTGCACGCCCTTAACTATATTGCAATACGGTTCAGTTAAGGCTAAAAACTAAAACTGGCTTTGTTGGGTTGAGGAACGAAACCCAACATTATCAAGGCTTTGTTGGGTAACGCTTAAGCTCAACCCAACCTACTATTCTTCTTAACCCAAATGTATTTGAGATATAGGCATTCTGTGACAATAGTTTACTTTTAATTAAATCTTTTTAATTTCAAGTCCAAAATTTGTCAATATCTAAAAAATTGGCACAAAATATGATATATCAAATCAACCAAGAGATAGTCGAAATAGCAAAGTTTTTTTGCCATTCCAACAAGTAGATGATAAAATACCACCTGCCATAGATATTCATCAACTTGTCAAAGATTTTATTTTAAAGGCAAACAAATTCGATAATTTAAAAAAGTAAGAATTCAGGAGTCAAAATTCAGAATTCAGAATAGTTAAAGAATGAGGATAAAATTTGATACATAAATTTACTAATCATGCTGCATTCCTTTTAAATTCTGACTTCTGACTTCTGGGTGCTGAATTCTTACTTAAAAAAAATTTAATAAGAGGCAAGTATGAATTTTAATAAAAATGAAAAGCCTGTTATTCTAATAGTCGATGATACTCCTGTTAATTTACAAGTATTATTTGATTTTTTAGAGTATTACAGTTTTCAAGTTTTAGTAGCTGAAGATGGTCAAAGTGCCATTCAGATGGCAGCTTATGCTTCACCCGATCTGATTTTATTGGATGTATTAATGCCAGTAATCGACGGTTTCGAGACTTGTAGACTTTTGAAAAAAAATCCAGTCACTCAAGATATTCCTATAATATTTATAACTGCCATGAGTGACAAGGTAGATAAAGTCAAAGGCTTGAATCTTGGCGCAGTAGATTACATTACCAAACCTCTAGAATATCAAGAGGTTTTAGCTAGGGTAAATACCCATTTACGTTTACGAAACCTCACAAAAAAACTCACAGAGCAAAATCAACGTTTAGAGACCGAAATCTTGGAGCGCCTGCGGATAGAGGAAAAACTACGATGTCATTCAGATGCCTTAGATGAGTGGAACAATCGCTATCAAGCACTAATTCAAGCAAGTGGTCAGATTCTCTACGACTGGCACTTGCATACCAATGAGATTAAATATGATGGCAATGTAGAGCGAATATTAGGTTACTCTATGCCTGAGATGTTGGGAGGTTTGAACCGCTGGTTAGAATTGATTCATCCTGACGATCGCAGCTTCTTTAACAAAGAGATTAACCGCGTTTTATCCACAAAAGAGCGATTCCATCTTGAATTTCGCGTATGTCGTAAAGATGGCACTTATATCACAGTTGAAAACAATGGCTATATTTTTTTAGACTCTACAGGTAAAGTTGCGCGGATGGCAAGCTTTGTAATTGATATTACCGAACAGCAAGCTGCGCTGCGCCAACACAAAGATGCAGAACAGAAAATCCGCGAGCAAGCTGCTTTGCTTAACATCACCACAGACGCGATTATCGTTCAAAATTTGATTAACCAAATTCAATTTTGGAATAAAGGGGCTGAACATCTCTACGGTTGGATGGTAGAAGAAGTAGTGGGCAAGAATGCTAATCAGCTTTTTTATCAAAAGCAAAGTTTTTGGCAATTGAAAAACATCCAGGAAACTTTAGCTGAGAGTGGTTCGTGGCAAGGTGAGTTATATCAAGTCACAAAACAAGGCAAAGAAATCATCGTTGCTAGTCGCTGGACACTAGTAAATGATGATGAGGGGCAAGCCAAATCTATTCTGATTGTCAACTCCGACATCACAGAGAAAAAGCAACTTGAAGCCCAGTTTCTCCGGGCCCAGCGGATGGAGAGTCTTGGCACTCTAGCAAGTGGCATCGCCCACGACCTCAATAATGCACTGACACCCATGATGATGACAGTACAACTTTTAGAGGCAAAGCTGCCGGATGAAAACAGTCAGAAATGGCTAACAATTATGGAAACAAATATTAAACGTGCAGCAGATTTAGTTAAACAAGTGCTGTGGTTTTCACGCGGATCTGTAGGTAACTTTAAAACCTTACAGGTACGTAATTCAATTTTAGAAATTGAAAATATTGTTAAGCAAACATTTTCCAGAGCTATTGAAATCCACATTGATGTTCCTGGGCAAAACCTGTGGAATGTCTTTGGTGATGCGACTCAGCTACACCAAGTGCTGATGAACCTCTGCATTAATGCTCGTGATGCTATGCCTCATGGCGGTATCTTAAAGATTTCTGCCAAGAATTTCTGGGTTGATAGCCACTATGCCCGGATGAATATTGATGCCAAGGTGGGTTCTTATGTAATGATTACCGTGCGTGATACAGGTACAGGAATTAAAAGAGAAATAGTAGATAGAATTTTTGAGCCATTTTTCACAACAAAAGAAGTGGGTAAAGGTACAGGGCTTGGTCTTTCAACAGTCCTTGGCATTATCAAAAGCCACAGTGGTTTTGTGAATGTAGTTAGTGAAGTGGGCAAAGGTACAGAGTTTCAAGTTTGCTTACCCGTAACGCAGACAATCGAAGCAGATGGTAAATTAGCTAAAGATCAGAAATTACCAGCAGGGCATGGAGAATTAATTCTCGTTGTTGATGATGAAGCTTCAATTCGAGAGGTTACTCAAACCTGGTTAGAACAAAATGCCTATAAAGTTTTAGTGGCTAGTGATGGGATTGATGCGATCGCACTATATACAAAACATCAACAAGAAATTAGTGTAGTGTTGGTTGATATGATGATGCCATGTATGGATGGGCCAACAACTATCAATGTATTGAAAAAAATTAATCCAGACATCAAAATTATTGGTGTTAGTGGATTAGCATTCAATCATGAAATGATTAAAAACCTTGGTAATAGTGTTAAAACCCTTTTATCCAAGCCCTACACCTCAAGCGACTTGTTAATAAATTTACAGATGCTGATTAGCACAAAGTAGAGTTTGTCATTAGTCATTAGTCATTTGTCATTAGTGAATAACCAATGCCTAAGCAAAATGGTAAGTCGCAGTGGTAATATGTTTTCATGGCTGCTGTAATCCTTGCTATTAATGAACAAACTATTGGATGAAACGCTGTCAATTAAAATTGCTGAACAGATAAACAGCAAAGCTAGTACTCCGTTTGATAATGCTTATAAAGCAGCATTATCTACTGAGGGAGCAAAGTATATTCAGGGATTTTTAGCTTTTGCTGGGAAGCCATATAGACCGATTGAACACAGTTGGATTGAACTAGACGACGCCTCTGATGTCCGCATTATCGATCCCACATTACCTTACTTGAACAAAAATCCCCAAGAAATCTGGTATTTTGCAGCACATAGTCTGACTGTTAAAAAACTGAAAGCCATCCTTGAAGAATCAAAAGAAGATTATCCAGAAGACGATCCATTGCCAATCTATGGCGATCCACCTTATGAATATTATGGTGATGTAATGTTGGGTGGTCAAGACTATCTGGCAGCATATCAAGCCGCAGAGGCTAAGTGCAGAGAAATCAACGAACTCAACCCTGAGAGTAACTAATAAAAATCAATTAAATAATTCATAATTACGACTTATTTAATACGATTTACCATCGCTGCCAAAATATTCCCTATAGCCACAAATTTTGTCTCCACGCACATCAAAAGAAACTGCTACCCGATTTCTGTAAGGCTGTCCGAATAAAAGCCCCTCGTCCCGAAACTCAAAAACAGCAGTCGTTTCATTACTAGTAACACGGTCTAGACCAGTCAGCTTCAACCCAGGATAAAGGATTCAGAAACGTACTCGAAAAATTCTCTAGCTCGTTGTTTGCCAACATTCAAACCGTGGAATTTTCCCATTGGAAACCAAAGAGTAAAGTCTTCTGTGAGCATATCTAACAATGGTTCCCACTCTCCAGTTGCCATACCATGCGTAAGATTCTCAAATGCCTGTTGAGCAACTTTTAAAGTATTCTCTGAATTTTGTGTCATCTCATCCCTGACTGGATATCAACTAATACCGTGTTATTTAAAACCTCACAACTACTTTGCCACAATTCTGACCACTGAGGAGATATTCTACAGCTTCGGGAATTGATTCTATGCTGTTAAAGTGGCTGGGGTCAACGGAAACTTTGAGTTTGTCTGTGTAGAACAGGTTTAATAGGCGATCGCGTCCCTCTGCCATATATTCATTATAATGAGGCATGAGAAAGCCTCTCACAGAAGCAGCTTTCCAAAATAGCTGGTGATAAAGGCGGGGTTGTGTAATTTGTTCTGCCTTTTTTGCGTATTCGGAGATAAAACCAACCACTACTAAGCGTCCCCGCACTGCCAAATTTTCAACACAGGTATCAAAAACCTCTTTACCTACACAGTCAAAAATTAAATTAATCCCATTAGGGTATTCTTGCTTGAGGATTTGATTGAGGTTTTCTGTGCGATAGTTGATAATGCGATCGCACCCTAATTCTCTCAGTAATTTTGCCTTCACCTCAGAACTACAAGTACCAATGACATGATTACCAGCTAATTTTGCCAACTGTACCGCAATATGACCGGTTCCCCCTGCCGCTGCTGTCACTAAAACCACTTCATTACTTTTCATTTCCCCTACTTGTTCCAATGCAACTAAAGCTGATACACCCGTAGGCATTAGTGTTAGTAACTCTGGTGTTGCTTCCCGTACCTTCACTGCTAAGTTTGCATTGATAACCTGATATTCTCGATAACCACCGCCACGTGCCGTAGTTATGACAGCATCACCAATTTGAAAATCTTTGACATTTTCACCCATAGCGACAACTTTCCCCACAGCTTCCACACCCAAATCAAAGGGAGGAATTAAGTTAATATATGGAACGTCACCACGACAAAGCAAGGTGTCAAAGCCACCGTTAACGCCAGCAAATTTGTTTTGGATTACAAGTTCACTAGCAGCAGGTTTGGAAAGAGGAATTTCGACAATTTCAATCGCAGATTTAAAATCTTGATGAAGTTGCTTTGCTATTAACTTTCTGTAGGTTGTTACGTTCATTTCTAAATCAAGGCTTTATCCCACTCTAATTGATAATTTTGTGCCAGAATAGGCATTAATTCGCGGTATTCATCACTACTACGTTGGTTCATGTGTAGTAGTAAAAGAGGCTCTCCTTTGCCACCAATACGGTAAAGAATTTGTCCATCTTCGGTGTCTAAAAAAGCTCGCTTGGTTTATTCATTTATCACACCACAATCAATTTAGAATTTATTTTTGAATTTTGAATTGTTAAGTCAGCCTTAATTTAAGTTTTTCAGCAAATTACCTTTTTTGTGATATGTTTTGCAGCCATTCAATTAGGGGTCTTAAGGTTCCTGGCAATGCTGCCTCACTGACAGTTACCGTATGCTGCTTACCGTTATCTTCTACTGTTAATTTATATTGAAAGCGATCGCTCTGGGGATTTGGCGAAGTAATTAGTTCCGGTAGCCTAAATAAATCAGCAACTTCCACTAGTCGAGGAAGTGTGGCTGCTTCATGTGGCGGAAGAGTGTCTGTATCAACGGTTGTCCTCTTGCTAATTCCGGCAAAGCCACCTGTGCGTTCAAATGATACTCGCATTTTTTGCTCTCCGTTGTGTTATTTAGTTGGGATAAATACTAAGACTGGGAGATGGTAGTTCTCGCCCCCCAGTTTAACAATAACAAACAACAGATTAATCAGTCCTGAGTACTGAGTGAGGGAGTGAAAGGTGTTGAACATTTATTCCTAACTCCTCACTCATCACTCCTAACTTCTAGATAACTCCTACCTTTTGCCAAGCATTCTGCACAGCTTTTTGCTCATTACTATCATTACCGTAGAGTTCGCCAGCAACTTGAATAGTGACGTTAGCAGCCTTTTTAAAATCTGCTTTGGCTTTCAAGCGATCGCGTAAAGCTATATACCATATTTTGCCAGCTTTTTCCCAAGCATATCCACCAATTTCAACAGCCGCTAGATAAAAGGCATGGTTAGGAATTCCTGAGTTTATATGCACTCCAGCATTATCTTCAACACCAGTATATTTATCTTTCATGTGGGCTGGTTGGGGATCTTTACCCAATACCGAATCATCATAAGCTGTTCCTGGTACTTTCATTGACCGGAGGGCAATACCTTTGACAGTCGGTACTAAAAGACCTTCGCCAATCAGCCAATCAGCCTCTTGTGCAGTCTGATTTTTGGACTTTTGTTTCACTAAGGAACCAAAGACATCAGAAAAGGATTCATTTAGTGCGCCAGGTTCGCCATAATACTGTAAACCCGCTTCATACTGAGTTATCCCGTGAGCTAACTCATGCCCAATCACATCAATTGACTTTGTGAAGCGCTGAAACATTTCTCCGTCGCCATCACCATAAACCATTTGGTCGCCGTTCCAAAAGGCGTTGTCGTATTTAACGCCATAATGCACGGTGGAGTCTAAACGTAGTCCTTTGTCATCAATAGAATTGCGATCGAATATTTCATGAAATAAGTCATAAGTAGCACCAGCAGCATCGTAGGCTTCATTCACTGCTACATCACTGCTTGGTGGATCTCCTTCAGCACGCACTAATGTGCCAGGGAGTTGCTGTCCATTTTTGGCATCGTAGATGGTGCGCCGCTTTTCACCCGGTGAAGGTGCAAAGGAGACAGTACCTATGACATCTCTGCGTCCGCGAAGCTGTGCCGAAACATTTAATGTATGAAAAGCCCAACTCCGCTGCTGAGGATTGCCATTTACCACGACATTTTCCAGCATGTGGGGCGGGATAATACAACAAATAGGGCATCTAGAGACAAGTGGATGCTCATACTTAAACCCGGCTGATTTCTTTTTATTTCGAGCCATCCAAGATATTCTCCTTTTGAAACTAAGTGATGGCAAACAGTGGCTTTAACTCCACTGGAGAAAGGAGCAGAAAAACGAATCC
Source organism: Nostoc sp. (assembly GCF_036918015.1). Classification (GTDB taxonomy): domain Bacteria; phylum Cyanobacteriota; class Cyanobacteriia; order Cyanobacteriales; family Nostocaceae; genus Nostoc. Next base: position 82,098 of record NZ_JBALEO010000034.1, read on the forward strand.
AAATCGCGTGTCCCTGGTTTTTTCTGAAGGAAATTTTCTACTCTGTATTTTCGGATAGGTCTGTAGAGGATTGATAGTATCCTCACAGGTACTTTTGATGTGGAAATAGTGTATAAAAACACGAAGCCACCTTAATTGGCGCAAGTTTCAGCTAAAACCCTTGTGTGAGTTAGCAAGACCTCCTTTACAGACCTAATGCGTTTATATATTAGTTCTTATCAACAGAAATAATATTATTTATTGCTGTTTTGTTACTATCAAGTTGTTAATGCTATAAATGCCTATTGGAGACAGGCAATCTCAAATTTAGGCATCCAAAACCTAAAATTTTCACAAACAGCCACCAAATACCGCCAGACCATAATATTTCCAAGGTACTGCAACTGTCTTAAATCCAGCTTTGCTCAACATTTGGAAATGAGCATCTAAGCTAGCTAACTGGTCTTGACTGGAGTAACCTTGAGTGCTGCTTGTGCCAAGCTTCGCACGAATCTCTGTCAAACTAATTCCTTGCTCAACTGCCCATTCCTCTCGTGCCGCCTTGTAAACTTCTGCTAAGGCTGGCGATTCTGGTAAAGTAGGGTCTGCATTCCAAAAACAGCCGTTTTGAGTGAGGCTAGCAGCAATTCGCTCAAATAACTTCAACTTCATCTCATCTTGGAGATGGTGAATTGCCAAAGATGAGACACAAGCATCAAATTTACTACCAATATCCAAGTTTTCTGGATTATTTGCCCAGTTGCCAAAATCTGCTTGTATACCAGTCCAGCGTTGTTCATATCCAGCTGCTGTGATTTTATCTTGGGCAAATTGCAACATTCTAGGTGAGTAATCTAGGGCAATTACTTGGGCATCTGGAAAGCGGTTGAGTATCTTGAGACTAAGTTCGCCTGTACCACAACCTAATTCTAAAATACGCCGACTTGTGGAAGGTAGACAACGGGTAATTACCTCCAACATCTCATTGTATCGCGGTAACAGTTGGCGAATACCAGTGTCAAAATCAGCAGTGTTGGCAAATACCTCTCCGGGAAATAATTGTTGCATAGGGATTGGAACTAATATATACACTAATCAATACTCCCAAGCAATTTTGGGAACACCTTCTAAAGTTGTAACATCATCTAGAATTAAGAATCTATTACGCCTCAATTGATAACCACTATAGTCAAGTCGCTTTACTTCAATTAAAAATTAAAAATTCAATCAGTGGGGCTTGTACCCAAAATTAATTAAAAAACTATTATTCTTAATTTTAATTTTTAACTTTTAATTAAAAAAAGTTACGAAAGAACTGTTTTTTCCCTGAGCCAAGCAATTAAGTTTTTGACTTTTCCTTTTAAACTGTATTGAGAAGTATCAATTGTGTTAGCTTCTGGGATATCAGAAATCAACTTTGCGACTACACCAAAAGTAGAAGTTTGGTTGTATATTAGATAATTACATTTGCTTAATAAATAGATATCTATTAAAGCTTGAACACCATTTTCAAATCTATCTGGACATTCAGGATTCTGATGTAAAGAAGATCCTGACGCGGGATACCACTTATCTGTCACTAAAATATTAGTATATTTATCTCTAAAAGAATCTTCTACTGCGGGATTATCAGTAGCTAAAAATATTAAACTTTTAGGATGTTTTTCAAGAATCTTATCAACAAATTTTAAATACAGATTTTTGGAAGTTTTTCTGTCAGTATATCTAACATGAACGCCAATTACTATATCTTCAAAAGAACTATCTACAGTTTTTTTAATAATTGTTTCAATATTAGGTTGCAAACTCAGATTTTCTCTAATTATCTTTTTTAAAATAGTTTCATTACTCAGACTTTGTAGATAAGCGAAATCTCCTAAAAAATGTCGTCTTAGCTTATAAGTCTCTATTACATACGACCATCTAATCAAAATATCTTCAATATAATCTATGCGAGACATATTAGTAGTATATTTTGCCCATATTTTTGGGTTGTTATATCGCAAATCATCTGGAGATTCGTATGATAGCAGTACTTCATTCACTGATTTATCTAAGCTATTCTTCCAGACACTTGGATAGACAGATTGAGTAGCAGGTATTTCTAAAGCTTGAGTAACATTATGAAGATTAAAAAAGTCAGGAAAAACATTGCTGCGATTATTCGAGTAAACCTCATCGCTCCAATCAACAACTATCTTTCTATTAGTAAGTTGAGCATATAAAATACTGTCTAAGAGAGCGAGAAAACGATTTCCCATCCCTGCTTTGCCTTTGACTAATAAAAACTTCTCTGAAACCATTTTTGATTGCTCCTAACAATTTTAAACTCAAAAAATCGTTGACGAACCCGCCAGGGAAGATTTTATTCATATTTTCTAGATCGCCAGAATAATATCACTCATGATAGGTCAAATCAATAGTTGACGAACCTGCCAGGGAAGATTTTATCTCTTTAGACGGAGTTTATAGCCGCCATATTGAGTTCCCAGACAGGCTGCTAGTACCGCTTCGCGTAATTCGTAATTCGTAATGGGCTACGCCCCGCTACGCTAACGTAATTACCGTTGCGTAAGGGTTTTAGACATTTAAAATGGTCTGTTTATTTCCGCCGTACTGTACTATAGCGGTTATCAGTTTAGTGAGGTACAAGAACCCCACCCCCAACCCCCTCCCCGCAAGCGAGGAGGGGACTATGATGTAGGAAACGCTATAGGTAAGCAAGAGAAGTTTTTTGTTATGGAGATAATGATATCCCTATTACTCGTCAATTTGACCGACGCGGCGAATATTCAGAATGTCGCTCATTTTCTTAATTTGGACGAAGACTTGCTCTAGTTGAGAGCGATCGCGTATATCTATTCCTAAGTCGATCAATGCAGGTTGGCCAGTAGAGGTTTTTACCTGAGCATGACGGACGTTGATCCCTTGGTCACTTAACCGTGACAAAATATCCTTCAGCACCCCAACACGATCCAGAGCTTCAATTTGTACATCTACTGGGTACGTATGCGGACGACCACTATTTTCGGCGCCTGGATTCCACCTAACTGGTACTAAGCGTTCATACTCCACAGTCTCCAGATTATGGCAGCCTTGGCGATGAATTGAAATCCCCCTACCTCGCGTTACCACACCAATAATTGGTTCGCCAGGAATCGGGGTACAACACCCAGCTAGATAATATACCAAACCTTCCACCCCAAAAATTGGCGAATCTGTGGAACGTGAGGTAGTTGGAGGTGCATCTCGCAAAGCTTTTGATGTACTTGCTTCTTTAGGGATAAATGGCGACACAGTGGAAACTGGTTGTTGTCCCTTCGCTACTTCTCGCCAGCGATTTAACACTAGGTTCAAGGTAATTTCTCCGTAACCCAAACCAGCGAGTAAATCTTCCACGCTATGGTAGTTACACTTTTCGGCGACAATCTGCATGGCATCCGACTTCAGCAAACTATCAAAACCAGTTTTACCTAGTTCCTTTTCTAACAATTCCCGTCCACGGGCGACATTTTCTTCCCGGCGCGATCGCTTGTACCATTGTTTAATCCGATATTTTGCCGCCGAAGTTCTGACAAAGTTCAACCAATCTAAACTCGGATGGCAGTTCTTTTGGGTGAGAACTTCTACAATATCGCCATTTTGCAGCCGCGTTGACAGTGGCACCATTCGCCCATTCACCCGCGCCCCTGAACAGTGGTTTCCGACTTCTGTATGAATGCGATAAGCAAAATCTACAGTCGTAGCACCGGGACTTAAAGGAACAACATCCCCCTTAGGAGTGAAGACATAGACATCATCTTCAAATAAATTATCTTTGACGCTATCAAGATATTCTTGGGCATCCTTGAGATCGGTTTGCCATTCCAGCAGTTGCCGCAGCCAAGTAAACTTGTCATCTGTGCCTGTCAAATGGCTAATGCTAGAACCACCTGTTTCTTTATACTTCCAATGGGCGGCAATCCCATACTCGGCGATATGATGCATTTCGATTGTCCGAATTTGCACCTCTAAAGGACGGCCAGTTAATCCAATCACCCCAGTATGCAACGACTGGTAACGGTTAGGCTTTGGCAGTCCAATATAGTCCTTAAATCTCCCAGGAATTGGGCGAAAAGCATCATGAACCACCGCCAACGCCCGATAGCAATCCTGATTGGTTTGAACAATTATTCGCAACGCTGCCAAATCGTAAATTTCATGAAATTCCTTTTGCTGGCGGTGCATTTTTTGATAAATGCTATAAAGGTGCTTGGGACGACCACTGATATCTTGAAAGACGATTCCGGTTTGCTGCAAACGTTCTCGCAAAATATCTGTAGCTTTGGCCAATTTCTCTTCTCGCGCCGTCCGTTTTTCGGAAACATGTTCCTGCATTTCGCGAAAAGCTTCTGGTTCCAAATACTTAAAAGCCAAATCTTCCAGTTCCCATTTAATTCGCCAAATCCCCAAGCGATTGGCTAAAGGTGCAAATATATCTCGCGTTTCCTGGGCACTGCGGCGGCGGCTGGCCTCTGACATATATTGTAAAGTTCGCATATTATGCAAACGATCTGCCAATTTCACCACAATTACCCGAATATCTTGCGCCATTGCCAAAAACATCCGCCGGAAGTTTTCGGCTTGGCTTTCGGTTTTGCTGGTGAAATTGATTTTAGAAAGCTTGGTGACACCTTCAACCAATTGCCGCACTTCTGGGCCAAAGCGTTCTTCTATTTCTTGACTTGTTACTTCTGTATCTTCAACGACATCATGGAGAAATCCAGCTGCTATCATAGCAGCACTGCCTCCCAAGTCACGCAGCAATTCAGCTACAGCAATGGGATGGGCGATATATGGTTCTCCAGATTTGCGGTATTGACCTTGATGGAGTTGGTAAGCAAATTCAAATGCCCGACCAATTAAGACGGCATCATTATGCCTTCGGTCATCATCAAGGGCGCCGCTAGTTGTCGATGACTCCTTCAAACATTTTTTTAACCATTCGGGAATGGCAAGGTCAACTGATGAATTTATCGCTAGACTGCTCATAGAATTTGGGTTTGAATGGATCGGTAGATAAGTGAATGATAAATAAAACTAGCAGCATCGCCCTGAAAAGATGCTGTTGCCTAAAAAAGGGTGGAAAAAGCAGTGTAAGGATGATTCTCCAATTGCAATAGCGCAGTGTTAGCTAGGCAGGAGCGTCTGGTAGTCACCCAGTTTGAGTTTCAAGGATCGTTAAAGAAAGAAAATCCATTGATGGCAAACAAAGCCCCAAATCAAGATTTGAGGCTTCTAGTGTTGATAAGTCTTTAAGAAAGTTTATTGTATAAGAAAAATTACTTGACATTAATACTATCTTAACTAGCACTGGATGTCTTTAAACCGTGAGAAATATCTGGCATTCGTAACTTTATTAGAGCAATTACGCTCCGATGCCACAACTACCCAAATCGTTGCGCCAGAGCTGCGGCAGCGTGTAGCCACGTTGCAGCAATTTTTCGGGCAACAGATTGTGCCTTTGGCTGATGAAAACTGGCGAGTGCAGTCTTATCAAACGGAGATGAGCAAGCAATTGCGCCTGTTGGCAATAGATGTGATGTTTTTGCAAGGAGCGCGGCAAGCATCTACTGCACAAACGAGACTTCAAACGATTAGCGATCGCTTGACAACCCTCATTCAATACTGTGATGCTATTCTGCAACCAGAAGCGGAAGGAGAAAAATAACAATTGTTTACCTTTTTCTCTAATCCCTCCATCATCTCATTTATAACCTATGATGGAAAGTTATTTTGCTAACAAGTTGGGATTGGGGAATTGAAAAGAGGCAGGGGAGCAGAGGAGCAGAGGAGCAGAGGAGCAGAGGACAAGGGGGAATTATTAAACAAATCTCTCCCTTGTCTCCCCCCTCTTCCTTGTCTACCTTGTCTCTTCTTCATGCCCAATGCCCTATGCCCCATTCCCAATACCTTTGAGGAGAAGATTCATGGTGCGGCGCATGTATGCTTCTACTGGCTCGGTTGTGGGTTTGAAGATCAGTGCATAATATAGTGAACCGCTTACAAGGTCGATAATTAAGTCTACGTCTGCATCCTTGTGAATTTCGCCTCTGGACTTGGCACGCTCAAGTATTTTAGAAAAGGCTTCACGTCGGAGTTTTGTATATTTTGTCCAATAGACCTCGGCAAACTGAGGATTGCTAGACGCTGTACTAATAATCAGCGCGAGTGTCTGACGACCAAGGGGACTATCTATTTTTTTGGCGGCATTCTTAATCAGGATATCCATGTCTCCCCAAAAGCTGCCGGTATCGGGGATCGCTAAATCATCTCTGAGACTTTCTATCGCGTCTGCAACTAGTTCTTCTTTGGAAGTGTAACGCCGATAAATAGTCGTTTTACCAACTCCAGCACGAGAAGCGATCGCTTCTATACTCATGCTTTCATATCCTACCTCTGCAAGCAAATCCAAAGTTGCTTGCAGAATAGCTTGGTCGGCGTGGATGCTGCGTGGGCGTCCAGAGGTGCTGTTGATTTGCTTACTCATAAAAATATCATCCCCAAGCAATATCTTTTTGGCCATTTACTTCTACTTTTGGGCATAGAACATAGCTTCTGGGAAAGGAAATAAGCCTCATAACCCAATTCTCATGCACTAAAACAGCAGCAATAACCATCCATCTTTAGCATAGGTATTTCTGCCGCTTTTCACAGAAAACTCTCTTGACCGTTTTTATATGATACGCTACCGTAGCGTATATATACAATACTTAATTTTAGCTTTGGCATTGCTTGACATCTCCCAAATATTATTTGTGCTAAATAATGGCTACCAACATTAAAAGTTCTAGTTTTGACGAATTTGGTTATGTCCACGGCCCATTGAAGTGGGCGATCGCATTTACGGCTTCCCTTGGTGCGATACTAGAAGTAATTGATACTAGTATTGTTAACGTTGCCCTGACAGATATACAGGCTAGTTTGGGTGCAACTGTCAGTGAAGTAGGTTGGGTAGTAACTGGATATGCGATCGCAAATGTCGTCTTAATTCCCTTATCTGCATGGCTGGGAGATTACTTTGGACGCAAAACCTACTTTATCTTCTCGTTGATTGGCTTTACCCTAGCCTCGGTTTTATGCGGTTTGGCATTTAATCTGCCGATGCTAGTTTTTTCTCGAATTCTTCAAGGTTTGTGTGGTGGGGGGTTGCTAGCTAAAGCCCAAGCGATTTTGTTCGAGACTTTTCCACCTGCTGAACAGGGTTTAGCACAAGCAGTTTTTGGGGTAGGTGTAATTGCTGGCCCAGCCATCGGCCCGACTTTAGGAGGATTTTTAGTAGATGGTTTAGGCTGGCGGTGGATTTTCTTTGTTAATATTCCCTTCGGGATCGTTGCAGTGGCGATGTCAGTGGTATTTTTGCCCAAAGACAAAGATAAGAGTGAGACACAAAGCCAAGCCGTCGATTGGTTCGGGATTGGCTTTTTAATTATCGCTATTGGCTGTATGCAAACTTTGTTAGAGGAAGGAGAGAAAGAGGACTGGTTTTCCTCCAGTTTTATTACCACGTTAGCGATCGCCAGTATTATCGGTTTGGGATTGTTTATTTGGTACGAGTTGAAAATAGCCCATCCTGCCGTTGATTTGAGAGTTTTACGTCACCGCTCTTTAGCTGCTGGAAGTGTGTTATCAGCAGTGGTAGGAATGGGGCTTTATGGCACACTCTTTGCTGTGCCGATATTTGCTCAGAGTGTGCTGCACTTTACGGCGACGCAGACAGGACTATTGTTAGCCCCTGGTGCTTTAGCGTCTGCGATCGTGATGGTTTTATTAGGCAAACTGTCTAGTAAAATTGATGCCCGATTTTTAATTGCAATGGGCGCTGTCGGATCGTCTGGGGTCATGTTTCAACTCGCAGCAATTACCCCACAAACTGGCATAGATGATTTATTTTGGCCATTGGTATGGCGTGGGGCTTTTACTGTATTGATGTTTCTGCCTTTGAGTTTGGCAGTTTTAGGCCCGCTACCTAAGCAAGATATTTCTGCCGGCTCTGGTTTCTACAACCTCACCCGACAACTGGGTGGTAGCATTGGCATTGCTCTACTCACCACTTTGCTTGACCGACGAGAAGCTTTTCATCGAGCCATCCTATTAACAAAACTCAGTCCTTATGACCCAGAAACCAGTCAGCGCCTCGACTTACTCAACGGGGCACTCCAAGGTCAAGGCATGGATGCAACAACAGCGCAACAACAAGCATTAGCTTTATTAAGTCAAACAGTAGATACTCAAGCTGCGGTTTTGTCTTACGCAGATTGCTTTCGAGTGGTAGGGATAGGGTTCCTTTGCTCGTTACCTCTGTTGCTATTTCTGGGTAAAGGCGGTGCAGGAGCGAAAGCGCCAGTCGGTCACTAGGAGTAAGGTAAATAGCGATCGCATCCCTATTCTAAATTCTCTGACTGCAAAACTGCGTAATAACACGGCTTCAGAATTATTCTCTGCTGAAAGTGATAGCAGAAAATTAATACACACTGATTGATCTAGATGAAAAAAGTAAAAGTCCCACTCAGTTTTGAGCGGGACTATATGAAGTCTTATTGCTAAAATGAGAAATCTTGATCTTAGAAAAAGTTCATTATTGTAATAACCCCAACGCTGGTTAACACCATCAAAGCGCCCATAATTATAGACTGGCCTAATGGATTGCTGAATTTTGCGTTGTTCATTTAAGTAAAATCCCTTTTATTAATAGTTCCTTAACCATATCAAAATCAGTATATATATCTATAAAAATACTGTAAAACTTAAATTACCGTAAAGTTTCTTAATAAAATCCTCACTTTAGTTTAATGCATTAATTATTACTAAGCATTATATAAGTATTTTTCTTCTTCCCGCTCTTCATTCTCCATTCTCAAAATGTAGTAATTTCCACACAAAATAATTACCTTATCTCCGAGCGGAATACGTGTCTTGATGGAGTAAGATCGATCTTAATCAAGGTAAAAATAATTTGAATAGAAGATTATCATGACAGTCTCCACGGCATCTAAAAACCAAGCGATCGCTTTTGACTTAGACAAATTAAACGAGCAATTTGAAACTGCCACTCCCAAAGACATACTGGCATGGTCTATAGAAAATATCCCAACGGGACTGGTGCAAACAAGCGCCTTTAACGTGGATGACATGATAATTACTCATATTCTTTACACTGAACTGAAGCATCCCGTTCCTGTAATTTTTCTTGACACCTTGCACCACTTCCCTGAAAGCCTAGAATTGGTAGCAAAAGCCATACAAATCTATAACCTGGATTTGCAAACTTTCAAAACTCCAGATGTAGACACTCGTGAAGCCTTTGAAGCCAAGTACGGCGACAAACTCTGGGACAAGGATATTGCCAAATTCCACCACATTACAAAAATTGAACCACTGCTACGAGGTCTAGACGAACTCAACAGCGTCGCTTGGATTACCGGACGCCGCCGTGACCAAGCAGTAACCCGTGCGAATATGCCCATATTTGAATTTGATGGTAAAGGTAAGCTAAAAGTAAATCCTATAGCTACCTGGACACGCAAAGAAAGCTGGCTTTACGTGGCTGAACATGGAGTCATCTACAATCCCCTCCACGACCAAGGTTATCCCAGCATCGGCGACCAACCCATCACCACCAAAGTAGGTGAAGGTGAAGACGAACGCGCTGGACGCTGGCGGGGAAGTGATAAAACAGAATGCGGAATTCATATTTAAGGGGAAGTAGGAAGTAGGGAGTGGGGAGTGGGGAATAGAAGAAAAGAAGAATTTCCCCCGACCTTCCTTATTCTGCGCCTCTGCGGTTAGATAACAGTGTTACACAACAAATTTAGAAGCTAGTTTCTTGACCATTTTGCTGGAAAAGCTGCTCTAGAGAAGCTAATTCAGCTCCTCTCGCTGCGTCAATCTCTGGCAAAGGTCGCTGCATAATTGAATAAAGCGATCGCTTTTGCACTTTTGTAGATTGCAAACCAAGTTCCTTCAATTCCTGTCCAATTTTTAAGATCATATTGCGTCGGTCAGCTTTAACGACATCAGGACTTTGGAGAATAGCTATTTCAATAGCAGGTAAAATAAATTTCTTTACTTTGTCATATTCTCCTGAATAAATAGCATTTTGAGCTTGAGTAACTAGCTCTTTTATAGTTTCTAATGACTCCCAATCTTGCTGTTTGCGCTTTTCTATACGAAACAACATATAACTGTAGCCTTCTAGAGGTTTACCATCACGCTCAAAAGTTTTTGTTGTTCCAGGTGAACCAAGACAGAGGCTATCCTTGACAATACAAAGATTATCGCTGTTTATCTTGTTATCCTGCGCCAAAATTGCAGCAAAATAACCCGCTTTCAAGGAATTGCTACCACCTCCATCAGCTTCAGAAAATGTTTGTTGGTAGCCTAGTTCTAAGCGACGCTCACCAATATCGAGTAAATCTTCAATACCGCGATATACTGGTTCAGCTAGCTTTATAACACTTGAAAGTTGCGCCACAGGTAGCAATTCAGAAAATCTGCCCATCGTTTTAATAAATTTCCCGATGGAGTCATTATTAGCTATGCTAAATAAGCCTGTTTGTAACTCGACTAATCCATCATTGAAGGGAAATAAGGATGTGAGAGGATAGTTGCATTGAATGACTTTATCCAGATTATCTGCTATTGATTTTTCTAATTGTCCAGGTGCAGCTAGATAGGGAATTATTACGGATTTCCCACCGTGATTGAAGCGGACGGCAGCATGAACCACCGGATATCTTTGCTTAAACCATTCTACATCTTTAGCCAAGCGCATCTCCACTAGCCAGATACGACAATAGGCTTCACCTGCAACAATGAGTTTTTCATCGTAGTCTACATCAACTCGATGTTTGGGTAGCGAAAGGGTTTTATATTTTGGAGCCTCACGGCTGAAAGTTTCAGATAAACTCTGGAAAAAGCTCATGAAATTATTCCTCTGTTACATCAAGCTAAATGCTGTGAAATTTGATTCCAAAAAGCACGAATGGGAATACCTGCTGTTGAATCTGGAGTCACAGAACGTCCTATACCGGGATTTCCTTGATGAATTGCAATCAATTCCCATTGGCGATTAAAAATTGGTGCGCCAGAGGAACCGTCATCAGTTTTCACATTATGATCAATGTAATCTTCTCCTACTTGCGTAATTTGTCCAAAGTCGGAAATTATCACCGGGTTTCCTTGTGGATGATGGATAATACGAACATCTTGATCGCTATCTAATATAGATGTTTCATTAATAAAAATAGCTTTTTGTTGCTGAGGATTATCTTTTATTTTGACTAAAGCGTAGTCAGGGTGATTATGATAGCTGACAAAAGTCATATCTAGTTCAAATAAATCATTGTCTAATTGACGGCTGTCAGCATTGTAGTTAAAACGTACCCAAGCTTGTCTAACTTGAGTTTTGCTAAAAATGTGATTGCAGGTTAGTAATATATTTTTACCTACCAATACCGCTGTACCAATACCCTTTCCTTTGGGTGATTCGATCCTACAAACAGTGTTACGAGCCTTTAAAGCGTTGAGATTTTCCCGACCTCGTTCAGCTAATTTAGTGAATAATTCTATATCTTGATCTTCAAACTCATAACTTTCTTTTCGATTTAGTAGATAATTTAATAATTTCACCATTGGGTGATAATCTATTCGCTGATTAGATACTTTATAATCTTTAAATTTTGCTACTAATCTGTTGCTAAATTCTACAGGATTGGTAATAAAAATTATAGGTCTAATAAACGAATCTTCAACACCTGATGAGCTAAATACGCTTCTCCAACTAATTGCATTATCAAACTTCGTAGCAAAGAATTTTTCTAGACTATCCTCTAAATATACAACATCATTTTGCTCTAAAAATATTTCCGGCTTCATGACGTTCTCATTTGTCAGAATTAAAGTATAATTTTCAGTTGTAAATAAGGAATTTTCAAAAAATTGAGGAGCTGTAACAGAAAATGAATCAGCTATAGGTTCTGATGTTTGTTGCTGAAATCTCTCATCTAATTTGAGATTAGATGTTTGCACGTTTTTACTTAAAATTGGGGTTAGGATTATAGAATCTGTATTAACCTGGCTATAAGTGGCTTGATTAAATCTATCTTTCAAAACTTGAATAAATTCTTGTACGGAATAACTTGAGTGAGATCGGTATTGTCTTAATGCTTTTTCTATCGGTTTGGCAACATTTACATAAAGATTATAAATATATTCACGTCGTGCAGTCTTTGTATTCTCTAGCTGCTCTGAATAGAAACTGTACCATTGCCAAAGTGAGCGAAACTGATTGGTGTTTGAGACTTATATTCCTGTTTCTCTAAAAATCTCTATTTTAAACCAAACTTCTTGATATAGCTTTCTGTAGTTTTCATCATTATACTGAATTAAAGAAATAGTATTACTTTCAGTAGCTATCTCTATCATGATTTCTTGTAGTTTTTCTATTTTGGCTTTTAATTCCTCAATTTGTGTTGGTTCTAACTCATTATCTAAAACTTCTTGTGAGGTAACTTTGACATAATTTTTGCATAAAGCAATATCAATTTGATTGCAGAAATTTTGATAAAGGTTATGAATATAACCTCCCCGGAAAGCAGATTTAGTTAACTTAGATTTCCAGTGCCTATACCAATCCCACAGGGAGTGAAAAATGTTTGGATTTTGTATAGGAAATCCTTGGTATTGAAGGTCTTCTATTTGTGATGTTATTTCTTGATAAAGTTCAGTGTACTCGTCTTCTTTATCCTGAATTCGATACTCTTGGGAATTAGTAGCAACTGCAATCATTATCGATTGCAGCTTTTGAATATTTTTTAATAATTCTTTAAGTTCTATTGATTCCATATAAAAAATTACAGGATGCTGCCAATGTCATCTTGAAAGACTACACTAGCACCTTTGTCTATTCCTGATTCAGCAAATGTTTTATGTGTTCTACTAGTAGCTTGATCTGAGTGTTTCTATCGCTATACCACTCGCTAGACCAAATTCTGTAAATGTTCCAACCCAAGCCTTTCAGAATTTCGTGGCGGAGGCGATCGCGCTCCCGTGCTGTAGGATAATTATGATAAATAGTCCCATCACAAACAATACCCAACAACAACTCTTCTGTTTCTTGCCGTCGATTATCTATTATTGCTAGGTCTATGGGATAGGCTGAACGACCTACCCGTTTTTTCACCCTGTATCTTTGCTGTGTTAGAGCTTGATATACATCCTCTTCAAAAATAAAATCATCTTCGGAAAAATTATTATCAAACTGCGTTTCTAATTTTTCACCACCATTTTCGGCATAGGCAAAATACTTTTTCAACAGTGTTATCTCTTCGTTTGGTTTTTTAGGCTGAAAATCTTCTGCTTTAATGGAAGCTACTAACACAAATTTACTTTGAGCGCGAGTTATTGCCACATTTAGCCGCCGCCTTCCTCCTGATTTACTTAGAGGCCCAAAGTTGTGATTTAGATCCTCTTTATTTTCATAAAACCCAAACCCAAAGCTAAAAATAATTACTTCTCGCTGGTCTCCTTGAACTCTTTCTAGTGGTTTAATAAAGAAATTACGCGAATCTTCTTGACAAAATTCTTGTATGTCTGGATAGTTTGAACTGAGTTGCTGTAGTTTGTCTCGAATCGTTTCTGCTTGAGATTCATTTAACGTAATAATTCCTAAAGAAAGTTCAGAAAGATCCTGATGTTCCCGACAATGTTCCAGACAATGCTGTATTGTCAGTTCTGCTACTGTTTGTGCTTCGCGGATATTATATTGTCCACTATCACCTGGGGTGTAGATTCCCTCTGGAACGTATTTAAAATGAACGCCTAGATTAGGATTTTTTGCTGGATTTGGGAAAGTCAAAAGCTCTGAATCATAAAAATTTTGATTTGAGAAGGCAATTAAACTCTCGTGTTTACTGCGATAGTGCCACTTCAGGCTAACTTTATCTAGAAATATCGAAGATTCATCAAGCAAGCTGTCATATATTTCTTGCTCCTCATCTTCACCACCTGAAGCATTGCTTTTAAAGAAATAAGTTGGCGGTAGTTGCTGATTGTCACCAACGACTATTACCTGCTTTGCTCGCATAATGGAAGGTACTGCATCTTCGGTACAAACTTGGGAAGCTTCATCGAAAATTACTACATCGAACTCTACAGCCTCCGGTTCTATGTATTGACTAACAGCAAGTGGACTCATTAGCCAAAAAGGTTTTAAGGTAGTCACAAGTTTAGAAGCTTCTTTAATGAATTGACGGATTTTTTTATGCCCTTTTTTTAATGTGTTTTGTTTTTCGAGTAATTGTATTTGCGTCCTTGCTTCTGGTTCTACAGACCACTTTTGCCAGCGTTCAGCGTGGAGTTGTCTCAAACGCTGTATTGCTACTTGATATTGTTCATTATCAAGCAGAGAAAATTCCTCTAATTTCTGCTCATGCCTTTTTTGGTTAAAATTCCTCAATTCAGCATTATCTAAGATATATTGCAACCATTCCTTATAAATGCCTTTTTGCAAAACTAAAAACCAAAAATCTGGTTGAATATTAGACTCTCTTAGTTTTAACAAAAAATCTTTAGCTCCAATATCTTCTAGTTTCTCTACTAGCTGTTCGCAGTCTAAGCATTGTTGAAACAAAACTAGCTCTTGTTGGGCTTTATTAAGGAAATTTTCTACTTCATATAAAGATTTTCTTTCCAATTCACCAGGTTTTGTCATTGGTTCCTGGTAAAAATGTTGTTTGAGGAATTCAAAGCCTTCTGTTATCAAGTTTCGTGAAGTCTCTAAATTTGTTAATAAAGTCCTAAGTTCTTGCAAATTTTCGGATGAAGAGATAACTACTGCAACTTCCTTTGAAGGCAGTGAATGACTTTGTAGACCTTTCAACCAATTCAATGCTTGCTCAATAGCATCTAAGTCTGGCATTTGAGCTTCAAAGAATGAACCAAAGGCTCGATGATATTGATGTGTAGTATCTTTCAATTTATTCCAAATTTCACGTTGCTGAATTGCATTATCAATATCTTTAATTAATTCTTGGTCAGTCACTCGATTTTTTACTTTTTGGAGGCTAATAAGGCTTCTACGAGTATGCCAGTAACCACATCTTATCCGGCGAAAAATTCCTCTATAATTCTGAAAGCGTTGCTTAAATTTCCTTAGTTCTGGTAAATTCCAGCTTAAAAACTCATTGATGTATTTATTACTAAAATCTGAGCCTATACGTTGAAGTTGACCAATATCATCTTTAAGTTCATCAAAATTTTGTTGCAAAGTATTTAATATTGTTCCTCGCAACCAATTCTTTGGAAAACGTGGAGGTACTTCAATAAGATGAGCTATCGCTGGCTGAAGCTTGTCTAAAGCTAATAAAGTGTTAGCAGGTTCTATATTTAATAACTGCCGCAAACGAGTAGTAGTTATTGTGGCAAGTTGAATTCCTTGTCGCAAGTTGTCAATATTCTGACGTAAGTCCCTGCTAACATCAGAATTCCATCTCCTTATGGGACTACTTGACCATATAGTTTTCTGTCTTCCTCGAAAAAATGGCTCAAATTGTCCCAGGTTATTCAGTAAATCTTTAGCTTCCAACAATAATCTTTTTTCTGACCAATCTTTAAGATTATAGGTATTAAATTCGAGTGTCGTATCTAACTCTCGTTCCAGTTTGAGTAATTCACCATAAAGTTCAAAAGCAGATTTGTTTATTGGCTGGTGCTTATGATGTAAACTTGCAGTGTGGTTATTGAGGCTTTGCCGACAGTCACGCAATTGTTGAAAGAATATATCTCGCTTTCCCTGTTGTGACTCAGTTTCATTTCTTTGTGACAAACGAATTTTAGTTTGATTTAATTCTTTTACCAACTCCTTGGTAGTTGTACCTTTATGGTGTAGTTTTAAACATAAGTCTTCAAGGCTAGGCTCAGAATCTCGTAGTGTCTTGTATACAGCATCTAAGGCAGTCTCCTTTTCTGCAACTAGCAGAACTGTTTTGTTTTTGCCTATCAGTTCAGCAATTATATTGGCAATCGTTTGGCTTTTTCCTGTCCCTGGAGGCCCCTGGACTACAAAACTAAGCCCTGCCTTTGCAGCTTCAATTACTACTTGCTGGCTAGAATCAGCATTACATATCTGATATATCAATTCAGGATTGATTGTATCCAGTTCTTTATCTGTGATAGTTTTAATATCACTACGATTTTCTTGTGCTTCTTGTAGAGCAAGACCTTGCAGAAGCGGGTGATTGGCGATGAGTTCCTGATTTTGTTCCAGATCCTTAATCATCGCTGTTTTAATAGAGTCAAATAAAGTAATATAAGCAGTCTCTTCTAGTTGCCAATCCTGCTTTTCGCCTATAGCAATACGCACTGCATTTATAAATCCTTCATAGCCCAATTTTTGAAGTGTTTCAGCTTCAGGCAAGGTGATATTAAATTCGTCACGTAACTTGTTTACTAAAAGAAAGTTAATGGAAATATCCTCATCAGTAGAACATAGTGTATATTCTGGTGGCTTTTTACCTTTCTTTTGTAATTCCACTGGAATGAGCAACAGAGGAGATACTAACTTATCCTTCTCCTTTTTTTCTTGAGGCTTTGCTGTATCAAACCAGGTCAAAGTAGCAAGGACTAGGAACAGGCTAATGAAACCCTTTTCTTCTATTGTTTTTTTTGCTTCTCTACTCAGTTTATCTAGAAGCTTGATGAGGTCAGCTTCAGTTTGGTTAGTTCTCAACTCCTTAAAGGGAATTGATTCAGATTCATATCCAGCGAGGTTCTCAAATAAGATTAAAGATGGTGTAATAACCTCAATTTTTGGCTTTTTGCTCTTTCGGAAGTCAAGTAGTGGGTTACTGTTACTTGAACCAGCAAGTTTATCTCTCCAATCATTGATTTTTTGCTGAATTACAGGATTTATGCCGTTACTCATTGACTTCCGATTACTAGCAGTTAATCAAAACAAACTTTTTTCTGATACTTAATATTTTAAGTAAAATTCCTTAGAAAATGAATAATTTTGTACAAACTTCATAAATTATTGCAATAAAATATACAAAAATATCAAGAAACACGCATAGATATGGTCAGTAATTGGTAAGTTTGAGACATTTAGATAGTTCTCAATAGCTATTTGTCATTAATATGTAGACAAAGAACAAAGGACAAATATGATTAAAATCCTCCATCTCTCCGATATCCACATGGGAAGCGGCTTCTCCCACGGACGAATTAATCCGGCGACGGGATTAAACACACGATTGGAGGATTTTGTCAATACCTTGTCTATATGTATTGACCGAGCGCTGACAGATACCGTCGATATGGTGATATTTGGTGGCGATGCTTTCCCGGATGCTACACCACCGCCTTATGTACAACAAGCTTTTGCCAGCCAGTTTCGCCGTCTCATGGATGCCAATATTCCCACAGTGCTGTTGGTAGGCAACCACGACCAACATTCTCAAGGACAGGGAGGGGCGAGTTTAAATATTTACCGCACTTTGGGAGTGCCAGGGTTTGTTGTCGGTGATACATTAACTACGCACTGTATTGAAACCCGTAATGGCAAAGTGCAAGTAATTACTCTGCCGTGGCTGACTCGTTCCACCCTGATGACTCGCCAAGAGACTGAAGGTTTGTCTTTGGCGGAAGTCAACCAACTATTAACGGAACGTCTACGAGTTGTGCTAGAAGGGGAAGTTCGCCGTCTTGACCCCGATGTGCCAACTATTCTTTTGGCTCACTTGATGGCTGACAATGCCACCTTGGGTGCAGAACGCTTTTTGGCAGTAGGTAAAGGCTTTACTCTACCCCTATCTTTGCTGACGCGACCTTGTTTTGATTATGTAGCGTTGGGACACGTCCACCGTCATCAAAATCTGAATAAATCCAACAATCCGCCGGTGATTTATCCAGGCAGTATTGAACGGGTAGATTTTAGCGAAGAAAAAGAAGACAAAGGCTATGTCATGCTGGAACTGGAGCGGGGAAGCGCTGAGTGGGAATTTTGTCCCTTAACAGTTCGGACTTTCCAAACCATTGAGGTGGATATCTCAAAAGCAGACGAGCCGCAAGCGTTGTTAATGAAAGCGATCGCTAAATATAATATTCAAGATGCTGTAGTGCGGCTAATTTACAAACTTCGCTCTGAACAGATAGATTTAATTGACAGTTCCTCTCTACATACTGCTTTAAGTCCCGCTCATACCTACACCATTCAAGCAGAATTAGTGAGTCAATTAGCCAGACCCCGGATTCCTGAATTGAGCGCAAGTAGCAGCATCGACCCAATGGAAGCGTTAAAAACTTACTTAAATAATCGCGAAGACCTGAAAGACATCGCAGCATCAATGATGGATGCAGCCCAGAAGTTGCTAGCAGATGAAGTGGAAGTTTGGCTGGAAGCAGCAACTAATGAGTAGGATAAAGCCAATTAATTGACTATACTCCACTCTCCAAACTTAAGTTAATAGATATCGTTACTGAAATTGACCAGCAACGTCATATTTACCAAAGAAGGGGTATAGACTCAATAAATATAAGAAAGACTAATGTATCTTTTAGATACTAACATTTGTATTGAATTGCTGAACGGTAGTCCCAAAGCAGCACCTATATTTAATCGCTACTTCTGCCAAATGCTATCTACAATAGTAGTTTCAGAACCTTACAAAGGTGAGATGCGCTAACCCTATTTACAGGTGGATTATAAGTGGGTAAGAATATTGGGTGAAAAAGTACTTAAGTTCTGTGCTAAATCTATCTTTGTCTGTAGAGGAATTTGAGTATGCTAAGACGCAAGCGCGGAGTTATACTCACTTCTGTTGGTTTACAGAAGTTTGAGGAAGCAAGGCACAAGTTTGAGTTTCGAGATAATTTTGGCAAGAGATTCACTCTTGAAGAGTTAAGCTACCGCACTAACTTAGACCCTCTAACAATTAGAAAAGTTTTGAACCGTAGAAAGGGAGTTGACAAGCGAACACTTGAGGCTCTCTTTCTTGGTTTTGATAGCCGCCTATGCGAAGGCTACTATTCGACCTCAGACCCCAATTGCCGTCAAGATTGGGGGGAAGCTGTTTCTGTATTAGCATTTTACGGACGTACAGAAGAACTCAGTACTCTGGATGAGTGGTTGCTGAAGGATCGCTGTCGATTAGTGACCATTCTCGGAATGGGTGGAGTCGGGAAAACTAGTCTGTCGATCAAATTGGCAGAACTAATGCAGGATAAATTTGATTGTATTGTCTGGCGATCTCTGTATGACGCTCCACCCATTGATACATTCTTGGGTAGCATCATTCAGTTTCTGTCTGACGAGCAAGAAACTGAGGCAGAATTGCCGGAAAGCGTTAATGATAAGATTTCCCTGCTGCTTAACTACTTTAAAGAAATGCGCTGCTTGGTCGTATTCGATAATGTCGATGCTGTATTACGTGGTGGAAGTCGAGCAGGACAATATAACCTTGGATATGAGCAGTATGGCGAACTCCTCAAACGAGTAGGTAAATCAGACCACCAGAGTTGCTTGCTACTCACAACGCGAGAAAAACCTAAAGAGGTCGCCTCTCTAGAAGGAGAAGCCTTACCAGTGCGAACTTTGAGATTGGGTGGACTAAAAGAAGGAGAGGGAGAGGAAATTCTTAAGAGTAAGAGGCTCAAGGGTTTAGAAACTCAATTTAACGCACTGGTCAAACGCTATGGAGGCAATGCCTTAGCCTTAAAAATTGTGGCAACTACGATTCAAGATTTATTTGATGGTCATATTTCTGAGTTTTTAAAAGAGGAAACCAGCGTATTTGGCGATCTTCGTGATTTATTAGAGCAGCAATTTGAGCGTTTATCTGATGAGGGAAAAGATGTAATGTACTGGCTAGCGATTAATCGGGAGCCAGTAACCCTCTCCAAATTACGAGAAGATTTAGTATCGCCTTTTCCCCAACTCAATTTAATTGAAACGCTGGAATCTTTGGGACGGCGATCGCTCATCGAACGAGATACAGCCTACTTCACCCTACAGCCAGTCGTGATGGAGTATGTGACAAGTCGCTTGATTGAGCAAGTTTGTGAGGAGATTGTTAAGCAAGAATTTTCGCTTTTTAGAAGCCATGCTCTGATCAAAGCTACTGCAAAAGACTATATCAGAGAGACTCAAATTCGTCTCATTCTCTATGCCGCGATTAACCGATTAATTCCACTGTTGCAAGGCAAAAAAAACTTGGAATATGAACTGACTCAAATCTTACTCAAACAGCGAGAGAAATCCCCCTTGGAGCCGGGATATGTCGCAGGTAATATTCTTAACTTACTCAATCAGCTAGGAACTAATTTAACAGGCTATGATTTCTCTGGACTAAGCATTTGGCAGGCTGACCTACGAGATGTAAATTTGCAAAATACGAATTTTGCTTACGCCCATCTAGTGAGGTGTACGTTTACTGAAACCTTTGGTGCTATTCATGCGGTAGCCTTTAGTCCTGATGGAGAACTTTTGGCGGTAGGTGACAGTAATGGAGAAATTCATCTGTACCAAGTTAGCGATGTGCAACCACTCTTGATCTGCACGCGACATAAAAGTTGGGTAACATCACTGACGTTCAGCCCTGATGGTAAGATTCTCGCTAGCGGCAGCACAGATTACACAATAAAGCTATGGGATGTTAGTACTGGTCAGTGCCTTCGCACCTTAGAAGGGCATACAAATGAGGTTTGGTCGGTTGCATTTAGCCAAGATAATTGCACATTAGCAAGTGGCAGTGATGACTACACCGTGAAGTTATGGAATAGCAGTACTGGAGAATGCTTCAAAACACTCCAGGGACATCTTAGTTGGGTACTCTCTGTTATCTTTAAGGGAGATACTCAACTGTTGAGTGGTAGTGACGATCGCACTGTTAAAGTGTGGGATATCAAGACTGGACAGTGTATGCAAACGTTTGAAAAACATCATAATAGTGGAATACGGTCAATAACCCTCAGTCCAGATGGTCAGATACTGGCAAGTGGCAGCGAGGATCAAACTATTAGGCTATGGAAAACTCAAACGGGTGAATGTCTCAAAACACTTCTGGGGCATTCAAATCGAGTTTTTTCAGTGGACTTCAGCCCGCAAGGCGACCTTTTGGCTAGCGGTGGGCACGATCATACCGTGAAGTTATGGGGTGTCGATACGGGTGAATGCCTCAAGACCCTACAAGGACATTTCAGTTGGGTCTTTGCAGTTGCCTTCAGTCCCCAAGGTAAGCTTTTGGCTAGCGGTGGACACGATCAAACCGTGAAGCTATGGAGTGTCGATACAGGTGAATGCCTCAAGACTCTACAAGGATATACCAATCAAATACTCTCTGTTACCTTTAGTCCTGTTAGTGCTAGCTTACCAAGCATTGGTCAAATTTTTGCTAGTAGCAGCCGCGATCGCACTGTGAGGTTATGGGATACCGCGACTGGTGAATGCCTCCAAGTGTTAAAAGGACATTCCAACTCGGTTCATTCAGTTATCTTTAATCATGAAGGAAATATCCTAGTCAGCAGTAGTGTAGATAAAACACTAAAAATATGGGATGTTCCTTCAGGTAAAACCTTAAGAACCTTACAAGGACATCGCGCAGCAGTTTTGTCGATTGCCTTTAGTCCAGATAGCCAGACGATCGCCAGTGGCAGTGAGGACTGTACGATAAAATTATGGGACGTTCGGTCAGGTCGAACCTTAAGAACCTTACAGGGACATAACGCTGCGGTTTGGTCAGTTGCCTTCATCTCTCAAGGAGAGATATTGGCGAGTGGCTCCTGGGATCAAACGATCAAGTTATGGGATATTCACACGGGTAACTGCCTCAGAACGTTGGCAGGACACACGAGTTGGATTTGGGCAATTGCGATCGCCCCTGATGGTAATATTCTGGCAAGTGCTAGTCCAGATCGAACAATCAGGCTGTGGAATCCGCACACGGGTGAGTGCCTCAACGTTTTGCAAGCAGACACAAACTGGTTGCAATCGATCGCCTTTAGCCCTGATGGCAAGATACTGGCTAGCACGAGTCACGATCTGACGATCAAGTTGTGGGACGTTTGCACGGGTGAGTGCCTGAAAGTTTTGCACGGACATACAGGCTTGGTTTGGTCAGTTGCCTTTAGTCCAGATAACCAAACCTTGGTTAGTGGCGGTGACGATGAAACGATTAGACTTTGGGATATCGTAGCAGGCAAATGCTTAAAAACCATGAGAGCGAGTAAGCCCTATGAGCAAATGAATATTGTCGGAGTTAAAGGTTTAACTGAAGCGGCAACTGCCACGTTGACCTCTTTAGGAGCAGTTATCTAAGCTCAAACCATTAGACTAGTGGTTCATCGCATTAGTTCTGAGGTGTTAGTGGTGGTCAGATCCCCGACTTTTTCAAGAAGTCGGGGATCTTGCAGCCCATCAAAATTAATGCGATAGACCACTAGTTCACTGAGACATGACTGTTCGGGCTGCTTCGAGGGTGCGATCGATATCTGCTTCGGTATGAGCTAAAGAAGTAAATCCAGCTTCAAATTGAGATGGAGCTAAATAAACTCCATATTCTAACATACCGCGATGGAACCGAGCAAATTTACTTAAGTCAGACTTCTTAGCATCCTCATAATTGCGAACCGGGCCTTCGTTAAAGAAGAAACCAAACATCCCGCTAATCTGACCACCGCAGGCAGCATGACCTGTTTCTTTAGCAATCTCCAGCATCCCGTTCGCGAGTCGCTTCGTAATGCGATCGAGATGCTCGTAAGTTCCAGGTCGTTGCAACAACTCTAACGTCTTAATCCCTGCCGTCATTGCCAGTGGATTGCCCGAAAGCGTTCCGGCTTGATACACGTTTCCGGCTGGAGCAACCATCGACATAATTTCTTGGCGACCACCATAAGCGCCGACTGGCAGACCGCCACCGATCACCTTACCCAAGGTAGTTAAGTCGGGAATGACACCAAACTTTTCCTGCGCTCCACCGTAAGCGATCCGAAAGCCTGTCATCACTTCATCAAATACTAATAGCGCTCCATGCTCTTGCGTCAGTTTTCGCAAACCTTCAAGAAAACCCGCATCAGGTGGAATAAAACCTGCATTTCCAACCACAGGTTCAAGAATTACACCAGCAATTTCACCGGGATTTTGCTCGAATAATACTTTTACTGCTTCTAAATCGTTGAAAGGAGCGGTCAGCGTGTTGCTAGTCACGGATTTGGGCACACCAGGAGAATCGGGCAAGCCGAGAGTGGCAATACCAGAGCCAGCCTTAACGAGAAACATATCGGCGTGTCCGTGGTAGCAGCCTTCAAACTTGATTGCTTTCTCTCGCCCCGTAAAAGCTCGCATCAGACGAAGAACAGCCATACAAGCTTCCGTGCCGGAGTTGACAAAACGCACCATCTCGATACTGGGAACAGCATCGATTACCATCTGTGCCAGTACATTTTCTAGATAGCAGGGCGCACCGAAGCTAGTTCCTTTATGCAGGGCATCGTGCAAAGCAGCAATGACTTCAGGATGAGTGTGACCGCAAATAGCTGGCCCCCAACTGCCGACATAATCGATATATTGATTGCCATCCACATCCCAGATGTAAGCGCCAAGGACGCGATCGAATACGATTGGCTGTCCACCAACAGATTTGAAAGCCCGCACGGGAGAACTAACTCCTCCTGGCATTAATTTTTGGGCAGCAGCAAAGATTTCCTCCGATTGGGTGGTTTTTAAGCGAGTTGTTGCAATCATAATTTTTCTCCTGAGATATTTGACTTGATGCGATCGCGAAAAGCGAGAATCTAGTTATTAAGAGTGACAAGCAAAATGTGCAGATATTATTTCAATTCGAGCATGACTTCATTGTGTCTAAATGCGGGCAAGATGAACGGAGAGTCATAGAAAGCATAAATTGCTTTACCTTTTGTCTCGATACCTTGCCGAGCCAGAAAAGCAGATAATTTGGCTTCGTTTTCTTGCAATTGTTCATCCTCAGCTAGACCGGAGAAACGGATTGCCGCGACTTTGTTGCTGGGAACTTCTTTGATAGTAATGCGAGAGTCTTTTGGTTTTGGCAGCGTTGCTAGCGTATATTCTGAGGGCATCACGAACTGTACCGCCCAAGTAGCCCGATCATTTTCCCCCGCTTCTTGTTGAATCACAGGCGCAGTCATGGCGATTTTTTCACTTGGCTGGGATTGCGTGACAGGCGCAGTCATGGCAATTTTGGTTACAGACGTGTTTTCACCAAATATGTAAGCGGCAAGAATCGAAAATGCAGCCTTGTTTGCTCGATCTCTTTCAGTTTGAATGACTGTTTCAGCAACAATTTTTGGCTCGTATTGCCGGATTTCAATATCATCATAAGATTGCAATACGCAATATTTTGGTTCTTCGGTTTGACTCATAAGACTTTCACAAATAGCTAAAATTAATGCCATTAAAAGAATCAAAAATCACGATCTCACTAGCACAATCAGATAGTTTCTTGTTTTCCCACTTCTTGTACTAACCGTCCATCTTCCATGTGGATAATGCGATCGGCAATATCGAGAATTCGATTATCGTGAGTGACGAGTAAAATAGTGCAACCCTGCTCTTTAGCTAGACGCTGCATGATATCTACAACATCGCGACCCGATTTTTTATCGAGAGCAGCAGTAGGTTCGTCGGCAAGAACAATTTTAGGACGACTGACTAGGGCACGAGCGATCGCAACTCGCTGCTTTTGCCCTCCAGAGAGGCTGTCTGGATAATAATCGATGCGATCGCCCAAACCAACACTTTTCAGAGTATCCGTTGCCAGCCGATCGATATCTTGCTTTAGGTACTCATCATGTAATTCCAAAGACATTCGGACATTCTGCTTTGCAGTTAAGAAAGTTAACAAATTGTGTGCTTGAAAAATATAACCAATCTGTCGCCGCACTTGCATCAGTTGCCGCTTACTAGCCCCAGATATTTCCTGTCCCAAAACTTTCAGGTTGCCTTCCCTAGCGGATCTCAATCCACCTATTAGTGTTAGTAAGGTGGTTTTACCAGAACCGGATGGCCCAGTCATAATCACAATCTCTCCAGAATAAATGTCGAGATGAATATCAAACAAGACTTGCTTGCAGAGTTCTCCCCGACCAAAGTAGTAATCGAGATGGCAAACTGAAATAACTGGTTGTTGGGAAGTGTTTTGAACCTTGAGTTTTGAACTTTGATCGAGACTAATTTTTTGCAACATGAGAGTTCAACCGTAAATTTGGGGACTTCCAAATAAAAAAATATTCAATTATTTATTGTAGGGTGGGCGTCTCGCCCGCCTTTGTTGATTGGGCGGGCAAGATGCCACTGGTGTCAACTTAAGCCAAAAATAGCGTACTGATTGGGTGTTGTTCACCCGCCAGCCAGGGATTGTAAATCCCTGACTAATTGCTCAAGTCTACTGAAGTAGACTGAAAATTTTTGCGCTCTAAAGTCTTCTTCAGAGGACTTTAGCTATGAGACAGGGATTTACAATCCCTGGCGGACGTGCGGTTTCGCGTTAAGTTGACACCAGTGGCAAGATGCCCACCCCACAATATTGGATAATTTATTTCTTGGAGTTCCCTTGGGCTTGGTTCTAGAAAACTGGTAGGGCTAGAAAACTATGAGTTTTGAAATGCGATATTTTTCTAAACTTCAACTCAAAATTCATCACTCGATTGCTCAAAACTTAGAAGATATCAGCCGGATCGGCTGCTCGTAACTTTTGCATAGCGATCGCTCCGGCTCCAATACACATGACGAAAGTCAAAACTAGCACAGTTCCCGCACGAGCTAGTTTCATTGCAGTCGGTAAAAACGTCACAGACTGAAAAAAGATGTAAAATCCACTCGATAGCAAAAAACCTGGAAGAAAGCCCAAAACCGCTAAAGTAAAAGCTTCTTGAACAATAACTCCAATCAGATATATATCGCTGTAACCCATTGCTTTTAACGTTGCATATTCTGGCAAATGATCGGAGACATCAGTATAGAGAATTTGATAAACGATAACTGCTCCGACTAAAAAACCAATTGCAACACCAAGGTTAAAAGTCGGGCCAATAGAGGAGCCTGTAGACCAATATGCACTTTCACGGGCAGTGAATTCAGCCAGGTTTAGTACTAATAAATCATCCGGTAGCTTGGATCGCAAATCAGCCTGAATTTGCTCGATCGAGGCATTTGGTTCTACGTCAACAATACCCAGATCGATTTCGTTTGCTTGGCGTTGGGGAAAGAGCCGCAAAAAGGTAGAATCGCTAGTAATTAGATTGCCGTCAGCAGAAAAAGAAGAACCGAGCTTAAATAATCCAACTATTTGAATTTGATAATCGTTAGCTTGAACAGAAAGCGGATTCTGTTTTTTCAGTAAACTAGGAACGTCCCCAAGCTGAGGAACCAATCCGGCTCTGTCAAACAACGCTCGATTTAATAACTTCAGTTTATTCAGTTGTCCATCGAGTTCTGGTAAGTCAAATGCTGGCTGATTCGGATCGATTCCGTAGACGAAAATTTTACGGCTAGCTCGATTTTCAGGATTTCGCCACGATGCTTGACCCACATATAGCGTCGCCAGGGATTTTACACCGTTAACACCTGCTATTTTATAGAGCTTATTTCTGGAAAAACTTTTGATAGATTGCAAGTTATCAGACAGTTTATTGACTAAAAATAAATCTCCTTTAAGGGTGGTATAAGGGGTAACTTGCGAATCAAAGAGTGCATCTCTAACTCCCAGTTGAAAAAACATCAGAAAATCAGCAAAGGCAATTCCTGCTATTGCAACTAATAAACGACTCTTTTGACGGCTCATTTGCCGCCAAGCAAGTGGGGTTTTGCGGAATAATTTACCAAATATAAATGTTTGGATAGTCAAGTCGCTACGCTCCAATTAAAAATTATAAATTCAAAATTTAAGGAATACATCCTTGGGTGAAGTGAAGACGCGATTCATCGCGTCTCTACAAAATGGTCTATTTGTCGCATTATTTTTGAGAATTAGTATTAATTTTGCCTGTTCCCTCTTATTGGTTGATATTGTTATTCGCCTGAATGGCAACCTGTACTTGCAAGTTAGTTAAGTTCGCAACTCGTTTACTATCTTGGGGAGCGAGTGCAATTCTCACTTCAATAACTTTGCGATCGAGATTTTCTCCAGGTTCGCCGCTAGTTACTTCTTGTTGAATCACTTGTAGCCCAATGAGCCGAACAGTTCCGCGTAACTCTGGGGAGAACGACTCACTCGAAATCGTTACCTGTTGACCTTCACGAACTTTGCCAATATCAGTTTGATATATCTCTGCGATCGCTTCCATTGAGCTAGTTTGTCCAAGTTCGGCAATGCCTTTCTCACCAACAACTTCTCCGGGTTTGGCCTTAATATCGAGAATGCGACCTGCTATGGGGGCGCGAATATAAACTTCAGCGAGATCGGCTTCAGCTTTTTTGACTGCGGCGATCGCTTTATTAACCTCAGCATCAGCTGCTTGCACGTCTACCGGACGTACCTCAGCAATCTTATTTAGGGTTGCCTTAGCTTGCTCGATCTGCTGCCGTAGAGTATCTACACTCTTATTTTGGTTAGCTCTCGCTTCGGTAAGCTGTGCTTGCGCTGTTTCCAGAGCAAGTTGTTTTCGATCTACTTCTACAGCAGAAATCGCTCCGTTTTGGTAAAGCGAGGAATAGCGATTATACTCACTATTGGCAGTTTTGACTTCGGCTTGCCAGCGAGAGATGGTGGCTTCTCTAGTAGCTATTTCGCCCTTTAACTCTTCTTCCAGGCGATCGATTTCAGCTTTTTGGGCGGCAATCTCTCCAGATTTTGCACCAGCTTGCACCTTGGCTAACTCTGCCTGGGATACTTTGACTTGTGCTTGTGCTTCCAGTAGAGCATTTTGCAAACGATCGCGCGAATCCATAATGGCGATCGCTTGACCTGCTTTAACGCTACCGCCCCGCTGTACGAGTAGTTGGGCGACGCGATCGTTGCTTAAGGTAGCAGGTACGGATACTTTGATGACTTCCGTTGCTGGTTCTATCCGTCCTAAAGCGGTAATTTCCTCAATCTTTGGTCTGGTTTGCACAACTTCAACGGGTTTGCTGGTTGGTTTTGATTGAGAATTTGATTGAGAAATACCGTAGAAAGCGATAATTCCTGTAAGGGCGGTACCACCGACAACTACAGCCAGTGTCCATTGCTTTGAAGGTTTCGAGAGCAATTGTAAATTCATGTCAATCCTTCAAATTTCAGTGAAGACTTTAGTAAAATTGTCCTTGGTCATTTGTCATTTGTCCTTTGTAAATACGAATGACAAATGACAAATGACATTTCTTATGTTTTGACGGCAAAAGTTAAACCAGAAGCGATGTCAGGCTTGCCCAATCTTGAGGCTTTAAGAATACTTGGTATAATTCGGCTTCTGGGGTGTTTGGTTCGGGTTGATAGCCGTACTCCCAACGCACTAATGGAGGTAAAGACATCAAAATTGACTCGGTGCGTCCGTTAGTTTGCAGTCCGAAAATCGTGCCGCGATCATAAACTAAATTGAATTCAACGTAGCGTCCACGCCGATATAATTGAAAATTACGTTCGCGATCGCCATACTCCATTGACTGCCGCCGCTTGACAATTGGCGTGTAAGCAGGTAGAAAAGCTTTACCACAATCCTGCACGAATGCAAATAATTCTTCCCAATTGCGGGATGCTGGTATGCCAACGCGATCGCTGGTAACTGCTGCTGCACCTTTAGGATCGGGGCCTCGATAAAGCTGACCTTGACCATCCTGATAGTCAAAAAAGATCCCACCAATGCCCCGCATTTCTTGACGATGTTTGAGATAAAAATACTCGTCGCACCAAGGTTTAAACACTGAATAATATTCGGGATCGTGCGCGTCACAAGCCTGTTTTAATGTGTAATGAAAATGGGCTGCATCTTCAGCAAATGGATAGTAAGGCGTTAGATCGATGCCGCCGCCAAACCACCAAACCGGGCCAGCTTCAAAGTAGCGGTAGTTGAGATGAACAGTTGGCACATAAGGATTGCGCGGATGCAATACCATTGAAGTTCCGGTGGCATAAAACTGATGTCCCTCCGCCTCTGGACGTTGTGCCAAGATTGAAGGCGGCAGGTGAGAACCCCAGACTTCAGAAAAGTTGACCCCACCTTGCTCGAATACTGCACCGTCGCGGATGACGCGGGATCTGCCGCCGCCCCCTTCAGGTCGTTCCCATGTATCTTCTTGAAACGTTCCTCCGCCATCTAGCTGTTGCAAACCCTGAGAGATTTCGTCTTGCAACTGTCGCATCAATTGACTGACTCTAATCTTGGCATCAACTGGGGGTAGAGATTTGGATTGAATTGCTTGAGGAGTTAAAGTAGTCTTCATAAGATCAACCTATTTTTCCTATTTCCTAATAACGAACATTTGAGGAAATTCAATAAATTGTGAAAGTTTGTAGTGGCTCTGAAGCACGTTGATACATTAAAAACAGTGAAGTTTCTCAAAAATTTACTGTGCTAACACAGGCAAAAACTTCCTAATTAATCCGATAATTACTTCCGGCACTTCCAGTTCTGGATTCAACCCTACATCTTCTAGTTCTATAAATGCTTGGATTGCTTGTGGATTTAGATTTGCAAGGCGACGCCCTACTTCGGGCCCTGTAAACTTCGCTTGGCTTCCCCAAATAAAGATGGTAGGTGTTGTCAATTTTGGAATGTATTCTGATAGATCGAAGGATGAGCTACCTTGTAAAAATGACAGGGCAGCATATTCGGCATTTGGCTGCTGCGCCGATTGCACAAAAGCTTCTACAATTTCGGGAGAAAGACGATTGGGTTGAGCAAACACTCGCTCAAAAAAGTCACGAATGCCAAAGCTGCTGACTTGTCCTGCGTAAAGAACGCGATCGAGAATAGGAATACTAGCAATTTGAGCGAAAAAGCTATTGCTGTAGTATTGTCTGAAGTCTTTGATACCTGAAGGAAGTGTGAGAATAAGTGACTTAAACAGGTCAGGACGTTCGATTGCCGCTCGGATTGCAAATGCTCCAGTTAGGGAAGAAGCAATTATTGTTACAGGGCCTTCGCACGTCTTCTCGATGAACTCAATTAGCATCAGGATGTAGTCCTTCGGGAGATAATTTTGTTCGGGATGATCCGATCGCCCCCAGCCAATTAAGTCGGGTGATAACACTCTATACTCCCCTGCAAATGCTGGATACACCTTCGACCACCCGTAAGCAGATGCTCCACCTCCAATCCCGTGGAAGAATATTAAAGTTTCGCGGTCGCGTAGCGTGCCCGATGGCGTATCGCCCATTCCATCGGTTGCCCAAAGTTCACCTTGGTTAGTGTAATAGGCGATTTTTCCCAAGCTGGTTAAAACGGAGCGTTGAACAAAACCGAGTGGAATGAACATGAGAAATTCCTCCTCTACATCGACAACATGAAATCAAAATTAGAAAGTTTAATTGCCAAGTTTCGCTAACCAACGAGCAGCATCTTTGGCGTGATAAGTCAAAATCAAGTCAGCGCCAGCCCGTTTAAAGCCAGTCAATGTTTCTATTACTACCCGTTCTTCGTCAATCCAACCGTTGAGAGCAGCGGCTTTAACCATCGAGTATTCGCCAGAAACGTTGTAAGCAGCAACGGGTAAGTTGCTTGCTTCCTTAACGCGCCAGATAATATCCATGTAGGCCAAGGCTGGCTTGACCATTAACATATCTGCACCTTCGGTAATGTCGAGTTCGATTTCTCTTAAGGCTTCACGACCGTTACCGAAGTCCATTTGGTAAGTTCTGCGATCGCCAAATTGCGGTGTTGAGTCGGCGGCATCGCGGAAAGGCCCGTAATAAGCCGAGGCATACTTGGCGGCGTAAGATAATATTGGCGTATCTTGGTAGCCTGCTTCATCTAAACCCGAACGAATGGCTTGCACGAAACCATCCATCATTCCAGATGGCGCGATGATATCTGCACCCGCTTTGACTTGTGAAACTGCCGTTTTTTTCAGCAATTCCAGCGTTGGATCGTTGAGAAC
Source organism: Nostoc sp. (assembly GCF_036918015.1). GTDB lineage: Bacteria > Cyanobacteriota > Cyanobacteriia > Cyanobacteriales > Nostocaceae > Nostoc. The sequence continues at coordinate 113,161 of NZ_JBALEO010000034.1, forward strand.
GCGCCCGGTTAAATCTCCTACTTCTAAATAACCGCAGTGACCATGACTAGTGTATTCGCACAAGCAAGTATCGACGATCACGATTAAGTTGGGTACGGCTTCTTTAACGGCAGTAGCAGCTTTTTGCACGATCCCGCAATCGTGCCAAGCGCCCGTTGCATCTGAATCCTTATCTTCAGGAATGCCAAATAAAATAATAGCTGGAATGCCGAGATCGTAGACTTCCTTCGCTTCTTCGACGATTTTATCTACAGAAAGTTGGTAAACTCCAGGCATGGATTTGACTTCGTTGGCGATCGCCTCACCCGGTACGGCAAAAAGAGGGTAGATTAAATCGCTGGTTGTCAAGACGTTTTCGCGCACCATCCGCCGCAATTGGGGATGGCTTCTTAGCCGACGCGGGCGATGAATTGGAAACATAGTATTAAAATCAACGATGAAAGGCTTTACTTAGCCAATAGACTTCTTGCAAAAGTGGGGTAAAGGGTAAGGGGTAAAGGGGAAAGCGGCGAGCGAAAAAATCCTTTCCCTTTAATCGTATTTTTCTGTCTCTCCTCTGCCTCCCTGCTCCCCTGCCCCTCTGCCCCTCTGCCTACACACCGACAGGATTTTTTTGAGTTGCAACTCCCTAACTGCGCTGGACTGTCTGGAAAATTTCAGCCAAAATCTCTGTAGCTCCCTGTTGCCGCAATTTATGAGCTAATTGAATACCTAAATTTTCTGCCTCGCTAGCAGTGCCCGTAACAGAATCTTTGACTAGACGTTTGCCATCGACGCTGGCGACTAACCCTGTTAATGTCAGTGTATTTTCGTCTAGCTGCGTATCAACACCGATTGGTACTTGGCAACCGCCTTCTAGTTCTCGCAAGAAGGCACGTTCGGCTAAAACGCGATCGCGGGTAGGGATGTGTTCGATTGCTTTGAGTATTGACAGCACTTGCAAATCGTCAGCGCGGCATTCAATCCCTAACGCTCCCTGTCCGACAGCATAAAGAGAAAGTTCGGTTGGCAAAATTTGATGAATGCGATCGCTCATTCCCAATCGCTGCAACCCTGCTGCTGCCAAAATCAGCACATCGTACTCTCCATCATCCAACTTTGCCAAGCGCGTATTTAAGTTGCCGCGCACATCCTTAAAAGTAAAATGGGGGAAGTGATAACGCAATTGGGCAAGGCGGCGCAGGGAAGAAGTGCCGATCACTGTGCCTTCTGGCAGCGTATCGATTTGCTTATCTTTGTGCTTTTGATGCACAACTAAAGCATCTGCTGGGTTTTCCCGTTCTGTTACGGCTGCTAAGGCTAACCCCTCTGGCAAGCAAGTCGGCAGATCCTTGAGAGAGTGAACCGCAAAGTCAATCTCCTGATTGAGCATTCCCAATTCGAGTTCCTTGGTGAATAATCCCTTATCGCCAATCTTAGCTAAGGCCACATCCAAGATGTTGTCGCCTTGGGTGGACATGGTGTGGACTTCAAAGGAAATATCGGGAAAATGCTTTTGGAGTTGTTCTCGAACCCAGTAAGTTTGCACGAGTGCGAGTTGGCTTTTACGAGAACCGATGCGGATGGTGCGAACGGGACTGGAAATGTTAGATGAAGCGGGTTGCACTGAAGTCATAGCTTTTAGTTGAGATTGTTTGACGCGTAGTTGAGCTGTTTGACTGTCTCGAAAAAGAAAGCAACATTCTCTTCTGGAGTGTTCGGTAAAATCCCGTGACCGAGATTGAGGATGTGCTTCTGATTCCCCGCTTTGCGGATCGTGTCCAGAATGCGATCGCGGATTAGTTCTTTAGTACCGAACAACACGCACGGATCGATATTTCCTTGGACTCCAATATTTGCGCCGAGTCGCTGCCGCGCTACTGCCATATCTACAGTCCAGTCTACGCTAATGATATCGACACCCGATTGCGCCATTAACTCTAGGATTCCAGCACTGTTGTTGATATACAAAATCAGGGGCGTGTCCGGGTGCGTTGCCTTAACCTGTTGCACGACTCGTTGCAGGTAAGGTAGAGAAAACGTTTGGAAATCTTCAGGGCTGAGTTGTCCCGCCCAAGAGTCAAACAGTTGCACGATTTGGGCACCGGCATCAATTTGGTAGCGGGCGTAAACCGCGATCGCATCTGCCAGTTTCCCTAAAAATTGATGCAGCATCGCCGGTTGGCAGAAAGCCATCCTTTTGATAATGGCGTAGTCTTTCGAGCTTTTACCTTCAATTGCATAGGCAGCTAGCGTCCAAGGAGCGCCAACAAAGCCCAAGACAGTAGCTTGACCGTTAACTTCTTGGCGTAGCGTCCTCAGAATTTGCTGCACGAAGGGTAAAGAAGCTTCGGGGTCGAGGGCAGTCAGCGCCTCAATTTGGGCTGGCGTGCGGATTGGCTGCTCAAATATTGGCCCTTTACTTTCGATAATGTCAAACGAGATACCCATACCAGGCAACGGCGTAAGGATATCTGAGAACATAATCACCCCATCGGGTTGGAAGGCGCGGAAAGGTTGCAGCGAGATTTCCACGGCTAGATCGGGGTTCTCGGAGCGATCGCGGAACGAAGGATACTTCTGACGCAAGTCTCGATAAACTTTCATGTAGCGACCTGCTTGGCGCATCACCCATACCGGAGGGCGATCGAGTACCTCACCTCGCGCCGCTTGCAGTAACGTATAATTCCCCATACATTTCTCCCTGGATTTAATAATTGTCATTTCAAGAATTTGGGATTTGCAACAATCCAATCTTGTGGGGTGGCATCTTGCCATTGGTGTCAAGTTAAGCCGAAAACTATATCGGACAGGCGTTTTGCAAATCCCTCACGCCCTCATCCCCTAACCCCTTCTCCCAAGGGAGAAGGGGAACTTGAATGTCTAGTATCTAGCTCCCCTCTCCCTTAGGGAGAGGGGCTGGGGGTGAGGGCAAAACGTTGTCACCAAGCGGGTTTCGCGTTAAGTTGACACCAGTGGCATCTTGCCCGCCCTAGTTATGCGAACTCTAAATTTAGTTCTTCAATAAGACAAAAGCTGTTCATGAGCGATCGCCCACTATGGCTGAAACAAACCATTCTGTTTTCTCAGGAGAAGGTGGCATTAAATTTCCGTTCGAGTCGTCTACTTGGTTCTGATAAGGTTTCATACCCCATCCCATAGCCAAACATTTTTGCCGAAGTTTGCGATAAGCAAGAGATAAGTTATCGCAAGGAACGTGAACTTCGTCTGACAACTTATCGGGGACTGCCATCGGATATTCAGACTCAACCACTCCCTTGTCTTCCATCACAACTTTGTAAGCTGCTCGCTGAAAGATACCATCGGCCCAAGGGAAAGTTAAAAAACTGCGAAACTGAATTCGCTTGGTAATAGTGGTGCGATCGTCAACAGGAACGTGGACAGTAAAATTAACCAGCTTGCCACGACCGAAGTCAACCACTAACCGAGTGATATTGGGCATATAAAAGCCTAGAGTCACCTTCACATTGGCTTTCAATGGGCGAAACACAAAGGCGAAAAGGTCTTTTGCTTTGGTGTAATCTCGGACATTAACATTGGCGTGACCCTCCCACTCCCCTACATTCAGCTCGTAATCTTCCATTTTTTGCTCTAATGCAAACCCATTCCCGAAGGACTTGGAATGAATAATAGATACGTGAGACATATCCATATCATTCTCTAGCGTGCGGGTGTAGTGAGCATTCAGTTCGTATTCAAAGAAAATTTTCTGTAGGCTTGGGTCTTCAAATTCTGGCAAGGGTGGGATTGGCGGACGTTCTTCTTCTGGTAAGTCTCCATAAAATAGCCAGATAAAACCGTATTTTTCCTGGATTGGATAGCTATCTACACGAGCATTCTTGGGAATAGGAATTCCGGGTTGATTAGCAGGAATATTAATACATTTTCCATCTGCTTGAAACTTCCAGGCATGATAGGGGCAATGGATACAATCATCTTTTACCCAACCGAGAGATAAGGCAGCACCACGATGGGGACACCGATCTTGGAGAGCTATCAGTTGTCCTTTAGCGTTACGGTAAAAGACTAATTTCTGATTTAATATCCGAACTTGCTTGGGCTTTGTAGTAACGGCGGCGCTAAACTCACAAGCGTACCAGAAGTTTTTTAACATACTTCCTTCCTGTTATTGCTATTAAGAATTATGGATTTTCTTAAGTTACGCTTTGAGCAATAACTTCTTCAACTTTTGCATGGACTGCAATACTTTCAAGTCTCATTTGAGCAACTTGGAAATGTTCCCGGTTCACTTGAGCAACATTGATGTTTTTTGCTGCTATCTCTACGGTGCTGATTGATAGGGAGGATGTTTCGGCAACAAAATTAGATTGCACCTCTCCTGTCTCTAGATTAAACAACTCTTGCAGAACTTGGAGGACAAGGCGTTGAGCTTCTACATCTCGCTGCGTCCGCAGTTGCACCATCGGTTCGTGGAGAATTTTGTTGATAATCCTTTGAGTTAAGGCTTCGACAGCTTCTTGATGTTTTTTAGCAAAATCAGACCCCATACGGGACAAAGCTTTTTCTAACTCTTGTTCGCGAATTTTTTCGAGTTTGTCCCGTAAACAGCTAATAATGGAAACGGTTTCTCGCGATCGCAACCAAGTTTGAAATGCGTCTAAATCCTCTTGGATTAATGCTTGCGCCTCTATTGCCATTTGCCGACGACTTTCTTGATTCTGGGCAACGACGGTTTTTAAATCATCAACATTAAACACCCGCACGTGAGGTAACTCATTAACGTCCGCATCAACGTTACGAGGCACTGAAATATCGACCAGCATCAAAGGCTGTTCGGGTTGCAATGCAGCTTTGAGTTTGGCTTTATCGAGTAAAGGTTCAACTGAAGCAGTGCTGGTAAAGACCAAATCCGCAGTTGCCACTAATGACATCAATTCAGCGAGGGGATAATATTGCACTCCAGCATCACTAAATTGATTCGCCAATTCCTCAGCTCGTTCGACGGAACGATTGACAATTGAAATTTGAGTTGCGCCTTTAGAGATTAGATGTTGCACCAGTCGCCGAGCCATGTTACCAGCGCCGACAATTGTCACTCGGCAAGCCGATAACTTCTCTACTTTGATTTGGGCTAATTCTACTGCCGCAGAGCTAACCGAAACCGCACCCGTACCGATTGATGTCTGCGTTCTAACCCGTTTTGCAGTGGTAACGGCTTGCTTGAACAACTGATTGAGGATGCGTTCGCCCTGATTGTATTGCTGAACCAGTTGGAAGGCGTGTTTGACTTGAGCTAGAATTTGCCCTTCTCCCAACACCAAGCTATCCAAACCGGAAGCAACTTGCATTAAATGCTTAACAGCATCTTGCTGTAGCAGAGTAAACAAGTATTGCTGCAAGTCTGCAAAAGGCAGTTTACTGTACTCGCAAAGAAACTCTGTCACCTCTTGAGCTGCCCGATCTATCTGGTTTACAACTACGTAAATTTCTAAACGATTACAAGTGCTAAGAATAGCAGCTTCTTGAATGTGAGAATATTTACACAGCTGGGCGATCGCGTTTTCAATTCGTTCTTCTGGAATACTCAGTTTTTCCCGAATTTCAACCGGAGCTGTTTTGTGACTAAGACCTACAAGTGCGATATTCATGTTTCCTCCTCTGAAGTTTGTCTTCTTCTAGAGCCTCGGTCAAGTAATATGGATGGTTCTAAACAAGATGATTGAGAAGTGACTTATACTGCGATCGCAGACTTAGTAGCAACATTCTCAACGAGTTGGTTTTTCTGTGGTGCGATCGCTGGATGGGCAATCTGTTCGTACTCAAAAAAGCCAGAGTTAAATATTCCTTTGGGATCGTACTTCCTTTTGATTTGATTAACTTTTGGCCAGTAATCGCCAAATTGGCTTTGCCACTGTTGAATAGTAAAATCTATCCAGCAAGTTAAATATCTTTTTCCGCCCATCTCTAAACTCAGGTTACTGAGCTTTTTCAATTCAGCCAATATTGGTTGAACTTGCGATTTCGGAATGCTGGGATAAATTCCAAACCCAATAATTAGTTCTTCCTCTTGCGGTAAACGAAACATGGGCATCGTGTTATTCCGGTTTACCAAGCAAAAGCAGCCCATTTGCGCTTTACTAATATCGAGAAAAGAAGGCAACTGTTTGAGAGCCGTTTCGATGTAATTTTTAGCTGATGAGGCGGGAAGAAAAACATCCATCCAAGGGTGAGCGATATCCTTACTATCTACTTGAATCATCGGTTCGATGAATTGTGCAAATCCCAAGTCTTCAGTATGGATATGACGGTAAAAATTTAAGCCAGCAAGGATTTCTTTGTCATCAATAGCGTCAAGAGAATTTGCTTCAACAGTAATCCGCAACGTGTAAAACCATTGAATCAAAGGTTGCATTATTCCTGTTGCTCTGGATACTCCTTGCAAACAGGGAACTGGGAAAGATACGAGATGATCGACCCTTTGTTCGGTTACTAAAACCCGTTTGTCATGCAAAAGAGCATCTAGGTTGTCATAGAACAACAAATACGTGCGGGTTTGGGAAGGGTAAACTTTGAGTTTGTGCTGAACTTGGGTAATAATTCCAAACTGACCGTAACCGCAAAGTACGTGATTAAAAAGTTCGCTGTTTTCTTCAGGCGAACACCAGAGAATATCACCTTCTGCGGTTACGACTTCTAAACCAAGACAATTATCAGCTTGATTTCCGTAACGAAAAGAGGCTGCACCTATACCACCCGCAGAATGAGTTCCTCCTACAGAAACACCAAAATAATTGGTTAATACGGGAGGAACTAAACCATCAGGAATACAAGTATCGATTACTTGATTCCAAGAAGTCCCCGCATCAGCTTTAAACCAGAGTTGCTCTTTTTGGATATCTCGAATTTTATCGAGATTCCTCATATTTAAAACGATTCCATCTTGGTTTAAAGACTGACCGCCTAACGAATGTCCCGCAGCGCGTGAAGAAACTATTAATCCTTTTTGAGTGGCATATTTGACAGTTTGGGCAATATCGTTAGCGTTTTGAGGAGTGACAACAACTTGAGGAGACTTTTGGAATATACCACCAAAATCTTCGGAAACTTCTGTCAAAATTTCTGAAGCGTTGCTAACTTCACCTGCAATCAAATGCTTGAGGTCTTGAACAATGCCATTCATAAAAGTTACGATCCTTTAGAAAGAGACGTTTTTAAAAGATTCATCCCAATCTGCAAGATTTTAGGAGTCAAGCGAATCAAATCGAGAATATGAGAGAACAAGCTCGGTGTTTTTTGTGGTTTTACTTCTACCCCTTTGGCAGGTCTTTCATACTTGAACATACAAACGCAGTCACCATCTGCCTGCTTGCTAATAATTGCGGCTTTCATCCCAGGAAATGCTCTCCTGGTTGCTTCTTGTTCCATCTCACAAATAACTCGACAAGGGCTTTCAAGTCCATATTCTTTGGCAATTGAAAGAACCGGGCAAACTCGTTGAATTTCTAGTGCAGCATCTTTTCCTTCTTGGGAAATATCTACGACTTGCATTTTGAAGCCCATGATCCGAAAGATCGGAATTGCATCAGTAAAGCCTTTGGCTATGGTGGTATTGTCAATGAAAGCACCCATGAACGCTTTTTGATGACCAGGGTAAGCTAACATCATTTGTTCAAAAGCTGCATCTTCTCCAATTTCATCTGACAGCTTTTTGTAGGCTGCAAATCGATTCCTAAACATACTCACTGCTTTGGAGGAATCCATTTGCATCACATCGTTCATGGTAATGTCGCCAATACCTATAACGTTATCCATTGCCAGTTCTCCGTGTTTGTTACTCATTTAAATTACCTAAAAAAACGAGCTAATCAATGGCTGATTGCTGCTAAATTTAAGACTGCGATCGCCAGAAACTTTTTTGCTCCTATAATCCTACGATTGACTTCAGGGATAGCACGTCCTTGGTGATTCAGGACTAGTATGAATTGAACTCCATAAGTATAGTAAAATGATCGTCAACGTTAGGTATCTGCTAGCAAACATACAGAGGAATACAATGTCAACTTCTTGCAACTGCTTGATGGAGAGAGAACTCAACCATTGAACTTGGAAAAACTTGCTAATTTCAGTTTTAAAGTTGGCGAATTTAGTTGAGTTAGACCAGCGAAATAGTTTGTTAATTTGTAGCAAAATACTTGTCGGCAATTTTTCCATAAACACCTTGTTACTTCCTATTTAGAGGCTATCTCTAAAGAAATTTAAAGAGTAAAAATTAGGGCGCTTATTATACCATTTCACTCAATTCTTGATACAAATTACTTTTCTTACTTTCCCTGGCTCAAGAGCCTACCCTGCTCAAGAACAGGTTGCCATCTGTATCAATCTTCAGGTGAAACGGTATTAGCCCTCTTTTTATCACTTTGGGAGAACCCAATCACTGAAAGCCTTTCAGAGCTTTAATCTCCAGGTTTTGGTTACAAATTTTAGTTCCTGTTAGAAAATAAACACTCAAAGCTTGACTCGATCAAAGTTTTGGAATCTTGCTTCGATTATTGTTTTCCGAGAGTAACAAAACAGGGTTAGGATTTGGGTAGCCAACATTTTTGATCGGCTGCTGTTTTCAAATCTGCTCTTGACCGTCTTTACACCCATTCCTGGGGATTTCTCAGTACCTCTAGAAGCTTTGCTTCTTGACTATCAGCCGTGGGTTGGTCATTATAGTTCCAAAAAGCTTCTCCAGGCATACAATTAAGAACACTTTGTGTACTCACGATGCCGCTTTCCAATCCGAATCGAACACCTCTGTCATGCAGTAGAATAAATTCGGCATAACGTCCGCGTCTGATGCGCTGCCAATATTTCTCCTGTTCCGTAAACTCCATATCCTTACGTTGTTTGACAATCGGAAAATAAGCAGGGATGAAAGCTTCAGAACAAGTTTTTACGAAGGAAAGTAAAGTTTCGACATCGGAATGTTGTAAATTGTCAAAGAAAATTCCACCTACACCTCTACACTCACTGCGATGAGGAAGATAAAAGTATTCATCACACCACTTTTTCAAGCGTGGATAGAGTTCTGGATCGTGGCGATCGCAAGCTGCTTTATGTACTTGATGAAAATGAACTGCGTCTTCTTCAAATAAGTAAATTGGTGTTAAATCACCTCCACCACCAAACCACCAAGAACCAGGTTCAGTGCCATCACCCAATTGGAAGTAGCGATAGTTAACGTGTGCTGTCGGTATCATTGGATTAGATCCATTAATGACAACACTGGTACTCGTAGCGAAGAAAGAAGTACCTTTTTGATCTGGCGTTATAGTTGTTGGGTCAGCCATCACAACATCCGATCCTCGGAAAGTCACACCAGGAGGTAACTCACCCTGCATCGATACGTAGTTGATACCTACTTTTTCAAATACATTCCCGTTCCGCAGCGACTTGTCGATATATATAGCACCATTACTGTTTTCACCTTGTACCCATTGGCCTCTTTCATCTCTTGTCCAGCGTTGTTCGTCAAGTTTACTTCCATCTATTTCCTCAATAGCTTGGCAAACATTATTGAACATATCTAGCAAAAAACTTTCAACTCTATTACTAATTGGTGGTTGCTTGACTGCTGGGTTTTCAAGAATTTGAACCATGACAACTGACCTCGTTGTGACTAAATAATTATTTGCAAAAAAGGAATTTTGGAATTTAGAAAAATTGGAAGTTGCTTCTCAACCTTTCATCTTGAGGTTTCATTGATTAAGTATGTTTGCTTTGTAGCAAAAGTCTGGGAAGGAAAGAGCTAGCATTTCGCGTTAATTACTTTTGGTTTTCGCGTTACCTAAGTCCTTTCGCTATCTATCTTTTTACTTTAGTCAGGTTTTTACTAGTGAAGATATAGAATTTTAAGAAAATTATAAAGAAAATATTAAAAACGTAACTGCCTAGTTAAGAGAAGAAAAATAGGATAACTTCAATAACTATAACCAGTCACACTTCAAATCAGTGTTTGATATTATTTTGACTTAACTAAAAAATAAGTTATTTTTAGCTAATATTTAACTTAAGCATAATCAATATCTCAGTCTTTAGATAGAAGACAGACTATTGTTGTAAATTATTGGTGTTTGTACTATTTTTTTAGCTTTTTCAAGATTCGAGACTTCCAGAAAATAAAATATACAGTTACTTGAAATGATAATCATTTTATTGAAGAAGAATTCAGAAGTCAGAATTCAGGAGTCAGAATGAAGACGCTCTCTACGTTCGCGCAGCGTGTCGCAGACAGACGCTACGCGTAGCTTGCTTCCCCGTAGGAGTACGCGGACTCGCTCGCGGTAGCGTCTCCAAGAGTTGCCATGCCGTTGGCGAAGCCTCTCGAAGAGAAGACTTTACGCTGCGCTATCCACTCTTTCGTTCAAAATTTATTCTGTTAGCGGTAGCGGGGCGTTTAGCCCATTCTGGCTCCTGACTCCTGAATTCTATTTCAGTAAACACTTTCTTTCCATACTCCCCATATTTCTTGAAAGTGCAGTAGGACATGGATTTTTTAGTTAAATGTATCCATAAAGTAAGTTTGACTGACTAACTTAACAACTGGATGCTTATCATTCCCAATCATAGTTTTAGTAAAATATAATGCTGTTTAAAGCCCATCAAAAATATTTTTATTATAATGATTCTCTACAATTCAGTTTCGGGTATTTTTTTTGAGCTTTAATCTTGGCAAGCCGCTTGAGGCAATACCCTAAATCATTTAACTTGACACGAATTGTTTCCGAAGTTGGTAATTCTTCATCATTATAACCAAAATTATCAATTAATTGCTGTCTAACTTCAGCAGCAGAAAGACTTATATACAGTTTTTGGCTTTTACCACTTGGGTCTATTTGGCTTTGTAAATCGACAATTTTTTTGATATCTTCTAAAAGATTTGGCAGTTTTACTTCTGCTTTATAACGCCCTCTACTTCGATAATTATCCACGCAAGTAATACTAGTAGTTAGCTCTTTAATTCCTTTACTAATAGTTACACGATTCCATCCTAACTCTCGCTCTGCTAGAGACTGTCCCCCATGTCCTAATGCCACAACTGTTTGTGCTATAAATTTACGTTTGTCCGCACCTTTTAATTGCTGTGCGGTTTCCTTCAACAACTTTTTCAGTGAATCCGTTAATTGTATTGACACCTCTATCTACCCAAAAATCAAATCATCATTAAATTTACTACAAAAAGGGGAGAGAGAGGCTACCAACGGCAATCTCTCCTGTTTTTATATAATGATTATCATTATTAAAATTGTATATTTTATTTTCTGGAAATTTCTTAAAATGCGTGCAGTGTTGTCACTACTAAATAACTTTTTTCTTAACTTCACTAGTCTTTACTGGTGAAAATTTTTAGAAAACTTACCCTAGATCACAAAGGACTTTTGAACTTTCGTTTTTTTTAACCTGGATGTATAAGGAGGAGCAAGAGTCATATACGGTGATTAAAGGTAGTATGCCGAAAGCGCTTAAGTTTCGGTTTAAAGCGCTCTGTGCACAATATGGATTAAAGATGAGTGAAGTCTTGGAAGTATTAATCAGCGAATGGGTAAAGGCTGATGGCCCAACTTCTTCTTTCATGACTAACACCTTAGATGAAGACCGAGACGATATCACGCATATCAAGGCATACATTCCCTCCTCCCTGAAGATACAATTTAAAGTTCTTTGTGCTCAAAGAGAGGTTATGCAACGCTTTATCCTCCACAACCTTATTCGTGAATGGGTAGAAACAACCCATGAAAATGAAAGAAACTTGCCATGAATCTATTATTCCGTTCAACTAACATCGACAAACCTAACAAGAGTAGCCAATTAAGTCTAAAGAGTAGTAATCCCTTTATCCAACTGATATTTAACAGGGACACTATATCTGAGACTCGCAAGCTTCTAGATAGAGCTATAGTATCTGCTGCCAAAGATACATTACCAAACTGCAAGCCACCTGCCTTAACTCCCTCCCATTGGATCTGGCAACTTGCCGCTTCCTACCATTTAACTCACCATACTGCGCTATTAATGGAAGAAGCAGCTGGGCGCTTTGCTGGATTGGGACGCTGGAGTTTAGCACAGTGGGCAGCACAGAAAGCTCGTGAAGAACAAGGTCACGATCGCCTCGCCTTGCTTGATATTCAATCGATGGGATATGATGCCGAAGCTGTAGTCAAAGCACTCCTCCCTCCGACTGCTATGGCTTTGCTGAGTTACTTCACTCAGAGCGTACAAGCAGCAGATCCAATTGGTTGCGTTGGGTATTGCTATACAATGGAACGTCTAGCAATGAATATCAAAGCAGAGCATATCCAACAGGTGGAAGCGATACTACCACCTAATACCTATGCTAATCGCTGCCTGCGAATGCACAGTTGTTTAGGTAGTGACGTAAAGCACGTGGATGAGACAGTTAAAATAGTGGCGGCACTAAGTTCAGAGGAGCGCACTAACATAACTGTTGCCTGCTATGAAACTGCACTGTTGTACTTCGGCTCGCTTAAGGAGAAGTATATATCAGAAGTGGAATTACAGCAGGTATTGAATCAGTTGAGGTTAGATCCTTGTAGTCAGAATAATTCTATTCCTCAATACATTTGCTAGTGCAGAGAGCGCTGAACAATGATTAATTTGTTGGCGTTGCAGAGAAAGGGAATGATTTAGCAAATTATAAAATCTCTCCGTCTGCTTCCCCTGTACAAGAACTGCCTCAGAATAGCTTGCTACAATTCATCCACTTGTTGTGGAATGCCAATTTGTTTAACCAATTCTTAATCACATACTTGAAACAACCTGAGGAAAATACAATGAACGTCGCAATCACAAGCATTGGGCAGCAACTTTTTGGCTGGAAATCTTTTAAATACTTCTTGAAGCACAACTTCGATACTTGGTTTCAAGTTCCGAATGACGACGAAATTGAACTGGAAGACTTTTTGAAAAATCAATTCGACCAAGGACTATTTTTTAATATTCCTTCCTCTTTCTAAGCTTTCGTGAGAGGTTAAGATAAAGCGTATTTTGTCAATCAGTCAAAATACTCTCTAGTCCTCAGTAGAGCGAAAATAGCGATCGCTTGGGCGCGGGCACTCCGCGCCATCACTCAATTATTAAAGCAAATAATAAGGTTAGAAAGACGCGATAAATCGCCGTCTCTACAGGAAACTTATCCGTCAATTAGTTCTTGACAGACTACTAGATGTTAACGCAATATTTACAGCTTTTTAACCTCTCTTTATACAACCATAGCTATATTGCGATTGGTAAGTTTTACTGAATTTCTGTAACTTTCACAGAAACAATTGTAGTTGATTTAAACAAATAAATAGTAACAAATGAAGAAGTCTGATTTTCTCAGGGCTATTCTAACTATTGCTGTACCAACAGCAATATCTTTCACTCTGCTTAATTATCTACAAAAGCCACTAACAGCCCAAACCTCAAGCGTTCATCTAAGAATGGGCAATCCTAGTAATGCTGGCAGTAGTTACAGTAATCTTTTGTTGAGCAAATCTCAATACGCAGTTTCTTACAATTGCTATAGAGGGACACCAAATTGGGTAAGTTGGCAGCTAAACACATCATGGCTAGGAAGCGCACCTCGCCAAGATGATTTTCGTGCAGATACTACATTACCTTCAAGCTGCTACCGAGTCACTTCTTCCGATTACACTGGTAGCGGTTTTGATAGGGGACACATGACTGCTTCAGCAGATAGGACAAATACAGTTACCAATAACTCTGCTACTTTTTTAATGACGAATATAATTCCTCAGTCACCTGATAATAATCAGGGGCCTTGGGCTGCACTAGAAAACTATTCTAGAGACTTAGTAAACCAGGGGAAAGAACTCTATATTATTTCGGGTTCCTATGGCACTGGTGGAACTGGATCGAATGGAACAAAAAACACAATTGCTAATGGTAACGTTACAGTTCCGACTAGAACATGGAAGGTTATTGTAGTATTAAATTCATCAAATTCTGATGCTAGCAGCGTCACTACTAACACAAGAGTAATTGCAGTGAATATGCCTAATTCGCAGGGAATTAGAAATAATAGCTGGACAAGCTACAGAGTTAGTGTTGATTCCATTGAAACAAACACTGGTTATAATTTGCTCTCTAATGTTTCTTCGTCTGTTCAAAGTGTGATTGAGTCTAGAGTTGACAATTTGTAAGGATACTTACTTCACTTAAAACTTAAAGCCTGTCTGTAAATTATAGACAGGCTAGTACCGCAAGGCGGAATTAAAAATTAAAAATTAAAATAGCGTAAGCATTTCATTGGTTTTGAATGGGTGGTTTATTTACGCCGTGCTGTACTATAGCGGTTCTCAGTTGAGTGAGATACAAGAACCCCACCCCCAACCCCCTCCCCGCAAGCGAGGAGGGGACTATGATGTAGCTCATGTGATTAGTAAACGCTATAGTGATTAGTTAGGTTTCTACAACTTTTGTCGAAATTCCGCCTAAATCTTTATCTGGAGTTTTACCAACAATATAGACATCAATACTTATCGTACCTATGCGATAAACCTTGATATTAGTGAGGCGATCTCTTAGTGTTTTGACAAGTGATTTAAACTTTAGCACATTTTGTTTTTGTATTTCATCGTGCCATTCTTTTTCTTGGGCACAGTTACGAAAAAAATAATCTAGTTCTACTTCTTCAACTGATGTTTCTTGAGGATGTCCTGTTAACTGGAGAAGTTTTTGAGCGGTCATTGGTTCTTGCGCTTGATTAGACCACAAAAAAGCTTCAAAAGGATACTCTGATTCACTTATCATTAACAAACCATCGGAGGCTTGTTTAAGTTTTTCCGTAATCTCGTTAGTCATAAAATTTATTTATGGTTATGAGCATTGATTTTTGAGTTTGCCAATCAGAGAATTAAGATTAATTTGGGTAGGCCAACCTTAAGGAAGATTTCCAGAATTATATCCTCTGTCTTTCAATCCTTATTTGCAATTAGATAACTGGTTAGAGTAGCAAAATCAAAGCATACCTTGATTTAGTAATCAGTGCGATCGCTAGATATGATTTTCAAAATGCTTTAATACGAATACTTTGTTTTACAAACAGCTTGGCGGCTAAAAAAAGTCTAGTTTTCAATACTGTTTTGTATTACAAATCACATATTTTTTAGCAAATATTATGTATGCAATCGGATTGTTTCGCTTTCCAGCAAAAAACCCGTCTTCTGAAATGCCTTGGTAAATCAGATTTATTTGCTACTTTTGATGATACATTGCTCACTTAGTCAAAAAAATTTAATCCAGATGATAAATATTATTCTATATACCCTATAATTCTCATAATCACGGTATCCATGTAGAAATACCGTAGATTTAGGGGTGATTCTAATGAGCAAGTCGCAACAATCGATACAATTAAGTAAATTCCTGAGTGAGGGAATGCAGGCTTATGCCATGAAAGCTTTGCGGACTATACAACTATCGTATCAACATACAGTTAGAAGTTGGTTGAATGGCCGCAGTATCCAAAGCTTTGTAAGTCTGTTTTTAATAAGTATTTTTTTGAGTATAGCAGTTGCCTCCTGTTCTGGAAGCAGTTCAGCTAGCAAAAATGATGTTAAGTTAAAACTCGTTTCATTCTCTGTCACCAAAGCCGCACATGACCAGATAATTCCCAAATTTATCGAAAAGTGGAAGCAAGAACACAACCAAAATGTCACATTTGAGCAAAGTTATGGTGGTTCTGGCGCTCAAGCGGCTGCTGTGATTGACGGTTCGCAAGAAGCAGATATAGTACACTTGGCACTTCCCCTCGATGTCAGCAAAATTGCTCTTGCAGGTTTGATTAAATCAGGTTGGGAAACCAAAGCACCGAGAAGTGGTATTGTGAGTAGATCGGTTGCTGCGATCGTTACTCGCGAAGGCAACCCAAAAGGCATTCAGACTTGGGCAGACTTGGCAAAAGATGGCGTGAAAGTGATTGCTGCTAACCCAAAAACTTCTGGTATTGCTATCTGGGAATTCTTAGCTTTCTGGGGTTCGGTAACTCTAACAGGTGGTGATGAAGCGACAGCGTTAGATTATGTCACCAAAGTTTATAAAAATACCCCGACTCTAACAAAAGATGCCCGTGAGGCTAGCGATTTGTTCTTCCAAAAAGGTGAGGGAGATGTCTTAATCAACTACGAAAATGAGGTGATTTTGGCGGGTAAAAATGGGACGAAGTTGCCTTATGTTGTCCCCCAAGTCAATATTTCCATTGACAATCCTGTAGCGATAGTTGATAAAAACGTCGATAAACACAGTACAAGAGAAGTTGCACAAGCATTTGTTGATTTTCTTTACTCCACAGAAGCTCAACGGGAATTTGCAAAATTACAATATCGTCCTGTTAACCCCACCGTTACCCAAGAAGTAGCATCACAATATCCGCCAATTAAAACTTTATTCACATCTCAAGATTTAGGTGGTTGGGATATTATTCAGAACAAGTTTTTTGGAGATGGGGCAATTTTTGATAAAATTCAAGCTGCGAACAAAGCATGATAAAAGATATATCATGCTGCATTCTCTACATTTTGCAGTTAGCCAAGCATAAGTAATTCTCAGCCACTTTATCTCAATGGATAATTTATGAGCTTTTGTAACCGATTTCAAAATAGTTTTTTCTTAACATCTTTAATGCTTCTTGCCAGCAGTATCACTGCTTGTAACAGCGGACAGGAATTGAAAAGTCAAGTAAGTATTGACGGTGCTGCTGTAGGTTTTCCTGTTTCTTTAGCAGTTGCAGAAGAGTATGGCAAAGGGAAACCTGAAGCTAAAGTTAGTGTCGCCTCAAGTGGTACTGGTGGTGGTTTCAGTAAATTTTGTAATGGCGATATTGATATAGCTGGTGCTTCTCGTACCATTCGAGATGAAGAAATCAAAAAATGTAAAAGTAAGAATATTGAATTTGTCGAGTTACCTGTAGCTTTAGATGGTATAGCCGTAATTGCTAACCGTAAAAATAACTTCGCCAAATGTCTCACTATTAAGGAACTGGGCAAAATTTGGGGCGCAAAATCAGACGGTAAAATCTTGACTTGGAATCAAGTTAATCCCAAATTCCCTAACGAAAAACTGAAGCTTTATGCTCCTGCTTCTGATACTGGAACCTTTGATTATATGACTCAAGCTGTGACTGGCAAAGCCAAGAATGGCCGTACAGATTATACCCCTAGTCACAATCAAAATCTCCTAGTACAAGGTGTTTCAGGTGATGTATCAGCCTTGGGTTATGTTGGAATATCTTACTACATTCAAAACCAAGATAAACTCAATTTAGTTGCTGTAGAAAGTCCTACAGGAAAGTGTGAAAAGCCAGTTCCTGTAGATAATGTCATCAAAAATATCTACACACCTTTGTCTCGTCCTCTATTTCTCTATGTCAGTAAAAAGTCTTTAGATAACAAGCCAGCAGTTAAAGAATTTGTAGATTTTTATCTAGAAAATTCTTGGAAATGGGTAGATAGTGTTGGTTATGTGGCACTACCTGATGAAGCTTATGTCAAAGTCAAACAAAAATTTGCTACTGGTGAAACGGGGACAAAATTCAAAAAAGCAAAACCAGGTGAACCAATTACAAACTTTATTTAAATAAAGTTCCAGCTATTGTAGTCTGAGTGTAGTTAAAAAATTAACTGTTTATGCAAAATCTCAATTCTCAAGACGATCCTTATCTATTATCCAGACAATCATTGGATAAAAATGCATCTGAAGATATTTCTGAAAAGATTGTTGGGGTAATTTTATTTGCTTGTGCTTTAGTTTCGGTTTTGACGACTTTTGGGATTGTCCTAATTATCTTTCAAGAGACATTTGGTTTTTTCCAAGAAGTCTCCTTTGCTCAATTCTTTCTTGATACTAAATGGACTCCTTTATTTGCAGATAGACATTTTGGCGTTTGGCCCTTGATTAATGGCACTTTCTTAACGACAGCCATTGCGATGGCAGTTGCTATTCCTTTGGGGTTATCTTCTGCTATTTATTTAAGTGAGTATGCTCAACCAAAAGTAGCAGCAGTTTTACGTCCAGCAGTGGAACTTTTAGCGGGAATACCAACAGTAGTATATGGTTACTTTGCTCTATTGTTTGTCACACCTTTGCTACGAAATTTTATCCCTGTGGAAATATTCAACGCTTTGAGTGCAGGATTAATGATGGGAGTAATGATTACTCCTACTGTTGGTTCTATCAGCTTAGATGCTATTAAAGCAGTTCCACGCTCTTTACGAGAAGGCTCTTATGCTTTAGGTATCACGAAACTGGAAACCATTTTTAAAGTAGTTCTACCAGCCGCGCTTTCTGGAATCATTGCCTCAATTATATTGGGTATTTCTCGCGCTGTGGGTGAAACAATGACTGTTCTCATCGCCGCCGGACTACAGCCAAAGCTGACTGTTAATTTTGCCGAATCAATAGAAACAATGACAGCTTACATGGCACAAATTTCTGGAGGAGATAGTCCGCGTGGTAGTCTCAATTTCAAAACCTTATATGCTGTAGGTGCTGTTCTGTTTCTCATCACCCTAGCTTTGAATATTGTGAGTTACTTGATTGCAAATCGCTTTAAAGAAAAATACGATTAATAAGTATGGCTACAAGTTATCAACCAAATAGTTCTCTAGATTCTACGACAGAATTTACTGATAATGTTGAAAGTAGAGAGACATTAGGAAAAGTATTTGAAGTAATTTTTTTGTTAGGATTACTGATTGGTTTATTTATCCTAGCATTGCTACTTTTTGATATTTTTAAAGACGGATTAGGTAGATTTTTGTCACCCGGCTTTCTGACCGAAACTCCTTCTCGTTTTGCTGACCAAGGTGGCATTCGTCCTGCAATTATCAGCAGTGTTCTTTTGGGAACTATTGTGATTTTGGTTACTGTTCCTATTGGTGTCGGAGCAGCTTTATATTTAGAAGAGTATGCACCTAAAGCTTGGTGGACAGCGATTATTGAGATTAATATCAGTAATCTCGCGGGTGTACCTTCTATTGTTTATGGATTGCTGGGTTTAGGAGTTTTCAATTATCTGCTTGGGTTTGGCCCCGCTTTGATTTCTGGTGCATTGACTTTATCTTTGTTGTCTTTGCCAGTAATTATTGTCACCTCTAGAGAAGCAATTCGCGCCGTCCCAGATTCTTTGAGAAATGCTTCTTATGGATTAGGTGTTACCAAATGGCGAACTATCAGCAGTCACGTCATACCCTATGCTATTCCCGGTATTTTGACAGGAGTGATTATCTCTGTATCTCGTGCCATTGGTGATGCAGCCTCTCTAATTGTTGTCGGTGCTGTGGGTTTTCTCACTTTTGACCCTGGTTTGTTCCAGAGATTTATGGCATTACCCATTCAAATTTACAGTTACATCACTCGTCCTGAACCGGGTTTTGCTGGTGCAGCAGCCGCGACAATTATTGCGTTGTTGCTCTTGATTTTAGCTTTAAATGGTGTTGCAATTTATATCCGGCAACGCTTCTCAATCCGTTAGGTAATTAAATATCTAATTAGATACATTCACAGATTATTTGGAGAATAGCCACATGACTTATAGCAATAGTAGAAGTCAATCAGATAGCGCCACAATTGAACAAGGTAATAGCGTTTTCAATGTTGAAGGTGTGAAGGTCTTCTATGGAGGATTTTTAGCACTTTTAGATGTCTATCTAAAGATTCCTGATAAACAAATTATTGCTTTTATTGGGCCTTCAGGATGTGGTAAAAGTACCTTACTGCGTTGCTTCAATCGGATGAATGATTTAATCCCTGGAGCTAAGGTAGAGGGTAGACTAAATTATCGCGATCGCAATATTTACGATCCCAAGATAAACTCTGTAAAATTACGCCGCCAAGTCGGAATGGTTTTTCAAAGACCAAATCCTTTCCCCAAGTCAATATACGAAAATATTTCCTTTGGGCCCCGTGCTAATGGTTACAAAGGTAACGTTGATGAATTGGTGGAAGATTCTCTCAGACGCGCTGCTATCTGGGATGAAGTCAAAGACAAACTCAAAGAGAAGGGAACTGCATTATCTGGCGGACAACAGCAACGGCTTTGTATTGCCCGTGCGATCGCCATGAAGCCAGATGTATTATTAATGGATGAACCATGTTCTGCTCTCGACCCGATTTCTAGCCGCCAAGTAGAAGAACTCTGCTTAGAACTCAAAGAGCAATACACCATTATTATGGTGACACACAATATGCAGCAAGCTTCGAGAGTGGCAGATTTCACAGCTTTCTTCAATACAGAAATTGACGAGTATGGCAAACGTCGGGGCAAATTAGTCGAGTTTAATCCGACAGCGCAAATGTTTAGTTCTCCTCAAACTAAAGAAGCTGAAGATTATATTAGTGGGCGCTTCGGTTAAAGAGGCATCACACCATAAGGGGAAAAGTATAGCGGTTCTCGGTTGGATGCATTAGAGTTTTCACCTCTCTCCAAACCTCTCTCCTACAAGG
The DNA here is from genome assembly GCF_036918015.1 of Nostoc sp. GTDB lineage: Bacteria > Cyanobacteriota > Cyanobacteriia > Cyanobacteriales > Nostocaceae > Nostoc. The sequence continues at coordinate 133,633 of NZ_JBALEO010000034.1, forward strand.
CTACGGTGTACACACAAGTGTTAGTGCAGTGTATCTATCCCGCCTCGGAATAAATTTCGAGTCTCATAGCGAAAGTCTTCTTTTAGATGACTAAACAAGAAATTTAGTTCAGTCCACGCTTAGTGGACTTTAGCTATCAGCCCGGAACTAAAGTTTCGGGCGTGATATTTGCTCAGTGTGCGACTTTCACTTGAACAGAAATATTGTGTGGGTAGGATTTTTAGAGATGTGTGTACACCGTAGCCTACAAGGAGAGAGGCTTTGAGTCTTAATAACGATGAATAAACTAATAATTTATTTAAATAGTTCCATTGTAAATACTGCCATCTGGCATGATAATTCTACAAAAAATAGAATCTTTAACCATCTCCTGAATAAACTCAATCTCAGCACCAGTCAAGTCAGCATTAGTCAAATTTACACCCCGCATCACAACGTTTTGCAGACAAGCGTTAGTTAACTTGGCATCGGTCAAATCAGCACCATCAAGGTTAGCGTATCTGAGATCAGCACTAGTACAGGTCGGCGGAAATAAACAGACCATATTGGTGGGAGAATAAATAATCAGGATAAAAGCCGTTTTGTAGGGACAGATGGAGGAATCACGGTGTGGCTAGATTAGCTCCTAAAATATTAAATTTAAGCTATTTCACCTTAGCGCGGAAGCGGACAAAACCATAAGAATTAGCTGGTGTGCCAGATCCAGTGGCTGCGGGTAGATTAGGAAAACTTGGGACTGTAATATTGACCACTACTGCTCCATTAGTGTTAGTACCACAGTATGATGGTGTACTTGAGTCATTAGCTGTATAAAAATACCCGCGATCGCTATCTCCGACATTCGTCAGATAAAGCGTAGGTGTATTAGAACCAATAGCTAGAGCAATTCCTCGATCTGCTCCTGGTAAGCCACCATCATTAGGAGTCATACCATTAAAAGCAGTAGGAATCAAACTAACATTAGTGGGAACTAAGTCGCAGAATTTCACATTAGTTGCATTACCAAGACCATTGGAAAGGAAATATATCGTGTATTCCAATTCATCTCCCGGTTTGACAGTGCCAGCATTAATTAATCCTCGCAAGTAGCCAACAGGCCATTTAGGATCGCTATCATCAGTAGCATAAGGTTCTGGTACATAGTTACTGGCATTAGTAGCAACGTCACTGCGACCATCCACAATATCAGTTAAATCTTGGTTATTAAGGCGGGTGATGCGTTTAATTAATAGCAATTTAGGGTTAGAACTAATAATATTTAATACTGTAAATAAAGTGGGGTCATCATCTGCTGTACTGGCAGGATTATTACCAGTATTTACACCATTATCAGTAATTTGTAAGAACGAATTACCAAGAGTAGGTGGATTATTAGTAGCACCAGCAGAGTCTGCATCCGTCAACACCGTGCCAACAGTTCCTGTAGGATTATCAGGTGTGTTAAAAGTCGCATTTGCTTGGTTACTAATTGGATTACCGCCATTGGCATTATTAATTGTGGCAGTAATTTTAATGGTAATCGTATCACCTACACGGAGAGTTCCAGAATTTGTCACAGCAACAACACCAGCGCCGTTATAACTGGGATTGATTGTGATATTATTTCCTGAAGTTGCAGCAGTAATTGCCGCACTCATAAAGGTTAACTGTGAGGGCAATAAGTCGTTAATGACAAAGTTAATTGCATCGCTATTACCTGGATTCAGGTTGGAATAAGTGATGGTATATTCGATGCGATCGCCTACAGTCACTGTTCCACTACTATCATCATCTGCGAGGAAGCGAACAGATTTGGTTCCGATGACATTTGCTTGAGTGTTAGTAGTAATTACTAAGGGAGTAAGGATTGCTTGACTTGGGAAATATGTCCAAGTATCTATTCCCTTAAAGTCACCATAATTACTACTAAACTCATGTTTTCCTAACGCACTATTAATCCCTCTAGCAGCATTACGCGGGCTAGTAGCTCCCGTACCATTTAAGTTAATCGCCGTACCATTGGCAGTAGTATAATTGTTGTCGTTGTAATAAACGGTCGTCGATCCAATCTGCTGGCCATTTTGATCTACAAGGGTAGGAAAAGCAGCAGGAGGATTTTCCATTGTGATTTTAAACCCCAGCGGATTATTCTCAGCATCCAACATGGGAAAGTGATATTCACCCGAACGTGTTGTGATTATGGCATTGTATGGTGCATTTCCTGCTAGAGGTTGGAGATTTGTCCCATTTGCATCCTTTCCATTCCAAAGCACCACATTTGAGCCGACAGACAGCACATTTTGTATTACTCGATCGCTACTAGGGTCAAAAATGCCATCATTATTGGTGTCAATAATTATTTGATAGCTACCAGTTGAGACAGCATTGAAGCTAAAATTGCCTCCCACACCCACAGAAGTTTGGTTCCCACTACCTCCATTACCCCCAGTGAATTTGAACGAAGTCGGTACTGTGGGAATCGTCGCTGCAATAGGAATACTCAAAGAATTGAGGGTTGCCGTGTCGGGTCGATTGAAGAAAACTAGGTGGGTAATGTCTGTTGTAGTATCAGAAACATTTGGATTTTGAACTTGCAGATTGCCGGGAAAGATCAAACTATTATTAGGAGCGCTGCCAGTAGAATGGTAAAGAGTGCTGTTATTTGTTGTATCAATATATCCCCGGTTATTAGCAAAAAAGATGAAGCCAAAAGGATCGACTCCATTCATGTCAGTCTCGTAACGATACCCATCTTTGGTTTGAATATAAAGCTTAGAGTTGAGTGCTACGGCATTTGCCCCCATATTCATCGCGATATAGTTAGTAAATACCCGCCCTTTTTTGGCAACACCGTTACTATCTCGAACTGTGATATCCCAAGCAGCTACCCCTGAAAGTTGAGTACCATCTGTAGGAAATGCCGCCGTTGCAACTTTTGGCGGCGGATTATTGTTTGTAGCACCAGTTTTATCAGGAGAATGAAATTCAACTTCGTAAATACCTGTTTCTGTAGCGACGAAACTACAAGGGGTATAGCCACCACTATTAGGTAAAGGGCCAGCCGTTTCTTTGGCAACAGTGTCAATAAAACCAAAACCAGTCGCTAGAACATTACAAGAGCCATTTTGAGTACCAAAGGGACTGCGGTAAACAATATCTTGTGGATCTGAAAAACTAGTAGGCGCACTAGAGCCAAGATTAACTGTTTCTCCTTGTTGAACATAAACTTTGAGTACAGTTTTCCGAACAATACCTGCCAGTAGTAAATCTGACCATTCCAGGTAAGGTCTGTATCCGCCATCAGAAACTAACTCTTTGCTGCCTTCAGCCCAGCTAGGTTGGATACTATTTCCGAAAATACATAAAAAAAAGCCCAAGCTACTGAGCCATAGTTTTTGACGGCTAATTGTTAATGGCTTTTCCAGAGTTTTTTTTACTGGATTGTCCACAGTCAGAGAAAATTTCTCATTTTCATCAATATTTATTGTGGCGATCGCTCTTAATTTCTTAAGTAAATATTTCATCATTTAGTTCCAATAAAAATACATAATATGTGAGTAATGATATTGAGTTTATAAATATATAAATACCAGCATGAGAATTGAAACGTTTTTGCACTAGATTCAAAGCGAATAAAAAATCGTTACGACAATAGTATTCCCATGAGGAAAGGTTAAATTCGTATATAGAGGTTGCAACGAACATCTCTACATCAAATAACCCTTTTATATTTCACGCTTTTGCATCCCCCTCATTGCAGCCTTGAGTTTACCCACCAAAGTTTTCATCGCCGATTCTTGTGGCTGGCGCGCTACAGGTTTTTGTTGTCCAAAGCCGTCAAACAATTCGTTGAGCTTAACCGTAAAGCCTAAATACGCGCCTCCCGCAGAACGTGTTCCTGAGAAATCTCGGTCATCAACTTTACCAAAGACGTAACCAGCCGAAATGCGCAGATTAGGCGTGAGGTAGTAGCCTGTTTCAAGAACAAAGCCTGTCTCACTGTAACTAGACTGACTAATTACACGAGCCTCACCCACCAAATCCCAGCTATATCCCAAACGATAGGTAGCGCGTACTTGGGCGAGATTTACTGTGCTAGTACCGGCTAAATCGTTAGCTATGTAAGAAGTACTGTTACGCAAAGCATACTTACCGTAGAATTCCCATTGCCAGTTAGGAGCGTAAATCGCTTCTAAAGCAAAGGTATGGTCTTGAGAACCCGTACCACTTCCTAAGAGGATAGTCTCAGGGATGGTTGATGGATTTTGGCGATATTCATAACGCAATAAAGCATTAAATTTATCGCTATTGGGGTCGCGGTAGGCTAAACCAAGCTTTAGGTTAGCGGTATCTCCCAATCCTGAAAGCTTTTGATTGGAAGAACCTGCTTGTTGATAACGTACTAAAGCTGTGAGAGCCGGAGAAATTTTACCCGCAGCACCTGCGGTAATTACTGTATTACTACCACCAGAAGAGGAACGATGTTCATAACGGACGCTAGCTTGAAACTGCGGGTTATCACTGTATTCCAGCCCGACACTGTAGCTATCGCCACCATCAAACCCGATCGCAGATGCTGCTTGACCAAAGGCGTAGGGTTGGGCATATTGTTGACCTGCCGCCGTGCGTCCGAAGAAGTTGCCAAATACGTGTTCGTAAGCAACATTCAGCCGCAATCCCGAAGCAATAGTCCAGCGATTATTTAGACCAATCGCCCCTTGGGTAGTCATTTCGTTAGCACCACCCAAAATTGAGTAGCGACCGGTCAAGGTAGTATCCGATCCGAGTTTGTGTTCGCCGTTGACACTCAAGCTGGTGATGGAATTACCCGAATATTGACCACTACTGTAATACTGTTGGGCTAAACTAACGCTGACACCAGGAATTATCGCCCAATTCAACCCTAAAATGGTACGGTCTGGGTAAACAGTATCTTTTTGCGAAGATAAGCTGAGTTCATTTTGGGCTTGGAAGGTCAGGTTTTTAGCTAGAGGAACTGAAAAACGCGATCGCAGTTGATCCGAATTACTACTTAAACTACTGTCGGGGATACGGTCTTCCCGACGACGATGAATCCAATCCACATCCAGAGTAGCTTTACCCAAACGTTGTTGAATCCCAGCGGAAATCGTCGTCAGTGAATTATCAACTTTGCTCCCAGGTATCGCCTCATAACGCGGTGCAAACAGTTCTTCAAAGGTGTCTAGGGGTTGGGGAGCAATCCCAAAATTGTCTTCGTGGTCGTATTGCGCTCTGACGTTGGTAGTTGAGGTGAGTTTAGCTGTAACCTGCGCTCCATAACGGGTTTGTCCTGGGACAAAGCTGATAGTGGCATTATTGGCAAAACCCGTATCAGCAAAGCGATAATAGGCACGACCTTGAATCCCATTAGCAATCTTTCCTTCAGCTTCTAAACGGTAGGCATCACCTCTAACTTTTCCCACAACATCAGAATCATTCGTGGAATGGGCATATTCTGCGATTAACTTACCGTTGTCACCTAAAGCAATCAGCGCATCTGCGCCGTAGAGTTGAAAGTCGCGCACGCCGTGATTTTCTTGAACATAAGTTGCTCCTATCCAACTTTCCTGGTTGAGTTTGCGGGAAAGATTATATTGCAGACGACCAGCATAGATGCTCCCGTCAGAGTCTTCGCTGTCATATTGATAGCTAACAACAATCCGACGTACCAATACTTGTCCGGTTCGATCGATATCGGTGCGAAGAATCGGTTCGCGGAATAATAAAGTACCGCGATCGTAGTCGATTTCGTAGTCTGGGCCTCGGTTAAGCTGTTTTCGTTCTAATACAGTCCCAGGACGATTGAGTTCTTCTAACTCGATAAAGACATTTTCACTACCTGCTTGTAATAGTCTGCGAGAGAGGAAGTAATAACCACTAGTACCATCAGGAGCAATAGTATCTCGTTGAAATCCTTCTAAGTGGTCGCCATAGAAACCTGTAATTTGTAGGTTTCCTAAGTTGTAATTAGCTTTAAAACCGTGGAGTTGACGGGTGATAGAAGTAAATTGCTGCGATCGCCGCGCAAATTCTTCTGTGTTATAGTCACCCCACATCGCATAATCAGGATCGGAGCCAGGGGTACGAGCTGAACGCTCAAAACGCAAAAATACACTGTCAATGGAAGGAGCGACTACATCAACTTTCGAGCTATCACCGTAGACAGGATAGTTTTGCTCGCTGAATTGATAAGTTCTAAACAGGCGATTATCGCAGTTGCAATCTTCATTGAGGTTACGAGAACTGTTGTATGCGCCTGTAAACAACCATTCCCCAATCGCACCAGTGGCAAATATCGCGGAATGAAAATCTAATTGGGTTCCATTGTTTTTGTCAGGAGGGAGGAAATCACGGAAACTGCCGTAATAATTTGTACCTCTAGCGCCCAAGCGTAAATCTATGACTCCAGTAACTAAACTCGGACGCAGTGAGGTTTCAAATTGTAGTTGGGTGAAGGCTTCTAAATCATTTGCGATCGCGCGAATTGTGACAGTTTCCGCCTTCAGTTGCGATCGCAAAGTAGCTGTAAATTGCCCCGCTTTCGCCTCCACTTGAAATCCGGGTTCATCAGGTTTGAAGTCTTTCCCAACCAATTCCCCAGCAGTGGGTATAAGGGTGACAACAGCATCACGATTCGAGCGATTGCCACTTGCATCGATGAGTTGACCCCGGATTGTCGCCGTAGAACGCCCATCCGCCGGGATACGAGACTCCACTGTTTCTACAGTTAATTGCTGCGGCGCTCCCCGGACTGCAACTTGCACTGTTACAGGGGGTTCTGTTCCTCCAACTACCTGTGCAGAGATGGTGTTTGCACCTTGTTTTAACGAGACACCATACCATGTCTGCGTTACCAAGTTGGTGGTAGCATCAGTTTCCGTCCGTCCCACTAAAGAAGGATCTACCAACGCCCCATTTACCCGCAATTCCACTTGACTACCAGCGGGAAACTGCACAATCACCGTGCTAGCTTGTACATCTACAACACTGTCAGCCGTCGGAGTCAGGATTTTGATTGTTGTAGAGATGGGGACAGTGGGGGACACCGGAAGATTTTCATTCACCTCTTGTCCCTTTGTCCCCGCGTCGTCTACTCCTGCAACTTTGCGTAATCCTCTAGGCAAGCCTAAAGAAGTTGCTGGTTGAAATGGTTGTATTTCTGTTGGAGAAGCATGAAATAGTGTTTCGGTATTTTTGCGTTCGTCGTTCTTGTTCTCTATTCCTACTGTTTTGCCTAAGTCTCTGGGCAAATCTACAGAAGTTTTTGATTGAAATGGTTGTATTTCTGTTTCACTTGGCTGGACATCTGGAATTTCAGGAGCCGATACTGAAGAAGTTGAGGCAAATTCCAGAGGTGGAGAATTCAAACCCTCTCCCATTCTAGGGGAAAGGTTTTCCAGATCCGGTGAAAAGTCAGGATCTTTAATACCCTTATCTGCTTGCGAAGATGAATCAGGGAAAAGGAGATTTTCACTAGTGATTTCTGCTTTGACAATTGCAGGGTACAAAACAAGGCAGACTACTGGCATCACCCCTATCAATCTCAGGTTAAATGTAGTTACACAGTGCAGTCTGGGTTTCATTTCTTGACTGGCTCCTGAAATGTTGGGGTTACAGCGAAGTTCATGCGTACTAAGCCACCAGGCTCTAAATGCACCAAGCGAGATTGGCTATTTCGTTCGCGGAATTTTTCGTTATGAGCTAGGGTGTAACCCCCTACACTGCTGAGGTCTAGTACACCTGTGTGGTATCCAGGTAAGGCATTAGCTAGAGAGAACAAACCATTAGGATCTGTAGTGATGCGGTTTCCATCCTCCAGAAAAATCACCGCATTTGGTATCCCAGGCTCACCCCGCTGTTGTTCCCCGTCAAAGTTTTTATCAACAAACACCCGACCGATAATCGTGCCACAGTCAGAAACGATTCCTGGACGAATTTTCAATTGGTGCGTTGCTGGGCCATCCTTAGTACTAAAACGGTTATCAGCTCGTTGACCATTAACGATCGCAGTGTTACGACCAGTACCACGCAGCGCATCAGTTGTTAATTGAGCAGCGTAGGCAATATTCAAGACTTTCTCTGGGGAAATTGTTACGTCTGTGCGGAATGTGACTGTGTTACCGTTGCGTTCTGAAGCGATCGCAACTGGTTGACCGTCCAACTCTCCCTGCACAGATTTCGGTAAAAACTGGAATCCTAAAGGTAGGTTGTCGGTGACAAATATATTACTCAAACCAGCATCAGCGAGATTTTTTACCGACAGGCGGTAGATTACCGTATCTCCAGGTTCAGCAGTAGCGCGATCGCCTGTTTTGATAATCTGTAACTGATTGGCTTGACACAAATTTGTGGTGAATTCAAAGGCTAATAAATCCAGTCCCACTGTTTCTGCATTGGGAACTAAAACAACTGTTTGCTCTAGTCTGGTTTCACCTGTAAGACTGATTGGTTGACCATCTAGAGAACTAGCGACATATCGCACAACACCATTAGCTTTTGTGCCATTGTTAGCAAGGATTTCAATCTTGACCCGCCGCTGTTTATAGATAGAATTTGGTGGTGGATTAACTACAAAAATGTAGGTTCTACCTGGAGCGGTTTGACCCTTATTCGGATCGAGTAGGAAATTGTAGACACCCGCAGGGTTATTCGTAACGAAGTAGGGATTACTATTCTCAGTATTCGGCGATTTCCCACCAGGAACGTTGTTATTAGGAATATCTGGTAACTCTGTTCGAGTCAAAGCAACCAAGCTGCCCAATTCTGTCCCCGTTGGATCGCTAGAGTTGGGTTCGTATACCCCAACTGAAAAACCTGTATAGTCAGGTAAGATTGTCCCAGCGCAACCTAAAATCCGTCCTAATGGATCGAGTAAGGGAATAGGACTAACATTGATTTGCTCAGAACTTCCTTGATATTGATAATTACTACCAGAATCTGTATAAGTATAAGTAGCCTGATTTATTAATGGCAAAGACGCAACCAGATTGTTAGTCTGTTGCGCGATCGCTGGCATAGATATAGTAGTAGTATGCAAAAAACTTCCCAGAAGAACGGTAGCTGTTAACCGTCGCCACCAGCTACCGCTAGAAGTAATTTGCTTATGGTTTTGAGGACGACTCACTTACCACATCTCCTCTGAAATGTCAAGCTTGTTGTTAATAAAAGCACTTATTTATTTGGGGAAATCCAGTTAAGCTAAAACTCTTTTAAAATCTCGTTTCCAGTTGAATTTGAAAATATTCTTGATTGCGGCTCTTTTTCGAGTTAGCAAGGCGGCGTGTTAATCAGCGCACTTGGGTTTGATAAGTTGCCTTGACTGTTGTCTTCGCTGCAAGTGATGGAATCTGCAAACGGATATGAGTGTAAGCCGTGGCTGGGGCTGGTTTGGTTTCCACTTTGCCGCCAGGAAGAGTAACTTTAACAGTGGGATTTTCGACAAAGCTACGCCCACCATCAATGCTGTAAATAACTTTGGCATTGTTGGCGACATTGGTAGAATTCAGCACGTAGACCATTCCTTTGGGAATAGGTTGATTAAAAGTCAAATTTTTCACTGGGCGATCGCTCTGATTTTCGCCGCTCAAGGTATATCGCAATACATCTCCTGGTCGCACCACAACTTGACCTTTTAAAGGTTCCCATTTCTGGCTTTGCTTACCCTGTTGATCCTTTGCCACCACTTGCTTTTCTGCTTCTAAACGCAATTGAATTTGCCCTTGAGTTTTGATATTCTGAGCAACAGCACTTTCTAAATGCCATACATTTGCGATTCCCGGAATTTGACCAACAAATGGAACTGTAGCAATGAGAGCGAATGCTCCTAAACCTGCAAGAGAAACACGCTTCATATAAATAACCTCAAAAAACTTCCAGAATGTGAATTGTTGACTTATCTTTCCCAGCTTTTGCTAAGAAAAAGTCACTCTGCTATTTGCTTGCTGTTTGGGATCGGGTTAAATGGTTTGCAGACTCTTCTGTACTAGAGCCTGCAAACTTCAAAGTCCCCAATCCCAACGAATTAATTCACCTTGCGCTGGAAGGTAAATGTTCTTTGAATGCCCGGTGCGATCGTGCCAGTGACAGTATCCACATACTTAGCAACATCAGTATTTGCCGTAGTTCCAGTTTGGTCGATGCCAGAGTTAGTAGCTGGATTACCACTGAAGAATTGAATGGTTGCAGTCCCGGAATCCTTAGCTGAACCAACAATGTTGCTAGTATCAATTTGACCGCTGGCATCGTTGTCTAATGCCCAGTTATTGGGGCTTTGCGTACCATCTTCAGTAATCACAACTTTGTTAGCATTCAAAATCACATTCCCAGTTCCAGATTGAGGATCGGAAATATTTGTGTATTGAATTTGGTACTCAATAATGTTTCCTGGTGCAGGCTTCTTCGGATCGATACTGAATGTGCCATCATTCCCCTGGACTACAGGCCCAGTTCCTTGTAAGACTCGCGACACTTTCAGCAGTTTTAGGAAGCCAGTGTAGACGCGATCGATAGTAGTGTTGGTTGAATCAAAGGTATTATCGTTTCCACTATCCTTAATTCCATCACCATTAGTATCCGTCGTATAGTTGTCAATCGAAGCAATGATGGGTACTGGAAAGCCTTTATTAATATCAGTGGATAACTGCGTACCTGGAGGTAAATCAACTTCTACACCATAGTTGACACTTGCACCAGGAGCAACGTTGGGGATTGTGATTGCTGTACCAGCAGTTAATGCAAACGCTCCATTATTGTAGGTATAGACAGCAGACTGACTACCGTAGGTAATAGTCACCTTTGTATTATTCGGTAAATCTCCTGGAATTGCTGGTGACGTTGGCTCTATCTTCAAAACACCTGAGTCAGTACCACTGTTCTTAACTGTATTGGTGAAGCCAACTGATTGTGGATCGAGTGTACTACCAGGTGCTGTACCAGCAGGAACGAGAGAAGATTTGTTAGTGAAATCATCGTTGGTTCCACCTGACGGCCCAGTAGCATCCGGGGCATTTTGCGGCCCGTTGAGTAACGCTGAAGCAATAGGCGCTTGCACCGTGAAGACGTTCGCCTCACCACCTGTACCAGTACCACTATTGTTATTACCTGTGTCAGTTCCAGTTTCTGGAGTTGCTGGAGTGTTAATATAGCCATCATCAACGTTGCCAGGCGGTAGAATATTAGGAACACCATCACCATCAGTATCGGTACCTGGAGGAGGTGTCATACTACCTGGGGAACCGTCGTAGTTGCTGGGGTTTTGGTCGCCAGATTCGTCGTATACTGGGAAATTGCTACTGGGTGTTTGACCAAACAATTGAGCGATATTAGCGACGGTTAAGGGTGAAGATGCAGTTGATTCAACAGCTAGCTGAATCGAGAAGCCATTTACCGTTGTACCAGGAGCGATGGAAGTAATAGTCGCTGGATTATTGATAAAACCAACGCGAGTGACTGAGGCCAAGGCTGGTGCTGTCGTAGTCCAATTAGCTGTATTAGCATTAGTTGTAACTGGAGTGGTGGTGTAGACAGTTTGCCAACCAGGAGGTGCAGTTGGTGCTACTGCTAAATCTGTACCCGCAGGAATCGCATCAGAAACCAAGATATAAGTACCAGCAACACCATTAACATTGATGCTTGTACCCGTCAAAGCTGATGGTGTAATTCCCTGTCCTGTGGGATCGTTAGACTCAACTCGCAAACTCAAATCGTAGGTCAATTTATCATCTGTAATCGCAGTTGTGCCAGCATTGTTATAGCCACTGCGAATCTTCAGAATGGTGGCTAAAGCATAGGTCTTCACCGTTAAACCAACCTTAATTTGTTCGGTGGCGCTAGCTTCCCGCGTACCATTAACTGGTGCGCCAGATACCTCACCAGCACTACCATCGGGGTTATCTACGGTGAATATGTCACCACCATCAGGACTCCGCAGTTGGTTTTGAGCATCACCAGGAGTATTACCAAGAGTAACGGTTATGACATCATTGGTTTGAGCGCCAGCTTGTACAGTTACTGGCACACGTACTAACACAGTACCGTTAACCGGAACAGAAGGTGTGTCTACGCCACCTTGAGGGACGTTTATCCAAGTTTGACCACCATCAGTGCTATATTGCAGGCTATTAACTGTACCACCATTTGGTAATGTACCAGAAACTGTACCCGGCCCAGTTGTTGTCGCTTGGTTGGGAATATGGAATTTGGTGGGGTCATTACCTACGTTAGTTAAGGCGTAGGTGTAGATTAGTAAGTCGCCAACTGCAACATTACCGCCATTGTTATCTGTAACTCCAGACCCTGTGACGGTGATTCCAGCAACCTCTGCTACGGTGACAACGACAGTGTTAGAAGTGGCATTTATAGTTGTCCCTGGACTGTTAGGATCTTCGTAAGTTGCTGTCGCAGTGTTACTAATAGATGTACCCGCAGTCGTTCCGTCAGCTAATACGGGTGCGAGAAATTGGAAAAGGCTACCAGTTAATAATGCTGTTGCTACTAGAAATTGGTAAAGTTTATGCTGATTATTTACAGATTGATTTCGATTTACCATAGAAGTAGTTTGTTTGCTGAACTTGTATCTCAGATTTTGAGACAGGATAAAGTTCGGCAATTCCTTTTAAGGAATTACCGATTTATGGCTGCCCAAAACTTCAACGTTTTGGGAATGCATATTTAAGGAGTTAAATTATTGACACTCCTTGGAAATTATGTTGAGGCAATAACCAGAAATAATTTGTCTAGTTGTTTTACGCTTACCCTTGAGAATCAAAGCTGGCAATCGCAAATATGTGTAATTTATTACTGTATTTTGCTTAGTTATAGATGTAAATAGTAATGTAGCTTTTAAAGCAAAAAAAAACTTCCGTATAAATAAGTAACTTCTGTAGCTGTGAATGAGTGCATCAAAGCTGGAAAATTAACTTTATTTTGGCAACACACATAGCAATTTTAGTGGTTTAAGAAGACGCTAAAAAGACTAAAACTTATATAATTAAATGCTTTTGAGCCTTTGTTGTCAGAAATATATACTGCTCTATAAAGTCATTTAGATCAAAAAAATTGAAAGTTAACTAAGCGATCTAGATCGTTTAAATAGGATGGCAATTTCAATAAATGCAATTTTATCATAAAAAAATGCTATTTAATCATATTTTTTACCGTGTTAATGCTGAAGAAGGGAAGCTATTTTATTTTTTAATAACATTAAAGGTATGCGTGTAAATACTAAAAACAGAGATTACTAGTATTAAAGTTTTACAAGAATCATTCCTCTCAATACCAAACATACCCGACATTTTTAGTCGGGTATGTTTGACTGGTATTTTTGCTCGTGTTAGTATCAGGCGACAAGTGACAGACAAACAGGGAAAGCTAGTTTATGACTCAGGCAATCAAAACCCAAACCCAAACCCAAACCAGCACTGCCTACTTTCAAGCCTTGAAGTGTAAGGAATGTGGTGCGGAATATGAACTCAAAGCCAGTAATGTTTGTGAGTTATGTTTTGGCCCGTTAGAAGTTAAATATGACTACAACGCTCTACGTTTGACTGTCACTCGTGAAACAATTCAAGCTGGGCCCAATTCAATTTGGCGCTACCGCCCCTTTTTGCCTGTCGCAACTGACAATGTAATAGATGTGGGAACTGGTATGACTCCGTTAGTTCGTTCCCACCGTCTTGCCCGTCGCCTGGGTCTAAATAAGCTTTATATAAAAAATGATGCCGTGAATATGCCCACCCTGAGCTTTAAGGATCGGGTGGTGTCAGTCGCTCTATCCAGAGCGCGGGAATTAGGTTTCACTACTGTTTCTTGCGCTAGCACTGGTAATTTAGCAAATTCTACAGCTGCGATCGCAGCTCATGCCGGTTTAGACTGCTGTGTGTTCATCCCCGCAGATTTAGAAGCCGGTAAAATTCTCGGTAGCTTGATTTACAGTCCCACCCTCATGGCCGTCAAAGGCAACTACGATCAAGTAAATCGTCTCTGTTCGGAAGTTGCTAATACACACGGCTGGGGTTTTGTCAATATTAATCTTCGTCCTTATTACTCTGAAGGTTCTAAGACGCTAGGTTTTGAAGTCGCAGAACAACTAGGCTGGGAACTACCCGATCATGTCGTTGCTCCTTTAGCATCTGGTTCGCTCTTTACAAAAATTTATAAAGGGTTCCAAGAATTTATCGAAGTTGGTTTAGTAGAAAACAAGAGCGTCCGTTTCAGTGGCGCTCAAGCTGAAGGTTGTTCGCCCATCGCCCAAGCTTTCAAAGAAGGACGCGACTTTATTAAGCCAGTAAAACCGAATACAATTGCGAAATCGCTAGCGATCGGCAATCCAGCAGACGGTATTTATGCTGTGGAGCTAGCTCAGAAGACTGGTGGTAACATTGAATCAGTCAATGATGCCGAAATTATTGATGGCATCAAGTTGCTGGCAGAAACCGAAGGCATCTTCACAGAAACGGCTGGTGGTACAACCGTAGCGGTGCTGAAAAAACTGGTAGAAGCTGGCAAAATCGATCCAGATGAAACTACCGTGATTTATATCACAGGCAATGGTTTGAAAACCCAAGAAGCAATCCAAGGCTACGTTGGTGAACCCTTGACTATTGATGCGAAACTCGATAGTTTTGAACGTGCGCTAGAGCGATCGCGTACTCTGGATCGCTTGGAATGGCAACAAGTCCTCGTTTAGTTAGGAGTTATGAGTTATGAGTTTTTTATTCATGACTCCTAACTCTTAATTGTATTCCTCACTTTTAACTCTTCACTTTGTACTTCTATGGCTGTAACAGTTTTAGTTCCTACAACTCTTCAGAATTTGACTAATAATCAAGCTAGTCTAGAATCCAACGGTAGCACCATTGCTGAATTGTTGGACTCCTTAGAACAAAGCTTTCCTGGTATTAAATCTCGGTTGTGCGATGAAGAAGGCAAGCTACGTCGATTTGTAAATTTTTACGTCGATAGTGAAGATATCCGTTATTTAGATGGTATTAACACAGCCTTGAAAGATGGCGATGAAGTCAGTATTGTTCCTGCTGTTGCTGGTGGTTAATCTTGAAAATATCTACCTAGATTTAGCAAATGAATACATTTAAGCTTGCCGCGAATGGCAGGCTTATTTTTATTGGTTTCAAATTTAGTATTGGTATGCCCTCACCTTCAAAATCATTACCAAGGAGATATGTGCTGGTAAGCTAATTAACATTAAAGTTGCATAATCAGGGCGTGCAAGATGCCATTGGTATCAACTTAAGCTGGAAGAAATAGCTTATCTGTTGGCTTCCATGCCCGCCCGAAAATAAATTTTCGGGCTAATAGCTTAAGTCTACTGAAGTAGACTGGAGATTTTTGGCGATATTTAGTCATCTTCAGATGACTTTAGTTATGAGACGGGAATTTCAATTCCCGGCGGACAAGCGGTTGCGCGTTAAGTTGACACCAATGGCAAGATGCCCACCCCACAAGACATTGAGAAAATTTTAATCAAATCCAAGAGTTGAACCACATTCGCAACTTGTAACCGTTAGGAGAGAGGGGTAAACCCAAATAAATGGGCATCCAGAAAATAAAAGCAGCCAGAATAATAAAAGTAATGGTGACACCTAGCGCCCGGAGTTGTTGATAATAACTGCAAAGACACCGATCGACAAACCAAGCGATCGCTAAAAATACAAACACCACTGCACACATATAGTGGTAAATAAAAACGCACCTTGTCACTTTCACCCAAGGTAATAAATTAGCAGCATAGTTTATAACTAAATACAAAGCAATCCAAGTATCAACACTAAGAGTTGCAGGCATAGAAAAACGCTTTTCTTTCACCCAAGGAATTACCGCTTGTGATACCAGCATTCCTACTAAAAACAACATAGCAGCGACACCAAACCACCACAAAAATGGATTGCCCATTGCATGAACATCATAAATAACTTGTCCAGCACCAGCAGGTAAAGGCGGTCCCATCACAGGTAACGGTTCAGTGATACTTTCAGCCGTTTGATAATAATATGCCATTGGTCGAGTCATCAAAGGCCATTTATACCAAGCAGCACAGTAAGGATGTACGTTAGGACTATTACCACCTAGATGTAAATGAAACTTCAAAATTTGCTGATGTACTGCAATAAATCCATAAGTTTTATCTAGTTGAAGGTGAGGAATCCAGATGATGCTATAGATAAAAGCTGGGATAATTCCTAGATAAAACAGCATCTGAAAAATATTTAGCTGAGTTAAATTTTGTAGTGGTGTCTGAGATGAGGGGTATGAGGGAAATGAGGGAGAATAAGTACTAACTCCTGCCTCCTGCCTCCTATCTTCTGCCTTCTCCCTTCCGCCTCCTGCCTCCTGCCTCCTGCCTCCTGCCTCCTCTAATGAAGGGGATCTAAAAAAGAATTTGGAGTTAGGAAAAGAATGTATCAAATGAATTACCCAAGCTGCTATCCAAATGAGATAAGCACCTGATAGAAACCATAAACCATTCCACTTAGTACCGACTGAAGCACCAAAACCAATGCCAGCAAAAACTAACCAAAAAGAACGTCGCCGATTTTGGTTATCTAATGCCAATAATAAAAACCAGTGCCCTAACAAACCAAAAATGACGATATAAATATTACTTAGAGCATACCGAGACTCAACTAAAAAAATACCATCACAAGCTGTAAATAATCCTGCAAGTATTGCAAAGGTACGACGATAACTTAACTGATAAGCGATCGCAGCCACAACTACAGGAATAAATGAGCCTGTGAGGGCATTTAACCACCGATAAGTCCAAGGCGATCGCAATGAACCTGTCAGCCCATTCACGGTATCGTGCCAAAAAGGAATGTGACTGCCAATCCAAATGCCGATGCCAATCATATATTGACTTAGCGGCGGATGAGCATTAAAAAATGGCGTATGCGTAAGATAATTATTACCAAATTTGGCAAAGTAAACTTCATCAAATACCAGAGTGTTGAATCGCTCCAGTCCCCAAAACCGTAAGGCAAGTGAGAGAATAAATACACTCACCATCCCAATTCGGAACCACTTTTTATTCATTAGTCATTAGTCATTAGTCATTTCTCCCCTTGTCCCCTTGTCTCCCCCTGCCCCCTACTCCCCCCCCATTCTTCAGGTGCATCTAGTTGGAACAGGAGTAGTTCAATACCGTAACTTTTGGCTAAACTAAATCGCCATTCTGCAAAATAGTAAAATACTTATGGTTAAGCAGTCAAAAGTTTTATAGAGAATTACACAAAAAAATATGGCGATCGCTATGCTATGGACAATTATCCAGAGGTTTAACTACCGTTGGCTATGCAATCGCAAATTCTGAATCTTTCCGCAGTTCTTCAGACCGGAACCCTAAGACAATCCGATCCTTTGTGATACCTGCCTTTACTAATTCTGTTGCTACCCCCTCTTCAGTACCATCACGTTGAATCCAAATTTTGCCATCAATAATATCTATGTGAATCATACAGCCGTGAACGCGACGAGTCACAGTAGGAGACAAGTCATAGGCCGGTTCTCTTCCCAAAATCATCAAGAGGTAGCGGTCTTGTTCGCCGTCGAAAACTGTTTCAAATTGAATATCGCCAGTGCTGAAGGGGATTTTTGTATGTTCAATCAGAATATTCCGAATCAACTGCCTGTATTGCTCCAAGGTATCCATTTAAAAATAACCTCTTGCTCTAGCTGAAATAGAACAATATGAACTTTGTAATCTTCTACCAAAAGTTTAGCAATTGGCTCATCAAAGATATCGGCGTATACTTCGTCCCGAACGGCGAGATATAGGACGCGATCGGGATTGGTTCTACTCATCACAGAGCGGTATGCAAGATACTGTCCCAGCGCGTGTTCAAGATCAGTCATGTCCGATACGCTGCGAAACGTTTTAATCTCAACGGCTATCTGCTGTCCTTCCTTTTCAGCAGCAATCAATTTCTCTGCACCCAAGTCAACATACATATCCCTTTTTCCCCACTTCAAATGAAATGGATCGTCGGTAATCGTCCAGCCATCTTTGATTAGGGCATTTTTGACGTTCTGGTGGTAGCGGTCTTTAGCTGGCATAAATTACTCGAATTACAAATTACGAATTAGTACTCTCGACTTTTGCGACTTCTAGCATTGTCTTTAAAACCGAATCAGGATTTAGACTAATCGAGTCAATTCCTTGTTCCACCAAAAACTGGGCAAATTCTGGATAGTCGCTGGGTGCTTGCCCACAAATGCCGATTTTGCGATCGCATTTTTTCGCTGTTTCTATGACCATTTGTACCATTCGCTTAACAGCTGGACTGCGTTCATCAAATAATCGCGCTACTAACGCTGAATCCCTGTCTATCCCTAGTGTCAATTGAGTTAAATCATTAGAACCAATGGAGAAGCCATCAAATACCTCAGCAAATTCCTCAGCCAGAATCACATTACTGGGCAACTCGCACATCACATAAACCTGCAAGCCGTTAACACCTTGCTTTAAACCATTTTTTGCCATCTCTGCTAAAACTAAACGTCCCTCGTCAGGAGTGCGACAAAAAGGAATCATCGGGATGACATTTGTCAAACCCATTTCTTCCCGTACCCGTTTGAGGGCATGACATTCTAAGGCAAAAGCTTCTCTGTAGCCTTCATCGTAGTAACGCGCCGCCCCTCGCCAACCTAACATTGGGTTTTCTTCATGGGGTTCAAACTGTCGTCCACCTAATAAATTGGCATATTCATTACTTTTGAAATCTGAGGTTCGGACTATTACTGGTTTGGGATAAAATGCTGCGGCAATTCTACCAATGCCTTGAGCTAATTTATCGACAAAATATTGGGGTTTATCGTCGTAAAGTGCGGTAATATCAGCAATTTTAGCTTTGACAAATTCATCTTTTAACGAGTCATAGTGAATCAACGCCATTGGATGAATTTGAATTTGGTTAGCAATGATAAATTCTGTCCGCGCTAAACCTACGCCATCGTTGGGAATTGCCGATAAACTCAATGCTTCTTGGGGATTACCCACATTCATTAAAATTTTAGTGCGGGTGCGGGGTAAGTTCTCTAAAGGGACTTCTTTAACTTCAAAAGGTAATAAGCCTGGATAAACTTTTCCTTCTTCCCCTTCAGCGCAAGAAATTGTTACCTCTTGACCAGGTTTTAAGATTTCTGTAGCATTGCCGCATCCCACGATCGCAGGTACACCCAATTCTCGCGCAATAATTGCTGCATGACACGTGCGGCCTCCAGAATTGGTGACAATTGCACTGGCGCGTTTCATAATTGGTTCCCAATCGGGATCGGTTCTCTCTGTCACCAAGACTTCCCCGACTTGAAACTGTTCTAGTTTCTGAACATCTAGAATTAGGCGGGCTTTTCCCTGACTAATTGCTTCCCCAATTGCACTTCCTGTAACCAGTGGGATTAAGGATTGGGAATCAGCGAGTGAGGAGTGGGAATTTTCCCCATTCCCGATTCCCCATTCCCGATTCCCCAATATCAAACGATAACTCCGCAACACATTTCCCGTCTTCTGCGACTGGACTGTTTCGGGACGCGCTTGCACAATAAAAAGTTGGTTAGTAATCCCATCTTTTGCCCACTCGATATCCATTGGAGTGAAAATGCCGTGGACTTGGGAATAATGGTCTTCAATTAAACACCCCCAACTTGCTAGTTGTAAAATCTCTTCATCACTCAGAGCGAATTTACCTCTTTCACTGGGCGAAACCAAAACATTTTTCGTAAATTTTGAGCCGTCATCATAAATCATTTTCAGTTCTTTGCTGCCCAATTTTTTGTCGATAATTGGGCGGAAACCAGTTTTTAAAGTTGGTTTAAAAACATAATATTCATCAGGATTGACAGACCCTTGGACAACATTTTCACCTAAACCGTAGGCGGCTGTAATTAGTGCCGCATCCTTAAAACCTGTTTCTGTATCAATGGAGAACATCACCCCAGAGGTTGCTAAGTCAGAGCGCACCATTTTTTGCACACCTACAGCCAGAGCAATGCTAAAGTGGTCAAATCCCTTGGCGTGGCGATAAGAAATAGCGCGATCGGTAAATAGAGACGCAAAGCATTTATGACAAGCTGCTAAAACTCCTTCCACACCGACAACGTTGAGGTAAGTTTCCTGCTGTCCAGCAAAACTAGCATCTGGAAGGTCTTCAGCAGTGGCACTGGAACGGACTGCCACATCTGTGTCTGCATGGTATCGTTCGCAGAGACTATGGTATGCTGTGGCGATCGCCTCCCGCAATTCTACAGGAAATGGCGTGTGGATTAATAGCGATCGCGCTTTTTTGCCGCGTTCTCGTAAATTTTTGACATCTTCAACATCCAAGTCAGCAAAGAGTTTGCGTAGCTTTGCTTCTAACCCCGCTGATTGAATGAAATTACGATAAGCGTAAGCAGTAGTGGCGAATCCGGTAGGAACGTTAATCCCTTTAGGCGTTAGCTGTTGAATCATTTCGCCCAGTGAGGCATTTTTACCACCAACTACTGGGATATCAGCAATCCCAATTTCATCAAACCAGAGAATGAGCGATCGCTCTTGGGCAGATAGAGACAAAGTGCTTTTTGATACTGTAGTCATAAATATTACCTTTTTAGTTTATACTCAACTTGTAAGTGCATAACTGCTACTATATTTATTTTTCCCATATTCAACTTGAGATTTTTGGTTCTGTCGCGTAGTTTGATATTTGGCGATTAAATCCAAAACTATAAGCAATAAAAATTAACAATTATTCAGTTTAATAACTCGATCAAAATACCGGATGTAATAAATTATGGCGCAGCTAGAAAGACTTCTGAAAATGGCAGAAGATGAACTAACTGAATACAGTACTGATGCCCGCAAAATAGAAAAACTACGCCGTAAAATAGGTTTAGCAGTATCGGTAACAGAACAGCAGCAAGTGAAAGAGGCATTACTTGCTAAGATGAAATCTAATATAATTACCCAAGTTGTGGAAGAACAAAGACAAGCAGTAGCTTTACCATTTTGGGGAATTGCTGGATTGGGTTTGCTACTAGGAATTTCTTTAAATCAACCTGTATGCTTGTTAGCGTCTGTAATTGGAACTGTATTAGCTTATAGAATTCAGAAATGGGGTTGGAAATTGCAGGCAAATCGTTTATTGTTACAAACATTAGAAGATATTGAAACGCGTATTGCCCAACCCACTAAGTAACCATAAATATGTATTTTATAGATAATTTATCTACAAATACATAAACTTTATTATACCAAATAATAAATTTATCACTTAGTTTACATCTCGTAATCACTTAACAATTCCTTTGGGATCACCATAGCAAAAAAATTAGATATTGGATTTAAGATTAGGTATTTATTAAGAAAGACAGCAAGCAGAAGGCAGTCTTCCGTAAACTCGAACTGCCCTCCATCTTCATTCAATATCCTGGTTTGCGGGTAATAAATGCTACATTATCTTTTGACAGCAGATATTACACATCTTGCAAAAATAACTTTGCAAGATGTTGGGGAAAGGTTAAAGGGGAAGGGAAAGTTCCATACCTTTGCCCCTTCCCCCACTACTGCAAGAAATCTATTGAATATAGCTACGGGTTGTCTCAACCTGGAAGTCCAGGTTAGAGAGTTCACTTGCAATAGCTGTCGCTTCGTATAATCGTATTTTTTACACGATCTCAAAGATCGTCAGCAAAAATTTTAGTCATGTAATATTGGTTTTCTTTTTTCTAATCAACTAACCAAATCGGCGATCGCTTCTGAAGCAGGGACTACAGCTTCAGGTTGATAGCGGATGCCAGCTTGCTTGAAGCGATGTAAAGCTTCACCTAAGCGATCGCAGTCTGCAATCAAACTGATCCTGACATAACCCTCACCTGCAACCCCAAAGGCATTACCGGGAGTAACCACAACGCCTGTTTGTTGCAACACGTTCAGGGCAAAATCTGTGGAACCAACACCAACGGGACACTTCACCCAAAGATACATCGTCGCCTTGGTTTTGGGGATATCCCAACCCAACTCTCCTAACCCGTGAATCAGGAAATCGCGGCGGGTACGGTACCGTTGTTGTACCTCATGCAAATACACATCTGGCAGTTGCAAAGCTGTCTCGGCTGCTGTTTGTAATGCTGCAAAAATGCCGTAATCCAAGTTAGTTTTCAGCGTCCGCAAACCTTGAATTACATGGCGATTACCTACCACAAACCCGACGCGCCAACCAGCCATATTGTAGGTTTTAGATAAGGTGTGAAATTCCACACCAATATCTTTCGCACCGGGAATTTCTAACAAGCTAGTAGGTTGATAACCATCAAAAGCTAACTCGGCATAACACAGATCGTGTACCAGCAAAATTTCATATTTGCGGGCGAAAGCGACTATTTCTTCAAAAAATTCGCGGGGGGCGGTGGCGGCGGTGGGATTGCTGGGATAGTTGAAATAGAGCATTTTGGCTTGTCTGGCAACTTCGTCAGGAATGGCAGCTAAATCAATTAACCAGTCATTTTCGGGTTTAAGAATCAAACTATGGATTTTCCCACCAGCGATCGCCGGGCCGCGAAAATGTGCTGGATAAGCGGGGGAAGGAACCAGAACTAAATCACCAGGGTTAACGTAGGCGAGTGCTAAATGGGTTAATCCTTCTTTAGAACCCAGCAATGGCAAGGCTTCACTATCAGGATCGAGAACCACATCATAACGGCGACGATACCAGTTAGTAATTGCACGGCGGAAACTAGCTGTACCCTCAAAAGGAGGATAACCGTGATTGGCGGGATCTTTTAAAGCAGCGATCGCCGCTTCGACAACTGGTGCTGGCGTTGCACCATCGGGGTTTCCCATACCCAAGTCAATTAAATCTAACCCTTGTTCCCGTGCTTTAGCTTTCAGTTCATCTAAACGGGCAAATACATAAGGTGGTAGTTTTTGTATGCGTTCTGCTGGGACAATCCAATTTAAACTCATAAAACCTCGTCACTCATTCCCTTGGGCGAAACTCGATTTGTAGTATCTCTACTATCTATAGGTGCAGTGGTAGAAACCATTGCCGCCATCAACTGTTCTGGCGCGACTTTAAACGGTAGCCGATGAATGTCAGAATTAGGAACTAGAGCCATTTCGGCGGCTGTTTGCAATTCGCCTAATGTAATATTGCCCAATCCCAAATCACTTAATTTCTGGGGTAGTCCAATTTCTGTGTAGAACTTTAACAACTGTTGCCGTGCCGATGCTGCTAATTGATTGCCTTGTAGCATTTCTTCTAAACGCAGTTGCACCAAAATCCCAAAAGCAACTTTTTCGCCATGAATACTGCCATGTCCTGAAATATGAGTTAAACCGTTATGCACGGCATGGGCGGCAACTGTGCGACACTGCGCTCCTCCAAGTCCCCCAACTACCCCAGCGAGTAAAACAGTGGCATCTACCACTTCTCGCCAAACCTCACTACCTGGTTCTTCGAGAGCGGCGGCTGACTTTTGCAACAAGATATCTCGCAAAACTCGTGCTTGTTGCACCGCAGCAATAATTAAAGTGTCTTGCAAGTGTCCACTGCTAACTGAGGCTTCGTACCATTTAGCGATCGCATCACCAATTCCAGCTACTAAAGTACGTTGTGGTGCAGTTTTAATCAAGTCATAATCGAGTATCAATAAATCGGGACAACGAGATAGCCCCACATCGTAGAGAAAAGCCCCATCTTCTGAATAAACATTTGATAAGGCACTCCAAGCTGCACAAGTAGCGCCGGAAGTCGGAATTGTCACCACTGGTAGATGTAACTGCTGTGCGACTAATTTCGCTGTATCTAGGGCTTTGCCACCACCAACACCGATAATTACATCAGCTTTATGTTCTTTTGCCTTCTTCTGTAAAGATTTCAGGCTAGCTTCGCAGCAATCAGCACCATAAGCAGCTTGGACACTATCTAACTGCTGCGCTTCTAAAACTGGTTGTAAATTTTGTTGGCTGATAGCGAGAGTAGACTTACCTGCCACAATTAAGGGACGACTTCCCAAACAGGCAATCTCTGCTGCGGCTGTTTGCAACACCCCAGAACCACGGATTACTTTTGCGGGGGAGACTGTGAGCGTAAAGAATGAACTAGAGGTTTGAGTAGACAAAGAAGGTTGAGTAGAAAAATTATTGGGCATATAATCTCGTTTGTCAAAACCTTGATATTTCTTAATCAAATATACTGGCGATCGAGGATACTTGTTGCCAAGCTGGTTTTTGGATGGCTCCAACCTGACACCCAGATCATCTGGATTTGAGCCAAGCAATTCAATAGACAAGTCCTGTTGCCGACTGATTGAGTAGTTTGACGACATTGCTTGAATCTATAAATACCCATTGACCTGAAATTCCGAACTATCAAAGTTTTGAATAACCGTATAATTAATTAACATTACCATTGTCAGATTCTCAAGAAAAGCAATCGATAATTGATAATGTGTAAGCGATCGTGCTATTTCATGCAATCCTTAGCTACAGATATATATGTAAAGGTGTGTATAGATATGCCCCTACAACCCTTGATTTACTGTAAAGAATTTTAAAAATGGCAACAGGGGCAATTAGGACAACAACTGACAAATCACAACTGTCAGTACCCATTACCCGCACGCTGATTAACCTTTTCCCACAGTATAACCACTAAAGTGTAAATATCTTAATCTAAATATAACCATTAATGTATCAGTAAATACAAAATAAATTTTGTCATCCTGATAACAGGTAAATTACTTTGTTTTCTGGGATTGGGCATAAGAGGCAGAGGAGCAGAGGGGCAGAGGGGAAGTCCTTTACTGCTCCCCTGCTCCCCTGCTCTCCTGCTCCCCTGCTCCCCTGCTCCCCTGCCCCCCTGCCTCTTAAGCAGTAGGTTTTGGCAATTTGGCGAAATTGTCTGTGTAAATTTTGACTGTTACCGGGGAATTTTGATGAGAAATGAGCGATCGCTTGACCTCACCCAAGTAAACTGGGACAGAAATCCCTGTTTCCGGGTGGATAATAGTACGAGCGCGAACTGTCAGATTTTCGTCTTCCCGTGTACCTGAACGACCATAAGAAAAGAGATTGCTAGCTGCTTGACGTAAAGTTGCTTCTAATTGTGTGGGTGTAATTTTGGGTGATGTGGCAATCACTGCTTGTGTTGAACCATTGTCATAAACTAGAGTGTACCGAGCTGCTCCGGGAATCACAGTCCGACTCAAGGGGACTATTGAGAGTCCAAATAAACCAGCAGTCACCACCAGCATAAAGCCAGTCGTACCCACCAACCGAAAGCGGATGCCCCATTTGAGAATAAAAGCCAAAAATGTCAAGGCAGCAAATACCAAGGTGGCTATACCTGACCATTGGGTGTACTGAAAAAAGTTAGCTGTTGTGAGCATAAGGTTGGTTATGGAGGCGTCTTTTTTTCGTTACCGACACACCCATTTTACCGAGAGCTTACACCATAAGGGTTATCGTAGTCTTTAATGCTAATCAGAATATTGGGTGCGATCGTAGTCATAATAAAGATTTTCGGTCTTCAACCCTCTGATTTACCATAGCTAAAACTGGTATTACTTATCAATAATTGCCGTCCAATCAGCATCTTTGTTGCATTCAGAGCGAAACCTGATTTTAGTTGCTGCGTCGTAAATTCGACAAAAAATCACATTTTATTTGCCAGCAATTGCAGCGATAATCATGAGCTTGGAAAAGTCCTGAACTAATGATGCAGCCAAAATAAAAGTTAAGGCAAGAGACGCGATGAATCGCCATCTCTACAATCATCAGTCTTTTGTCTTGACGGCGATTTATCGCGTCTTTGTGATGATTTATCGCATCTTTAGTTATCTAAAATTTTCATCAAAAAACCTTAACCAAACCGGATTGCAGTCAATCCTGTCTTTGAATTGTTTTTAACTGAATAAAAATAGTAAATATACAAAAGGGCATCTACAAGAGATGCCCGTCATGCAGGAAAACCCCAAATGGGTGTCCCTACACCTTCCCAACAATCAGCAACAGTGACCAATTAGGTATTAGTCACACTCACAGACGTGAATATAACAATATTATTAACTTGAAACTCTCAATGTCCCCAGTGCATACACTGAAAAACTAATAGCTAATTTTGATGAGATGCAAGCCTATCTTTTTCGTGATAACGATGTACTACTCCAGAAATGGCAGCCAAAATTAGCCATGAAATCGCATTCAAACGAAAATCAAAGAGGGTTACATCTACTGTATTCAATAAAATCCACCCCACAAAGGATAGAAGATAACTGAAAAATATCAATTTGTCTCCTGTATTTATATATTTTGACTTTTGCAGTAGTTGGACACTTATAATCAAAATCCAAGCTAGTAAGCCACAAAATAAAAAAGTACTGGGAAAACCAGTTTCAGCAGATAACATTAAAAACAAGTTATGGGGATGACCCAAGGGAATCTGCATCTTTGCTTTGTAAAGTGTACTAAAACTGCGTAAGCCCCAACCAGTCCAAGGATGTTGTTGAGCTAAAGACCAAGCAAACTCCCACTGAGTTTTTCGCATTAAAGCGACTGGTCTATCTGGATACATATCGTCATTTAACCTAGCCCAAAAGAAGGCAGGAACTACCCAGCGAAAAATGTGAGCGACTGGTGAGGGAGCAAAAGCCGCTAAAAGAATACTAGAAACGATCGCAGCAACGCTACCTACAAGAATGCGCCAACCTTGGTAGAGTGCATAAGCTAAACAGGCAAAAATAGCGATCGCCCACCCATTACGCGAGTTGGTGAAAATTAAGGTAATAAAATTCGTAATCACTGCCACGGTTAGGAAGAGAAAGGGAACTGGAGAGTGGGGCGCAGTAAGTCTTTCCCCTCTGCTCCTCTGCCCCTCGGTAACAGAGCGCAGCCGTTCGCGCAGCGTCTCGTAGAGAAGTGCTGCGCCTCGGTAACAGAGCGTAGCCGAAGTGCTGCCTCTTATGCTCAATCCCCAATACCTCATCCCTAATCGCCATTGTTCGATCCACAACCCTAGACTAAGGATGAAAACTATTACTAGATAAGCTGCGAAGGTGTTAGCGTGCAAGAAAAGTGAAGCGATACGACCTGGTGGGTTTCCGCCTGGTGTGATTGTCCAACTAAACACAACCCACACAAACTCGAACTTGAAACTCCAGCCTAAAAATAATTGTCCCAAGCCCATAATTGCTACTGGCATGGAACCAATTACCAAAGCCCAAGCCATTTGCCGCAATTGGGTAAATGTTTGAATCAGAGCGCTATGGGCAGCGAAAAGTAAAAAGAATGGTAATAAATTAAATAAGCCGAGGAAAGCTGCTGTTTTGTCTTGGGCAAAGCCAGCACTCACGATCAGTAATACACTCAACAGGGCAAATCCCCAGTTGAGGGGGCGGCGATTAATTTTGCGGGATTGTTTCAGCCAAGTTATTAATGAGACAAAACCTAAAGTCACAGCCCCCACTAAAGGACTCAATGGGAAGATTAACAGTGCCCATAGAGAGTAGTTCCAAGAAGATTGCCAACGAGATTTGAAATAGTCAAAAACCTTGTTCAAGCTGGCTCCCAACATTCCTCACGGGTGAGGCGAATTTGAGCTAAGGCGAAGATAGTAGGGATGATTCGACCATAGTTAGTAGCGATCGCTCTCCAGCCTAAATCCGCAATAAACCAAGTCCACATCATCGGGCCAATTACGGCAAACATCGTGCGGGCTGCCCCATAACGAGCTGCACTTACTGTCATACCCCGTTGCGCCATTTGCATCGTTACATAACTTTGAAATTGCGTTGCAGCTGCCTCTGAGCCTGTAATTGCCGCTTGTTTGGCTACTTCATAAGTAGCAAAGTGGATGGCAAATTGACGGGCAATTTGCTTAAGTACAAGTGGCTGGAGAAGAGAAGTAACCGCTAGGGCACTACCACCTTTGAAAAGTAAACCCAAGGGGTCACGTTGTAATAAAAGTGGTAAGGGTTGTTTTAGTTCTGATTTGAGCAGCTGACGCTGCACCTGTACAGTCAATTTTTGTTTTTCTTGTTCCGGTAATTTTTTCCACACCTGTCCTAGTAGATGCAAAAATACTTCTGCTTCTAAATCAATAGTTGCCAGCTGATTAGAATAGGGAATTTTTAGATACTTACATACTTGAACTAACGCTTGTCGGTAAGTTACCTGCCCTGTACGTCCCCGTAATACTGTCACCCCATCTGCCGCCAAAAAACGAAAGCGACCCTCTAGTGCATCTAACCAAGCTTTGCGGTCTTGGCTTTGAACTTCGATGGGTTCGGGTGTGTGTACATAGTCTAAGGGATTGAACTTACGACTAAATAGAATTGCCGTTAAATCTTGCAATTCTTCTTCGGTCGCTAACTCTAGCGCCGCCCTCATTTCATCCAATTTCCCATCCTCCCTTCCGTGCAGCTTCGTGTACCTTATTCTACTATTAGCTTTCAGCAGTCATTAGTAGTAATTTTGTTTTTTGATAATAACCAATAACTAATGACCAATAACTAACTAAGGACTATTGACTCATGACTGATATTGCAGTGATTGGTGCCGGAATTGCCGGTTTAGTCTGTGCCCAGCAGTTAAGTCAAGCTGGATATTCGGTGGTAGTGGTGGAAAAGTCGCGTGGTTTAGGAGGAAGACTAGCTACACGCCGCTTGCATGGAACTTTGGCGGATCATGGGGCTTGTTACCTGAAGCCAAAGGGTGAATTATTAGAACGTTTTGTGGAGATATTGCGCGATCGCCATATCCTGGAAGTTTGGACAGATGAGGTTTACGAACTCACAACAGGTGTTCCTTTATCTGAACCGAAAAACCGCAGTCCGCGTTATGTTGCACCTGCGGGAATGAGTGCGATCGCTAAATCTCTCGCCCCAGGTTTAGAAATATTACTGAATCAGCGTGTCATCGCTATTACCCCAACTCCCGAAAATAGCTGGCGTTTGACTCTCGAATCTAGTAATGAAGAATTAACTGCAAAAGCTATAGTCGTCGCTATTCCTGCACCCCAAGCTGTGATGTTATTGGAACCTTTGGGTGAAAGTGTATTGGATGCAGCCTTTCTTGATAACTTGCGTTCTGTAGAATTTTATCCTTCAATTAGTGCGATCGCGGGATATCCTTCTACATCCCAACCCCTGCCTCAGTGGAAAGCCCTAACTTTTGTGGATGATGCTGATTTAGCATGGATTGGTTTGGACAGTAGCAAGCGTCCTAACCCTCAACAACCACATTTTGTGGTGCAAAGTAGCGCTGATTTTGCCCAACGTCATCTAGAATCACAGGATTTACAACCTGCCGGAGAGTATATGTTGCAACGAGCAGCTGAATCTCTGTCCCTTCCTTGGCTGAATACTCCTGAATGGATGCAAGTACATCGTTGGCGTTATGCCTTTCCTAGCCGTCCTTGGCACGAAGCTTTTTTGTCTACCGGAACTCCCTCACCTTTAGTTTGCTGTGGTGATTGGTGTGGCGGCAATCTTGTCGAAGGTGCGATGCTTTCTGGATTAGCTGCGGCTGATGAAATTAATCATCAGTTGCGTCATTTACCTTTCGACAATGTGAACTTTTTAAACGTTTTTGCCCGATCATTTCATCTGTCGCTAGACTGATCCTGCACTATGTGAGTCGCTATTTTTCTGACTGACTAAATCAAAGTGCAACAAATAAGTTTTTTAGATGAAATAGCAAATTTTCCTGCGAACCTAAAAAGTGATGCCAATTACCCAAAAAGCTTAACTTCATGAAAAACTTGTTCCTAATTCAGGTTGTTTTATTGCTGTTAATCTTGATCCCCTAGCCTTTATGCTGCGTTTTATGTAGATTTCTGCTAAAAAAGCAGAAATTTGAAATAATTAGGATTATAAATATAAAATGTCGGTAAATTACCAGCTTATTGGGCGCTGTTTTAATAAGTCATGCTGTGAGACAGTATAAACTTTAACTAAAATAAGCAAAGCCAAATGTCTGAGATTGTACCAAGATAAGAGGCTAGTTTCGGGGTTGATTGCATCTGCAAGTTGAATTATTTTTAACTGATTGTCATCACGACGTTGCCATCTAAAAAAGTTATTCTCTCCACCAAGCATTGACTTGATTAAAAAAGGAGTTTAAAAACCATGAAAACGGTAGTCAATTTAACACAACAATCAATAGTGGGAGAAATTGAAAGTATTTTGAATACATATCCATCCCATCCATATCAACAAGCCTTTGCGATTCCTGATTTACGCCAAGAGCTAATTACTTTCGTCCTCAACCGCATTCCCTCCTTTTACAGCGTCATGTCTGATGAACAGATTCCAGCGGAGGCTGAACAAGGAAG
Organism: Nostoc sp.; assembly: GCF_036918015.1. Lineage (GTDB taxonomy): Bacteria > Cyanobacteriota > Cyanobacteriia > Cyanobacteriales > Nostocaceae > Nostoc. Next base: position 163,956 of record NZ_JBALEO010000034.1, read on the forward strand.
CTTGGCTTATTACAAGTTGCCTCGTAAACCCTTAGAACAGCAACTACATTTACAGAATTTGATTCACCAAGGCATTTGTTTAATCGTTCAAGAAAAGTCAGATTGGATTAGCCATCGTGTTTGTGAAACAGTTCAACCAGCTTGTGAACCCTCTCACTGGTTTGGTTAATAGTTCTAACTAGATTTGGCTTTCTGCTGAGATATCATAACGCCCGCAGTGAATTTTGAATTTTTGAGCTAATCCCATAGCCTTTAGTCGTGGGATTAGCTCAATATTTTTTTAAGTAGATTCCTCTTGAGGTGTAAACTTTGACAATTACTAAGTTCAAAGGATATTCCCAGGATATGAGAAAAATAACTGCTCTAATGCTAAGTATTTCCGTGACTGTTGGGGTAGGGGCATTAACACCCAAAGTCACTAATGCCCAATTGTTTTACCCACCCGCAAGCGATCGCCATTCATTAATGGTAATCGGTCAAGGGGTTGTGAGAGTGCCAGCAGATACAGCGGATATTGAGTTGGTATTCAGTAGTGGAAGTAGCAATGATGAGTTACAAACGCAACCATCATCTCTACCAGAAACCCGCCGCCTATCCTCACCCTCCGGGTTCGGCAGTCCCTCTTTGTTGGAACAACAAGACCGGGCTGCCTCACCAACTCTGCTGTTTAATTACAAAACAGCAGCAGAACCTTTACCAAACAAAAAATCCCCAACGAAAGCAACTCTTCAGCCTGTAGTGGATAGCTTAGTTGCTAAAGGCATTAGGGCTGATAAAATTCAAGTGCAAATTAACCCTAATGCCAGTGAAAATAACGCCAAGATATTGGTGAGACTGGAAAAACCAACACGCGATCGCGTCCAGGAAATTGTTGCTACAGCGAACAAGTCCACAAGCCAAATTGAAAACCTTTCTGTCAAGAGTGTGGGTGTTGAGTACGCAGTAAATGACTGTCAGGCTTTGCAGAGTTCAGTTTATCAATCAGCGATGAAAGATGCCCAAAGCCGCGCTCAGGCTTTAGCAACTGCGATGGAAGTTAAACTTAGTACACCTTCTGTCGCCGAGCCATTTTACACATTATTTTATCCCTCATGTAGTTCTAAAACTGGAGTTCCTTTACCGTCGTTTGCTAGTTTTTTATTATCACCAGCTTATAATCCAGATGCCCCAGCAGAAGTTGAAATGAAAAAGGATATTTTTGTGACGTATACAACGAAATAAACATTTATATTTAGTGCGATCGCACTTTGATTTAGTCCAAATTGGAAGTGCGATCGCTTAACTATTTTCTTCTGAGTCTAATCAATAAGGATACGTGCAGACTCACTTCTAATTTACTTCATATTGCTATTACTGATTTATTCACGTAATCAAATAAAAATCCATATAATACAAATGGTAATAATAAAACTTGGTTATAAACGTATTAGTAAACATTGCATACACTTGGAATCTGTAGCTAATGCAAAAAAAAATTATCTAGTGTGGTGGTTTATTAAGCAGTTGCTTAGTGTTTTATTAATAATTATTTTTACAGTATTTCCACTTAATCAGCTAATTGCCCAATCCCATAATGCTAATTCTAAAAATATGGTGTCTATATCAGACATAGCACGTAACCTTCGTAACTTAAACTTCATATCGGAAGAAACGTACCAGCAGATACAGTTTTCAATGACAGAAGGTGAAATACCTAGCCGTTCGATGTTGCTCGATGAACTTGCACAGGAGGCAAGAAAGCGCCGACTTAGCCCTGATTTTCCTAAGTTATTTAGAGTTGCTATTGTATTTGAACCCCCCACTGAGTTAACTGAGGAAATGCGCTTAGAACTACTCCAATTGTTGCATGATCTCAAACAGTCGGGAGTTATTACCGAACGTGTTTATCAACGGCTAGAAACAGAGGTTAAAGCTAGTTATATCAAAATGGATATCGATTTATTTCAGCAAGCTGAAAATCAAATGAGGGTTTATGAGAATTTACAACTGAAGGATTTAGAACCTCACCTTAAAACCTTGCGTTCTAGTAGTATATTGTCTGCTGATGGTTATACCAAACTAATACAAGATATCCAAGCAGAAAATATTGCTAGTAATATTCAGTTATTTAAGTATTTTAATAATGCAGTAATTTTTGACTTCAAAGATTACTCTAAAAAATTATATGAGTACTTACCAACAATTTATCAATGCATTGTTAGTATGCTGCATCAATCAGGCATAGCAAACATTAAAATTGATAGCTTTTCTATTGATGAGCCAATGATGTTTTCAATATATACAAATAGGAGAAAATATCAATATAATTTATATCCAGTTATCAAAAACGAATTTTCTATACCTATCGCTGATAGAAGAGAATTTTTTTTCTTATTTAATAAAATACTGCGGGATATGGGTTCGTCGTATCGACTTTATGATATAGGAGTTGTTAGTGACCAACTAATAGGTTTATCAGCGCTAGAAAATAGTAATACTTTTGGATTTATTGCACTTACAAACAAGCAATTTAAATTATTTTTAAAGAAATCATATATTTTTAATCTAAATAGTTTTAACGAACAAGAGAAAGAATTAACAACAAACCGGATAGAAGAAGTTATTGTATTTTTAGGTAAAATTGGATTATTGAATCACTTAACACCTCAACAAATAAATGTAAATAAAGAGAACATTAGACAAAGTTATATTACTAACTACTATCAATTATTGCAAGTTTTTGATACCTTTGTTCCTACTATTGATTTGGAAGCCAATTCTAGCGAAGATAGTTATAAGCGGCTTATCCATAAATTTGCAAATGTTTCACGAGGTAATTTTGCTCCAACTGATATTTTATTTGAATGGAAAAATAACCAAACTGCTGAAGTTTCTTTTAAAGTTAATGGCAAAACATATAGTACAAAGCTTGAGTCTAAAGATGATTTTATCGATGTTCGCAGGCTATTTAGTTTAATCCTACAAGTAGTTGATAAAACTGTGCCTAATGGCGGCAGATTTTACCCACTTTATAATGGACATAATTATATCACTGGGTACATTTTTTTAACCAACGAACAGCGACGATTGCTCGAATTTGAAAGATTGGTTGTATTTTCTTCACCAACTAACTGAAAAAAGGGAAATTGAGGTTACTCATTTGAAGTTCTGGTATATGTAAACTAAGGGTGATTGCGCTGACTTCGACCACGCAATCACCTTTCACGGTTGTACCTACTTTAAACCTTTACTGGTAAAGCTTTTGAGTGATTAGATAAATTTGATTTCTTAATTTTTTTCTTAATTACATCCAACTTCATACATATATAATTAATACTATTTAGGTATTAATTCCACAAGACTTACGCAACTGGCACAGTTTGATCGTTAATTAGTAGTACATACGTGTTCATAATCAAAATAAAATATTCATTAGAGTTTAGATTAAATTGCTGATTTCAAACTCCAGTCATGAAAAAACTCCAGAAATGTTTGTGACAAATCTGGAGTCAGGAAAGATACGCATTTACCTATACCAAATTTTCGCCCTGAGAAAATCCTACGTCATCCGGGTATACACTCAAATGTAGATAAAAGTGTTTGAGGATTCTCGTTAGCACTCCTTCTCTGTGGGAAGTAACGCAAAACAGCCCCAGATAAGCTGAGGCTGTTTTGCGAGAGTTGTTTGGTAGAAGGGGTACATCAATAAGTGATGCCCGTGTTAAATATAGATAATTCAGTATGCATCCTTATTCAGCCATGTTTTGGCATATCAGGATGATTGGGAAAATTTTTATGGCTTTTTCCAAAAAGAAACTCCAGATGCACTTAAGGCATTCTGGAGCAGTAACAGGTTTCTAACATCAATCAATTTTTACCTATGCGATCGCCCGATGTCGTTAGGGTATATACTCAAATGTGTTTTATGCCTACTCATCCGCAAATAGACCAGCAAATTACCTTCCTTTCTACCTATAACCTCAATGCATCTACAGAATTCTACGAACAAAAACTAGGTTTGGAGTTATGGCTTGACCAAGGAACCTGCCGAATTTATACTATTAGTGGTTCTGGATACTTAGGATTTTGTCAAGCAAGCGAAAAATCAACTCCTCCAACGAACAAACACTCAAGTGTCATTTTTACTCTAGTAACACAGCAGGTGGATGAATGGTTTGAATATCTCAAAGAACGTGGCGTCGAATTTGAAAAGCCACCGACACTAAATGAAAAATACAACATTTACCATTGCTTTTTCCGCGATCCTGATGGTTATTTGATTGAAATTCAACGTTTTGAGACTAACGACAACAAAAAAGACATAACCAAATAAGTTATGTCTAGACATTTAATGTACAGGGCAGGATTTTTACAGACTAGAACTTTTTGATTTGCTAGGGTACATGATACCGACTAATGCTGTATGAACATTATCGATAGGAATATACCTTTTCTTCCATAGATTTATCGGGATAAAATGCGTAATTTATGCTGCCACTGGAAAATATTTACATCTCTTTATAATTGGCGCTTAGTTGTAGCCAGCACTAGCATTGTTGTTGAATTTTTTATAATGTTTGCTTCAGTTGTAATAATAAGTAGACCTCTTGCAAAAGTCCCTAACACCCCACCCCAACCCCTCCCCGCTCTTCGGGAGGGGAGACAAAGCCTAGCTTTGGCGGGGTGGGGTTCTTTCTTAGTTTTTGATTTATGCAAGAGGTCTAGTATTTAACACGGACTTTAAATTGCATAACAGAAACTAGAATAAAATACATAGTCGCCAGTATATTATGTTTTTAACAAGAATAGTTTTTCAAGTATCTCTTTGCTAATTATGCTACTTTTATAATGCTTGTTTTTAAGCTAAAAAATATTGAACATATCGGTTCAATAAATATTTTATTAGGGTGACTACATGATAAACGAAAAAATAAAATGGTTCCGCACAGTATTACAACCGAAAGGTTCAGTAATGAAAGCAATTTTCAAACATATTTTATGGTGTGGAGCTTTCGGATTTTTAATTTCTCTGCTTCACCATTTTGAAAAACCTGTATCCCAGCCCATTTTAGTAAATGTGATTCCTAGTATTGTTTTAGGTTTGTTACTTGTCTTTCGTACAAATACTGCTTATGAGCGATTTTGGGAAGGGAGAAAATGCTGGGGTTCTATAGTAAATAACGTCCGAAATTTAGCTCGGCAAATTTGGGTATCAGTTGATGAAATTTCACCAGAAGATAAAGACAATAAAATCACGGCATTAAACTTATTGGTAGCCTTTGCTGTAACAACTAAACTACATTTGCGAGGAGAAGCTGTTAATAGCGAGTTAAAAGACTTAATGCCATCTACTAAGTACATAAAACTGAAGATTATGAATAATCCTCCTATAGAGGTTGCCTTTTGGATAGGAGATTATTTACAGCAACAGTACGATCGCAATTGTCTGAATAGCTATCAACTAACATCAATGCAAGAATTATTGAATAGTCTTGTGGATAATTTAGGTGCTTGCGAACGTATTTTAAAAACGCCTATGCCGCTTGCTTATGCTATTCATTTGAAGCAATTACTGATACTATATTGCTTTTTGCTACCATTTCAACTAGTAGACAGTCTCGGTTGGTGGACAGGTTTAGTTTCTGCTTTGGTTGGGTTCACTTTGTTTGGCATTGAAGCGATTGGCTTAGAGATAGAAAACCCCTTTGGTTATGACGCTAATGATTTACCATTAGATGCAATTTGTGAAACAATGAAGCGTAATATTGACGATTTAATTACTTTGACTCCCAATGCGCGATCGCATCAGCAAGATAGTATAACCAATTGAAAAAGCTGAGAATAATGAAATAAGAAACCCCAGTGGCAATCCACTCGGTTTATGCATGATATAGATTCCGCAAAAATGCTGTATCTGTACCCATGATTGCCCATAAACCACATCTAAAAAAGAGGTGTGATCGCTAAGTCTGGTTTGGCGAACTATAAACCTCTCCTAATATCCTTTCACAACCGCCGAATCGCCATCTCTAAACCTTCACATACACGAGTCAGAAAATCTAAATCCAAAGTAGCGATCGCATCACTAGCTTTGTGATAATGTGGATTTCGCAAGAATGCCGTATCTGTCACCATCATTGCCGGATAACCCAAATCCCAGAATGGTGCGTGATCGCTAAGTCTGGTTTGGGGAACTATTAAACCTCGATTTGGCACGGGTAGCCATTGACTAGATACGCCAGCTTTGCGAATATTACGGCTCATCCCAATTAAGTCAGGCAATGTCCGCAAGTTGCCAATTAAAGCAATAAAATCACCTGTATCTGGATAGAAGCGTTCCAGAGGAGGGGGGTAACTTTGGGAACCAGGTGTAGAATCCTTATAGCCCAGCATCTCTAAGGAGATCATTAAGCGTAGCTGTTGCTTTTGTTGATGTAACAGGGCTGCATAGTCAGCACTACCCAGTAAGCCGTATTCTTCCATATCGAAAGCAACCAGCCTTAAAGGATATCTGACAGCTTGGGCAGCGAATTTTCTCGCTAATTCCAGCAAGACTGCCACACCTGTAGCATTATCATCAGCCGCAACTGTTCCCGGAACCCCATCATAATGAGCGCCAATTAAAATTGGTAGTAAATCCTTTTTTTGCTTTTTAGCTTGGGATGGTAAATTTAATATCAAGTTATTGCAAGTTTTACCTCTGACTTCAAAGGTGTGGATTTCCACACTCCCCCATTGGGAAAATTCCTGGCGGATGTATTCTTGGACAAAAAAGTGCCCAGCCGTTGCCATGTAAGGATCGCGTTCTCGCGCGATCGCACTCAGGGAAGTCTGTAATCGCTCTGTTAAATTCAAATCTTTTAAGTAGTAGCAATAATATGAGAATTTTCAGGCACTCAAAAAAGCAGAGCAAGCGTTATTAAGGTTAACTTACCAATTTGCAGATAACTAAAACAGAAGTAGGCGGATATCAAGAATTGAGGCTGCTTGGGCACACCAACCGTCTCAATGCTATCCTAGTCTTGCAACTATCTCCTCTAGCTGCACTTCTTAGCTTACTGCTTTAATGATGAGTATTATACATTGAGGTATTTTTATCTTGTAGCACAAAGCTAGAGGTAGTTCCGCCCAATCATAATAAATATATAAGACACTTTAGGAGAAAAGTAACGCATGGGCAAGGTAGTCGGCATCGACTTGGGTACAACCAACTCAGTAGTCGCCGTTATGGAGGGTGGCAAGCCGGTGGTGATTGCCAATGCAGAAGGAATGCGAACAACCCCCTCCGTAGTTGGCTTCAGCAAAGAAGGTGAAAGAGTAGTTGGGCAAATGGCACGGCGACAAACCGTCCTCAATCCCCAAAATACCTTTTTTGCAGTTAAACGCTTCATTGGGCGGAAGTATGGTGAACTGAATGCAGATTCTAAGCGTGTGCCCTACACGATCCGCAAAGACGAAGTAGGTAATATTAAAATTGCCTGTCCTCGGATGAATAAAGATTTTGCCCCAGAAGAAATTTCGGCAATGGTGCTGAAGAAATTGGCAGACGATGCTAGTCGCTATTTGGGTGAACCAGTTACCGGGGCAGTGATTACAGTACCCGCCTATTTTAATGATTCTCAACGGCAGGCAACCCGCGATGCTGGCAGAATTGCCGGTTTAGAAGTGCTGCGGATTCTGAATGAACCGACGGCGGCATCTTTGGCTTATGGATTGGATCGGGGTGACACGGAAACGATCTTAGTCTTTGACTTGGGTGGTGGCACTTTTGACGTGTCGATTTTAGAAGTTGGTGACGGGATATTTGAAGTCAAAGCCACCAGTGGAGATACACAACTTGGTGGGAATGACTTTGACAAAATAATCGTAGATTGGTTAGCAGAGCAATTTCTGGAAACAGAAGAGGTAGACTTAAGACGCGATCGCCAAGCTTTGCAACGTCTGATGGAAGCGGCGGAAAAGGCTAAAATTGAGCTTTCTGCTGTCAGCGTCACCGATATTAACTTACCCTTCATCACCGCTACAGAAGATGGCCCCAAGCATCTGGAAACTAGTCTGACTCGTTCCCAGTTTGAAGGTTTGTGCGGTGATTTGGTGGGACGCTTAAGGACACCAGTGAAACGCGCCCTCAAAGATGCTGGACTTTCACCTAGAGACATTGAAGAAGTTGTGTTAGTTGGCGGTTCTACACGGATGCCAATGGTGAAGCAGCTAGTACGGGATTTGATTGGTACAGAACCTAACGAAAATGTCAATCCCGATGAAGTCGTGGGAGTAGGTGCAGCAATTCAAGCCGGAATTCTCGCAGGCGAACTTAAAGATGTGCTGCTTTTGGATGTTACACCCCTTTCTATGGGATTGGAAACCATCGGCGGCGTGATGAAAAAACTCATTCCCCGCAATACCACTATTCCAGTTCGCCGTTCTGACATTTTTTCCACGTCTGAAAATAACCAGAATACTGTGGAAATTCACGTAGTTCAGGGTGAACGGGAAATGGCCGCAAACAACAAGTCCTTAGGACGGTTCAAGCTGTATGGCATCCCACCAGCGCCACGAGGAATTCCTCAAGTTCAGGTGTCATTTGATATTGATGCTAATGGGATTTTACAGGTAACAGCCTTAGATAGAACCACTGGGCGAGAACAGAGTATTACCATTCAAGGCGCTTCCACTTTGAACGAGTCGGAAGTGAATCGGATGATTCAAGACGCGCAAAAATATGCCGATGTCGATCGCGAACGTAAAGAGAGAGTAGAAAAACGGACTCGTTCTGAGGCGTTGATTTTCCAAGCAGAAAGACAACTCCGAGAAGTAGCGCTGGAATTTGGTATGCAGTTTGCCCGAAACCGCCGCCAAAGAATTGATAATATTTGCCGACAACTAAAGGAGAGTCTGAAGGAAAATAGCGATCGCGGTATCGATCAAGCCTACGCCGACTTGCAAGATGCTCTCTATGAGCTAAATCGCGAAGTCCGCGAGACTTATGCTGAAGATGAAGATGACGACTTGTTTGGTACTATCCGTGACATCTTTACTGGCGGCGATAAGGAACGAGAACGCGAATCTCCCAGAGATACATACCGAGAACGTGACTCATACAGCCAAGGCTATGGCAAAGATTACGGCAAAGACTATGGCAGAGACTATAACCGGGATAATCGTTCTTCCTCTTATGAAAGCCGTCCTCCACGCAAATCTCGTCCTAGCTACCAAGATAACTGGGATGACGAAGAAGACAATGATTGGTTGTAAGAAAAGTTAGAAGTTAGGAGTGAGGAGTTAAAAATTAAATCTTTCAACTCATAACTCATAACTCCTAACTCATAACTCCTAACTCATCATTAATCTAAAATCTAAAATTTAAACAACTAACTATGCAAAATTTGCCGAACTTTCGCGATTACTACGAGATTTTAGGAGTATCTAAAGATGCCTCTGGTGAGGAAATTAAAAAGGTTTATCGGCGGTTAGCCAGGCAATATCACCCCGATCTCAATCCGGGTAATAAAGAATCTGAGGAAAAATTTAAGGATATCGGCGAGGCTTATGAAGTTCTTTCAGATCCAGCCAAGCGATCGCAGTACGACCAGTTTAGCCGCTACTGGAAGCAAAAAGGCTTTGCAGGCAACAAACAAGCGCCAAAGGCGAAAACTTGGCAAAGTAGTGCTAGCGATCGCAACGGCAATCAGGACGTAGATCCTAGTCAATTCTCCGACTTTGAAAGCTTTATTAATCAAGTTATCGGCGTTAAAAATAAGAGTGCGGCAAATAACTCCAGTAATGGCAATACTAGCGATCCGTTTCGTTCCCCTAGAACAAAAGTTGCCTACACCGTTAACACCCCACCTCGCACAACCCGGCGAGATATAGAAGCCAGATTGACTCTACCATTAGAAAAGGCTTATCAAGGTGGTAATGAGCGTATTCGTTTGGAAGATGGGCGATCGCTAGAAGTTAATATGCCTCCAGGGATGGTAACAGGTCAAACTATTCGTTTGCGCAACCAAGGCGTTGGTGGTGGCGATTTATACTTAAAAATTACCGTTGAACCTCATCCATTATTTAAGCTAGAAGGTTTAAATATCGTCTGCCAAGTACCTGTTACTCCCAGCGAGGCAGTTTTAGGAGGACAGGTAGAAGCACCTACTCTTGATGGCCCTGTGAAAATGACCACCCCTCCCGGCGTTAGGTCTGGTCAAAAATTTCGACTAGGTAATAAAGGTTATCCTAACGATGACGGTAAACGTGGCGATCAATTAGTAGAAATTCAAATAGTTACACCGAAAAATATTAGTCAAGAAGAACGGGAGCTTTACGAAAAGTTACGGCAAATTGAAACCTTTAAACCCCGTGCTGATTTAATACGTTAGGAATGAGGTTGTGTATCTATATTTAATACCTAGAAAATTAAATTGTCAGGTATGTTATTGCTTAGAGTAGGGCACAGAGAATAGCAACTTAATTCTCTTGCCCCATACCCCATGCCCAATTACTGATATCCCTTCCAAGGAGTGACTTCGAGCTTGCCGTTAGGCTTGAATATCACTTGGAAGTGAGCTAGAGGTTCTTTGTCATTGGGAGCAGCTACATTAGAACCATAGATGGCGTTAAACATCTTAGGAAGAGGTGTTTCTCGGAAATAATCAAAGGCGACTTGATTAAGTGGTTCATAGTCAGCGATTACACCATCTTTGTTGACTGCTACCCGATATTTCAAATCTCGCGTAAAGGTGGGAGTGCCACTCCAGGTTTGACGAACTGTATCATAAAGCTTTTTATTTAAACCTTTAGTGATATTAGAGTCAGTAATTTTTGCACCAACTACCTCTGGTGTCTTAGCATATCCTCGCCAAGGGCTAACTTGCAGCACACCATTTGTAGTAAACACTATTCGGAATTGGGCTATCGGTTCATTAGAAATGGGAGCGCGGTTAGCAGGATTGTAAAGTAGGTTAGGTAGAGGAGTTTGCCCGACTCCTTGATTGGCCTCTTTATTCACCGCTTTATAACCAACGATCGCTCCATCCGCAGCTACACCCAAACGATAGATCAAATCCTGTTGCAATCCTGAACGCTTAGTCCAAGCTGGATGAACTTGGTTATACACTTGACGATTCAATGCACGCAGCTGGGATGGATCGGTAATTTCTGGAACTGTATTTAAAAGTGCTTCTAAATCTTTAACTACTGGCTTTTCATTAGCTGTTGTGGGTGTCGCTGTCGGTGTTGCAGCCTCGATGGGTGTTGCAGCCGCTGATACTGGAGGATTAAGGCTCTTTGTTGTAGAGCTAGTTTGCTCATCTGGCTTAGGCTGCGGTGGACGAATTTGGGGAGGTGGAATCAAGTTAAATGCGATCGCTGCTACTGCTAAACTTGATACTCCCACAGCCGCAGGAACAGCCTGCCTAATTACAGCCTGACTAGCACCGCCATAGCGTCTAGTAACTGGTTGTAGTTCTAAGGATAATTCTGGTAAAGTCTGGCTATCAGCAAAAAACTGATCCACTGCTTCTACTAAATCAAACAACTGCACCGTATTCAAATCTATTTCAATCGGCGGACGTTTAGAATTATTAGAGTGATCGAACCCCTCTGGAGCATTCTCTGAATGTATGATTAACCTGTGGCGGTTGCCGTCAATTTTTTGAAACTCTACTAGCTCCGATTCCTGGTTGTGTGCTTGCGGATTGGGCACAGTACTCAGAAATTCTTGGGCGTAACCACTAACAGCCCTTACCAAACTTTCAAAAAATTCTCGCCCTCCAGTTAGGGGTTGATTGTAACCAGATAAATAGCATTCTGCATTTACCAATATTGATAATTCTGGGCGCATTTCCTGGAACTGTGCAGCTCTAGTGACATCACTTAACCCTTCTAAAAGAAGAGTACAATTAGGTAGACTATACTTACGTTGAATATTCATTCCACTTCACCGTCAAAAAGACTAATCCAGAACCGCTGCATTCCAGCAGTACCAGTACAAAATAGTAATTGTCCTAACAAATTTATTGCTAACGCATCTAATTTTTCATCAGAAGTTAATGCTAGTACACCAGAACGTCGAGCATTCATCCGGCTTTTAAAATGCGCTCTAAACCGCTCTAGGTAATTAGATAGCCGCAAATTCTGTTCTAATGGAATTTGTTTTTCTTCCATTTGTTGGCATATCATTAATAACTGGCGGATGACAACAGTTAAACGCCGTGCTATATAGCAAGCAATGACCACCAAAGCTTTTGCTTCCATAATAGTTAAGGGACGGCGCATATGCGCTCTTCGTAGCGGGTTAGAGCTACGCATCCGCCATAAATTCACCCTGTCTTTAACAATTCCTTTAAGATCCAACTCTTGAGCAAAAGCCAGAATTGCTTCCGAACCACCAAGTTCTAAAGCTTCAATTGCCAGTAAAATCAGGTCAATTTGCAGCCTAGTTCTACGAGGACAGGTTTTGGAAGCGATCGCAGGATCTGGTAAAGTGTCCAGAATCATCGGCAGTGAGTCTTGGGTTGGACTGTTGAACGGCGTTAAACTTGCTGAAACATTCATTCTATAAATACCTTGTGCGCTTCCAACAGACTAGATAAAACAAATTTAAGATCGGTAGCCAAGACTTGAGCCTTAGACTTGTGGCAGTAGCATGACTACCTGATATATACATTACTTAACTCTTTCTACTCAAAGTTTTCCCTATATTGAAATCAAAATTTTAAAACATAACTAAATTCACCCCATTTATTAGTGAAATACCTTTTATAGCTTGGTTTAGATTCTAATTATCGTCAATAAATGGCGAAACTTCAGCCTCGACCCCCAGCGTATGACATTATAGTGTACGATTTTTCAGGTATCTGAAATTAGGGATTGGAGATTGGAGACTGGAGACTGGGATAGTTATGAATTTAAATTAATAACTCCTCACTCCTCACTCCTAACTTTCCCCATTCCCCATTCCCTACTCCTTTATTCCCCATTTTATGGATTTAAAGTCTCTCGTTCGTGACATTCCAGATTTCCCGAAACCCGGAATTTTATTTCGGGATATTACTACATTACTGCGCGATCCAGAGGGACTGCGCTATACTATTGACTTTTTAACACAAAAATGCCATGAAGCTGGAATAACAGTTGATTATGTCATTGGTATAGAGTCGAGGGGATTCATTTTTGGTTCACCTCTGGCTTATAAATTAGGAGCTGGTTTTATTCCCATCCGTAAAAAAGGGAAGTTACCAGCAGCCGTTCACTCAATTGAATATGAATTAGAGTATGGTACAGACTGCCTAGAAGTGCATCAAGACGCTTTACACCAAGGTAGCCGAGTTTTGATTGTGGACGATTTGATTGCCACAGGTGGAACTGCGAGTGCCACAGCAAAGTTGGTGCAGAAGATTGGCTGCGAACTAGTAGGATTTGGGTTTATTATCGAGCTACGGGATTTACAAGGACGTACACATTTACCGGACGTGCCGATTATCTCTTTAATTGAATATTAGTCATTAGTCATTGGTCATTGGTCAATAGAAAAACAACTGGCAAAGGACAAATGACAAATGACAAAGGACAAATGACAAAGGACAAAATATAAATGACATCTACGAAAATTTCCTTGGAGACAGGTCGGGATTGGCTAATCGGGCTAGTCACGAGCGAAACTTTTGTTTATGTGGCAAAGCGGCTATTGCAGGCACTGCTAACTTTGTTGTTAGCCTCAGCGTTGTCGTTTTTCATCATTCAACTCGCTCCCGGTGATTATGTAGATACGCTGCGGCAAAATCCGAAGATATCCCCAGAAAGAATTGAGGAAATCAAACGGCAGTTTGGTCTAGATAAGTCTTGGCCAGAGCAATTTGGGCTGTGGCTATGGCGAATCTTGACCAAAGGGGATTTTGGCACGAGTTTTATTTATCAACGTTCAGTGGCATCGCTGTTGTGGGAACGAGTACCAGCGACTTTGCTATTAGCGATCGCATCTTTAATTGTCACATGGGCGATCGCCATCCCTCTAGGGATCTTTGCTGCTGTTAAACAAAATAAGCCAGCAGACCGGATTTTACAGGTGATTAGTTACGCTGGACAAGGCTTTCCCAGTTTCATCACTGCCTTAGCGCTGCTAGTTTTAGCCCAAATCACCTCGCCGCTGTTCCCAGTAGGTAGCATGACTAGCATCAATCACTCAGAACTGTCGTGGTTTGGCAGAATCTTAGATATCGGCTGGCACATGATTTTACCCACCATCGCACTCTCAATTACTAGTTTTGCTGGTTTGCAACGCATCACTCGTGGCGAATTATTGGATGTTCTGCGTCAAGACTACATCCAAACGGCTCGTGCCAAAGGTTTGCCAGAAAACCGCGTCATTTACGTTCATGCACTCCGCAACGCTATAAATCCCCTAATTACCTTATTGGGTTTTGAATTAGCTGGTTTATTAAATGGTGCCTTCATCGCCGAATTTTTCTTTAACTGGCCTGGTTTAGGGAGATTAGCTTTACAGGCTTTACAAGCTCAAGATTTATATTTATTAATGGCAAGCTTGATAATGGGCGCAGTACTGCTGATTGTTGGCAATTTAATCGCCGACTTGATGCTTAAAGCAGCCGATCCACGCATTCGCCTAGAAAATCTAAATTAGCAGCAATTCTAAATTCCAAAAATCAAAACTTATTGGGCGTTTTCCAGACTCCTGCCAACTATCAAACAACAAGTAGGTAAATAGGTAGGATGTGCGTGTCGTTGAAGAAAGTCTTCCCGATTCCTCATACCGTATTGAATTTGCCTACTCTTAGTGTCAAGCTATTTCTGCAAACTGCAAAATTGTGAATTGCTCTTCAACTGGCTATTTTACCAAGATTCACACTTACTTCTTGCTCTGGCATATTTGAGAGTTTTTCTAAGCGGGCGGCGGGAATCGAACCCGCATTAATAGCTTGGAAGGCTATAGTTTTACCACTAAACTACGCCCGCAAATTTCCAACCCTATAAACTTAACACGGTTTCTGTAAAAATTCAAGCATTCAGTTGGAATTTGCGGGTTGCATTTTGATCCTGACATACAAATTGCTCAAGTCTGGTTTTGTGCCATCGTTATTGTGGGCAGCAAGAAAGGTTTCTGTTTTGAAAACTTCGCTCAGGGCTTGCTCGTATGTACTTTTTTCACTTTTCAGTTTTGCTGGTTCTATTTCTAGAACTACAGCCTGTTGAAAGTTGCCATTCCGATCAATTATCAAGCTAGCCAAGAGTTGTGCTGGCTCAAGTTCCGAATTGGGGACAAGAAAACTTGGGTCTAATTGTTTTGTGTTGCTTCCCTTGTATAAAGCGATAACGTCAGGTAAAGCATCTTGTCGGAATCCTTTTGATTGTATCAAGCTAATCACTTCATCTCTAGATAAGGGAGCTACTATTGCTACCGATGCTCCTCCAGTCGAAGTTGCTGGGGTTTCTCTAGTTGAAGTTGCGGGAGTTTCTCTAGTCGAAGTTGCTGGAGTTTCTCTAGTCGAAGTTGCTGGAGTTTCCCTAGTCGAAGTTGCTGGAGTTTCCCTAGTCGAAGTTGCTGGAGTTTCTCTATTTTCAGGTTCTGAAACTGGTCGATTTGATGGAATACCTGTTGGTAGTTGCGTTCCCTTTCCCAGTTTAATTTCTTGACGACGCTTCCAAGGTAAATTACCGACTGGAACTGTAGGTGTCGGTGTGGCTTTAGCTATAGGTGTCGGTGTGGCTTTAGGTGTCGCTGTGGCTTTAGCTATAGGCTTCGGTGTGACTTTAGGTGTCGGTGTAGGTGTCGGTGTGGCTTTAGCTATAGGCTTCGGTGTTGGCGTGGGGACTATCTGCTGTCTAGAAGGTTCGCTATTATTAGGTTGAGAGGCGTAAATTCGGCTCTTTTTCTGGAGATTCTCAGGAGAATTTATTGCGCCAAAATCTTCATTTCTAGGCGTAGTTCGTGCTGTTTGTGATGAACGTGCTGGTACAGACTTTTGAGTAGAGGATAGTGGCTTTGACGAAACTATTTTGGCTGTTGATTTTGTTTTAGGAGCAATTTCTATCAATTCGATGGGAACAGCAGATTGATTTTGCTGGGGAAACCACAGACTAAATGCATTAGATGAGCGCATCAGCCAGAACACTAGCAAGTGCAGAGAGACTGAACTGACAACGACAAAAATCCACAAACCTGGTGGATCGGTGTGTCGTCTCCAGACCTTAGTTGGAATTGGAGTTTTGTCTGCAACCGATGGTGTCATATTATATAAACTGGATATGATTATGCACTTTTACTCATTGGTAATGCTTTAAAATACCAGTCTAAATTTTAGCGATTAACCATTACCTCTGGCGAAACAGCGAAAGTCAAAACTGTTTCGTCTACTCCTTTAAGTTCTAGCGGACTCCCTTTAGTAATTTCTCCTTCCTGCAAATAATCTGCCACGGCAGCAGAAACCAGGATCGTACCGGGAAGAGCGGCAGCTTGCAACCTTGCAGCAATATTTACACTTGGGCCAATAGCAGTATAATCGGCACGTTCAGCGCTACCAAACATCCCCACAACAGCAGTACCTTGGTGAATACCGCACCGAAACTGTACGCTAGTAAGTCTGTCGCCATCAAATACGCCTTGATCTCGCCAGCGCTGGTTCAAGTCAGCCAATGAACGGTGCATTGCTCTTGCTGTATTAATGGCACGACGCACTTGTTCATTGGGTGTTAGTTCTTCCGGCGCTCCATATAAAGCTAAGATAGCATCTCCCATAAATTTATCTACAGTGCCGCCATTGCCAAATACAACCTTGGTCATGGCTTCTAAATATTCATTTAGCAACTCTGCGACTCGTCGGGATCTGAGAGTATTTGATAGTTGTGTAAAACCCACAATGTCACTAAATAAAACTGTAATTAAGCGTGGTTCTGGGCGCAAATCTAACGTTAAATCTCCGGTTGCGGCTTTTTGCACCAATACAGCCGGTAAAAAGCGCTTTAGCACCGATTCTGTTAGATAAGTGTTTAACTCCACAATTCGCCGTTCATTTTCTTTCAACGCTAAAAGATTCCGAACTTCTGCCAAAAGTTCCCGATCGTTGAATGGTTTTGCTAAATAAGCGTCCGCGCCATGTTCTGTACCTTCGATGCGGGTTTCCTCATCTACTTTCGCTGTCAGCAGAATGATTGGTGTTCCTTTCAATGTCTCCTCATTGCGGATCATCTTAATCATCTCAAGTCCGCTCACTAACGGCATCATTAAGTCAGTCACAATCAAGCTGGGTAGAATTTCCTTCGCTTTACTGTGCCCTTCATGACCGTTACGAGCTGTCTGTACATGATAGCCATTACGGCGGAAAATTTCAGATACATAGGTTCGTAAATCGGGGTTGTCATCTACAACTAAAATTGAGTGCTGAGTCTTATGTGCTGAGTCTTGAGTATCAACACTGGGGGAGAGGTTTATTGTAATATCTTCAATATTGTCTGTTGTTGACTCTACTAGTTCTAAATCAGCTAATTCTACGCTAGCGCGGCTTGTATTCAGTTCGGTAGGCGTTTCTAGTACTTGCTGTGCAGGTAAATGAGCATTTCCAGTCACTAGCCATAAACTAAAAGTAGTACCTTCACCATAAACTGATTCCACGGTAACTTGACCACCATGTAATTCTACTAATTCTTTAACTAAAGCTAAACCCAAACCACTGCCTTCATAGGAGCGGTTGGCTGAACCTTCAGCTTGGCGAAAGCGCTCAAATAGGTGGGGAATTTGTTCTTTCACAATACCAATTCCAGTATCTTGCACTTGTAATATGCAGCGATCGCGCTCAGATTTTAGTCTGACACCGATCGTGCCACCTTCGGGAGTAAACTTCATGGCATTTGACAAGAGGTTATAAACCACCTTGTCAAATTTTTCCATGTCTAAGTACACCGTCGAACATTCATCTAGCTGGGTGACGAGATGCAGTCTCTTTTTCTCGCAGTAGGGACGAAAAGATTCCACTATTTGGCTGACAAATTCGACTAAATCGCAGGGATGGAAGCTAGGCTGCATTCTCCCCGCATTCAGGCGTTGTAAATCCAGGAGTTGATTTACCAGTCGCAGCAGGCGGCGGGAGTTACGCAGGGCGATCGCACATTGGGAGTAAGATAATCCCTCACCAGCCGCCACCGCCGACTCTAAAGGCCCTTGAATCAAGGTAATCGGTGTGCGAAACTCATGGGAAATATTTTGGAAAAATTCAGTTTTTTGTTTGTCTAATTCCAGTAAGCGTTCAGCTTGTTGGCGAGTTTTTTGATACAAGTGTGACTGCTGGACAGCGATCGCGGCTTGCGCTGCTACTGCTTTCGCCAAATCGATATCAGATGGCAACCATTGGCGTACTTTTTTACCTTCATGCAAGGTAATACTACCGATACATTTACCATCAGCCAATAATGGTACAAACATTAGCGATCGCGCTGGCATTTTTAAAGGCAAATCAAAACCCCGCACATCTGAGGGAGAATGGCTCACATTACCAATCACCACAGGTTCATGTGTCTGTAGCATTTGTTGGAGGATGGGATTTTCCTGGATCGATGCTTGAGAATAGGGTAATCTCTGGTTTGGTAGGTGATGATTGCTACTTGAATTATTGTCTGGGGCTGGCGCTCTTAAATTTTCTAGATGTTGAAAACTGTCATACAAGGCCACACACTCAACAAACTCATCTTCCTCAGTCCACAAAGACAAGACGCAGCCATCAACTTGTAAAGCTTGTCCCAATTGTTGGGTAATTGCCGCAAAAATATCTTGAGGATCTAAGCTAGAGCGAATTGCGCTAGTAATCGTATTAATCAAGCTCTCTCGCTTGGCAAGGGCACGTACTTGTTCGTAAGCATAAGCTTGAGACAAAGCTAAGGCTGCCTGATCCGCTACCATCAAAACTAACTGCACCTCATCATCGCCCCAGAAGCGAGGAACAGAACACTGGTGCAGCGCTAGCACCGCCATCAGTTCTTGTTGGCAGATCAATGGCACAACTAAACTAGAACAAATGTTAGCAGCAGCAAAAGCTTGCCCACGCTCACGCAGTTCAGGAGTATTACCGTGAATACGCTCATCATCGATCGCATCGTGAATTACCTGAACTTCGCGGGTTTCCCACACTGTCTGAGCCAAAAGAGGCAGAGGAGTTGCAGAGGATATAGCGGGAAGAGAGGAAAGACTTACTGCTACTTCCGCTCCGATCTCCTGCACCTCTGCTTCTTCAGAAAGAGGCTTCTGATAGATAAACCCTTTATCCGCCAACTGCTCATCTTGGAAGGGACGTAGCAGACAAACATCCACCTCCAACATGTGACCCACTGTGTCTACAATTGCTTGCAAAATTTGTCTGTAGTCTAAAGCACTGCGAATCGTATTGGTAACGGTATTCAGCAGCGATTCTTGACGGAGTGTGCGAGTAAGTTCGCGGGTTCTAGCTTTGAGGACATTGTGGGTATCCAAAGCTTGGCGTACCACCGCTTTTAGTTCCTCCGCTTCCCACGGTTTAGTGACATATTTAAATACCTTACCAGCGTTAATTGCTTCCACCAAGTCTTCGACATCGGTGTAGCCAGTTAAAATAATCCGGATAATATCTGGATATTGAGTTGCTGTTAGGCTCAAAAATTCTGTACCGCTCATCATCGGCATCCGCTGATCGGAGATGATCACCGCAATCTCTCCCTCTTGAGCCAGCAGATCGAGGGCCGCAGGGCCAGAGGTTGCCCTTAGCACCTTATAATCACGATAGAAAGTGCGGTAAAGCAAGTCAAGGTTGTCTGGTTCATCATCGACAACCAAAATTTTAGGCTTACTGTTTGCTTGGGATTTCATGCACCGCTTTCCTGCTGCAACGGCAGTCGGATAAAGAATAATCTGATCAGGTAAGTATTTTTCTGAGTCAGGTAAGAGCAGAGCATTTCGACCAATAGGGCTGTTTGGCTACATGACTGCTGAGTGTAGGAGCGTTTGCTCACAGAAATTCGTCTCAATTGCTTGTGCCGATTACCGTTTGCGTTGGTGCAGTGTAATTGCTTTCATTGTCAGTTTTAGTGTTACAGAGTCGACGCTTACTTGCCAAATCTTTTTTCACCTCCTGTGAGCAATGTCTGATAATACATACAGCGCTCATAGCCAGCTGAAAAATCCAGATAAAGCTGCATACTAAGTTTTCCCTCCACAGCTGTTGTAATAACACTTGCAGGTAAATTTTATTTATGGTAGTCATGGTAGAGTCAGTGAAATTAGAACAATAAGATTTAAAGCCAAAGTATACTATTAGACAAATACCTCTTTCTAATTTAGCAATCAGAACTATCATTAAGACAAGTGGTAGTGCTTGAGGAGTTAGAGATTAGGGATTAGGGAACCTTACAGATTCTTGTCCCAGTACCTGTACAGCCTATTTAAATGACTTAGTAGCAAAGTAGTATCAGTGTAGCGGTAACTGCAAAAAACAAGTTCAGTAGTGTAACCAAGGGTGGTTTTAAACTAGAGTTTGCCAATAGTGTACTTACTTAACAATTTTGGAGATGCTGCTTACAGACAAGTTATGCTATTCCTCTGCCCACTCGCTCAAAGCTCGATCGCTTTACAGATGTTTTTGTGGCAATCAGTTTCATATTCTGCCTACCTAAAACAAGGTATGCAATGAATATACTGAATTTAAGGTTATAGATTTATGAAGTTGTAACTCCTAATACTCTTTCAAAAATGCAGGTTATAAAACTCCAAACTAAAGTGTAAAAATTTGTTTAATCTACAAGCAAAAGCGAATTAGCAATATTGGTTCAGTTAAGTCTCCTGGGCAACTCTATAAAGTTCTGATTTAGTTTTAATCTTGTTTTAGGATATTTGAGAAAATTTTTGTTGAATAAAATCAATACTAAACTAGCCTTGAAATATCGGTTTTTTCACCCATACCACCAACAGCCAATCGATCCAGCATCCTGCCAATTCCAAATTCGTACAGCTACACCTGCTGATTTGATTGATGTTGCCCAAATTATTACTGAAAGCTTTCACTCCCACAAGGGTATATGGGGATGGGCTTTCCCGTTGCTACGTCTGGGTATTTACGAAGACTTAAGGCATCGAATGGCATCACCTGCGCCCCGTCATCTTTGCTTAGTTGCCCTTGAAGCTACTACTGGTGAAGCTAATAACTTAGTAGGAAGTGTGGAAATGGGTGTACGCTACACTAGTGATTCATGGAGCCAGGTTGGTGTAGGTTTTCCTTACTTATCTAATTTAGCGGTTCACCCAAAATACCGTAGACATGGTGTGGCTTCAGGATTACTTACTAGCTGTGAAAAAGTCTCTCGCGAGTGGGGATTTCAAGACTTATATCTCCATGTTTTAGAAAATAACTATCAAGCACGACAGCTTTATTTCAAGCTGGGATATCGAGTGCATAAAGTCGAATCTAATTGGAATACATTTTTTCTAAGACGCTCAAGCCAGATGTTATTGCACAAGCACCTGAGTGCTGATTCCATTATCTGAATTTTGTTTTGGCAATTGTCAAGTTTTGTATTCTGTTCCAATTAATTTGATAAAATTTGTAATTCATAGCGGCAATCAAGCACAAACTAAGCTAAACCACGTCTACCTTGAGAAGCATAGTTATTTTGACTTAGAGAAAGCTAAAAACTCAAGCCAGGACTAAATAATATACTCTTCTTAAGAACTCCAGGTTTTCAAATGGACGGGGTTTAATTAGAAATCTAGCCAAAATTAGCTAAATATCCATATAAATCCGCTTTGATTTCGATGACTAACTTGGTTTAGCAGGCAAGAGCTAACGATAAAGAAGGCTCGTTAAGTTATACTGAGTTTTTTCACGCAATTAAATAGGAGTCCTAGAAATTAAAACTAAAACATATTTGTTAATTTACTCGCTTCGTAAATAGCTTTTGATAATTTTTTCTCAGAAGAATATTTGATTTAAACTTTTTACGAAAAATTCCCTCGTCCCTATAAACAAATTATCTTTTTAGTAAATATTTTTAATATTAAAAAATGTTAAATTTAGCTTTTGGAATTTATGGTTAACAAATTTTTGAAAGCATTCAATATAGATGAAAATAGACTATAATCGGAAGATATGCGAAATCGCGTTCCAAGAAATCATTACTTCCTCATAAAAACTTTGTAATTCATATATTCATCTTTATAAAAACTTTAAGAAAACACTCGTATAGTTTACAGACAAATCTAGTTATATCTCATAAAATATAATCACTCAATTACTGAAACAACGCCTATATATTGCTATTTTTAGTTGGATTGACCAGAAAGGTCTTGATAATAAAAGAATTCAAAAACTTGATTTGATATAACAGCTAGTTCCGTTTTGAAGTGCATACTACAACAACATTCATTAAAAGTTTAAAAAACATGGATAGCGAACAGCATCGACGCTATCAGACCTCTATGGTATCAACTTATTACCCTGAAACTACTTTCCTTGACTCTGTTGTCATGTTAGACGGAACTGAGCAATCACAAAGCTCGGATATCCTTACACGTTTGCACAGTGGAGAAGTTTTCATCGTCAATAGTCGTAGGCGAAATGGATTAATACTCTTTAAACGCTACCATGCAGAGTTTGCTGGGCCTGGGGCTGCTGTGGGTGGGGATTACGATTGTGATTGCCAAAGGGCACTGCCCATAGGTAATCTTTCTTTATTAACTCCTGAATCTAATGAAGAACGCCAGAAAGCTTACTTGATTAGGCGACAGTGGATTCGATTGATCAAACAAATTACAGAAAATCCACTGCCTGGGCAGCGAGTTCAGAAGATTCTGGATCAATTTGAACAATACTTTCCACCAGAAATAGTGGCTCTTTTGCCGGATGTTGCCTTTGCTCTTTTAGTAGGTGTGCTGCCACAAACAGTGGGAGTAGTACGCCGTTTGGGCAGTGAGGTAAATAGCAGGTTTAATTACTGAGTAAATTGCTAAGATGACAAATTTGCCAAAGCAGCTTTTACTCGATTAACGGTGCGGGCGTTTTCTTCTATCGTTCCGACAGTAATTCGTAATCCTCCACTAATGTGCCGTACAAGAGTGCCGAGTGTTCTAAGTTTCTGGTGGAAAGTTTTTAAAGCAGCTTCTTGTGAATTAAAACCATTTGGTTTAAGACGGAGGTAAATAAAGTTGGCAGCACTTGGAGTAATTTGTAGTTCTGGTTGCTGGGATAAAATTTCGATGAGTTTGGCTCGTTCACTCAGGGTTTGGGGAATTGATTCCAGCAAAAGTGTACGATTTTGTAAACCAACTAAGGCAGCTGCTAGGGAAAAGCTGGGGAGATTGTAGGGTAAGCGAACTTTTTCTAAAATGGCGATCGCTTCTGGATGAGCGACGCAATAACCAACACGGAGAGATGCTAACCGGAAGGCTTTAGAAAAAGTGCGTAATATTACCCAATTAGGATGCTGTACTAATTCACCTGCTAGGGTAGTTTGGCTGAATTCAAAGTAAGCTTCATCAATTACTATCAAAATATCCTGTGGCAAACTTCTTAACCACGCCAACTCTGCCGCAGTCAAGCTGTTAGCAGTAGGCGAATTTGGATGTACTACGAAAACTACGCGAATGGGGGGATTTTGAGTTTGTTCCATCGCAGACTGTGCAGCGCTTATGTCAATTTCAAAATTTGTTTCATTTCTCCCCACCGCCACTACAGGAATGCCCAAAGTTTGCGCCAAAATCCCGTACATCGAGAAAGTGGGATTGGCAACGAGAATTGATCCTTCTCCTCCTAAACAGGTGGCGATTAATAAAGAGCGGATAATTTCATCTGAACCATTACCAACAGAAATATTGGCAGCAGTAAATAAGGATGATGAGAGGGTGGCTGATTCATTGACATACTGTGCGATCGCATCCTTAAGTGTTTCATGTCCGCCATCAGGATAACGATTTGTTTCAATTACTTGCTGATACGTCCACGCCAACTTCTCTTTTAACTCAGGTGGTAAATCGTAGGGGCTTTCATTTGTATCTAACCGATCGAACTGTGTGGCGACAGAATTGGCTGTATCACTGCTAGGATGAGGTTTATAGGCGGTGAATTGGGCTAAATCTGACCGGATGAAGGGAAGCATAGTTTTAGTCATTAGTCATTGGTCATTAGTCATTGGTCATTAGTAACTAACAAAGCACAAATGACTAAGGACATTATTTATGTGTGAGTCTAATATTTTACAACTTCAAGGTAATTGGCAAAAGAGGCGAATTGCCTGCCAAATTTCTTCCATAACATTACCCAAGGCGTGATCGCTGTCGAGTTCAATTAACTGCACCCAAGGACGAGAACGCGCAAAGTCACGACTAGCTTCGACAGGAATGACTTCATCCTTTTTGCCGTGCAAAATTAGCGTGGAGATAGGACGTTGCAAAAGTTTTTCTTGGTATTGGGCAGCATCTATGACGAAATCGTAACTTAAAGGAATTAATTGCTCTTCTCCGTAGTGGTAGACCATGATAGATTTTTCTTGCTGCCAACGCTGTACTTCTTCATCTCCTAGCTTAGGCAACCAATGAGATAAAAACCGAAAAGCTGGTGCTAGCAAAACTAAGCGTTGCACTTGTAAATTTTGCTGTCCCAAGTGGGCGGCAGTTAAACCACCCAAACTTGAGCCAATCAGCGTTACTGGTGTAGAATCATTGTTGAATTCGGCGGTAACTTGAGCGATCTGACGAGTGATTGTCAACTGGGAAAAATCGCCTGCATTGAGATCGGGAATTTTCAGCTTTGTGTGAATTTGGGTAAAGCGATCGCTTATATCCCGCGCTTTGGCAGATTTAGGGCTAGAAGCAAAGCCGTGAAGATATATGTAGTCCAAAGTTGTAAATAGTTAGGAGTGAGGAGTTAGGAGTTAGGAGTTGGGAGTTGGGAGTTGGGAGTTTCTTTCTTCAACTCATAACTCATAACTCATAATTCTTAACTCTTATGTATTACCGCATTGTGACAAATTCCTCTGCGGCTGAGGGATGGACACCCACAGTGCCATCAAAGTCTTTTTTAGTTGCGCCCATCTTAACTGCGATCGCTACACCTTGGATAATCTCAGCAGCACTTTCACCTACCATGTGAGCGCCTAGAACTTTATCGGTGTTGCCATCAACCACCAACTTCATCATTGTCTTCTCTTGCTTACCAGTCAAACTGTGGTACATAGGGCGAAAGCGAGTGCGAAAAATTTTGACGGCATCACCGAGTTTTTCCCGTGCTTCGGCTTCTGTCCAGCCGACTGTTGCAGCTTCTGGGTTAGAAAATATGGCTGTGGGCACAGTTTCATGACTGAATTCGCGGCGGTTATTTCCAAATTCACTATCAGCAAAGGCGCGACCTTCACCAATGGCTACAGGAGTTAAATTGATTCGGTCTGTGACATCGCCAACAGCAAAAATATTCGGTTGACTAGTTTGACTATATTCATTGACTGCGATCGCATTTGTGGTAGGGTATCCAGGCCCTTCTACAGAACTGGCGACAACATCAACCCCAGCGTTTTCTAAACCTAATCCATCTACATTGGGAGTTCGACCGGTCGCTACTAAAAACACATCGGCAATTAGTGGTTCTTGGTCATCCCCTGATAAAGTCAGTTTCAACCCTTCTGGGACACGTTCAATTGCTTTCACCACATTATTCTTAATCAAGCGAATTCCGTGGTTCGTCATACCCTCTTCAATTTCTATACGGACATCTTCATCAAAACCATTTAAAATCTTTTCACCTCTGGTAATTTGTGTCACTTCAGAACCCAAACCGCGCATAATACAAGCAAATTCCGTGCCGATATAACCAGCGCCAATAATGACTATGTGTTTTGGTTGTTCTTTTAGATGAAAGATTTCGTTAGAGGTAATGCCATGTTCCATCCCTGGTAAATCTGGCTTGACAGGACGCCCACCAACAGCAATTAAAATTTTGTCTGCTGTAATTTTACGTCCATCAACTTCTACAGTGTGGGGATCTACCAATGTGGCGCGACCAGAAATTAGTGCCACTCCAGCTTTTTCTAAGAAGTTGATGTGTAGCTGCGACAGCCGCCGAACTTCCTTATCTATAGATGTAATGAAATATTCCCAGTCAAACTCAGCATTACCTACTTTCCAGCCATAGCCTGAAGCGTCACTGAACAGTTCGGGAAAGTGAGAGCCATAGACCATGAGTTTTTTGGGAACGCAACCGCGAATCACACAAGTGCCACCAACTAAATCATATTCAGCGATTGCCACTTTTGCGCCGTAGCTAGCCGCTCGTTTGGAAGCCGCCAAACCTCCAGAACCCGCACCAATTACAAATAGGTCGTAATCAAAAGTCATAAGTTTATGTTCTCTTTAGCAACAAGTGAGTTCCTGGGAACTTACACACAGAACGTGATTGAACTATATAAGGATATCCGGTGAACGCTGTGTAAGTCCTATCCTTGATTTAATCTAGCGTTAGCAGATGCTATCTGGTCGTAGGGAATATCACTTTTTGCTTTGGCGGCTTGTAGGCAGTAGTTAACAGTTGTATAGTTCTGCCCCTAGTCGAGCATAAGTCTGTGCTACCGCATTGGAGCAGCTAAGTTCCACAGGACTTACGTAAAATTATGACAAAACCTACTGCCTTCGACGTTCGCAGAGCATTTTTTACCCCCATTAGCAATTTTTATTTTTATGTACTTGGAGACTCAGTTGGGGTTACTGGTGTTGGAGTTACAGGTGTTACTGGTGTTGGAGTTACAGGTGTTACGGGTGTTGGAGTTACGGGTGTTACTGGTGTTGGAGTTACAGGTGTTACGGGTGTTGGAGTTACAGGTGTTACGGGTGTTGGAGTTACGGGTGTTACAGGTGTTGGAGTTACGGGTGTTACAGGTGTTGGAGTTACGGGTGTTACAGGTGTTGGAGTTACGGGTGTTACGGGTGTTGGTGTTACGGGTGTTACGGGTGTTGGTGTTACAGGTATTACGGGTGTTGGTGTTACAGGTATTACGGGTGTTGGATCTGTTGGCGTTACGGGTGTTGGATCTGTTGAGGTTACAGGTGTTGGTGTTACAGGTATTACGGGTGTTGGAGTTACAGGTATTACGGGTGTTGGATCTGTTGGCGTTACGGGTGTTGGATCTGTTGAGGTTACAGGTGTTGGTGTTACGGGTATTACGGGTGTTGGGTCTGTTGGCGTTACGGGTGTTGGATCTGTTGAGGTTACAGGTGTTGGTGTTACGGGTATTACGGGTGTTGGGTCTGTTGGCGTTACGGGTGTTGG
>NZ_JBALEO010000035.1:0-20673 GCF_036918015.1 Nostoc sp.
ACGATGCACTTCTGGCTTACAATCCCGAATATGATCAAAGTTCGCCTGTAGAGTTTGCTTTTAATATTGCCCAGAATGCGATTGTGTTAGCTGGCATGTCTGGCGAGTCGATTCCTGAACTTAAAAAAAAAACCAATTTAACTCTCCATCACCTATTTTTAGGCAAACTTACCAACGTCCCAGAATTACCACCACACTTTTTACCCCGTCCCGAAGAACTTGCAGCCTTAAAACACAAAGTATTGTCGCCAACAAAACAACCTGTAAGGATTACAGGGAAAAGTCGCCGTGTGGGTGTGCAAGGAATGGGCGGAATTGGCAAAACAATCTTAGCTACAGCACTGGCGCGGGATGAAGAAGTCAGAAAGGCGTTTCCTGATGGGGTGTTTTGGGTAGCATTTGGACAAACACCCCAGATTTTAACTTGGCAATCCTATCTTGCCTCTGCGTTGGGCGACAAGCAAGCGGCCTTTACCGAGATTAGATTGGCGAAAGCACGGTTGCGGGAATTGTTTGCAAATAAAGCTTCCTTGCTGATTTTGGATGATATTTGGCGTTTGGATGATGCGACGGCGTTTGACGTGTTAGGAGAACACTGTCAAATGTTAGTTACCACCCGTGATGCGGCGATAGTCACGGGATTGGGAGGGGAAGAATATCAGCTTGCAGTTTTAGATGCACAACAGGCGTTAAAAATTTTGGCAGATTGGGCAAATAAACCGGAGATCATGTACTCCACAGAGCAAAATGATGTCGCCTTACAGGTAGCGCAGGAATGTGGATATTTGCCCTTAGCATTGGTGATGGTAGGGGCGATGATGCGGGGGAAACCGCCGAATCGCTGGCACAATATTTTAGAAAAACTATGTAATGCTGATTTAGAGAAAATCAAACAACAGTTTCCCGATTATCCTTATCCGAATTTACTTAAGGCAATTCAGGTGAGTGTGGAGGATATGTCTGAGAATTACCAACAGCGATATTTAGATTTTGCCGTCTTTCCTGAAAATATACCAATACCAGAAGCAGTATTGCAGACTTTTTGGAAACCGTTGGGATTAGATGAGTTTGATACCCAAGATGTGATTGATGAATTGGTGAATAAATCTCTGGCTTTGCGGGATGAAGTGGGAAATTTGCGGTTGCATGACTTGCAGTTTGATTATGTCAAAAAGCAGCACGCCACCTTAGTAACCAAAAGTGAGGGCATAGAATTTTTACACAATCGTCTCTTAAATGCTTACAGCAAAAAATACCCCGCAGGCTGGGATAGTTTAGAAAATGATGGCTATATTTTGCAAAATTTAGCCTATAACTTGCTAGCTGGGAGAAGGGAAACGGAATTACAACAACTGCTGTGTGATTTTCGCTGGTTGCAGGCGAAGTTAGAGAATACTAATATTAATGCTTTGATAGCAGATTATGATTTTTTGCCGGAGTGTGAAAATTTACAGTTAATTCAAGGTGCATTACGACTTTCGGCGCATATTTTAGCTGAAGATAAAACGCAACTGACAGAACAGTTATGGGGACGCTTGCAGTGTTTCAGTATGCCAGATATTCAAGCGTTATTGAAAACAGCAAAGCAGAGTAAAACAGTTTGGTTGCAGCCTTTGTCATCTAGTTTGATTAAACCTAACGAGCAGATGCAACGCACACTTATTAGTCATACTGCACTTGTCACTGCATTAGCCATAACACCAGACGGTGAACGAGTAATTTCTGGTTCATCCGATAAGACTATCAAAGTTTGGAATCTAAAATCTGGACAACTACTTTTCACTCTAGAAGGGCATACTGCACCTGTCACTGCACTAGCAATAACACCAGACAGTGAACGAGTAATTTCTAGCTCATTCGACAAGACTTTAAAAATCTGGGAAATAAAGAGTCGGAAAGAGCTTTTTACTTGTATAGGTCATAAAAAAAGAGTTACTGCTGTTGCTATCACTCCTGATGGCAAGTGGGTTATTTCTGGCTCAATAGATAAAACACTCAAAATCTGGGATTTGGAAACAGGACAAGAACTATTTACCCTTCGCAATAACTCAATGCCAGTTCGGACTTTAGCGATAACGCCAGATGGCAAGCGATTAATCTCTGTTTCACAAGTTAGTATTTTTAGTTTTTCAGATCCTAATTCTTTTATTAATATTTGGGATTTGGAGAAAAAAGAAATAATTTTAACAGTAAAACCTGATGTGGGTGTAGTTAGAAGTTTAGCAGTGACCCCTGATGGAAAGCAGTTTATTTCTGGTTCTTGTGGGGGCAATATTGATGATGCCTGCAAAATATTTGTATGGGATTTAGAGACAGGAGAAAAATTTTTTACAATTGGAACAAATAGTTTGCCTATGGTAGATGTTTTAGCAGTAACAGCAGATGGTCAGCGTTTAATTTCTAGCAATCTGAATGGAGCTACTATAAGTGTCTGGAATCTTAAAACAGGGGAAGAACTTAATTATCTAATTGGCCATGATAATAGAGTGATTTCAATTGCTGTAACACCAAATGGTCAACAATTAATTTCAGCGGCCGCAGATTGTACGCTGAAAATCTGGGATTTAGCAACAGTTCAAAAAACAAATGACCTTCGAGTAGAATATCCTAAATTTGACAGCGGAGCAAAAAATCCACAACAGCATCTTGATTCATATATCAAGCAATTTAGACCAATGTTATTCTTAAACTTATTGAAAGCTACAATAGTTTTTTCTCATGATGGCAAAAAAGTAATTTATAATTCTGGGGAAGATAATTTAAAGATTTTAGATGTAGAAAAAATTGAAGCCATTCAAACTTTTAGAAACCAAGGACAAATTTTAAATGGATTAACTGTTACTCTTGACAGCAAAAAAATAATTTATAATTTGGGTTTAAATTATAATTTAAAAGTATTAGATTTGAATACATGGGAAGAAATAAATTCTTTTGTAGATGATAATGATGTAACTCCAATGTTTCTGACATTGACATCAGAAGGAAACGAATTGATTACTGTTTCTATTTTTAGGACTATCAAAAAATGGGATTTAAAAACAGGTACATTAAATAAAAGCGTTAATTTATTGTCTCCACAATTTATTTTAACTTTTATAAAATTTTTGGTATTTATTTTAGGAAAAATTTATTTTATAATTCCGATCTTATTTTTAAATATACCATTGCTATTGCCTAATGAGAGCAACGTTTTATTAAATTTCGTTATTATATTTATCTTGTTAAATATCTTTCCATACTTCATGAGAATATTTTCTTTTTTACAAGAATCAATAAGTATTGAATATTTACTATTGCTTATTTTTAATTTTATACAAATCACAATAACTAAAAAAATTGTATTGGATGTAGCTGTAACTCCTGACAAAAAACAGATTATTTTAGGATTAGCGAATAAAACAATTGAAATTTGGGATTTGGAGAAATTTGAGAAATTTTTTACACTTACAGGTCATAGCGACAAAATTACTGCTGTTATCGTTAACTATAATCATAAACAGGTTATTTCTGGTTCAGCAGATAAAACTATTAAAGTATGGAACCTAGAAAATGGAATGGAAGTTTTTACTCTTAAAGGCCATAAGAATGATATAACTTCTCTCGCTCTTAGTAATGACGGTAAGTATTTATTTTCCGCTTCATCTGACAACATTTTCAAAGTTTGGGACTTGGATAATCAAATAGTTATTACTAGTTTTTATACCGATAATGAGTTACGAGCCTGTGCTGTAGCACCGGATGGAATAACAATTGTGGCTGGAGAATCATCAGGACAGTTGCATTTTTTCCGATTGGAAGGAGTTTGAAATATTAGAAAATAAAAGCAAAAAAGGTCAATATCTTTGTCAGTACTACTCTAATAAGCGCTAATGAACAAAAGAATAAATATTTGTTAGAGAACGCTATTAAATATAGACAGTTATAAACAGCCAGTACAACGCAACAGCGATGCACAATATTGGCTCTTAAAAGTCTCTCTCTGCCTGCCTTTCAAGTTGTAATTAAGAAATACCTTCACAAGCGTTGCTTAAAAGGTATGGTCAGAGAAACGTTTCTCTGACCATACCTGTAGCGACCTGCAATTATAAATCACCCAACCTGCAATCATCGTTGTTCTCAGCCAGGATTAAATGCAACTATAATTTCAGTTGAGCCAGGATTAATTGCAACTGAGCCAGGATTAAATGCAACCAGCCTGCAATCATCCGTTTCGACCAGGATTAATTGCAAATAAGCTCAACACTTTACTAGGACTGAGTTTTCAGTACTGACAGGAATAGGTCTTGAAACTCATCTCAGAATTTGATAGGTTAACTTTGAATTCTTTACCGAGTTTTTTAACTAGCAAACATACGGTTTATGGTTCTCTAAGGCTTACCAGTACGGCAGTAAAGAAAACGTTCGTTTTTTTGACTTTTATAGTTGCAGATAATCCTGGCTCAAACCGATGATTGCAGGTGGTATTGAGCCGAGATACGTGTAAAAACCTGCAAGATGGTCTGGAAAGCGTTGCTATATATACGTTCTATTGTTTTTCATGTCTAATGAGAATTTGTGCATGAATGCACTGGCACTTCTGACCCCATATTTGCTTTTCGCCTACCAATTTGCTTTTCGCCTACCAAAGAGAATTATAAATACTCTGTGGTAGGAGGCTAATACTTAGGGCTGTAATCCATTGCCTGTAAGAGTTTCAGGGGTTTTACTGCGAAAGATATTCATCGTTCAACCTGTAAAACCTGTAAATAAAATTAATAAAAACTCTAGTTCTTGTAGCGATACATACCCAAGATTTACGCTATAGAGCCAATTTTACTTAAAAATACCTGAACCCTATACATAGCAAGAGTTTCCAGACAATCTTGCTGCTTTTTACTTGTATCTCGGCTCAATACCACAAAGACTTTCACCTTTAGCGTACAATTTTCCTGTTTTGGCACGGTGATGCCTGTCTCTCAGGTTTTTGTATTTCAAAAAGAGAGCTTATTTATAATACAAAAATTAATAAAAGACCCTGAATCTTTTTGAGATTTGGGTCACAGATTTAATGTCATCGAATCAACAAAACCAGTTTGGGTGCTAGGGAGTCAAGGTATTGGTAAAAGCAGTTTTGCTGCATCAATTGTTATGTGTAGGAAGGCGATTTTTGATTGGAATATTACATCAATCGTTGACGCTCATGGACATAAGAACAGAGCCAAATCATCGGGTGATGCAGAAGTAGATAAAAAGGTGACAATTCCTAGTTGGTTGACTCCTCTTAGTATTCACAAACATTTTAACGGTCAACCGATTGATTTTTATGATTAATCTTTAGATGTAGCTACCTGCAATACTAAACTATAATAACTGTCAAAAATCTATAATATTGATTTATTCAGTTAAGAAATTATTTGTGTTACTTGAAATGATATTATTTATAAACTCGCTCTAGCTCTTTTTCTTGCCAAATGAGTGACAATAGCTGCATCAAAATTTTATTTTTGGCATCTGATCCTAGTGATGCTGCTCGTTTGCATTTGGGGCAGGAACTACGTGACATTCGTGAGAAGCTTCAGCTAGCCAAACAGCGAGATAAATTTGTTTTAGAATCTCGTGAAGCTGTACGTCCAGGTGATATAACACAGGCAATTTTTGATGTAGACCCTCAAATTATACATTTCTCTGGACATGGAACTAGCACTGGTGAACTTTGTTTTGAAGATGTACTAGGAAAAGTTCAGCCCGTAAAGCCTGAAGCTTTAGCTGCCCTTTTTGAGTTAGTAGCCAAGCAGGTTAATTGCATAGTTTTGAATGCTTGTTACTCAGAAATCCAAGCAAAAGCTATTGTTCAGTATGTACCTTATGTCATTGGTACGAATCAAGCAATCGGAGACAAAGCTGCAATTGCATTCTCGGTGGGTTTTTATAAAGCATTAGGAGCAAATCGTACAATTGAGCAAGCTTATAAATTTGGCTGTGTGGAAATGCAGCTACAAGGTATCCCAGAACACTTAACTCCAGTTCTATACATCCAAAAAAACTCTGCTATGCAAGAGCGAGAATCGGCCACTTCTATCACCACTGGATTAACAAATGAATTCTCAGCACATGACAGAGAAATACTCGACTTTTTCTATCCATGCTTCGATAGGGCAGCATTCCGAATTCCTTTTATAATCGAAGTACCAAGAGATATGATTTATGCCATTAAACACACTATATGCGCTCTTGGAACTGGGATAAGAAAGACTAGCGATGGTACAATTATTGCTCGTGGGCGCTCAAAAGCTGAATTTGAAAGTGAAACACTACGAAAGCAATTTGACGAAATTTCTGTACACCTTCACGATATAACGAAAGTATATGAGCTGGCAGTATCAACAAATCAACTAGACGAAAGGCTAGGCATTGTTATTGCTAAGGATAAAGCAATTCCAGCAATAATTGATGGTAAAAGAAACGATGTTATCAAGATAGTAAATAACATTTACACCAAGTTGAATCGTGTCGCATTCCCTCTTATTCCTGATAATGAGGACAATAAATTCTACCTATTTCAGCAGATCAGAGAACAATATTGGAACGAACACAAAGACTCTAAATAGAAAGGCACAAATAAACAGTAAAAGAAACGAACCTGGTTTGCTCAGGTCTTAATTGTAAGTTTAGGCATTTATGATTGCAGATCACTACACCTTGAGAAACATTTTTTAGCTGTCAAGAACTGGGGTAGAGCGGGTGGCGCAGCGGAGTGTGGGGGGCGGGCTGCTGAATTTTGGCCACTCCACGAGTGAATTGTTGCCCGTCCCCGACACCACCCGCTCTAAACGAAGTGTCCCCAGTTCGTCGGGGCCTCACGAGATGATCAGGTAGAAACAATTATGACACCTGATTACACTTGTTTAACTTTGGCTTTTTTTGATATGTACTTTAATATTTATCGTTACAGGCTATATGTCTTCAAGTTAGGTCGCATTAGCTTTATGTTCTCTAATTATTTATATCTTTAGTCATTTGATAATCAACTCGTCTTTGTCTTAACCAATATCGGATACGTTCTGCTGCTTTATTAATATCAGAAACATAATTTAATCTTTTAACAGAATTGCTCTTATGTTTCCTGTCATCCGGCATTTCAAAATAAACAATTTTACCATCCATAGTTGTTAGAGATAATAAATCTCTATATTTTCTTCTTTCATCACTATTTTGTTGGTTTAATGAAGAACGCTCTTGAGTTTTTACGGAAACTATACTGTCAAACAAATAGCGCGTACACCGGACACTACCACCAAGAATCAATGAGGTTGCCACCCCCAACTCGTCTACCTAACAAGCATTACAGGTCTAGAGAATACCTTACACCAAGCGAGGTACGATCTCTCCTCAATGCCGCACTAGAACGTAAAGCACGTTATTCTCACCGTGATTATACACTGATGCTGATGATGTTTCGCCACGGTCTTAGGGTAGGGGAAGCTGTAGGGGCTAAGTGCGGTTTAAGGTGGGATGCACTGATGTGGGCCGAACGTCAGATTTTCATCACCAGGGAAAAGGGCAGTGATTCCGGGGTGCATCCCTTGAGAGACGATGAAATAACTTTGCTCAAAGAACTCAGAGAGATGCTGCCCGATAGCAAATATATTTTCGTTTCTGAGCGTGGTGAGGTGATGTCTACTGATGCAGTGCGAAAGCTGCTTGGGCGACTGGCGGCACAGGCCGGGCTTGATATCAAAGTTCACTGTCACATGATGCGCCATGCTTGCGGTTACTATCTGGTGAATCAGGGTTACAACACCAGAGAAATTCAAGATTTCCTGGGACACCGCGATATTAAGCACACGGAGAAATATACAAAGTTAAATGCTCGACGCTTCCTAAATTTTGATTGGGGTGATTTGTAATATTCCATACAAGTCTAAAATGTTACCGAGCAATTCCTTCTAACTAATAGTGGAGTCACAAGTTCAAAAAATAACTTTTATACAAAATTAATTTTTATGGGTTCTTGCAAGCTGTTTTAAATCGTCTAATATTATCCCTTCTCTTTCCAACTCTTCCCACTCCCATTGAACTTTTCTTCCTGTTTTTATAGACAATAACAGTAGTACATAAGTAAATATAGCTGACGACCACTTTTTTGCAATATGTATTGCAAGTAAAAAAATAGAAATTAAGGTTATAAAATATAATACCTTAATATCCAATTTTCTGTCGTTTACAATAGACACTAATGATATAAGTATATTACTCGAAATAAAACTAAATAGAAATGCATATATAAAAACTAATGCTCTTAAAACTAGTAATAACTTAAGTAGAACTTTCAATCTAACATCAGTATTTAGTTCCGTATAAGCTTTTCCTAATAGCTTTTTTTCAAAAAGCAAAATAATATTGTTGAATCCGAATAAATTGAGACTTACATTTGAAAATCTTTGGAAAATTTCAAACATTGTTGGGAATAAAATTATTCCTTTTTGTTTTTTTTGGATTTGATTATTAATTAGTGAATATATTTTAGAGTTTTTTATGTAAGAATAGTCTAGTTTTAAATTTAATAGGATATTCTGCCAAGCTTTTTCAGACCAGTCTTTCTTTAAAATATTAAATGAACTAACACGATTATAGTATAAAAAAAAGATAACGAAAGGAGAGAGATTTAGCAAAAGAAACCCCCATAAACTAAAAGCATGAATTTCCAAAACTTCCAACAACCATGTTTGATAATATCTTTGATTTGTATTTAAGTTATTAATATTGATTTCTGGTAAAGGATTATCTGCTTGACGTTGTAAGAATACAGATTTGATTTGATTTTCAGCTTGAATAATGCACAAAGGTATAATTATTCGATGATCTAGGTGATGAACAGATATATGATTAATAGCTGCATCAAATATTGAAATTTCCAGATTATTACTAATAATGTAAGCTATTTGCCCAGTAATAGTTGTAATTTTTGGCTGTTCTGGGTCTTCAAAGGGCTTCCAAACCCAGTCAAAATTCTTTTGTCGAGAATACCCTTGAGGCAATTGGCAATCAAAAACTATTGCTTCATATTTTTCTTGTTGTAGTAAATAAGCTAACAGCAATGCAGCACGTAAATTTAGATTTGTATTTTTATGCCATAGCCAATTAACTAAAGCTTGCAATGCACTGGGAGTAGCGATTCCAATTAGAGTATCCATAGCTTGATTGATAGAAGCATTGGTTACAATTTCCTCAATTTTAGGCACAGCTATATCGCCCATACGTATCAATGCTTGATTGAGTATTTGGCGAAATTCTATATCATCCAAATTGACATACTGCTGAGTTAATAATGCCGCCGCACTTGGTAAGTTAGTCAACGATAAAGCATTTATGGCTGACTTGCGACGAGCATCTGTTTCACTCGTGTTCTCAAGGGTTTCTTTTAAGAAGGTAAACACATCTGTACGTCTTTTGTCGTCCGCAGCGACTGAAGCAAAGGCATGATTTACTATATCTTCGTTATTATTAGCTCCTAGCTGTGATTTAAAGCTATTGATAATTTCATCAGCCAATACCGAATCAACTTTTTGAACATCAGCCAAGCATTCAAACGCAACAACTGGATCTACTATGCGTACTTCTCTAATTAAATTAGTACTATCTCCAGCTATTCCACACCAGAGTTTAAGAGTTTCACGCCAAGCATTAGGGTCAGCTTTAAAACGACTAATTAGACCATCAGCATTCTCTCGTAACTGACTTGCTGCGAAAAATTCCTGTAAGGTCAAGTGTGCGAATTGGTAACGTTCACCGCCATCAATAGCAAGTAGCAAACCACTACGTTCCACAATTTCTTTCAAAATTGGTTTAGTATCAGTTTCAGACTGAAGACTGAGGTCGAGTAATATTCTTTTGACTTCTGATTCAACAGTTATCCAGTCTACGCTGCGACGGTCTTGCCCTAGCTGATTAGCATTGTCTTGAAATAAAATTGCTAAGTGTTGAAGTATCAGCTTTTTATCACGTCCCTGGAAATGGTTGCGTTCTTGATGCCATTGTTCTAATAAAATATCTGTTGCTATACGATAAAACTCTGCCCTTGAATGAGGTAGCACAACAGGGGTATCAGCATAAAGATAGGCAATAATAGTAAGCATAAGCGGATTACGTGCCAGATCCATAATTCGCGGGCGATCATGCAATGTTTGTATAAGTTGCTCAACAGATTTACCTGTTGGCATATCTGGCTTCCACGGAACTAAAAATTCACGAATCTGTTGGTCGTTGAACTCAACAACTTCTAGTGTCTGCTCTAGGAAATTATTAAATTCGTCCTTATAAACAGCAGTACGGCAAGTAATAATAACAGGTATTTTTTGATATTTATCTAAAAAGTTATTAATCAGTTCAACTACCCTTTGACGCTCATTACTGCTTA
Source organism: Nostoc sp. (assembly GCF_036918015.1). Lineage (GTDB taxonomy): Bacteria > Cyanobacteriota > Cyanobacteriia > Cyanobacteriales > Nostocaceae > Nostoc. The sequence goes on from NZ_JBALEO010000035.1 coordinate 10,397, forward strand.
CCTCATCAAAACCGTCTAATAGCAACAACATCTGGTTTTTATCTAAACTTTGTGATACAAAAGATTCAGCGTTAGGAAAACCATCCCGTCCTAATGCTTCTACCAATTGTTGCTCTACTGTTAATTCTTTGTTGCTAAATCGATGTAGCTCTACTAAAATTGGTACACATTTAAATTTGTTAAAGATATCTGCCCAACGATCTTCAGCGTAGCAAAGAGCGATATATTTTAATAGCATTGTTTTACCTGAACCAGGAGAGCCTTTCACCATAAGTCGGCCATACTTAGCAACAGCTTGGAAGGTATCAATTAAATCACTATCATTAGTGCCTGTAACTTTGAGTGGAACATATATATCCTTTAATTTTAGAGGTCTGTTAGGACGGAATGATATTTTTAACTTCTCATATTTTTCCTGAACCTCTTTTCTATAGTGTTTAAGTGCAGCACCGCGCAGCAATGAATTACCTGATAGTTTGCTATAGATTTGATTTCCTATAAACTCAAAGCTTTGGCTAACCCATGTTGCTAAAGTATCTTTAAAAATTAAAACAAAGAATAAAACTATAGCAACTGACCATCCAGTTTCGGGCTTAAGTTGCTCCCATAGGTTATTCTTTTTTGCTTCTAATTGCTTGGTGTATTCGTTATCATATATTTCCAAAACTTCGTCATCTTTAAAGCCTGGGGATTTTTTACCGTATAGCTTAACAGCATAGTCATTTCGTCTTGGAATATCGTTTTCTACATCACTCTTAGCTAGTTCACGAACCTTCTGTTCGATTACAGGACGAGGTGTAGGAGCCTGAGAATAGCTTGGAAAAAGTGATTTAGAAAGCACTAAGCACAGAGTTAGTGTAAAAATAAGTGCATATAATTTTTGCTTCTTTAAACTATTTTTTGCAGAGCTTAATTTTTGAATATATTGAATTCGTATCATAAATTTCATGAATAGCACACTACAACTGATACCCGATTATTTCTGCCACAACTTGGTTCATCTTCAGCCCTCGTAAGACGCAAGCTGCGATAATCATCATGCAGCCCAATCTCTACACCACAATAACTCAGCCTGTTGCAGCACTGTCACCGTCGACTTATCCTGCCACTCTGGTTTATAACCCCTTGTTTGCACACTTGTTACGGGCGAACCTCGCCCTTTTGTCAGCAAACTCTATTTATACGACATCGACGAAAAAGCGCCTACTGTAAAGCATTCAGCTCCAGATTAACACCCAAGAGTGATCGCTTCCAGAGGGCGGGTACGCCATCGCGCTTTTGTCGTGAAATGGTAGTTAGGCGACATCGACCAAGAGAGGGCTAGCAGGGAGCAACCAGCACCCCTAAGAGCGATCGCTCTTGGGCGAGAAATGCGGTTAAACTACTCGAGTTAACAAAACAAACGGTTTTTCTTGGTGAAAAGTTTGATGCCGGACAGATATATGAGCTTTCGCTCTTTCTAGTAAGTTTATCCTCTACTTAGATGGGTTTTTCTCAGACTCAATGGTTATCGTAACTGCAAATGAACCAACGTTATCTTGATACCATAGGCCATAATTTTTTTGCTTAGTAAGCTCATCCCATCTTTTATTTCTTTCATTATACTTTTTAATAATTTCTATGTCTTGTTTTTCTTTATTCAAAGCAATAAATTTCTGTTCAACAACAGCTTTGTCACTACTAATTGAATTGAGAACCTCATTTTTATAATATTCACGGTTCTTAATAGTTGGATCTGGGGGAAGATAAGCATCTTTTTTGTTTGGGGAGAGCCAAATATCATTTACTGTAAGTAAAAGCTTTCCGCTTGTTTCAGCCTTAATTTTTCTTTGTTTACCAACCTGATATTTATCAAGACTGAGATCATCCTTCTTAATTGCGACAATTAACATTCCGAAAGGATATTCTTTCATTGTCTTAAAATTGTTTCGTTCAGGATACAAAGGGTTGATATCATGATATTTTGATAACCCTTCTGGATCGTTCCAAGGTGCTTTTGGTTCTACATCATCTTGTGCAGCTTCAATTAATCCTGCTAAGGAGATATTAATTTTTCCGGAAGCAGTAATATTAATAGTATCCCCTTTTTTAATTTCAATTTCAGGGTTCACCCATTCATCATCTGTTCCACCATTGGGAGTAAGCACCATAATAATAGTTTTTTTATTGTCTTCTGCTACGGTTAAACTTCCGGCATTTCCCGCTTCAACAGAAAAAGTGCCAATGTTGACTTTATTCGGCTTTATCTTATCTAAAATTATCCATAATGATGCTCCCAATCCTAATATAAATAATATAAATAGTATCAAAAGTCGTCTAAATTTTTCAGGAGAACTAATTAAAGATTCAATTGCCTTTATGACAGCAGTTAGCAGACTATCATTGTTATTTATAGAGTCATTATTACTATTATCAGAATTAGTATTTTGACCGGAATTACTGGGTGGTTGAGACATAAAGCTAAACAAACCTATATAGGGGTGAAATCAGCGAGGCTGTCATTTGCTGCCACTTGATGCCTGAACCGAAGCTAACTGCGATATCGTCAAAGTTTGCCACTTGCAAAACACTTTAGCTTTAGGTAAATCTACCATGAACGCTAGAGAAAGGCGGTACTAGTGGCCAGAGCGGTAGTAATTTTGTTGAAAATATTTTTTTAGACATAGCTGTAATCCTCCTGAGCGAATGAACTAAATCCCTAAAATTAGCTCATGTTAGGTACTGAATAAATGTGAATATCTTTCTGCACTACAATGAAAATACTCTATGTAGCAAAAAAAGCTAGTGTTTATACTAAAGTTCATCAAATCTTTAAAATAAAATTTATAGTTTGCTCATTTTTAGTCTGTAGTCACCCTAATCTGGGTTAAAAGTGTCTAATAGCTACACAGCAAAGCTTGTAGGTTTAGATCAACTAATTTCTATTTCCTGATCTAGGAGTCAGAGCAATAGCTCCCCAATTGCGATGTCTAGTGTGTTCCTAGCTCACGTGTTATGGCTGTATGAGTCAGATAATCTAGATTAAAGAATAAATAATCAAGAATATATAATGTATAATATTTGCCACATAAGCAAACTGAGTCAAATGTAAACGTGACCCAAAAACTGGCTGTCTTCAACATGAAAGGAGGGATATTTCAGCATAAGCTGTAAGGAACATTCCAAAGGTTTTTATGAACAAGATGGTAACGGTTGTATTTGATGGAAATGTTTTGCGCCCAGATGCGCCCTTGGATTTGACACCGAACACGCGTTATGTGATTACAATTCAAGAATTGAAATCTCCATCACCCAATGGGGATGCTTGGGATGTGCTGCAATCAGCAACGCCAAAACTAGATATCCTAAGTAATTCAGCGAGGCAAACTTTAGTCTGTAATGGTTGATTCGTCTACAAAGTTATCAACAATCATAACTTTATTGCCAATAATTTGAATTTCGCCAGTTGTTTCAATTTCCTCTTCTGGTGGAGGTGGATCGTTCACCCAAAGGATAGTGCCACTTATAGTGCCATCACTAGCGGAAATACCTTTGGGTAAATTTTGGTTTGGATCTTGCGAATTACCACTTTCATTTCCTTGCATTATTCTTCAATTTTATTTTATTAGATGAATGTTAATTGTACTTCTTTCGTCTTTTTGCTGGCATTTATTTAAATGGTCTGTAATTGTAGCGACCTGCAATGCTAATCGCTCAGACCTGCATCACACCAAAATCGATATGATACGGGTCATGAATTTAAGGGTTAGTTTTTTCATCCGGTTTATACTGAGAACGGTGTTTTGCAATCAAGATTCTTATTTAGTTCCTAACTTCACGCCACAATGAAAAATTGGCATGGATTTGCTTCTGAAAGTCATCCCCAATAAGATAAATCTTACCTTCACTATCAAATGCAATTCTCAAGTCATCTGTTTTTACAAACGGCTTGAGTTCCTTTGTTAGGTTGACAAATGTGCTAAAAGCTTGTGCGACATTAGCAGAGTTAGACATGGTGCGAGATTGGGGTAATTGATAAATTGTCCTCAATCATTGAAGGGCTGCTCTTGCGAGGTGACAATCAGCCAGTAGTGCCGAACGCTGATAAGCTACTACTGACTATTGCAGAGGTACAAGCGCTAACTGGGTTGTCTAGAGAATTCCTGCGAGATGCAATTACGGCAGGTGAATTAAAAGCCAAAGTAATTAGCAATTGGCACGGTGATGCCAGCCACGACTAGCATAAACCTAAAAATCATGCATCAAATTGTATTTTGACTATTTGACTTCATTTTCTCCGTTAAAAGACTTGTTGCTCTATCTAAAGTGTAACTGAATTCACGTGTAGCTCCTAACCAGTTAATAGCAGACAGACAAAAAACTACAAGACAAATCATCAATGAAAGGACTCCAGCTTTCCAATTGTCTAACCAGCCTTTGGTTATCCAGCACGTAAAACTTATTCCGAACAATGGAGTAATAAGCAATGAATTTCTGAATAATCTCAGTAAATTTTGTATGTACTCAACTCTCTTGACTAAATTGTCTGAGCCGTTTTGATATACAAAGATTAACTTCTTATCTTCTTCCCTATCCACCCGATGATTCTTATTGAAAAATTTTATAAAAACACTCCAAGTATCTGGAGACAAAAAACGATACAAACATACGCCTAAAATATAAGATAAAGGGAGAATAATGAATGCTATAAGGGTAATATATTTGTCAATATCATTACTACGAAAACAGGTGGTAACATCATAGTTATTGAAGAATGAAAGGACAGCAAAAAAGATTGAAAACAGCGAGATTAAGCCAGTTACTAAAAATTCAGAAAGTAGTAAAGTTGTACCCATATCTTTATATTCCAAAACTAAGATTGATGAATCGGACAATATTTATCTGGTATTGTAATTTTCGTTATTACAATCAAATTACTTCATGATTGACCTCAACAAGTTCTTTGGAGAATCGATTCCAAAATCACTAGGGCAAACGCATCTAAATTCTGTAATCATTGTCCAGTAAGCATTATAGAAATAAGATGCGTTTGACCTGCCAAAATTACTTAACTAACAACCTAGCTGGCTAACGTTGATTAGTAACTTTTACTCTCATGGCAATTTGTGGATTGAAGGAGTTAAGTGACTCAAACTATGTGATAAATCTCACATAGCGACCTTCGGTGCTGCCATCTTCTTGGGAGTAGCTAACGGCATGGACTTGATGACCAGAGGCATCCTTTAGACGGATTGTGCCACCTCTATTACCGAGTTGAGCCGTGTTTCCAGATAGCACGATGCGTCGTGATTCACCCGATCCCAATACACCAGAAAGGGTTTCGGCAAGATTATTGCGATCAACAATACTCCATCCGCTTAAATCAACATCTTCAGATGAGGCATTGCCGATGACAACTACTTCTTTGCCTGGATCGCTGCCAATTGGGTTTACTAATGCCCGCTCAACGTAAATATCTGGGTTTGAGACGTTTGAGGGATTATCTGTGCCTATAACAACTGGTGGAATAGGATTATCTGTGCCTATAACAACTGGTGGAATAGGATTATCTGTGCCTATAACAACTGGTGGAATAGGTCTGGATTTGTTGGGTATACGATTTCCAGTGCGATCGTCTGTGGGCAACCATTGGGTCTGAAAACGGAGAAACAGACCAACATATCGATTGGAGAATTTTAAAATTATTCCACCATCCTGGAAGATACCGTTGTCATTCTCGAAACGACCAGGAGGATTACCTTGATTCATGTGGATATCATGAATGCCTTGGTTGGTGCGAAATTCTCGATCGATCGGTTTAGGATTAAGCGGTTGGCCTTGTTTAGGAAATTTAGCACCGAAGACAAAGATATCGCCATTTTGTGACTTGAGACTTTTTAAATCAGTAATCAGACTATCTTGTAAATCGTCATTCTCACCGGGTCCAGAAGGTAGCACTTCTACACCTGTGGGCCAATCAAATAATGGAGAGCGTAAAAAATCTAAGGCGCGGGATACAGAACGAGAATTAGATGGTAGACGAATAAATCCAGGTTCAAGATCCGATAGACTCGCTAAAATTGGGTGTCCCTGGAGCGGATCTACACGATGGAATATCAAAAGTGATTGATCTCCTGATAAGACGTTAACAGGAACCCGCCATGCCTGATTATTGCGATCAATAACCCGAATTTGGAGATGTGGCGTATCTTGGTCATCTTCACGCTTGAATACATCAACTTTGCCAGCTAAAACACCATACTCTAATGACATCTGAACATGACCTTTTTACGGAAAGAGTTTAGCGAACAAATTTAGCTGTGATACATATGACATAACGGCTTGGAGTTCACCGAATAGCATTGCACTTTGCAACTTTTTCCGCATAACATGGTTATTTAGAGCATTAAACGGAATTTTTCTGTATAACACGCTATGCAACAGGGTCTGAAAAAGCTGCTCTAACGAAATCACAATGGTTGTAGCGATTGCGATTGATAAGTTGGAATTGATGGGCAGCGATCGTCATTACTCCACCAACGGAGTTACAATACTTTCGGTTATCAATTACACGTAATGGCTCTTATGTGTAACACACGCTTAGAGTGAGAAAGATTCTTTGTAAATACCAACAATTGACCCATTGTTGGCATTTGAGTTTAATATGAATACTGAACAAACGAATTTTAGAGGAAAGCTTTACATGGTAAAGCCTCTGAGAGTTAAGTGCCCCAAATGTCAGGCTCGCTGATCCCCAACTACGAATTATGAATTACTCTTATGGGCCTTGCAATCGCAAAAAATGCACCCCTCCTGATACATCCCCAGCAACAACTCTCACGCCATCGGGTGCAACAGCACAGCAAGATATTTCTCCATTCCCTACGAAACTAGCAATGACTTCCCCAGTTTGCCAATTCCAGAGTTTGAGGGTGTTATCACGGGAACCAGAAATCACGTACAAGCCATCTGGGGTGAGGGCAAGTACAAATACCCAGCTACTATGACCTGCTAGGGTACGCAGTTGTTCTCCTGTTCGCCAATTCCAGACTTTGAGGGTCTTGTCACGGGAACCAGAAATCACGTACTGACCATCTGAGGTAAGGGCGAGTGCATTTACCCAGTCACTATGACCTGCTAGGGTACGCAGTTGTTCTCCTGTTCGCCAATTCCAGACTTTGAGGGTCTTGTCACCGGAAGTAGAAATCACATACAAGCCATCTGGGGTGAGGGCGAGTGCAATTACGCTGTCACTATGACCGACTAGGGTACGCAGTTGTTCTCCTGTTTGCCAATTCCAAACTTTGAGGGTGTAGTCATTGGAATCAAAAATCACGTACTGGCCATCTGGGGTGAGGGCGAGTGCATGTACCCAGTCACTATGACCTGTTAAGGTACGCAGTTGTTCTCCTGTTCGCCAATTCCAGACTTTGAGGGTCTTGTCCAAGGAACCAGAAATCACGTACTGACCATCTGGGGTGAGGGCGAGTGCAATTACGCTGTCACTATGACCGACTAGGGTACGCAGTTGTTCTCCTGTTCGCCAATTCCAGACTTTGAGGGTGTTGTCACTGGAACCAGAAATCACATACTGACCATCTGGGGTAAGGGCAACTGCATTTACCGAGTCACTATGAACGACTAGGGTACGCAGTTGTTCTCCTGTTTGCCAATTCCAGACTTTGAGGGTCTTGTCATCAGAAGCAGAAATTACGTACTGACCATCTCGGGTGAAGGCGAGTGCATTTACCCAAAGACTATGACCTGCTAGGGTACGCGGTTGTTCTCTTGGTTGCCAATTCCAGACTTTGAGGGTGTAGTCAATGGAACCAGAAATTACGTACTGACCATCTGGAGTGAGGGCGAGTGGATATAGACCTGCTAGGGTACGCAGTGGTTCTCCTGTTTGCCAATTCCAGACTTTGAGGGTCTTGTCACCGGAACCAGAAATTACGTACAAGCCATCTGGGGTAAGGGCAACTGCATTTACCCACTTACGATGACCGACTAGGGTACGCAGTGGTTCTCCTGTTTGCCAATTCCAGACTTTGAGGGTCTTGTCACCGGAACCAGAAATCACGTACTGACCATCTGGGGTGAGGGCGAGTGCATGTACCCAGTCACTATGACCTGTTAAGGTACGCAGTTGTTCTCCTGTTCGCCAATTCCAGACTTTGAGGGTCTTGTCCAAGGAACCAGAAATCACGTACTGACCATCTGGGGTGAGGGCGAGTGCAATTACGCTGTCACTATGACCGACTAGGGTACGCAGTTGTTCTCCTGTTCGCCAATTCCAGACTTTGAGGGTCTTGTCACGGGAACCAGAAATCACATACTGACCATCTGGGGTAAGGGCAACTGCATTTACCCACTCACTATGAACGACTAGGGTACGCAGTTGTTCTCCTGTTTGCCAATTCCAGACTTTGAGGGTCTTGTCACGGGAACCAGAAATTACGTACTGACCATCTGGGGTAAGGGCAACTGCATTTACCCACTCACTATGACCGACTAGGGTACGCAGTGGTTCTCCTGTTTGCCAATTCCAGACTTTGAGGGTGTGGTCACGGGAACCAGAAATTACGTACTGGCCATCTGGGGTGAGGGCAACTACATTTACGAAGTCACTATGACCTGCTAGGGTACGTACTAAGGAACCGCCAGGGGGAGCCAAGCTGGCTGTTTGGGGAAGCAAGCTTGGGGTTTTGCATTGCTGCGCCTGCTTTAACAATCTTTGAATTTCTTCTCTTTCAAAACCCAGCAACCGCCCTAATAATTGCCCTGGTAATTGCTGTTTATCTTGATTTAAAATATGTGCTGACAGTCGCAACGCACCTTGAATTAACTGTAAATTTTCATCTGATGGTAAAAAATCATAATCTGCTATTAAAGCATTAATATTAGTGTTCTCCAACTTCGCCTGCAACCAGCGAAAATCACACAGCTGTTGTTTTAATTCCATTTCCCTTCCCCCAGTCAGCAAGTGATAAGCTAAATTTTGCCAGATATAGCCGTCATTTTTTAAATTATGCCAACCTTCGCGGTATTTTTCGCCGTAAGTATTTAAGAGGCGATTGTGTAAAAACTTTATCCCTTCACTTTCCTTTGCTAAAACGGTGTGCTGCTTTCTGACATAATCAAGCTGCAAGTCATGCAACCGCAAATTTCCGACTTCATCCCGCAAAGCCAGAGATTTACTCACCAATTCATCAATCACATCTTGGCTATCAAACTCATCTAACCCCAACGGTTGCCAAAAAGTCTGCAAAATTGCTTCTGGTATGGGTGTATCTTCAGGAAAGACGGCAAAATCTAAATATCGCTGTTGGTAATTCTCAGACATATCCTCCACACTCACCTGAATTGCCTTGAGTAAATTCGGATAAGGATAATCGGGAAACTCTTGTTTGATTTTCTCTAAATCAGCACTACGTAGTTTTCCTAAAATATTCTGCCAGCGATTTGACGGTTTCCCCCGCATCATCGCGCCAACCATCGCCAATGCTAAGGGCAAATTTCCACATTCTTGCGCTACCTGTAAGGCGACATCATTTTGCGCTTTGAAGTACATGATCTCCGGTTGATTTGCCCAATCTGCCAAAAGTGCTAACGCCTGTTGTGCATCTAAAACCGCAAGCTGGTATTCTTCACCTCCCAACCCTGTAACTATTGCTACATTACGGGTGGTAACTAACATTTGACAGCGTTCTCCTAACACATCAAACGCCGTCGCGTCATCCAAACGCCAAATATCATCTAAAATTAGTAAGCAAGCTTTATGTGCAAATAACTCCCGCAACCTTGCTTTCGCCAATCCAATCTCAGTAAAAGCCGCTTGCTTGTCGCCCAATGCCTGGGCAAGATAGGATTGCCAAGTTAAAATCTGGGGTGTTTGTCCAAATGTTACCCAAAACACCCCATCAGGAAACGCCTTTCTGACTTCTTCATCCCGCGCCAGTGCTGTAGCTAAGACTGTTTTGCCAATTCCGCCCATTCCTTGCACACTTACATGGCGACTTTTCCCTGTAATCCCTACAGGTTGTTTTGTTGGTGAAAATACTTTGTGTTTTAAGGGTGCAAGTTCTTCAGGACGGGGTAAAAAATGTGGTGGTAATTCTGGGACGTTGGTAAGATTGCCTAAAGGTCGGTGATAGAGAGTTAAATTGGTTTTTTTTTAAGTTCAGGAATCGACTCGCCAGACACGCCAGCTAACACAATCGCATTCTGGGCAATATTAAAAGCAAACTCTACAGGCGAACTTTGATCATATTCGGGATTGTAAGCCAGAAGTGCATCGT
>NZ_JBALEO010000036.1:0-53721 GCF_036918015.1 Nostoc sp.
GCACCATTTTCAAGGGTTTGGTGCGTTAGACTAAAGTCATAACGCACCCTACAAATACTTAATTTTTTTCAGAAATCAAACCGGATTCCTATATAGCCAAGATACCTTTACCAGGAGCAACCATTGCTTTAACAGTGGCGATAAGTTTTGGTGAACTCATTATTTAAAACCTTTTAGCTCTAAAGGGTTGATTTTTTATTTGCAAATGCGATCGACAATAATTCGTAATTCGTAATTCGTAATTACCTTGTTCCTCTCTTTTCGCTTGGGTGCTTAAACCGCACCTTTGTTGCATTGACCTGCACCTTTGTTGCATCGACCTGCACCTTTGTTGCATCGACCTGCACCTTTGTTGCATCGACCTGCACCTTTGTACACGATTGCATAAGTTCGTAACGATATATAAGACCAGTGCGCTAAAGCGCAACTACAAACCTTAGTGCTACGAATTACGAATTACGAATTACGAATTATTTTAGTAAGGCCACTTCCAGTTAACGATTTCCGGCTGATCAATACCGTGCTTGTGAGCATAATTCCGGTTGCTAATAATTTCGTTTTTCATCCGCTCTCTAACATAGACAGCAGCAGAACCCAACTTCGGAACCCGATCGATCGCGTCAATCACCAGATTAAACCGATCAACTTGGTTGTTGATGGCTAACTCAAGTGGTGTGTTAATGCTGCCCTTTTCCTTGTAGCCGCGCACATGAATATTTTCATGATTAGTGCGACGGTAAGCAAGTTTGTGAATCAGCCAAGGATAGCCGTGGAAGTTGAAAATTACAGGCTTATCTGTGGTAAAAAGACTATCAAAATCCCAGTCTGATAATCCATGTGGATGTTCTGTATCTGGTTGCAATTTGTACAAGTCAACAACATTAATAAACCGCACCTTAAGGTCGGGGAACTCATCTCTTAAGATGGCAGTTGCAGCTAAGGCTTCCATAGTCACAACATCTCCGCAAGATGCCATGACGATATCGGGAAGATCGGGTTCTTGCCCATGATGGTCATTGCTTGCCCAGTCCCAGATGCCGATGCCTTTGGTGCAATGCGCGATCGCTTCTTCTATGCTGAGAAACTGGAGGTGTTTTTGCTTGTCTGCAACGATGACGTTGACGTAGTTGGTGCTACGTAGGCAATGATTGGCTACAGAAAGTAGACAGTTAGCATCGGGAGGCAGATAAATCCGGGTAACTTCAGCACTCTTATTAGTAACCAAATCTATGAAGCCTGGATCTTGGTGGCTAAAACCGTTGTTGTCTTGTCGCCAAACAGTAGAAGATAGTAAGATATTCTCAGAAGAAATTGGCGATCGCCAAGCAACTTCATTTTTGCTGATTTCTAGCCATTTGGCGTGCTGGTTAAACATAGAGTCAACAACGTGAGCAAAAGCTTCATAGCTGTGGAAGAAACCATGCCGCCCAGATAAGAGATAACCTTCCAGCCAGCCGAACAGGTTATGTTCACTGAGCATTTCCATCACTCGCCCATCGGTAGATAGCTCACTGCCATCGGCATCTTCAGGGAGGATATCTGCCAACCAGACTTTCTCACTGACTTCGTAAACAGCACTGAGTCGATTGGAGGCGGTTTCATCTGGCCCGAATACGCGGAAATTATTCATGTTATTACGCATGATCTCTCGCAGGAAGTTCCCTAGAGGCTTAGTGTTTTCCACCTCAACAGCACCGGGTTTGACTACCTCAACTGCATTGTTGCGGAAGTCGGGCATACGCAATTCTTTACGTAGAATTCCACCGTTAGCAACGGGATTGGCACTGATGCGGCGATGTCCAATCGGAGCCAGCTTTTTGAGTTCGGCAATTAGACTGCCATGCTCATCAAATAATTCCTCTGGCTTGTAACTTTTCATCCAGTGTTCTAGAATCTTCATGTGTGCAGGATTACTAGTTACATCTGTAATTGGTACTTGGTGCGATCGCCAAAATCCCTCTAATTTATGACCGTCTATTTCTGCCGGCGCAGTCCATCCTTTGGGGGTACGCAGGACAATCATCGGCCAACGAGGACGCTTCGCAACACCCGAAGTCCTGGCTTCGGTTTGAATTTTCTTGATTTCCAAAATAACTGTTTCCAGCGTTGCTGCCATCAGTTGATGCACTTGCGCTGGCTCATGCCCTTCCACAAAGTAGGGTGTGTAGCCGTAGCCCTTGAATAAGTCCTCTAGTTCCTCGTGGCTGATGCGGGCTAGGATGGTGGGATTAGCAATCTTGTAGCCATTCAAATGCAAGATTGGTAAAACTGCACCATCCCGAATGGGGTTGATAAATTTATTGGAATGCCAAGCTGTTGCCAGAGGGCCTGTTTCTGCTTCCCCGTCACCAACAACTGCTGTCACAATCAAATCCGGGTTATCGAAAGCAGCCCCGTAAGCGTGGGAGAGGCTATAGCCTAACTCGCCGCCTTCGTGAATTGAGCCAGGAGTTTCAGGTGTGCAATGGCTACCAATTCCACCAGGAAAGGAGAACTGTTTGAAAAACTTCAGCATACCTTCCTCGTCCTCGCTCTTATCAGGATAAACCTCAGAATAGGTTCCTTCTAAGTATGTAGGGGCAAGGATGCCCGGAGCGCCATGACCGGGGCCTGCGATGTAAATCACGTCCAAATCATATTTTTTGATTAAACGGTTGAGATGGACGTAGATAAAGCTCAAACCGGGACTTGTACCCCAATGCCCTAACAGGCGATTCTTGATGTGTTCGGGCTTGAGTGGTTCTTTTAGCAGTGGATTGTCCTGCAAATATATCATGCCTAGAGCTAAATAGTTGCAGGCACGCCAGTAAGTATTTATCTGACGCAGTTCTTCAGTGTTAAGTGTGACAGATTTACCGTTTTCGATATCTGAAACTTTTGGCTTAGAAGGAGAAATAGTCATAGAGTCTGAATCCTACTAATTTATTTTTAGTTAAAGAATCGCTGAACACACGATGTCTGATGACAAACCGCTCCACGTCTACACAGTTTTCAAACCCGATTTCTTTTCTTGACGAGACGCTGCGCGAACAATTTTGCGTGAGGTCTGATTGCCGTAAACCGACAATCAGACTTTAACAATGGTGCGTTAGCGTACCACCACCGTTTTCTAAATGGGCATTTCTTGATAGCAGTAACTACAGCGCCAGTAAAGTTCTCCCAAACGCACATGACGGAGTAAAATGTCTGAACAGTTAGGGCAAAAATGTTTACTCATCATCGATTGACTAATTGTTGTAGATATACTCAATTTACGAGAATTCATTAATAAAGCTTTATTAAGCATATATTTCACTAAATTTTGTCAATTTGCTGATAAAGGTTAGTATTACACTCTAATATTAGAAATCATGTTTAACCAAGCGTTTGATTGGTGTACAAGTTGTATAAGTTTTAATAAAATATTTAATTTATAACCTTTACTTAATAACTTTTGATCGTTTATATCTCGTATGGTGTAATCCCATTTAAAAAATATTTACAACATATAATATAATAGAGTAGCAAGGATATTGTAGCGATAGAGTGCTTTTAAGCTTTCCATTTTAATTAGTGAATTGGAGAGCATAATAGCTGCCACCTTCAGATATCCATAGTACTCTCTAAATCATATTTGAAGCAACTAAATTTGAGATTTTTGTAACGAGTTGAAGGCTTTCAGTACAACTTATACAACTTAGACGCAATTCAACCTTGATTTCCAACAGCAGAATGTCATAGTAAATCTGGTTAGTAGATTCGCGATCAAAAAATTATGAAATTTGTAAAAGTATTTCTTGCTGCCGCTACATTAATTACTGCTTCAGTTAGCCCCGCCTTTGCTGATGCCAAAGTTGAAATTTTAGGTGCAAGTTATGGTGGTAGCGGTTGTCCCAATGAATCCGCCAGTGTGAGCGTTAGTCCCGATGGTCAAGAGCTAACCATTTTATTTGACAAGTTTGCAGCCATCGGAAATGTCCCCGCAGAAAGGCGAAAAAGCTGTAATTTGAGTATTCCAATCAAATTACCCCAAGGCTTTCAAATTTCCCTTTATGATGCTGATTATCGGGGTTATATTGCTCCCGGAACCACTGGGACACTAAGAGCAGAGTACTTTTTTGCTGGTACCCGCGGCCCAGTTTTTTCTCGGACTTTTGGTGGCGAAACTGACTATAATGTTCGAGATAGCTTGGCGACGGCAGCTGATGTCTGGTCGGGCTGTGGTGACAGTGTAAATATGCGGGTGAATACTGCGATGACTGCCAAAGGTCAAGGGATGGCTACTGTTGACTCCTTCGATCTTGCACACCGAGGTTTGGTTTATCACATCAAATATCGCACCTGTCGTAAAAACTAGTACCGCTGTGCGTAATTCGTAATTCGTAATTCGTAATTCGTAATTACCTGTTAGAAAGGGTTTCAGACATTTAAAATGGGTGGCTTATTTACGCCGTGCTGTACTAGTACACTTCAGGATAATTCAGGCACAGAAAAATTATTCTGAAACCTTTTATCTAGTGGGATTTTTACTCATAGTAAACGGCAGAGTACAGTACATACTTTGCGCTAAGGTAAAAGCAAATATTGACCCTAGCGCAAAATATATTCTCTACTGTATTGTTGCCCAAGAGCATGAAGTTATTAAATCAGACTAGTGAGCAGAACTGACCCAACAATAGACAGAGTTAGGATCTGGCGACTTAGCCAATCAGCGTTTTCGCGCAGGATATGCAGAATACTACCGTGAACCACTGTTTCTATTTGTATCTGCTCTTGTACAGGTAAAGAGTAGCGGCTTTTGGGGGTGCTGGATAATTCCTGTACCCCTTCGACTACATAGCGGTTAGGGACATGACTTAGAATATGGGCAATTAACTTTTGGCGCAATTCATAAATCGAAAAAGCTAATTGATAAGGATGTTCAGGGTACTCATTCAAGACATTTTCAATTTCTTGAATGACTATTGGCAATGTTAAATTAATCAACGTATGCGACATTAGTATTGTTTGATAAGATGTTTACTTTCGAGCCGAGATTCATTTGGTTAACTGTGCAGTCTGTTATTAAAAACATTTCCAAATATTTCTAATTGCTCTTCTTGTGAAGAGTGTAACAATCAGACGTTTGAAATTGAGTACTTACAAGAGTTTGATTGATAGTTGAATTGTATAAGTTGATTAACAATGCAGAAAAAACGTAGCCAGATTAATTTTAATTAACCAACAAAGCGATGCCTAGGTTGGGCTGCGCCTACGCTATTCTCTGTCCTGAAATTCCTTTTGTTGTCCTGACGATTTTTTAGGAGAAAGCAGAAGAGAGCCTGTTTCGCAGATATAACCCAAGTTGCTAGTTACTCTTATGAGCGATCGCTGTTCTAGCGATCTCCTGATGCTAGAATAAAGTCTAAAATTAAGAACATTCATAATGTTACATGAATTTCTCTTAGCAGAACGTGACGAAATTCTCGCCTTGTGTTCAAAAAAGATCACGGGTCTTGGTGATTCCATGAGTTCGAGCGACGAAATGGAAAAAGGATTACCTGTGTTCTACGATGAACTCATTGAGGTATTACGTGCTGATGCTGATATAGATGAATCTAGGGAACCAGATAACAATTCTATAGAAAGTCGTCACAAAGCCTCCGCAGAGCGCCGGGGAAAGGAATCGTTAAAACTTGGCTATAGCATTTCTCAGGTTGTTCATGGCTACGGCGCTCTTTGTCAAGCTATCACTCAGTATGTTGAGGAAAATAGTAGTGAAATAACATCCCCTCGTGAATTCAATCGATTAAATTTCTGCCTCGATATCGCTATCGCTGAAGCGGTTACAGAGTTTAATCGAGGTCAGCGTGAAAATGCAGAGCGGGATGAGGTTCTACGTCTGGGATTTCTAGCACATGAGTTGCGAAATGCGTTGACCTCTGCTAGTTTAGCTTCCCAACTTATAATCACAGGGAAAGTCGGAGCCAATGGAAGTACATCTCGTATTCTTGAAAATGCCCATAAGCGTATGAGAGACATTATTGATCGTTCACTTGTTGAGGTGCGACTGCGGAACGAATCAACCGGACAATATCAGAGATGTCGAGTTATTCACCTAGTCAGTGAAGTTGAGGCTACTGCATGGTTTGAAGCAAGTGGGAAATCAATTGAGGTGCGTATTGAGGTAGCGGCTGAATTGGAGGTTTTAATAGATCGTCACCTAATAATATCTGCCTTATCGAATCTGGTTCAAAATGCCATTAAGTTCACTAAGCAGGGTGGGATTGTATGGATACGCGGTAAGGCTGTAGGTGGACGTGTTTTGCTTGAAATAGAGGATCAATGTGGAGGACTCCCGCCTGGTGAGGCGGAAGAACTTTTTAAGGCTTTTTCTCAGATGGCAACAGATAAATCAGGATTGGGGATTGGGCTGACAATTTCACGACGCGCCGTATCGTTAAACAAAGGTATACTCTCAGTTCGCGATGTCCCCCATCAAGGATGTGTCTTCTCAATTGATTTACCCTTAGCCTAGTGTCTTGAATTTTGGCTGAGTAAACTTTGCAGTGGGAAAAGTTATTTTTGCGTTCTTTAAGTAATGAGTAATGAGTAATGAGTAATGAGTAAATACCCATTACTTATAAAGTAAAATTGAATTACAATATTCTTTTTTACTCATGATTAATTATAACGCAAATATCAGTATTCAAGAAAGAACGGAAGATTTTGCAATAAGAGTTATCAAAGCTTATTGTGAGCTAAATAAAAGACCTTTTGACGACGCTGGTAAAATCTTGTCTAAACAATTTTTAAGAAGTGGGACATCAATAGGTGCAAACTGTTCAGAAGCTAAATATGCACAATCAAATAAAGACTTTATCAATAAGTATTCTATAGCCATAAAGGAAGCCAATGAAACCCTTTATTGGATAAAAATAATGATAAAATCGGAGTTGGTGTCAAAATCAAAATTTCAAAATCTGATAGAAGAGAATGAAAGAATTATTAAGATATTAACAACTTCAATCAACAAATTGAAAGAAAAATAATTTACTCATTACTCATTACTCATTACTCATTACTCATTACTCTTAATTGTTGCAGTGGTTATTATTTATTTTATTTAGCCCGGAGCGAAGATATTTAGCTAGGAAAGCCTTTTCGATAATATAGCTAGTTGTATAGTTTTGAGGGATGAGATGTAGTGCTTGTGCAGTTAAATCATTTAAGTCTGATGGTTGTTCACAGGATACATATTGACCAAGCCATATAAGGGCTATAACTTGTCCTTTTTCTTCTAAAGAAAAATCGTCTACATATTTATGTAGTACTCTGACTGATGTTCTTCCTGTCATTTCAAAATATTCTAAATAATTAGACAATTTGTCTAGAAAAGTTTCTGGTATATTTACTCTCCCAAACAGTATATCTGATGACTTTGGGCAATAGATTAATTCAGCAAGCTCAATGATTTTATATACTTTACTAATTAATAAAAAATTCATATTTGTCTTCCAGCTAAAATTATCGTGAATAAGGACGAATATCGATCAGCCCTTAATCTGTACTTCCTAGAGCATGACAGATGGGTGCTTGAGATTAAGTATTTATTCAAGCTTGATATGTATCAAATAAATTAATAATGTTTGATTTTGTTACAAAAATTCATATCATATCTCACTATAGCTAGAGTATTTTTTCTTAATTGTGTATAACCTTAACCAAAGAGAGATTTATTACCACAAACAAAACTCTATACTGAAATATATTAATAAAAGTTTGAGTTCTTGATTCTATAAGTTTTTGTCCTATGGTCAAGCGATCGCTTGAAGCATCACTCACCGGGATTCAAGAGGCTAAAAGAGCGTTTGCTCGTAAGGGGTGGACACAAGACAATCTAGCAACAGAAGTCAACCTCAAGACTAGACAACCAATTTGGCGGTTTTTCAGTGGTCGTCCAGTTGAGCGTCATACCTTTATTGAAATTTGTTTAGTGTTGTCACTGAATTGGCGGGAGATTGCGACTAATCCCCCGGCAGAATTTTTGGAACGAGAAGAATACGCCCAGCCTCTTGCGTCGGATATTGATAAGTTAGTGGAAAAAGTGCGATCGCAACGCTTCGACAAAATTCAAGACCAGTGTGGTATTTTGCAGTTATTGGATATTAGCCGTCCCGTTGCGATCGATGACATATATATAGATGTGAATATTTTGGAGTCAATTGCCAGCCTTCAGTACTTAGAAATCACTAATCTGCAAAACCTTGACCCCAAAGAATTTGACCGTTTTGGCTTAGGTGAGGCTGACGAGAAACAGATAGCTGGTACACAGGCAGTTGAAACATACTCCAAACTCAGGGTGCTGGGCAAACCAGGAGTAGGTAAAACCACCTTTTTGCAATATCTCGCCATTCAGTGTAACCAAAACGCATTTGCGGCAAATCAGGTACCAATCTTCATCACACTGAGAAACTTTGCCCAAGAGTCTAAGATTACCAACGAGTTCAGCCTATTAAACTACATCCGCCAGGAGTTTATCACATCTGGAATTTCCGATCCCTCAGTCATCGAAACCTTGCTGAATGCAGGTAGAGTATTACTCTTGCTTGATGGCATGGATGAAGTTCTTAACCAACAAAGCAATCCTGTCTTAAACGAAATTCGCAGATTTTCAGAGAAGTATCACAAAAATCGGTTCGTGGCGACTTGTCGAACAGCAGCTCAAAAACTCAGACTCCGAGGCTTTACCGATGTTGAAATTGCCCCATTTACCTTAGAACAAATCCGAGCCTTCGCTCAAAAATGGTTTATGGTTTTTAGCAAGACCAGCCAAAAAGATGGTCAGGCGCAGTCCGTTCAGTTTATTCAAAAGTTGGAATTAGATGAAAATTGGCAATTTCGCCAACTCGTCGTTACACCCCTATTTCTGCATCTTGCCTGCTGGGTGTTTCACGGTAAAGAAAAATTTCCGACTAAGCGGACTGACTTTTATAAAGAAGGTTTAGACCTTCTATTAGGCAAATGGGATGAAGCCAGAGGCGTTGAACGGGATGACATTTACCGAGGGTTTTTATTATCACAAAAACTCAAGTTATTCAGTCAGATTGCCGCCGCGACATTTGAGCAGGGTCAGTACTTTTTTGAGCAACGCATCGTTGAGCAATACATTGGTGACTATATTCAGAATCTCAGCAATGTGCCAATGGATGCAGAGTCACTGCAAATAGAAAGCGAAGCAGCGCTGAAGTCAATGGAGGCTCAACATGGGCTACTGGCAGAACGGGCGCGGGGAATTTTTTCCTTTTCCTATCTAGCATTTCAAGAATACTTCACAGCCAGAAAAATCGTTGCCAGCCATAACCTAGAAGCATTTGGGCAAGCGCTCGGAGGTCTGGTCAGCCACATCACCGACCCTCACTGGCGCGAAATCTTCTTGTTAACCGCTACCATGCTCAGGAGTGCAGACTCTCTAGTACTGTTGATGAAGCAACAGATTGATACACTCGTTGCCCAAGATGCTTATTTACAAGAGTTTTTGACCTGGGCTAGCCAAAAATCTCGCAGTATTCCTACCCAATCAAAAGAAGCGACAGTCCGAGCATTTTACCTGGCCTTGAGTCGGACTCCTCACATAGCTTCGCACTTTGCCCTAGCCAGCAGCCTCGACCAGGGGATGTTTCTGGATGCGGCATTAGATGACCTGCTGATAGAGTGTGCAATTGATGGGAGTCAGGACTTTGCGCACATCCACGCCTGCGGAGATGCTTTGAGCAACATTTTGGGTATTGTTCTGGATGTAGGACTCCATAAATCCTTGCAACAACTCTCTGACCAATTGCCAAATTCTGGTCAAAGTCAACAACGCTTTGAGCTATGGTCGCAAACGAACTATTCAGCTTGGGCTGAACAGGTAAACAAGACGGTCGTTAATTACCGCAATATTAACCACCAGTGGCAGTTTAACCCTGAGCAAGAGCAAGTGTTGCAACGCTACTATGATGCTAATCAATTACTACTCGATTGCCTGCATAGCAATTGTGAAGTGACAGCTGCTATTAGGCAAGAAATTGAAGCCACCTTATTGTTGCCGATAAAGGAACTTGAGGATAGGGAATGGCAATAATTCTTTTGGTTAATTCCTGAAAGAGGTTTGGATTGCAAAAATCATCAAGAATTAAGTTTTGTATCGTAGTTAATCAACTAATTCCCAAAATCAAACAACACCAAATCATAGTATAGGAGCTAGGCTAATACGAAAATTCCGAACATTTATGTCTTCAAGCGAAAAAGAAATTTCAGCGATCGCTTTTACTGACAATACTGAAGGCTCTTGCGTCTGTAGATCCAAAAACCTTTGGTGAAACAGTTAGTAACAGAAACAGCAAAACTGCTTAAATATTCTGGTAAAATATCATGAAAACCGCAAGAAATAACCCACTAGATATACGCCACATTAGTCTAAAAGTAACAGAGTTAATTAAGGAATACGCTGTTGTCAATAACTGTACGCAGGATGAAATGCTAGAGCGTATTGTTTTGGAGTGGAACACCCAACAAAGCGAGAGCGAACGACCATCAGGAGACGAAGATGAATAGTAAGAGTCTAATTTACTACTCACCGGGCGACTAGAAGTCGCGGCTACACAAACAAAACCCACCTCCGTGGGTTAAAACTCTTGATTTTCTCTTAGTCTACGGAGATTAAAATTTTACGTGGCTGTAAAACACTCGTTTTACATTCTCAGCCGCAGTCACGTAGAACAACACGATCGCTCCCAGAACCAGAACAAAACTCAACGGCAACGGTTGAAATCCCAGTAGGGTTGCTAACGGTGTCCAAGGAATGATTATTGTCACTCCAATAGTCGCCAGTGTTGCCGCCAACAAGTACTTTCCCGGCTTACTGTTGAAAATGGATTGGCGGGTACGAACGACCAGCACAACCAGCGATGCAGAGATGACAGATTCCAAAAACCAGCCTGTTCTAAACTGTTGTGGTTGAGCGTGCAGCAGCAATAGTAGCGCTCCAAAGGTGAGATAATCAAATATTGAACTCAACAAACCAAACACAATCATAAAGTTGCGGATAAACTTGATATCCATCCGGCGAGGTTTGTTGACTAACTCCTTGTCTACGCGATCTGTTGCGATCGTCAATTCCGGGAAATCGGTAAGTAGGTTCGTCAGCAAAATCTGACTGGGTAGGAGCGGTAAAAAGGGCAGAAACAGAGAAATTCCCGCCATACTAAACATATTGCCAAAATTGGCGCTAGTTGCCATAAATACATACTTTAAAGTGTTGGCAAATGTCACCCGTCCTTCCTTTACGCCTTCGACAAGGACATTCAAATCCTTTGCCATCAACACAATATCAGCAGCTTCCTTAGCAACATCGACTGCACTTTCAACGGAGATACCGACATCAGCAGCATGAAGTGCAGAGGCATCGTTAATACCATCTCCCAAATATCCAACTACATTCCCCGCTTTTTTGAGGGCGATAATGATCCGCTCTTTTTGGTTTGGCTCTACCTCAGCAAAGACATTTGTATCTTGTACTTGATGCATCAAGGCTTCATCACTGAGCTTTTCTAGTTCCGAGCCTGTCAACGCCTTTGCTTGGGGGAGTCCTACTTGCTGAATGATACTCATTGCAACTGCCTTGCTATCTCCGGTAATCATCTTCGGGGTGATTCCCAGCAGTTGCAATTCTTTGAGGGTATCAGCGATGCCAGCTTTGGGTGGATCGAACAGAGCGAGATAGCCGAGAAATGTCATGTTCGTTTCATCATCTTTGCTGAAAGAATCTTGATTAAAATCACGATAAGCCACACCCAAGGCTCTAAATCCCTTACTGCCCAAGTCTTCAGCCTGTTGGTGGAGTTTTTGTCGCTGATCTGCAATAGCGATCGCTTTTCCCTCACCAATCTCAACGGTTGAGCAAACATCCAAAATATTTTTCAGTGCGCCTTTAGTAATAATCAGATGCGTACTCTCTTTCTTAAACAAGATGCTTAGACGTTTGCGGTTAAAGTCATAAGGCACTTCATCTAGCTTTTGATAGGCAGAAATATCGAATGTTTTGTATTCACGAATCGCTGCATCGATGGGATTGACATAACCCGACTCAGATGCAGCATTTAAATAAGCGTAGAGTAGAACGCGATTGGCCTGCGGGGAGTCTACGCCAACACTTTCTTTCCCTTCCACATCAACCGCAGAGTGAATTTTCACCTCTCCTTCCGTCAGCGTACCCGTTTTATCGGTGCAAAACACGTTCATGCTGCCAAAGTTTTCGATCGCAGGTAAGCGCTTCACGATCACCTGTTTTTTCGCCATTTTCTTGGCACCACGAGCTAGGTTAACGCTAACGATCGCAGGTAGTAGTTGAGGAGTCAAACCCACCGCTAGCGCCAGAGAAAATAGAAATGATTCCAGTACTGGGCGATGGAGATAGACGTTAGCGACAAAAATTAGAACGACCAAAATTAGCGTTACTTCCATCAGAAAGTAGCCAAACTTGCTCAGTCCTCTTTCAAATTCGGTTTCGCTCGGTCTGAGTTTCAGGCGTTCTGATACTTTGCCAAATTCAGTTTCTTTTCCGGTATGAACGACTACTGCTTTTGCCGTTCCACTAATCACATTAGTTCCTAGATATAGGGAATTGGTGCGTTGGCCTAGTCCAGTCTCAGCCGGCAATACGCCACTTAACTTGTCAACTGGATAGGTTTCTCCTGTCAGTGCTGCTTCACTCACCGATAGGTCTTTTGACTCTAAAACTAGACAATCGCCCGGAATATTTTTACCTGCACTCAGCAACACAATGTCACCCCTGACTACTTCCTCATTAGGGATTTCTTGAGATTGACCATCTCTCAAAACAGTTGCTTTAACTTGCACCAATGCCAATAATTTTTCGACGGCGTTTGAGGCTCCTTGCTCTTGCCAAAATCCTAATAGCCCACTGATGAAAACAATCGTCAAAATGATTATGGCATCTGCCACATCTTTCAGAAAAATCGATAACACCGCCGCAAAAATCAGAATCAAGATAATCGGACTCTTGAACTGATTAAGCAACAGCATCCATGCGCTCGATTTGTGTTTTTGTTTGAGGCTATTTGCGCCGAACTCACTCAGGCGTTGTTTGGCATCTTGACGGCTTAACCCTGCGGTTGTAGAGTGCATATGTTGAAGCACCCGATCCGTGGATAAGCTCCAAAACATCGAGAGTTGGGGATTCATTGGTTTGATTTGCGGTAAATCTTTTTGCTGCTTAATGCAACTCGGCAAATTGCTGTCGAATTTTGGCAGCGATTTGATGATCCGTCATCTTGTCAACTGTTTCAATACCTACGACATGGCCACCCAGCTTATTTTCTTCAAGACGTTCTTTCAGTTCATCCTTTGCCTCACCCGGCCCAAATATCAAAATAGACTCGGCATCACGAATATATGCAATGACTGCATCATAGTAAATATTGAGTTCTCCTGTAAAAGTTCTCTGGAGGCTATCATCTGCGGGTACTTGATGTGCTTCGTAAGCACCCTTCAGAGGTGAATCACCAGAACGCCGAGGCTGTTTTTCTACTTCCGATATGATCTCTTTTATATCTTCCCCTTTCTCCGTAACAGTCACGACAATAGCTTTCCTATGGTCAATCCACAGCCCTACTTTTGTTTTCATTGATATCTCCTTTGTTGACTAGTTCCACATTGAATTTTAGAACTGCTTACCAGAGTCAAATTAACAACTTTGGCTTATGATATTACTGTGATAGACGGTTGTTTTATTTCCTGAATGAATTGATTGAATACGATACAAAACTTAATTACGTTAGCGCAGCGTTAGCGAGTCTGCGTTCGCTTTTAGCGTCTCGTAGAGAGCGTCATTACGAATTACGAATTACGAATTACGAATTACGAATTATTTAAATCTCGTCGTGCTAAAGCTTGAATCTCGGTTCGCAGTGCGGTAATTTCTGCTTGCAAGGCTTTAATTGATTTCACACCCGCTAGTTCTGCTTCATTATTCTCAGCATCCTGACCCACAAAGAATGTTGCCAGGGTTGCTGTCACATAACCACTGATCGCAAACGCATACAGTGCCAGGAAAAAACATAGTACCCGCCCTTCTGCCGTTTTCGGAAAGTAATCAGACCCGATCGTAGTCATTACCATTGCCGTCCACCACAGCGCAGTACCATAATCGGTAATAGTACCATCAGGAAGTTCGCGCTCAAACGTATAAATTCCAGCTGCTCCAATTAAAGTGACGATCGCAGTTAATCCCACCACATAGCCAAACCCTCGCCGCCCAATACTGGCTCCCAGGACTCGCATTCCTTTGTTGGTTCGTGTCATCACTCGCAACAACTGTAACCCTCGAACCGCATGAACTGATTGCAAAGACTGCATGACTCGCACAATCCGAAAGATTCGCAGCGCTGGAATAAACAGTGAAAAAGCGGTCAACCAGTTGTGTCGAAGGTAGGAAATTCTGTGAGGAGCGAGGAGAAATTTGATACCAAAATCTACGATAAAGGCGATCCAAATGATAGCAGCGATCGCTTCTAGTAGAGGATTTAGTCCCCAAACTAGCTCAACGATAAAAAGTCCCAACCAAGCAAAGCCCAGCACCAGCATCGGCGTTTCTAGCCAATCTTCCAACTGTTGCAGCACTTCGCTGCGCTCTCGATCTAATGCGGGCTTTGAGCGTTGGTTCAGATAGTTCATAATGAGTTAGAGGGATGAGACTGATAGACCTTTAACTGTGCCCGTAATTGGGCAATTTCAGTTGCCATATCTAGCACCATTGCTGCTCCGACTAAGTTTAGCCTTAAATCTTGACGTAAGCGTTGAATCTGAGCAATTCGCGCAATTTCGCGGGAATGCAGTAAATCACCGATGGGTTCGATTACGCCTAACTCAACGTAAAACTTCACCAGTGTAATCGAAGTCTTAGTGATTAACGCAGCATATTCAAAGCTGTAGAGTTGCTCACCTTCGAGGGAAACCACGGTTTTTGAAAGGCTGAAGGTCATAATTTTATCTCCTCTAATTGGGTACGTGGGTTAAAGCTAGTGTTTGCCTGGATTTTTTCGTAGTATTCTTGCTCGATCGCACTCAGGTTTTGCGGCGTGACAATCTGAAGTTTGGCAAATAAATCACCTCGTCCCCCTTTTGGCAATGTCCAGCCTTTGCCGCGCAGTCTGAGCGATTGCCCCGATCGCACCCCTTTAGGAACTTTCATTGTCACGCTACCATCGGGGGTGGGTACGCTGATTTCTGCCCCTAAAACCGCTTCATCAGGGCGGATTGGAATGTCACAAAGGAGGTTATCGCCCTCAAATCGATAGAAGGGATGAGTTAACACCTCGATAGTTAAATACAAATCACCGCGCTGTTGAGAGAACGGACTAGGACGACCTTTACCCTTGAGCCGAATTCGACTGCCTGGTTTTGCACCTGCGGGAATACGGACGTTGATCGTTTCCTCGTCGAGTTGCAGCCGTTTTTGGACACCGTGAAATGCTTCAGAAAATGTGAGTGCGATCGCAGCTTCAGTATCCGGTGCAGGTGCTTGAGAACGAAATCCCCCATTAAAATCATCAAAGCCACCAGTGGAGGTTTTACGTCTCGATCGACCCAGCAGATCGTTGATAAACGAATCAAAGTCGCCGTACTGATCGAAGTCGCCTGTCGCAACATTAGTTCCGCTAGGTGGCGGCGCTTCAGTGTAACCAGGGTGATTCCAGTGCTGACCAAAGCGATCGTACTTCTGCCGCTTCTCTGGATCGGAAAGTACTTCATTCGCTTCATTCAATTCTTTGAACTTTGTTTCTGCGTCTTTGTCTCCAGGATTGAGGTCAGGATGATATTTGCGGGCAAGCTTGCGGTAAGTCCGTTTGATTTCTTCAGGGGTTGCGGTTTTGCTTACTCCCAAAATGGCATAGTAGTCTTTAAAATCTGTTGTAGTTGGCATCACTGACCTCTCGATTGCGGGTTATTTTGCGGTGGGTAGTAAGCCCGGATTTATCACAATTTTTCATTCTAAATTCTTAGTTAAGGGACAGTAGTCAGAGCAATCAAGTGCTTGTTCTGTGAGGACAATAGAGGGGTGTACTGTGCAGTATAAATAATGGTTGTTTGTAAAGAAGCGACAGTTCCGACAGGGAAGTTGATAGAAGCAGTTGACCGTTGTAATTTTTGCTCCTGCAATCTTCCAAACATCTAGCAATTTAAAAATGAAAATTGCCAAAAATATCATCGAGCATAAGGGAGTGAAAAACAATCCTTCATCATGTGTAATTGCTCCTTCCGGTCTTGTCAAATCTGGTTTTGTCACAGCATGGTTGACAATCATCAACTTGGCGTTAATTGAAGGAAGCAGATTGAAATTATTTTTATCCAAAATATAAAATTTGATAAGTTTATCAGTAGACATATTGTTTACGTTGATAGAAACTAGAGTTTTGTGAACAATACAGATTTGGTGAGTTATTCAAGATAAGATGAGAACAACATTGAAAGTGCAAAACTCCCGATAAACGTCAACGTAGATAAATTTGTATCTTGAGTTTGATGGGCTTCAGGCAGAATTTCTTCAACGATCGCCACCATCAAAGTGCCTGTTGTAAATGCCAGTACAATTAACTTGGGCAGATCAGTTTGTCCGCGCAACCCCCAATAGCCCAGCGTCGCACCCAGCCAAACAGGGATAAGAAACGCCGCAAGTAACCAAAATCGCTGTGTTCGCGGCATATTTTGACTCCTAAACTCTGCGTTGGTGACAAATCCTTCGGGAATGTGAGCCACAACTCTCCCCGATGCCAGAACTACGCCTAGATGAGGTGCGATCGTTAAACTAGTGCCAATCATTAAGCCATCGCCAAATAAGTCGATGGCAATGCTCAGAAAAATCACCCAACTAACGGTATTATGATCGACACCACGCAGTCGATTTTTGCTTAAATTGAGAAGCTGATTAATCCAGACAAAAAAAGCTCCACCCAAAAACAATGCTAGAATTGTTGCCCAAACGGGTTTGGCGATCGCAACTCTCGGTATCAGTTCAGTAGATGCGATCGCCAACAACACGCCAGCAGCAGCGTGCAGTGCAAGCCCTAATGTTTGTTTTGATGATGGTAAGGCTTCAGCAATCATTGCTCCCATGAAGTTACTGGCAACGGGCAAAGCTGATAGTGTTAGAGCAAATAGAAATTCCTGCATGGTCAGGCTCCGCTAGTCGTAACAGACTTTTTGATGTTTGTTTCGATTGCAGTCCATCAAGACGCGAACTCATAGTGAATCTCTGTAGTTCTTCCTTTAAAATAGAGCCGAGTGCCTTCTGGATACTCCCATCCCACCTCGCCTTCTAAGGGAATAAGCATCCCATTACGAACTGAATATTCCCAGAATCGACCGACCCAAGGCATAGCAGTCAGCTTGTCACGATAACGAGCCTCAGCCCGACAAGTAGCGATCGCCCCTTCAGCATTAAATTGAAACACTAGGGAAACAGTGGTTGCACCATCCGTCAAAGTAGCGCGAGCGGAGGTGTCATTAATTGCTTCCCATAGCACTCCCTGACTGGGTAATAGGGCAGTGGGATACCAAGTAGTTTCAGCAAAGAACCGCAATAATTCACCTTGGTTCGCTTCAGGCGTACTGTGTGTTTTTGCAACCCTAAAAAGACCAAGTAATGATGCGTGTAAGTTACCTTCTCCTAACACATAGGTATCATGAACAAAGGCATTAACTCCTGGAGCCATCTGGATGCGTGCATCCCAATCAAAACCGAGGCGTTGAGTCATCACAAGTTGGGTGGCAGTAAACGGATTCCACTTGGCTTTCGTTTCATTCAGATTGAACTGTCCTTGCTGAGAGAGCTTGACCACAGCCACGATCGCTTGTCCATCCTTGAGTACTGTCCGAAAAAATCGCTGTACGGGTTCTGGTAAGCCTTCAATTTCTTTTTGGTCATAGATTTGGGGCTTAATTGTTCGCCGTCCATTTATTAATTTGGCTCGTAAGTTATCAGTATCCAACTGCCAGCGATAGCTACCATAGATCGCAGCAAGTCCGAGGCAGACTATGATTAAAACACCAATCATTGCAATCCATTTCATCCACATGATGCTTACCTATGGTTGTTAATTCAGAATTTGATAGATTGTGATGATAAAAATGATTATGAAAATAGATGTATAGATTGACTTAGTATATTTGGCTAACCAACTTGGAAGATAAATATCAAAATTGTCCTTTGTGGAATTTGAATATTTTCGGGCAAGCAGATTTAATGGGCAGTGTAATTTAAACGTTAGTAGGGTTATACCTTCTATAGATATCAATCCATAACCAATCCAGAGCCAGAAATCGAGTTTATTTGCGATCGCGGCATAAAGCATATAGAAAATCACACAGTTGAAGAATACCCATATCAACGTGTGAATAATTTTAATCACCGTCAATTTGGTTTCACTTTTCATAAAAGCAATGCAAGAGCCAAAATGTCTTTACTTTATTTCAATTACCTAATTGTTGGTATTTTTGACTCCATTAGTATTGTCAGTATTCTTGATCTCATTGATTGAGTCTAATTAACAAATCTTGGCTTTTGCTATCATCGTGACAGGCGATCGTTTGATTTCCTGAATGAATTGATTGAATACGATACAATATGTAACTAAAAATGCACAATTTCATCATTTCCGTAGAAATCAATCAATTGGTCATTTGATCTCTTCATCACCCTTACTTACCGGAATATTGGGTCTAAAGCCCCGTGCTTCACGCAATGCTTTAAAGTAATGAGTAAGGAGTAATGAGTAATGAGTAATGAGTAGATGAAAAATGGGTATTTACTCATTACTTATTACTTATTACTTATTACTTATTACTTATTACTTATTACTTATTACTCCTTCTTCCCCGTGCGTTCACGGCGGTGAGGATGTCAAAATTTTATCCCTAACTATCTTGACAAATCTTGTTTGAAATGGAATGAATTAATGCTACGTCTATATATTCTTTTTCACGAAATGTCTAATGACAAACAGAAAATTCTGAGCGTCGGAAGTCGGCGCTCAGAATTTCAAAGACAAAACTGGCGTGGTGTAAACATGCACTGTTTATTTGCCTAACAGTTTAAAATCGGTAGTTGCGATCACGCACCCACATACTAAGTGGCACTGCTTTACCCTGTGGATCTACTTTCGCCTTGACCACAATGGGTGGTACTTGTCCTCTGCGGGCGCGTTGGGCTTGTAAGTCGTTCCGAATCTGCTGCCGTTGGTTTTCTGGGATGTAATATGTTTCCAAACCGTAGTTAACGGAACCATCCTGATAAACACCTTTTAAGGCTACTTGATTAGCTCTTAGAGTTGTGGGGCGATCGCTACTTACTCGTAACGGTCTCCAAGCTCTCGGAACACCGCGGCCAGTGGATAATTGCTCTTGCAAAGTCACGTAAATATTGGTTCCTTCAGGCAATCTTCTGCCACTTCCACGACCTTTGCTGACTAATGTTTGCCAGCCAGGTAGTCTGCTCAAATTTGAGGTACGGGAGATGTTGTAATCTAACGCTAAGGTGTTACCTTCGATGACATTGTTAGGGTCTACAGGTACGGTTTGCAAAATCACCGTCTTACCTGTCACATCTGTATAAACTGCTTGGGCTGGTACTGCCATAATTAGCCCTGTTTGCAGCGCCAGGGGAGCTAGTAACCGCCAAAAAGGCAAGGGCTTATTCGATTTTTGTTCAGTAGCAATCAAGTAATCCCGAAAAGTCACCTTACTGGAAAATTCGGCTTCAGGAGACAAGGGTTTATTCTTAGATTCAGAAGAAGTATTAGTCATGAGCGTAGTCCTACAAAGCAGAGGTCTTGAGGAGGTTAAAAGTAACGAGATTAGGACTAACGCAGAGAAACTTTAAAAATTTTGACGCACAGAGATTTTTAGTTAGGAGTTAGGAGTTAGGAGTTAGGAGTTAGGAATCATTCAATTTTAGATTAAGTGAACTTTTCCTGAATTCTGACTCCTGTTAGCGTAGCGGGGCGTAGCCCATTCTGACTCCTGAATTCTGACTCCTGAATTCTTCCATCTTTTGCCCTACTTTTTACTTGTAGAGCTACCACCGGGTAGGCGGCGTTCAAACCAGAGTCCAGCGCTAATTAAAGCAGAACCGCACAGGACATAGACTAGCGACTTAAAAAGTAAATCGGTGTCGTACTCCTGGACGCGACTGATAATTTGCAGTGTTACTAACAGCATACCGCCCCAAAAGGAACTTCTGTTGCTTAATTTCAATCCTTCTTGAATTAGTCCCCAGGCTAATGTTGCAAGAAGTACATTGAAAATAAAAATGCCAAGTTCATCAATCCGGCTGATAGTTTGATGCCAAAAAGGTACTATTGCAATAAAGACAAGAAATGTACTAATGACAGCAGTTGTGAAAATCACTTCGCGACGCGGAGGGTTATTTCTTTGGCGCAGTAGAAACAACCATTGTAAAACCGCCAAGCCGCTGAGAATCCCCAAATCGATGATCGGCAGAGACTCGAATAAGTTTGTCAAATTCGTTGGCTGATTAAAACTATAATCAGGAGATTCCCAGACCCAACGAAAAGACAGAACGTAAAAGACGATGCCGAAGCTTACCAACGCTAAATTACGGGCTAGAGATTGAAACAATCTATAATTTATGGTTGGAAACAGTAAATCATCATAACTCCAGAATAATGCAGGTGGGAGTGCAAAAGCAAAAGATGCCACCCAAGGGGCTATATCAGCATAATTTAGCAGTGGCAGAGGATTAAGGTTGGCTTGTAAGGAACTAGCAAAAACAAAGGCTGCTAGACCAAAAATCCAACGCGATCGACAGAAGTAGGCTAAGGGTACAAATACCAGCCATGCCAACAGAGGCAGATGCTGCACTACTAGCCGCGACCAAGTTAACTCACCTGAAGCGTACCATAAGTCTTCTAGTCCAGTCCAGTAGCCGATTTCCACGAGGACAATTGACAGAATTCCTAAAGAATTTAAGGACAAACTGAAGGCCATAACCACAACACCGAATCCCCAAGCGAGAAACAGTTGGGAAGCAGAACCGATGATATTAAACATCTGGGCCATCAGCAGTAAATTTGCACCGAAGATGAAGGCGCTTAAAATTAGCAACCCCTCTCCTAATAGGCGTTTGCTTCGTTCTGGTTTCTTTCCTTCAGGTGGTCTCCAACTGTAAAATCCAGTAATTGCGATCGCAAAAAACAAACTCATCATCAGAATAAATTTGATTTCTCGCGATCCTCCCTGCCAGTTTCCTGATACAAAGGTAATTATGCCTAAGCATAATAGTATGCTGCCTATAGCAATTGCGATCGCTTTATTGCGATCGCGTGCAGCAGCTTCCAGGTTTTTAAATTGATAACGTTCTGCTATCTGCTCATACTGCGAAGAACTAATTAATCCTTCATCCCTCCATAGTTGTGCTTGTTTGCGTAATTTTTCCTGAAAACTATCTAAGAACATGACCTTCTCCGGTGCAGTGGGTAGCTTGGCCATTGCGTTCCCAATGGCGGTCATTATATTTTGAGTATGAAGCCAAAAGCCTTAATTACATTGTTCTTGTGTAACAGTTTTATTTTGATTTAGATACAACTTACTAATTCGTAATTCGTAATTCGTAATTCATAATTTTCATGGAAAAACCTTCTAATTTATTACTTAAAGTCTCGCGGCGTTTGTTCACCAATGTAGACGAGCAAGAAAAATTTATTGAGGCTTTAATGAATCCTCAGCCTTTTTCACCTAGTATTCTTTGGTGTCAAGAAAAGCCAGATATTTCACCTTTGGCAGTAGAAACACCAACCTCTTGGCAACCACAATTTATAGACCGCTTATCTCTGGGAGAAAAACCTGGTAAGCATCCCTTGCATGAAAAAGGATATTTCTATTGTTTAGATTTTTCTTCGGTGTTTGCAGCTACTACTTTGTTAGCTATTCCTGAGTCAGTGCGTTTAGTTTTTGATATGTGTGCCGCACCGGGAGGTAAAAGTATCTTCGCTTGGAGAGCTTTAAAACCTGAATTACTCATCAGTAATGAAGTAATTGGCAAACGTCTGGGAATGCTAATTTCCAATTTGAAGCGTTGCCAGGTTAGCCCTAGCGCAGTGGTTAATCGAGATTCGAGTATATTTGCCGAAATGTTTACCGGCTCTAGCAATCTAGTCGTAGTAGATGCTCCGTGTACTGGACAATCTTTACTTGCCAAAGGTGAAAAAGCACCCGGATGTTTTCACCCAACTGCTATTAATAAGAGTGCAAATCGGCAAAAGCGCATTATAGCTAACTCTGCCAAAATTGTTTCACCACAAGGCTATCTTGCTTATATGACTTGCACATATTCGCCCGAAGAAAATGAGCAAGTTTGTGAATGGTTTTTGGAACGCTTTCCCCAGTTTGAAGCGATAGAAATTAGTAATTTAGCCAAATATCAATCGCATTTGACGACGATGCCTTGTTATCGGATATTTCCTCAAGATAGGTTAGGTGCTGGTGCATTTACAGTCCTGTTTAAAAATACTAATGCGGATGAAGATGAGCCTAAAGAAGTAGATTTAAATACAATATCTTCGCTGTATATATACCAGGATTTAACAAATTAAAATTAGATGAGTGCGTATAATTAGTTATGACTTATACCAATTCTGTATGAAGATGCGCTAAACCATATTAGGAGTGAAGTATAAGAAAAAAAACGAACCGCAAAGGGCGCAAAGTACACAAAGAAAGAGAGAGAGAAAATTTGGCGCAGCCTCACAAAGAAATGGTATTAGTTGGGAAACTATATTTGATTAATCGTAACCCTTCGGCTAGTGTTTGATGCTGAAGCAGATCGTCGCTGCGAGTTTCCTGAAGAGCCTACTATAGAGACAAGTTTAGCAATGAATCTGGACAAAGTTTATGAATTCTTGCAGGAGTTACTAACAAAAAAATCCCCGGCTTATTGAAAAAGTCGGGGATTTAAAGCTGTCGAAATGAGAATGAATATTTGTTGAAGAATTAATTGAATTGCTGGTTTTCGGAAATACCGAGGAATTTTTTCTGACAAACAGTCCATCAATTCGGAGAACAGTTGGCACAAAAATCAGGACTGAATTTACAGTATTGGCTACCTGTCAATTGGTAAGCTGTACAATAAGGAAAACTTGTAAGTTCAATTTTGGCTGCTTGTAATTTGGAACCATTCGCCAATGTTTCAGTAAGTTTGGTTTTCTCAGCCAAAAGGATAGCTAAAATCTTCGGTAACGCTATGCAAGCAGCAATATTGAGCAACGTTAGCATTATGCCGTCGATAAAATTCATAGGTAATCATCTCCTGTGAAACATAGGCGTAGGCGTAGCGCTTCGGCTCCTTTCGACTTCGCTCAAGGCAAGTCGCTCAGGAACCACCCGTCGTAGACATCGCTGTTCTTAGATGCAAACACAATCATTGCTTGCACTCTATGTAAATTAACTTTAACATAAATTTTTGTAAATATAAACGTGGAATTCCTGGAATGATCGTACACAGAAGGGTATGTGGATAATAAGGATGGTTATTGTAGCGGAATAACAAAATAAGCTGGAAAATAATCAGTTTAAAATCTTTAAGTAAGGTGTTATGTCAACAACCCAAACCGCGTCTTCTTTTTTATCTAACATCAACGAGCGAGAACGGCAGGCATTAAAGCGGTTGGTAGATTACACAAATGTGGAATCGCTACCAGAAATTTGGCCTTTGGCAGCTCAACAATTTGGTGATGTTGTCGCCCTCCGTAGCCCTCACAGTAAACCAGAAGTAGTGATTACTTATACCCAGTTGGCAGAGCAAATGCAACTATTTGCTGCTGGGTTACAGGCGTTGGGAGTAAAAGTAGGCGATCGCATTTCCCTAATTGCTGACAATAGTCCTCGCTGGTTTATTGCCGATCAAGGGATAATGACTGCTGGAGGCGTTGACGCGGTGCGTAGTTCCCAAGCCGAAAAAGAAGAATTGCTGTTTATTATCGCGAATAGCGGCAGTACAGCGATCGTCGTTGAAGATTTAAAAACACTTAAAAAACTCCAAGATCGCCTCAAAGATTTACCAATTCAAGTGGTAATCTTACTTTCTGATGAAGCACCACCAACAGACGAAACCCTAAAGGTACTCAACTTTACACAGTTGCTCGAAATTGGGAAAAGTCATAATTTTGTGCCAGCCAAGCAAAATCGTGACGCTCTGGCAACCCTAATTTACACCTCTGGCACCACAGGTAAACCCAAGGGTGTAATGCTGTCTTATAGTAACTTGATGCACCAAGTGATCAGTTTTGGGACAGTATTGCAACCAAACCCCGGCGATATCGTTCTCAGTATCCTACCTTCGTGGCACAGCTACGAACGAACTGTTGAATATTACCTACTATCTCAAGGTTGTACGCAAGTTTATACCAACTTGCGCTCTGTAAAAGGGGATTTGAGACAATTTAAACCCAATTATATGGTCGGTGTACCCCGCCTGTGGGAATCGATTTATGAAGGAGTGCAAAAGCAGTTCCGCGAACAACCAGCCAACAAGCAACGCCTAATTAAATTTTTATTGGGCATTAGCGACAAATATATCAAAGCGCAGCGAACTGCTCAGGGATTGGATTTAAATAATCTTCATGCTTCAGCCGTCGAACGATTAGCAGCTAAGATCCAAGCATCAGCTTTATTACCCCTCCATGCCTTGGGAGAACGACTGGTTTACGCCAAAGTTCGAGAAGCCACAGGGGGACAAGTTAAGCAGATGATTAGCGGCGGCGGTGCGCTTCCCAGACACATAGATAATTTCTTTGAAATTATTGGCGTGCAGATTTTACAAGGCTACGGCTTGACAGAAACTTCTCCTGTCACCCATGTACGGCGTCCTTGGCGGAATTTGATTGGCGCATCAGGGCTACCACTCCCGGCTACAGAAGCTAAAATCGTCGATCCTGAGACAAAAGCGCCTTTACCAATAGAGAAGCGAGGCTTAGTATTGTTGAGGGGCCCGCAGATTATGCAAGGCTATTACCAAAATCCCGAAGCGACAGCGAAAGCAATTGACGCGGAAGGTTGGTTTGATAGCGGCGATTTGGGTTGGCTGACACCACAAGACGACTTAGTGCTGACTGGCAGGGCTAAGGATACGATTGTATTGACTAACGGGGAAAACATCGAGCCACAGCCGATCGAAGATGCCTGTTTGCGATCGCCATACATCGATCAAATTATGCTCATCGGCCAAGATCGGCGCAGCCTGGGAGCCTTAATTGTCCCCAATGTCGAAGCCATAGAAAAATGGGCAGCAAGTCAAAATCTAACGCTGGATACGCTGGGCGATCGAGTGACTTCCTCAGATAGTCAAAAAATTGACTTCGAGAGTAGAATGATCCAGGATTTATTTCGCCAAGAATTGAATCGGGAAGTCCAAAATCGTCCAGGCTATCGACCGGATGACCGCATCGGAACGTTTAAACTCATCCTGGAACCGTTTTCCATCGAAAATGGCTTGATGACACAAACACTAAAAGTTCGCCGACATGTCGTCACGGAACGCTATCGCGATATTATTGACGGCATGTTTGCCTGATCATTCCACCTGCTAACTGTAAAGAGTGAACGTGAAATATTTATGGATGTCTCCAAATCTAATTTGCTCCTGAAACGCGTCGTTAACGTCAAAGTCATTGTGACTCCCCTCTGGAAAGAGGAAGTACAACAGCAGCTGCAAACCCAGATCAATCAACTCGATCAGCAACTGCAACAGCTAGACGTTGAAGGACAAAGAGCGATCGCGGCAATTCAAAAGCAGAGTCTGCAACCACCTGGGCCTCAGACTCTCCAACAAATTGACAATATCCAACTCCAAGTCAATCAAAAGAAAAGTGAATTTTTAGAGCAGAAAAATCAGTTGCTGCAAAACCTCCAGCAAGTGCAGTTTCTCCAGCAAGATCAGGAAGTCAACCAATTCCAAATGGAAGGTTTTTTCCGGGTAGAAATCGGTGATAATCTGATTAGCAAAATGCAAGTCGAAATCGTTCTGCGCGATGGCGTTGTAGAAGAAATTCGCGGCGACATTTAAATTTGTCATTTGTCCTTTGTCCTTTGTCATTTATTTTGTGACCAATGACTAATGACTAGTGACCAATGACTAATGACAGATGTGATTTAACTTAGTGTGGGAGCGGCTCCCAGCCCAACATTCTACCTGGGAGCCAGCCCAAACGATTTGCCACACTGGAGGTGAGCTAATAAAAAGCGATCGCCCAAAGGTTGTCATCTCCGCTCGATATTTAACCGTCCCAACTGAATTATTACCCCGCTTGATTTGCGTAATCGTCACTAACGCCTGATTTGGTTGGGGATAAACTACCTCTATCTTTTGCGATCCTCCCACTGCTATCTCCTCAAAGGCATTCAGGGCAAGGGTAGTAGGATTACTGCCTTGGAGAGATGAGTTAAGTTTTTCTAAAGGTATAGTTTGATAATCGGAACGCTCTGAGAATGCTGCAACTTCCTGAGACTGATGTATTGCTCCCATCTGCTGGGTTTGCTCATCACTAGTCTCAACAATCGGTGCAGATTGCTGGTGCTGGATAATATAAACTCCAGTACCAGCCGTGGCAGAGATACTTAATATCACAATCAAAAAGAATTTCAGCTTTGCCGACATAAAAGTAAACAGGAATTTCAAATAGGTTTTTTACCAATTTTGAATTCTAGATTGAACTACATCCTATATCCTCTATCCGTGAGAAGCTCTTGTATCTTAAAGTAGTGGTTATGAGAAATATTAAATAGCAATCCCATTTAATCTGTGAGAAACTCGTGGTGGTTTTTGCAAGTCAATGACTAAAACGAGATCGAGATTTTGGCTAACCGTAGAGGATAGGTCTGTATTATAGACCTCTAAGCTATATTTAGGTTCCTAGAGTCATTAGTGAATAGCCAATGCCCTTCAGGAGTGCTGTTAGCGATAGCGGGGCGTTTAGCCCGTGCTGAGTAGGGAATCTTACTTCTTTACTCAGGACGGGCTAAACCTTAGCTATCCGCTAATTGAACTCGGAACTTGGAACTACTATGCCCAATGCCCAACCTAAAATATAAACAGTCTAAAACTCTCCCATCAAGATACAATTCGATCTGATAAAAACTGTTAAAGTCCATAAACCATTGATTTCCAAACCACCCTATGAGCATTCACGAAGTATTTATGCCGGCGCTGAGTTCCACCATGACGGAAGGCAAAATCGTCTCCTGGGTGAAATCGCCTGGGGACAAAGTGGAAAAAGGCGAAACAGTGGTGGTTGTAGAGTCAGATAAGGCAGATATGGATGTAGAAACCTTTTATGAGGGATTTCTGGCACATATCATAGTTGAAGCTGGTGAAACTGCCCCGGTAGGATCTGCGATCGCCTTCATCGCTGAAACGGAAGCTGAAATTGAACAGGCGAAATCTCTTGCCAATTCTGGCGGTGCGGCTGCTACTCCTACCTCTTCCCCAGAACCAGTTGCCGCCATAGCCTCAGCCGCAACACCTGCCTTAGCGTCTCAAAACGGGTCTAACCACAAAGAAGGAAGGCTTGTAGCTTCACCCCGTGCCCGCAAGTTAGCCAAAGAACTCAAAGTTGATTTAACTACACTTCAAGGTAGTGGCCCCCACGGACGCATTGTCGCCGAAGATGTAGAAGCATTGTCTAACAAGGGCAAACAACCTGCCCCAGCCCCAGTTGCCCCACCCGCACCAACCAGCGTCCCAGCTGCCCCCCCAGCACCTCGGACACCAGCACCTGCACCCGTGGCGGCTGTTCCTGGTCAAACTGTACCTCTAACTACCTTCCAAAATGCCGTAGTGCGGAACATGGTAGCTACCATATCCGTGCCCGTCTTCCGTGTCGGTTATACAATTACCACTGACGGATTAGACAAACTTTATAAACAAATTAAATCCAAAGGCGTGACAATGACAGCGCTACTGGCGAAAGCTGTAGCAGTGACATTGCAAAAACACCCATTGTTAAATGCTAGCTATTCAGACCAGGGTATTGTTTATCATTCTGATATCAACATTTCCGTAGCAGTAGCAATGGATGATGGCGGATTAATTACACCTGTGCTGCAAAATGCAGACGCAGTGGATATTTATTCTCTGTCGCGTACTTGGAAGTCTTTGGTAGAACGTGCGAGAGCAAAACAATTACAGCCCCAAGAGTACAACAGTGGTACTTTTACGCTGTCTAATTTGGGAATGTTTGGCGTAGACAAATTTGATGCGATTTTGCCGCCTGGACAAGGTTCAATTTTAGCGATCGGGGCATCGCGTCCGCAAGTTGTAGCAACACCCGACGGTTTATTTGGCGTGCGCCAACAAATGCAAGTTAATATTACTTCTGACCATCGGATTATTTACGGCGCCCATGCTGCGGCATTCTTGCAAGATTTAGCGAAATTGATTGAGACAAATCCTCAATCTTTGACAATGTAATTTTGAAAAGACACCAAATTTAAACGTTAGCGCTATCAGCGAACAGCACTTTGTCGTAGAGTAGCGCTAACAATAAATAATACCTACACTTAAATTTTTGATGGACAAACTATAATAATTTTGGACTGCGATATATTCCTTGCTCCCTTTATGGGTTGTACTCACACCAAAACCAATGCTTAAATCCAAGCCAATCACCAGTTTGAGTATAACCGAGATCGTATGCATATCCACTCTCCCAAAAACTGAACATATAACGCCTACAACCTTGAAGTGTCTCTTGCATAAATTGTCTGACTTGCTCACCTTTGGGATAACTAATCATTTCTGAGAGCGACTTATCAACCGCAAACATCCCACTAGCTTTCAATCCTAACTTAATAGCTTTTGTTTTATTGGATGAAATCGTACAAAGGATTTGATGTTTGTAAGTATAATTGTAGCCGCCATAATAGTAGCCATAAATTATGATCGGCTCTAGCCTTGCAAGAATTTTGTTTACCTTTTCAAACAAGTCCTGTGTATTTGAATTCTTAGATTTGCAAGCGGCAAGAACTTCAAGGTTTGCACACAACGAACGATTATACCACAAGCGAACTTGGTCAGGAACGGTGGGCATAAGACACAGCCAGTCTAGGTCTAAAGTTTGACCCAAAATAATATAAACTCTAAAATGGTAGTCAGTATGACGGCTATCAGAAATTTCGTAAACTTCAAGATTTTGCAAATTCTGTTTAATGAAATAGGCTAAAGCTTGGTAGACATTTGCACGCTGCTTTAGTACGTAAGAAGGTACTCTATATTTGCGCTCTCTCCAATAGGGAGCATACTGATAGGGTTCTTGAACAGTTGGTGTTCCTCTAGATTCAATATCTTGCCAATGTTGAATTGCTCGATCTATCTTGGTAGATCCAACAAAGCCTTGAGAAACTAAAAGCTTCCAAATGTTGAATTTTCCCTGCTGTTCACTATTCCAGAGAAAAAGATTGTTCCAGAATTTCTGATCGTCAGGAAGATTTGCATTGTAACTTTCTAGAACCCTAAAGATTCTTTCCGTCTCTGAATGCATTTGTTACCCTCAATTGGGAATCCGCTTCTGCTACTAGATTACCCAACAGAGTTCTGAAGTGTTGCTCTTACCAATAAACTTTTGGAGCATTTTTACTAAGGCGATCGCAGTCTCAACGCCAGTAGCCGAATTTAGAATTGTGAACCTTCGTATGATTCGCTTGTATACATCGTATACATAAAGCTAGAATGACTGATAAAAGGAGATTGTTTCATGTCTCAAAGCGAAGTTGTCACCGTTAGATTAACGCCAGAGATTAAGGCGAAGCTGGATGCCCTTGCTACAAGTACACGGCGTAGTAAGTCTTGGTTGGCGGCAGAGGCGATCGCTTTGTACGTGGAACAGTCAAGCTGGCAAATCCAGATGATTGAAGAGGCGGTGAAAATTGCTGATAGTCCAGAAGCTCAATGGATTGAAGGCTCGGACGTGTCAGCTTGGCTCGACACTTGGGGAATGGAGAATGAAAAACCATCTCCATGCGTTTAGTTTTTCTTGAGCTTGCTGTTTCTGACTTAGCAAGCATCCGTGACTACATTGCTGATGCTAACCCGTCATCTGCTCGTAAGATGGCCACACGTCTACAGCAAATTATTAAAAAGTTGCTAGAAATGCCGAACCTTGGTAAACCAGGACGGGTGTTTGGTACTAGGGAATTAGTGACACCGCCAATTGGTAAGACTGTCTATGTGGTGGTGTACAGAGTTCAGGATACGCGCCTGGAGATTCTGCGGATTCTGCCTGGAATGCGTGATCTCGATCGTATTCTAGACGAATCGGGCATAGACGAGGAGTGAGATGCTTTGATGGTGGTGGGATAATTCAGGTGTGCGACGCCGAATAGCCCGTCCTAGACATCGCTGACAATGATCAGCGTATATCTTTTAACTTATTCCATAATTCAAGTGGAGGAATGTGACTCAGACCAGCAAATTGGGCATCGGCTGTTTCTATCACTATCCATTCTCCACTTTCTAATTGCCCGATATCAATTGCTATATAAGGAACACCAAGACGTTCCGATTCACTTAAAACAATCATTTCTTCCTCAGCGTACCTCTGCGCTTACCTCAGCGTGCCTCTGCTTTTAAAAAAATAAAAAAGGTGGGCATTGCCCACCCGACAAATTTATCCTTTAACACAAAGAACTTGCTTAAGTGTCGCTACAACCTCAACCAAATCTGCTTGATTTGCCATAACTTGTTCTATCGGCTTATAAGCACCAGGAATTTCATCTAACACACCCTCATCTTTGCGGCATTCTACACCATTTGTTTGCTCGATCAAATCATCAAGTGTATAGACATTTTTTGCCTTATTTCTAGACATCAAACGCCCTGCCCCGTGAGAACAAGAACAAAAACTATGAGCATTACCTTTACCCTTAACGATGAAAGACTTCGCCCCCATCGAACCAGGAATAATCCCATAATCTTCAGTCTGGGCGCGGACTGCACCTTTACGAGTAACGTATACATCCTCGTCAAAATGCACTTCTTTTTCGGCGTAATTATGATGACAATTAACCTGCAATAAAGGTTTAGTTGCCTTCCCACCGACTAAATGCTTCTCAACTATGTGCTTAAAACGCGCCATCATCACATCGCGGTTGACACGCGCATAGTTTTGTGACCATTGTAAATCGTGCCAATATGCTTGGAATTCTGGCGTACCAGCGACAAAGTGAGCCAAATCTGGGTCAGGTAATTTATTACCTGCCATTTTTGCTAATTCTCTAGCTGTGTGAATATGACACTGGGCGAGTTTATTGCCAATGTTACGCGAACCAGAATGCAGCATCAGCCAAACTTGATTCTCTGTATCGAGGCACACTTCAATAAAGTGATTTCCTCCACCGAGAGAACCCATCTGTTTCATTGCTTTACCTTGTAGGTCTTGCACACCGCGATGCAAGTCTTTAAAATCATCCCAGTGTTGCCAATTGCTGACGGATTTTTCAACGTCTTTATTTTCGTTGAATCCAGTCGGAATTGCGGCTTCAATATCCAAACGGATTTTCTTCAGTTTACCTTCTAGTTGTTCGGCGGTAAATGCTGTTTTGATAGCGCTCATACCGCAACCAATATCTACACCGACAGCAGCTGGGATAATTGCCTCTTTGGTTGCAATTACAGAACCCACTAAAGCACCTTTTCCTAAGTGAACGTCTGGCATTAATGCCACGTGCTTAAATACAAATGGTAATGATGCCACATTCTTGGCCATCTTGGTTTCTTCTGGGCCCAAAGAGTGATTTGCCCAAGATAAGACGGGTGCTGGTGTGGTAATTTCTAACTTTTCGTAGGGCATAATCGTTTCTATTTTGGATTTTAAATTTTCGATTTTGGATTTGATATAGGGCAGTGAGACTTATCGGTATGACATATAACCCATTACTTAGTTAGTTGTAGCAATTTATATGTTGTATTGTCTTTCATCTGGCTTCCTCAATTTTCGTGAAGCTGAAGAACTAGTTTTAAGAGTCATATTTTGTAACACAAATGTAACAAAACAAGTTACAGCCGTCAACTTCTCACCACAGAGAGAAAGCAGATACTTTCCAGATGTATTAAAATTTGTAAAGAAAATCACTTTGTTTAAATAGCCCCTTAAAGTTCTGATACAATATGGCAGTCCGTCAAGATACAATCTGGGAACGTTTTTTATCCCCTGTAGTGCGTCTTTTGATTGATGAAGATGGGTTACGGCGTTACGCTGATAGTATTAATTGGGAAAAAGAGAGCGATCGCTATCGACGAGATGATGTCATAATTCCGTCGTACTACAGTAATCAAAACTTTCACGGGATTGCTGGCGGATATCTCAATTCCGATGCAGCAGTTACTTACGATCCCGTTACTCAATACGTTCTACCGCCTAATGAAGGTATTGTGCGTCAAGCTTTAGTTGATGCCGTGAAGGTGAAACCACGACGCATACTCGATTTAGGCTGCGGTACTGGTTCCACTACCTTAATGTTAAAACAAGCTTTCCCGGATGCGGAAGTTATTGGTTTGGACTTATCACCCTATATGTTGGTAAGGGCGGAAGATAAAGCTAGAAATGCTGGCTTGGAGATCCTTTGGCGACATGGAAATGCTGAAAAAACTGGTTTGAGGGATGCAACATTTGACTTAGTAACAGCTTCTTTGCTATTCCACGAAACACCAGATGCAGTGTCTCTAGCAATTCTGCGAGAAAGCTTCCGGTTGCTGGTAACTGGAGGACAAGTATTAATTCTCGATGGGAATCAGAAGACTCTGCGTCAGTTAGAATGGCTCAATGATGTTTTTGAGGAGCCATATATTCGTGAATATGCTGCTAGTAGTACAGAAGCGAATATGGGTGCAGCCGGATTTGAAGCAGTGCGATCGCAGGATGTATGGTGGATAAATCAGGTAACTAGCGGCATAAAACCAATAGCAACCGAAAATGTCCGTCAGTATACTCCCACATC
Source organism: Nostoc sp. (assembly GCF_036918015.1). GTDB lineage: Bacteria > Cyanobacteriota > Cyanobacteriia > Cyanobacteriales > Nostocaceae > Nostoc. Next base: position 33,025 of record NZ_JBALEO010000036.1, read on the forward strand.
AGTAGATAATAATGATTTGGAGGGACTTGGTTCTCCAGCGTTTGGCATAATGGCATGAGTTTAAAGGCAGTTCTCTTTGATTTTAATGGTGTCATCATTAACGATGAGCCAATCCACCTGCAACTTATCGATGAGATTCTCATTGAAGAAAATCTCCAACCCCAAAAGGTGAGCGAGCGTCAAGCTTCTTTAGGACGCAGCGATCGCGCTTGTTTTCAGCAGCTACTCGCTAATCGTGGTAGAGTAGCCAATGAAAACTATCTGACTCAGTTGCTCTACCGCAAAGCCGAAGCTTATACGGTGGAACTAGAAAAAATAAAGAAACTGCCTTTATATCCAGGTGTAGAAGACTTAATATTTCAGGTGCGATCGCGGAATCTGAAACTAGGATTAGTTAGTGGCGCGATTCGCAAAGAAATAGAATTGGTACTGAATCGCGCTAAACTAACTGAATATTTTAAAATTATTGTCGCGGGTGATGACATCACCACCAGTAAACCAGAACCCGATGGTTATTTACTGGCAGTAAAACGCTTGAATAAAGAATATCCCGAATTGAATCTCCAACCATACGAGTGTCTGGCAATTGAAGATACTCCAGCAGGTATCGAAGCGGCGAAGCGATCGCAGATGCAAGTAGTTGGTGTAGCGAATACTTACCCATTCCACATGCTTCAGCGCTGCTGTAACTGGACTGTTGATTATCTCAGTGATTTGGAACTCGAACGGGTGCAAAAAGTTTATTCCCAAAAACAGCCTCAACCATCGGTAACTGAATGTTAGAATAGTCTATGGTGATAATGTCTTGAGTTAATGAGTAATATTACTCTTGACTTAGCAACCATTAAGGGGAATTAGCTCAGTTGGTAGAGTGCTGCGATCGCACCGCAGAGGCCATCGGTTCGAATCCGTTATTCTCCATTTGTACATTAAATAATTATTGTCAGTTTTAAAGAATTAATGTCCATTTTTTCCAAGTTTAGGGGCATAAGTTACGTATTTTCGAGGCTTTCAGCAATTAAATCAGTTTTAAAGAATTATTGTCCAGAGTTGAAACCAGTTTTAAAGAATTATTGTCCAAAATCAGCCTGTAAAACTCGGCTAAATATATGTTTTCTAATTTAATTTATTACAGCAAGCCCAAGGCTCTTAAATTGCAAGAATAGCTTTAAAGCACTTTATTTACAGTCTAGTTACAAAAATGTATAACCTCTTCTTTTGCTGTTTTCACCCAAGCAGAGGCTCCATTACTATAAAATAGCTGCGTTTTATGTGCGATCGCAGCACTCCTTTCAAACCACCCTAATACAAAATTATATCGCTAAAGTGGTGTCTTCAATCATAAGAATTTTCAACCCACCACCTAACGGGAGGGCTGTGAAAACTTCTCGATATCCAGACTTCCTAATTGTCGGCTCAATCTTTCAACCCACCACCTAACGGGAGGGCTGTGGAAACTGTCTCGAAGCTCTTTTGATGGGGAGGGGCCGTCTTTCTTTCAACCCACCACCTAACGGGAGGGCTGTGGAAACTCAAGGGCCAGGCATGATTGGCTATGTATGGGGAACTTTCAACCCACCACCTAACGGGAGGGCTGTGGAAACCGCACCCATGAAAACTCTTGCCAACAATGGCTTTTGAAGGCAAATTTGGCAAGCCTTCTTTAATTCCTATTTTCTACAGCCAATGAATAAAATTTTATTCATGACTAAAACAGTAATACCCAGTGCAGACAAGAGTTTTAGACATTTGGCAGAACCCCAGGGATTTTGCCCCCGCTTTGAGCTGCCAAAAATAAAAATTAGGGGGTGGTAGTTCGGTAGCCACCGTGACGGTATACCCGTACCCTTACTTTGTTGTAAAGTAAGAGGTAATGACACTCCTCGTAAAACCAAAATCTAAGATTTTAGTAGTACAGGCCGCTCTGGCACCTAACACCAAGCTAAAAGAGTTTGATGTCAAGAGCAAAGGTTCTGGGTTGTTTGGAACCTTAACACCTTATACTTCCCATGCGTCTCGGTGCGAGTACTTTCTCATCTAACAGCAGTATTACCTTACCCAAGCAATTACCACTAACAAACGCTTAGATGATCGCACAGGTAGAGTTGGCAGCTACCAGGGTCAGAAAGAATACGCTTTTCCAAGTGTTAAACTAACCCATTCAACAGTATCTACACAAAGGGGTTAATACTGTAGCATCATACAGTTAAGGCTCAAAAGAGCATGTATGACGGCACCGATTTAATTTCAATAAGATTATATTCTTCGGGTAGAAATTTTATCTACCAAAAGTATTAATTCGGCATTGGTAAGCGTAAAATGCTAAATCTATCGCTTGTTCTTCCAGAGTACCATAATGTGATTGGATACCAAATTCAATACTAATTTTCAATTCAGCAGCTTTCGAGTTTATAGATTCTTGGAGTCTGTTATAACTCCAATTGTGTATCTGACGGTTATATTCTTTTACATATAATTTTTGAGCATTTACATCACCTGGAATTTTAGTCTCAGCTTTGGCTTGAATTGCACTGGTACGAATTTCTTTAATATCTTTTAATCTAGGTAGTATAATACAACCTGCCTGATAAGACTTAGCGATTTCTACTATTCTATTTGCTAGTAATTTGTCAATGTATTCACCTAGTTTCGATTCGCCTATATTACATGGTGAATCTTTTTTTTGAGCTTTTTTTCTCTTTTTACTTAAATGTACTTGTTGCCGTCGTCTGCGGCTTAACAGGTGAAAAGCATTGCCTAGTAACTGTTTGACTGTATTACAGGCAAGTACTTTTTTAGTGTTTGTATCAACTATGACAACCGTAGCTAACTCAACAGGATGAAAACTGATACCAACAATTATATTAGATTGACCTTGATAAATTAGTTTACCAGGACGGTTGAATGAATTATTAAGTCGAGATAATGAAGATTTATCTTTATTCAGTTGTTGAATGTTGTCTAGCTTTTCATTTTCTTCAGCTTTACTTACTCGTTTTTGCGCCTTGTCAATCTTTTCTTTTCTCACTTCTTCAGTACCCTCTGCTGTCCATAAACGAGCGTCATAGGTACAATGCAGAGCTAATTTATGAACTTTCCACGGCTCACCCTTGCCTTCACCTTGTTGCCATAGCAACTGTGCAGAACGTAGTGTAATTAAACTTCCTGAAAGTTTTTCTTCGCTTTTCTCGCTTCCTTTAAAAGCTTTGTGGTCTTCTAGAAAACGTTCAAAAAAATGGCGTTGGCGTTTATTACAACAAATTTTAAAGTGATATTCACTCCAACCATTGAAGTAAACAAAAATATTGCTTGCATCATTTTTATACCAAGTCAAATCTCCGTATAGATAATCTATAGGGTATGGTAAATGTGATATTTTCCTGAATAAATTAGCTATCCAGTCTTCCCACTCTTTATTATCTTTAGGTACTTGATTCATTAAGTTGTCAAATACTTCCCTATATCTTTCTCCTGTTATATCTCTACCACTAGGTAATCGATTATCTTGAATTTGATTCTCTAGACGTTTTATCTCGACTTTTTTCTCATTACGACGCTTTTTTAGTTTTTGAATATCTTCCTCTAAATCACTAATTTTATTATGATTTTTTATCAGGTAAGCTACTGCACACCGTGTTAAAATATCCTGTGTTTGTTTATGAATTTTATATAAAATATTAGTTAATGTTTCTAAGTTACCTTTATTTACATTGTTTGGAGAACTAGAATCTTCGCTTTTTTTTACATTGGTAATTTTATTGTTGTTATTTCTGTTAACTCTTTTTCTCGCTGACTTCGTTGGCTTTACATCCTCATCATTAATAGTAAGTTGTTTTAGAAATTTTTCTGGTTGACTAAGTACTTCTTGCGCTTTAGAACGTATTGTCTCTAAATCACAGTTACTTTCACCTATAAGTTCAACATCACTTTTGAGTATATTTTCGAGAAAGTATTCTTTACCCTCTTTCTGCCTTTTTCGTTTCTGGTATAAAGTAAGCCATGAAGAATAGACTTCTTTTACAAAAGACTCTGCTGATGAGCGAAGACGACCTGATTGTTCTTCAAATTCAGAATTTTTTGTGACAATTTTACGTAATTCTACGATTTCTTTCTTAGTTATTTCTCCCTTTTCTTTATTAGCTTCAAATTCTGGTTGTTCGCTTACACTCTTTAACAATTGAAGAATCAGAGGAGTATTTTTTTGAGTCATTTCTTCCCATACTTTGCGAAGTATATCTTCACTAGCATCTAGATGACATCGTATGGTTCTATGAACTGGAACCGTGGATTTACTCTTACGATCGCTACTCATGGTGACAACATCTCCACCAAATCAATAATTTTTTGTTTGTGTAATTTAGAACTAACTACTTATTCGTCTTCGCCAGATAACGATCGCCACTTGACCCGATCGCCATCTAAAAACCTCGCCATTGTCGCACTTGTTCAATAATGGTTTTAATCTACCATAAAAACATTGCCACACATTGTTAAACATTATTGAGCCTTGTTCCAAGGTTACGGGAGTATGATGAACTGGCAACAAATCTTTGTAGTGTTGATGAGTCAGAGCGATCGCGTACAAACTTCCATATATTTCCCCAAAGATATCCACGAGGCTTTGGTGAGATGGGCACAGGAAGAAGACCGTCCCATCAGTAATCTTGTTGTGCGGCTTGTGAGTAAGGCAGTTGAGGAGCGGGAAAAGAAGCAAAATCCACCGCAATAATATCTAGGTGTCGCAGATAGAACAATTTGTAAATTCCTGATATGCGATATATTCTCAGCCACTATATGAGCAAAATCCTTGTGCATGATATGTTATTGGTTCTTTGCAAGATGTAAAAACTTCAACGCAAAGTGAAGTGTCAAATGGGCTTGACGAACGTCTGGCAAAGTTAATTAGGGAAGGTCTTTTGAAGGCTACACAAAAAGCGCAAGTGTGATTTTGTCAAAAGGCTGTGCCAAAATTAAGCCCGAACTCAGGCATTATGTGGAGATGGTAGAAGAAACTAGAGAAGTTAGGGGAAGAATTCCTAAAGATTTAAAAATTGCTTTTGAAATAGCCTGCGCTCGCCTGGAAGTCACACAGACAGCAGCCTTGGAGGAGGCGATTAGGGACTGGTTGAAAAAGAAAGAGTCCTCTGAAAAACAGCACTAGGAGGATTGAGGGACGCATTTGCTATCGGTTTAATTTGGTGGCAGAATACTCACACTATTGAGGAAAGTTAACGATTCTGGCGGTGATTGCTCAATAATTATTTATGATTTCGGGATGAAGCTTATACTCTTTGCTATTGCCGTTATGATACTCTCCAACAAAATCCTTAAAGGATTCAAAACTCAAACTTTTGCCCATTGCCTTTCCAATTAGAGTCAGCAAATTATTTGCCCGCATCTGGAAAAATGCTTCAAAGTCATCTCGCTGTAAACTTTTTGGAGATATAGCGTGCGATCGCAACATTTCATCCAGCCTTTTTGTTGATGTCCCAGAAAGTTCAAATTCTTCTAAATAAACGGAAGGTGCTTTACTACCAATCTTCTTGTTCGTTTTGGCACTTAAAGGCGTGCGGTTAATCAAGCAGTTATACTTTTTGGGATCGATGCTCTGCTTGCGACACCATGCCACTGGAAAGATGTGGTGCGAATCTATCTGTTCTTCAAAATAAATTACATCATTGATTTGTTCCCCAGTACACCAATCAATTGCCCCCTCGCGTCGTAATAAAGCTGCCAACCCCTGATAAACTGCACCGTAACGTTTTCTAACGCTAATCAGCCTATCAAAGGAGAAATCCGCTTGGACAATGGTGAATGGAAGTGAGCCACCTGCTAACCAATTTACAACTTCTATAACGTCTCTCCCGGCTCTTGCCTCGTACCAGCGTGTATATATTTCACCAAACATCCCACACCATAACCAACGTTCCAGCATAGAACGTACCTGAAAAGAGCGAGAACGTTCTCCAAGAACAGTAAAAATTGCACTGAGAATAACTAATTGAATGGGGTAAGCTAAATCATCTGCATCAAAAATTTTTTGACTATAAAGGAAACGAGCAGACTCTTCAAAACCTCTGGTAATTGGGTCAGCCCATTTTTGATATTCTTCTTTGGTGAGTTTTAGTACTTCAGCACGACCACAAGCAACACCTGGTAATTTATCGACATTCCATCCTTGCTTTAAAGCTTCTATCCTCTTTGCGTAGCCAGTTACCAAAGTAACTGCTTGTACAAAATCAGTGCTTCGTAGCTTTCGCAACACTTTTAATGATTGGAAGCGGTTTTTTCGCTGCTTCCAATCATCTCTCAGACTGAAGTCAGCAGTACAATAGCTAGAACTCATTAAGTCGAAGTAATTGAGGTCACAGCCAGAAGTATTTGTATCCTCAAATACTTGGCAAACGCCTTCTTTTGGTAAGGAGTCACGTAATTGGATTACAGGTATTTGATAATGCTCAAATTTCTTCACAATTTCTAGTTCTAAAGTATCAATTAGTTCTAGCTTTTGAGGATTGTATCGCCAATACCTAGAGAATTTGCTACGCCATTCAGGAAAAGAGAAAACCTTGGATAAAGGAAACAAGAACGCCTCATATTCTTTTTCAGCAGTAGAACAATCAATTAAGTTACCTGAGAAAATTCGGATAATTTTGGATTCAGGTAAGGCAACGATTGCCTTAATGCGATCGCATTCTGGGTCAAGGCATTTTTTGATATCCAGGTAGTACCACTTTTTAATACTTTTTTGGCTTTTTTGGTCTTTTATGGTGACAGGTAGTTGAGATAGTAGCACCATAAACAGAGTTGTTAGGCGTTGCTGGCCGTCAAGGATTAGTAGGTTTGGAACATAGTTTTCTGGTTTTAATACCCCATCAATCGGAGGGAACTTGACTACCTCCCCAAAACGCCCTAATTACTTGATTAATCAACTAGCGTGCTTACAGACTATACGATTTAGAATATTATTAATATGCTGAAATATCCTAAAATACCCTAAAGCGCGGCAAGTAACTAGGGCGGATTTAGGGCAATGCGATACTCTTTGGAAGAGATAAATAAGCGGCTCAAGGCAAGCAAGAGTGGGGTATCTCTAAGGCAAAGGGGGGATACCCTAAGTCTTAGGGCAACTTTACCGTCGCGCCCAGGTAGCCAAAAATCTACCCATTCTCAGCAAGATTTAGCTTTGGGAATGTATGCCAATCCTGCTGGACTGAAAGCGGCAGAGGGTAAAGCGATCGAGCTAGCAGCTGATATTGTGAGGTGGAAGTCTGGGCGGCCATTTCCTTGGGATAACTGGCTCGGTAAAAAAACAGAAGCAGCAAACACCTGCAAATACTGGATAGAAGCTTTCAAAGAAGAATTTTTAATTAAGCAGCAGAAATTTTCTGCTAGCACCTGGGAGCGCCATTATTTACTACAATTCAACAGGCTCGACCCTAACAGCGAATTAACTGGAGAGCTACTGCTAAAAACAATATTATCTTTGCCTAGCAACAGCTGGACTAGATACCACACAACCTCAAGCTATATTAAGCTAGCTAAATTTGCTCTTATTGATATTGACTTACGCCCTTACAAGGGCAAATACAATTCCACCAACACAATCAAGGACTTGCCATCTGATGAATTGATTGCCAAAATCCGAGATCAAATCACTAGCCAAATGTGGCAGTGGGGTTATGGGATGCTTGCAACCTATGGTTTAAGGCCGCATGAAATATTTTTTGCTACAGTTGAACCGAATCCACCTTACAAGTGCCAGGTATCAGAGGGTAAAACCGGAGCAAGAATGATCGCACCTTTTTACCCTGAGTGGGCAGAGCGCTGGAAACTTTGGGAGAAAAAAGAATTCCGTACCCAAAAATCAGAATACTGGGAATTGGGGAAGCGAGTTTACCAAGGGTTGTATTATTACTTCAAAAAAATCGAGGGAGCCAACCTAGCTCCCTATGATTTACGTCACTGTTATGCCATTCGAGCAAGCGTGGTATTTGAATTACCTGTTACCACTTCAGCAAAATTAATGGGGCATTCGGTAATGGAACACCTCAAAACTTACCAGCGCCATATTGACGAGAAAACTAATTCCTTAGCAGTGGAAAGAGCGATTGCACGGTTTGATGGAAAAGCACCATAGCCTATTTTCCGTACTCTAGCTTGGCTTGCTCAAATGCCTGATTAATTACTTTCATTTTGATGCGGAAATAGACACTGATACCTAAATCAAGGGGTTTTTTGAAACTGGCGTAGGGTAGTCCATCTTTGCGAAGCGGAATATCGGATGAGATGACGACATTATCCGCTCCAAATAAACGCAACTCATTTAACAGATCATCTCGTGCCTTGGCAAAGCCAGCACGGTAAGTAGCCGAATCACGTTTGCTGCTATGTGTACGTCCTTTAGTGGGTGGCCGCGTCAGAGGGGAGGCGGTAATCAGCATCTCTGTGCAACAAAATGGGGGAGCTAAAGTCCTTCGTTATTATGAAATAATTTACCAGTAACTACTATTTGGGATCGAAAATGTGATAACAGTCTGACTCTTGAAACCGAAGCCAATTGGCTTGGTATATATTTGCTATTCTCCCAGCAGGGACAATCCCCGCATAGAGAGAGGGGCGGCGCTTGTTAGTTATCTATGTTTTGTATAGGCAAACAAACTTTTATCTATATTTTGTATAGGTAAAATATAGATATGTGCCTGAAACTATCTTTATTACTAGGCAAAATATAGGCTGACAAGTAGAATTAGGTATAGGCTAAAAAAATGGAGAACAAATATGCCAAGAAATCTTGCAGAAGGCGAAACTCAGATGAATTTTCGTATTCCCGAAGACAAGAAAGATGCTTTTTTAAAAAAAGCCAAAGCGAGTGGCACTTCTGCTAGCCGACTCTTGCTAGAATTCATTGATAATTACTTAGGGATATCACCAAAATCCGATGAGGATATTGACAATCTCAAGAAAGAAGTTGCAGAGCTTAAGGAATTTAGAGAACGTGCGGAAAAAATCCTGGGGGAATTAGCAGCCTGAGAAGCGCAAACGAGCAACTCAGGCAATCGCGGGAACGTATTCGCCAGTTTTTAAAATCACAAGGAAAAACCCCTGAAGTTTGACATTCAGGGGTTTTGCAATTTTAGTGCCTTTGGCTTTTAAGACAAAGTTCACGGTATAGGCTAGCTTCTAGCCTATAAAAAATATAGGTTTTTTATTGACTTAATGATTTCCTTAGCCTATACTAGGGAAACATGAAAAATTTTTCATGTGCCATTCAAGTGAAAGCGATCACACCAAAACGCGAATAGCACTTGTTGACGACACTTGCTATTCATACACACCCAATTCAGAAGAATAAAAACGATGCGCTGCTGCCTCATTATCAGTAGCCAGCAACGGCACATCTGCCCTGTGAGATGACTTCAGGCATATGTACTTGGCCACTTTTGGACAGCTGATGAGCTAACGCCTAAATCACGAGCAAACTTACTGTGTGAGCGATTGTCCATAACAAGTTTTACAATTTCCCGAAATCGTTCTCTAGATTGCTCATTCATTTATCGCCATCCAACAAATCATCAAACAACGGCCTGGCTAGTCTTGTCCGTTGTTCTTTATCTAATTTTTTTGCTAATTGCAGCACATCCTCTGCCACCTTTGGCGAATAAGCTTGTAGACTTTTTCCTGGATTACCACTGCCAAAAGCATGAAAAAACGCAGTTAAAAGCGCCAGCAGAGGTACCCACTATGCTTAAAAGCGCTTGAAGCTAAAACTTGCTGCATCTACGATTCACGGGCATAAAACATGGAGCAATCAGGGGCTTACAAAACCGAACGCCTCATCCCTGAATCACAAATCAGGGATGCAATTAAAGAAATCTTGGCAGAGATGCTAGGAGTAAATGCTACTGCTCAAAATCAAAGGCAATGGTATGACACCGACCCTGCCTACTCTCGCCTGGATTTAGATTCAGCTGAGCAGCTGCGGGAAATGACACGCAATGAAACGCTGCGAATTGGGATAGAAGTACGTGATGTGCGATCGCCCAATTCCCAGCTTCCTCGCTATCAGTTTCACATTGAAAAATGTGAAGCTCGATTGTTGCAACGACCTGAAAAACGTCAAGGCAAAAAAACCGCCTAGTTTTCACAGAACCGTGCGTTTAAAAAATACTAAGTTTAATTAAGTCTAAATTATGACACAAAATCTGATAACTTTAAAGGGCTGGAATCCATACAAAATAACAATTACCGACCATTTAACTGCTGAAGAAAATATTGTCTCAAAAGTTATATCAAGCTTTAAAGTTGATGGCATTATTCCCGACATTATTATTACTGAAAGTGGGGAATTAATCGAAGGCATTGAAGCTTTAGAAGCGGCAAAACGACTTGATCAGCAGATGGTAATGGTGATAGTACGCCAGCCATTACAAGTATCAGAATCACTCTTAGTTTCAATAAGTGCTGAGTTGCTTTACGTTCATCCCCTCAATGTTTCCATCTATGGGGATAACGAAGATTTATCCGCATTGAAAGCGGCAATATCTGAAACAGGATGGATTAAGCCCTTGGTTGCCACTCCTGACGGTCAAGGGAGATACAGAATAGTTTCAGGGAATAGCTGCTTCAAAGTCGGTTGTGAGCTAGGTAGGAAGGAATTCTCTGTTGAATTAAAGATTTTTAATTCAGAACAAGAAGAACTCAAAACTCTATTAGCAGGTAACGTCGGCAGAGAAAAGACAATTGAGCAGAAGGTCAGAGAAGGGCTTCTGTGGGAGAGAATTGAGCGCGAGGAAGCTAAATCACGCCAGGGGAGATCGGGACAAGGCGAAGGAACAACCCGTGATATCATCGCCAAACGTGTGGGGCTTGGCAGTGGGGTCAACTACGAACACGCTGTCGCAGCTGTCAAAGAGATGGATGAGTCAAAAGATGCGCCCGTTGGCAGCGTCCAACATCATCGGCATCAGCAATTCAAGCAACTTTTATCAAGGCCGCGCGGTGTTGACGCAGCGTACAAGCTGGTCAAAGAATCCGCTCCTCCCTCTGCTAGTGGGACAAATCACAAGCGCTGGATACCTAAAGAGTTCGAGCGGGTGAAAATCACTGCCGGGCCCTACAAAGGAAAAGAAGCCACAGTGCGGGTGATTACCGGGCCATTTTCTAGTATTTGCCACATTGATGGCACCCCAGAAGAAAAACGGCATCAAATAGCCTTTGATCAAATGGAAGCTATCGTTGAAGTTTCAATTCTGCCCACGTCTGTCACTCAGGAACTGAAACAGCAGCAGCAGAGTTTGGGGTTGGGAACACGATCGCAAATACTCCCAGACAAAGTGCGAAACGAGGGGCATCCTCCAGAACAACAACTACCCTCTTGCATCACCAACATCAATGCCACCGGTGAAGTGCAGGTGACTGAGATGGCGATCGCCCTTTTGTCGCTCACTCCCAAACAATTATTTGAAGTGATGAGCAAAGCACAGGCAGACTTTTCCGCTTCTCAATTAGAAGCTATTTGGAAGGCGCTAGAAAAGTCTTTGGCACACAAGGCAGCGTGATGAGTATCATTACCATTGAATTGTCGGTTGATAAATATATGAGGGTTATTGGCAGTAGCCCAGTTCCAATTGCGGCAATTGATCTAAAACCTGGTTTTTATTACAAATTGGTTAATCGAGCCACAGGAACCTATATGCATCGCTATTTGAGAGCGGTTGTTAGCGAGTATACATATTGGGAGTAACGATGCAACAACTAAGTTTATTTGAGACAACTAACACACTGCCAATTGAGTACTATCCTGGCTTTTTAAACAACACTGAGGCTAATACCTTATTCGCTCAATGCAAGGCTTTAGCGTGGCAACAGAACAAGAGCAGAATGCTAGGCAAACCCTTACAAGTCCCACGACTTGAGTGTATGTATGGCGAACCAGGGGCGAGTTATCTGTACTCCAATAGTGTCACTTTAGAGGCGCATCCCTGGACAAACGAACTCTTATACGTGTGCGATCGCATTACAGTAAAAACTGGATTTGCATTCGATATCGTCATTGGCAACAGATATCGCACAGGTCTTGATTCCATCGGCTGGCATTCTGACGACGAGCCATCAATGGGGTATCGTCCGGCGATCGCTTCTGTCTCTCTCGAAGCCTGCCGCAAGTTTTCCATTAAGCCCAAGATCAAAGGCTCCAAATCCACTCATTTTTGGCTAGAGCATGGTTCTTTATTGCTCATGTTGCCTAGATGCCAAGAAGGATATACTCATCAGCTTCCCAAGGATGATAAATGCTCTCTTGAACGAATTAACCTGACCTTCCGACCCAATGAATGGAAATCTGCATTAGGACAGGTTTTAGCCTATGCAGGGTTTCATCCAAATAAAACCGCGAGAATACACCTGTTTGGCACAATACTTGAATCCTCCATCATAGTTCAAACGTGCGCTTCTTTGGGCGTAAAAGTGACATTTGAGGAGGATTGGCATGGTTAATGCAGCAAGACAACCCAGACCAAAATTTCAACAAATCACTGAAAAACTAAGAAAAGAGCTTTTTGCAGCAAACCTCACATCATCGGAGTGGAGATTCTGGATTTACCTCGCTGTCCTTGATCCATTTGGCGACGTAGGAGCAAACTATGACCCCGCCAAAATAATGCTTGAATGCGGATTAAGCAAATCAACTTATTTTGCAGCTAAAGCTAAATTCCAAAAACTGGGATGGTTTGATTTCAAAGACGGCAAAACAATATTTATCAACCTCAATGGATGTGCAAGACAGTCCGAAAATTTGGAGTCGGAGTCCGAAAATTTGGAGTCGGAGTCCGAAAATTTGGAGTCGGAGTCCGAAAATTTGGAGTCGGAGTCCGAAAATTTGGAGTCGGATATTTATATAGATCACGCACGCGCTCAGACTCCAGACTTAAAAAAACCTCTCTCAGACAAGAAGGAGCGTGAGAAATTTTTTTATCGGAGTAAAGATGTTGAAACTGAATACCCCACTTCGCTGTTACGAGAAACAAAAAATAACGCACAACCAAAAAACTCTCATGAAGACAATTCTTCCGCCGCCGCACCGAGCAAAAATTTTCTAGCAATCAAATATGATGCAAATTTAGGTATTAAACCTCCTGTGACCCAACCAGATACGCATTGGGCCTTAATATTCGACGGTGATAACACGCCTTGGCTGGAGTCGCCCGCAGGAAGACAGATTAAATGGAATCAAGCTTTCTTGAGGTGGCAGGGAGAGCGCTGGATGCAGAAGTATTCAAAGGCGGATATCTATGAAGCGATCGCCGACTTCCGCGCCAGCTTGCTCAACAATCCAGAACGCATTGTCAATCGCTGGCAAGAGTATCAAGACCACATGACCCATCATGCTGTGGTTGCTCAAGTCCGAATTGAGAACGGAATTGAGTTGACGCAGACAGAAACCAAAAAGCTGCAAACCCATCATCGGGCTATAGAGATAGGATTTAACAACCCTACAAGAGATGTCTTACCCGGACAGCAAACGATTAATGTTACTACACTTCCATCTATTGATATCCCTATGAATGCTAAGGAAATGGCAGAGAATCCGCAGGCTTATGCACCAATTGCGATCGCCCCAGAAGAAAAAGATTTCTGGAGGAGTTTAACAAGCTCCACACATAAGCCCGACCCTGACACTCAACAACCCGAAGTTGAGGTTAGTCGTCCGACTTCAGTTGAGATGACGGTTAAAATTCAACACCTGTCTCAAAAACTGACTATTGGCTTCAACGGTAAAAAGGAGGTTGAGATACCCATTGATGAACCATTTGAAACTACTTTCGCCCTGATGCGAGAACTGGTTAAAAAAGGTAATCCCTGGCATCGCAAACAAGCTCTGGACTGGGCTTTTGATAACTGCAAACAAGTTCGGACTATTTACGACGATAAATTTAATCTTGCTGTCGATATTGAGTTGATTGAGGTTGAATTTTAAATGAAAGCCATCACAGTCAAAGCCCCGATCTCCTGGGCGATATTCAACGCTGGGTTTACCACCCTCTACCGCAACGAGCATATAGAAGAACCCAATACACAGCTTGTGATTCATGCGGGCAAATTTTGCACAAGCCCAGATGTTGAAAATTTTTCCAAGAAGTCGGGTCTTATCATCCCTTCCCCTAGTCGCTTCTCTTCGGGTGGTACAAGCTTTGGCATCTATGCCATTCGTGATCACACTAAAAAGCCTTATCAAACAAATAAGATGGGCTGTCACGATGGCAAATCCTACTGCAAGTAAAAAGTGGGTAGATTTGGAATTCCTTAGCAAATGTGAGCCATTGGTTGTCTCTGGCTTACCAAAACACAAATTCCAGCCAGGCAGTAAGGTTAGTATTTTAAACGGCAAGAATCATGGGCGAATAGCTACAGTGATTGCGTTACGAGCCTATGGAAATATTTTTACTGACGGGCCGCTTCTGGGCATATATCACCAAAACTGCCTAGAGAAAGTCCACGGTGATGCCGAGGAGTGTACACAGCAATTCAAAGTAGGCGATCGCATCTATCACGAAGAAGCGCCTACATTGCGATCGCTCACAAACAAAGACAATCATCAAGCAGGCAATGGAGCCTACAAAATCCGTGAGTACAACGAGCAGCGCGGTCTTGGGGTCTCCCCAAGTGCAGCGACTGCGGGCGAAAGTTACCTTGAGCGCCCAATTAATGCCACTGAAGCTGAACAATTAATGGGGTGGGAAGTTGGCTCAACGGCGATCGGAATTAATCATGAAGGGGATGAAATTACTATTAGCCAAACTCAAAGAATCAAGATGCTTGGCAATGGAATTATCCCAGCAGAAATAACCAATATTTTGTCTGCAATTAAGCCAATTATCTCGCATAAATTAGAAAGCGAAATCCCTTCAGAACATGATTTTGCGTATCGCCAATTGCGGCAAAGGAAAATGAGTCATGCGGAGGCGATCGCTTTTTTAACTGCTAAGTAGCAGACAAAATTAACAGACCTTCTTCATCAAAACTAATCTCGACATTGTTTTTCAGCGCGCTCGCCCTCTATCTTTCAATTTTTTCAAGGGATGGAGTGATGATAAGCCTGCAATTACAGCATTCCAATGGTGCTGAAACAATAAAAAATCTTGCATTGCTAAATTTGCACCAGATACTCCTGTAGCAATAATCAAACGTGAGTTCGACGGGTTGAAAAAGGGGCAAAAAAAAGCTGAGACTGTAATTACATGAAAAAAAGGGTGTCTCAGCGATGGAATCCATTGTATCTCGGCTGGATGTGACGCAGATTTTTTGTGATGTCGATGACTTTTGCTCCTCATGGGAACGTTGGTGGCAGGAAATGCCGCAGCTACCATCCATGATTGGAGAACGCCGCAGCAAATCAAGAATGCATTTATCGCACCTAGTATTTGAAATCATCACAACCACCTCTGTCTGCCAGGACAGGGGTAAATTTTATAACCACTAAATTTCTGACAATACTGGCTATTCTTCCTGAAAATGCTAGGGAATGGTATGTATCGCACCTAGTTGGTGCAAAACCCACAACCAATTTGTGATCGCTGATTGCTCAAGCACCGCCAGAAGAACAAGCAGAAGTCTTGCACTTAATTGCAGATTCATTTGCCAGAAATCAGAAAGCCGAAAGTAATCTAGACACAGTAGAGTTAGCTGTAGGATAACTACTTTCAGCACATCTCCTCCCCAGGTTTCACTTGGGAGGTTTAACAGTCAACGGTGGCGGTGGTGGTAAAGTACCCGTAGGCAATGACTGCAACGCCTGCAAAGCTGGAGCTACTTTTTGCTCAGAAATACGGTGGTCATAATTCTGCTGTATCTTTAGACTGTGAGCCATCAGTTCCGCAAACGCAGCTAGCACCGAGTCTGATGTTCCAGAAAGTTTTAGATATGTCACAATCGAATTTCTTACCATGTGAGGAGTGAAAGCTTGTCCTGTCAAACGATATATTCGTTTCCGAAAATAGTTGTATAAGGAGCCATCTGTTAAGGGTTTTCCATTCAATTGCGTAAATACATAGGGGTGATTTGGATTGAAAACCTCTCGCCATTTTGATAACCATTCCTCCAATAAGGGATATAAAGTTGCTGGGAGTTCTACAATTCGTTTCTGTCCATTTTTACAATAAGTATTTCCTGTTTTAAAATCCTCTGCTGTATGTTCAACAAACCATTTCTCGTCGCGATTTATTAAAGTTCTTCCTAACTCTAACTGTTGTATAGTTCTGGATCTATCTGGAAAGGCACTCAAAAGCATACAAATTAAAGCGACTTGATGACTTTGAGCGATCGCCCGTAAAGAGCGTTGCTTACCGTATTTATCTCTTGGAGCGCATTCTTCTAGTAAACGCTGTACACAAGCTTTAAATGTTAACCAATCAACCCATTTTTTAGATTCATCAGCGCAACGTGGCGTCACATTGACTCTTGCCATGATTTCGCACTCTAATTGCCGCAACTCTTCAATTATTGGTATATCCTTATATCCAACACGTTTATTAGCTACTTGTTCACGAGATTGAGATTTAGATTCCTTGTGATACAAGTATTTAGCAACAGCAACTAATGATTCCACCACTTTTAATTCGGTATTAGGGGAAGCTCCACGAGTTTCCCTGAGCCATCGTAAATGTTCATCAACAAAATCTATAATCTTATCGATAGCTTCTTCATCTCGCTGTCCATTTTCAGATAAACAGCTAGTAGGGACAAGGATTTTTAAACTTAATTGGTTTAGAGGTATATCCTGATAACGGAATAACCATCCTAATAAACGTTTACTGTTGTTAACATGAGCGATAGCGCTCCGCTTTCTTAAAGGAGCATCTTGACGTTTTCGATTGCCAACAATTGCTATCTGAAAACTTAAAAAATTCTCGAATTCTTGTTTTAATACATCTGAGATTTCGTGTTCTTTTAATCCATAAGCATAGTTAGGGCAACTAGATGTAAGCTTTTTATCTGTAACCCGGAAATGATCGCCGACTCGACCTCTTTTTTGACGGATGGGAGGGCAATATTTTGCAGCATCTGTTTTGGCAGCTATTTTCCACCAAGATTGGCTATTACACCAAGAGAGCATCTTTTTTAGCTGCATCCGGTAATTTCGGGCACTTGCACTTCCTGCTACACCTAAAGAAACAAAAACTTCACTCTGGTATGCCATTACATTAGGCATCTCCGATATCGACACCTGTTTCATGAAATCTAATCCAGCGTTTACCTCCTCTTGAGTCAGTTTCTTCCCTTTTGCTAAGGGCAATCCCAATTTAGGCAGCATAAAACGAACTATAGCGGTACGGATTCCTGCTGTCCTGTCTTGCTTGCTGGGGATCTGGGTTAATTTAAGATATTCACAATAAAGTTGATAAACATCAAACACATTTACTGGGATTGAGTTCATTTGAATCACTCCAACTACAATTTTTAATTTCAAGTAATTACTTCAAATAAATAGCGGTGATTTGATGCAGAGGGGAGAAAGCTTTGCTATTAAATAAATGAGTAATTATTAATTTGCTCAACTGTATTTATCTCGACCACATCAAAACATTTTATCAAATGCCTCCCCTTATTTATGACATTTTAGCATAAGTTGCATGGCACTCAATTTACCCTTTTTACTATCAAATTGTTGAAAATCAAAACATCTAAAACTCTCATAATTAAGGCTAAATCAACATTTATCTTTTTCTCAGTGTCATAAATATTTGTCACAAGTATTTATGACGCTTTAATCCTCAATCAATTTGGTCAAATTGAGGATTTTTGTTCACTTAAAAAACAAACCGGGGACTCATGTCCCCGGCTTGGGTTGATATTTAATTCTGGCTTTTTTTGTTTTAATTTATTCTCTAACAAGTATATGTATAGAACCAGTCGAAATGCAAGGCTGACTTCAAAAAAATCGTAAACTTTTATTAGATATGCCTATATTTTTTGGCGAGTGCAAGCAACAACAGCAAGTTTGCGATCGCACATCACTTCTCATGGCTTAGGCATCTAACTACTTAAGTTAAACAATTTGGCTTTAAACCGTTGTAGTCTGTGAGTCGGGGGTATTAAAGAAAGTTGGCTGCTTTATTCCACTTCGTTGGGGGAGCTATTTTTATCTGTGCAAAAATCCACAAAATATTGGAGAGGCTTTTTGTAAATCATCGCAAAGTCGGTCAGTTCTACCACATCTACTCGTCGTTCTCCTGATTCGCACCGCGAAACATACGACTGAGGCTGATTTAGCTTCTGGGCAACTTCTACTTGAGTCAAATTAGCTTCTAGTCGCGCCTCCCGCAGTCGTCGGAGAAATGCCTTGTACCTTACCGAGTAAATGGAATTTCCCATGCTCGGAGGCTACAGTGTCCGATATAATATGCAAAAACAACATATTTTTGTTACGTTAGTCGGCGTCAATCATTGCTGTCGCACCTGGTGCATTCCTTAAAAGATGGTAGCCCCCAGTACATTTACCTCAATATCTATCTAGATATTGAGGTAAATGTACCGTGGGATTGAACGCTGACATCGCAACTCGTATTGTCAATATTTACTGTCGTTAGGTGCAGCCTATGTTTAACGATTTATATTTGTCAGAAAGTGAAGAATCTGAGTGTCAAAATATACTTGAATTATTACGCAATAATTCCCAGAATAACGATACTGATTATTTACTTTGGCGCTTAAAATATGAAATATTTGCTGATGGGGTGAAAAAATCTTGGAAATTTAGTTCTTTTGATAGAATTTGTGCTTTATTGCATGAGAGTAAGGTACTTCCTGCCCCAAGTACCTGCCATGAACGAGCATGGGCTTATGAAGAGAAAAGAATTATTACTGAAGAAATGCAAATTGATATTTCTCAGGTCAAGAACTTATCGGTACACACATTGCTGGAGTTAAGAAAAACGAAGGATGTAGAAACAAAACGCCAGATATTGTCAATGGCATTAGATAATCGTCGTAATAATTATTTGACTGCGGAAGACATCCAAAATGCCCGGAAATTGGTTACTCAAGAGTTGGAAGAAATCAAAGATTTTCAGCCAAAATCAGTGAATCAAACTACCCCAACTGAAAGTAGGCAAACTCGTTACCTTTATATTGATAACATGCCTCTTAATGACGAGTGGGGGATTTCCCCAGACTTGTTACAAACACCAAGTGGTAGGGAAGCTATAAAATTCACTGTATTCAATGGCAGAACAACACCTGATGGTATTGCTGCACCACAAGAAAGTGCGATTCATAACCAAGGGATTCCATTCAATCTAAATAGTCAAATTTACGTATGGGAAGGACTACGGTTTCGCTCGAAAGCTGAAATTGCAATTGCATATACATTGGATCGATTTTCTGCGTTCTATATGCCGAACTGTTTAGGCCGTTTGAATGACTCACAAAAACCAAAGGGGCGAGGTAACAAAGAGGCAGATTTTTTAGTTTGCTATCAAGGTAAGTGGGGAATTCTGGAAGTTGATGGCCCGCATCACACCGCGGAGCGACGGGTGGAGGAACAGGAGCGCGAACGCCTGTTCCGGCTTCATGGTATACGAGTTGTAGAACGATACGATTCTGAAAAGTGCAAAACCCAACCTTTTGAAGTCGTTAAACAATTTTTACAATTATTGCGTTTGTGACTTTTAAACTTTGCTGTGCCTTATGCTTATTTTCTCACTACACATTTTCCCGATCTGGTAAATTTCAGCCAGCACGATGTGGACGGGCGTTTCAAACACCGATTTTATCCAATTCCATTGTGTTTCTCTAGCAAATTACCTTGACTTCTACGCAGGAAGCGATCGCTTCCCGCGTAAACGGCGTTGAGGTTATACCTACTGCAATTTCTCATAATCTAATTCACTGGTTTTACCTAACTAAAAAGTGCGCTGCACTCCATTCCCTTTAAAGCGCGATCGCGGAATCGAGGAATTAACAAAAGGGGTAGGTCAAGGGGTGGCATGAGTCATCCTTTTTTACTTATGAGAATTTGGCTTACCAGAGCAGCACTTCTAATAACCTAGATTCTCATAACTAATTCATGTTGCTAGCTGGATGCCTAAGCCAGGAAGTCACCCCCCTGACTTAGGCATCCACCTACCCTACTGGGTCGTCTCTGCCAATGCCAAGCGATCGCAACTCGGCGCGGGGGAGTAAGAGGTAAAGCCCTTAACCGTGATTTGCTCCTCAGCTTGGTCGCTGGGAACAGTCCACGCTTTGGAGCGATTGGATGTCTGGATTGTTACCACGCTCTCATCGCTTGCGGAGACTATCGCCTAACGTCGGATCAATCCTTTGACGCGCCCATTACACGTTTTAGCCCTTATGTGGAATGCGGAATTGAAAACAGAGAAAGTTATGTAAAAAAGTTGGGTAAAAGCACAGTCAGGTTAATGCTTCATATCAGCAGTGGCAGATAACTTCGGACTCTGCCATAACAGCTAGAGTCCATCCATTGCATTTAAATTTAAATTGTTGGCACTTTTCCATATACTTAAAAGTAGCTACTCCCAACGTCAGCAATGACTATCAAACCCCAAAAAATTTTGATTTTGGCAGCAAATCCCAAGCAGACAGCACGTTTGCGTCTTGATGAAGAATTGCGTGATCTTGAGGAAGGTTTGCAAAGGGCGCAAAATCGGGAGAACTTTGAGCTGCGGTCTAAGTGGGCAG
>NZ_JBALEO010000037.1:0-4287 GCF_036918015.1 Nostoc sp.
AGTTGTAAAAGATGTAACTCTGTGGGCTGCGGATTTAATTAAAGCCCAAGGTTGCGTTTTACAACTTTGAAAACAGCATATTTAACCCTTCGGTCATCGTGGGATGAGTCAAGACTCCATCGCGTAGAACAGTGTAAGGCATCTGAGCTTGCATCACTATCTGCACCGTCGAAATCACTTCCCCCGCTTCATGACACAACAGGGAACAACCGAGAATCCGACCTGTCTCGGTATCCATGATCGCCTTCATCAGTCCATCGGTTTGACCGAGAGTTTTTGCTCTAGGAATCGCTGAGGCATCCAGTTTCGCCACGCGGATGGCATACCCTTGTTGCTGTGCTTCCGTTTCGGTCAGACCCACATGAGCCAGTTCGGGATCTATGAACAGACAGGATGGAATCAATCGCTCGCACGTGCTGCGGTTGCCACCATCAATCAGATTTGCTTTGACAACACGGTAATCATCAAGCGAGACATGGGTATATTGCAGTCCTCCATTGATGTCGCCTAACGCCCAAATCCCCGGTATGTTTGTTTCCAGGCGATCGTTGACTACAATAAACCCGTGGGCATCAGTTGCCACACCAGCGGCAGCTAAATTTAAGCTATCAGTGGTTGGCGCACGGCCGATAGCGACGAGCAAATGTGAACCTTGGAGGCTAAGGAAGCGATCGGCAACCTGGAGATGAAGGACAGTCGCATTGTCAACGCGATCTACTTTCAATACATTTGTCTTCAGCAAGAATTCAATGCCGTCTCGTTCCAGCAGCGTTTGAACAGCGATCGCTACCTGATCGCGACGGTCTTTGATGGCTCTGCCTACCAACTCTTCATTGGTAAAGGGTCCATACATATCGGCAGTATCCAGTAAGGTAATGCCGAGTTCTAATGCCCGGTGAATCGTGGCGAGCGCTTCTCGATCGTCCTGTCCACCATAGAAATCAGACATTCCCATACAGCCTAGTCCTAATTCTGAAACCACAAGTCCTTGATTGCCGAGTTTGCGTGTTTTCATTGGTAGTTTCCTTGATTTGCCTATAAAACTCTGAATTGCCAACCGAAACAGTGTTAGAGGTCTAATCTGCGGTGTGGACAGGCTTTTGAGAACTCAGCGCAAAATGTTCTGTGCAGAAACCGCAAAAGATCCTAACCTGCCAGAGGAATGTTTTTCGTTATTGCACGATAAATCCACCATCAACTGTGAGCGATTGTCCAGTGACAAAACTAGAAGCGTCTGAACAGAGCCATAGTACAGCATTTACCACTTCTGACAGCGTACCAATCCGACCCATTGGCTGCCCTTTGATGAAATCCTCGGTCGCTTTTGGATTTGCTTTGAAAAGGCGATCAAGCATTTCGGTTTGAATTGGGCCCGGGCTGACGGCATTCACCCGAATTCCTTGCTTGACAAATTCTAATGCCACTGATTTTGTTAGCCCTTCTACAGCGTGTTTACTAGCGGTGTAAATCGGCACCATTGCACCACCGACCAAACCCAAAACTGAACTAGTATTGACGATCGCCCCACCGCCATTTTTCAACAAGGCTGGAATCTCATGTTTCAAAGACAACCATACCCCTTTAACATTGATATCCATGATGCGATCGTAAGTAGCTTCGGTTTGCTCTGCTAACGGTGTGGAATCTTGTTCCACTCCAGCATTGTTGAAAGCAATGTCAAGTCGTCCGTAGTGGGTCATTATTTTCTCAATCAGTATCTGCACATCGGCTTCTTTAGAAACATCTGTCGTCACAGAAAAGCCTTCCCCACCCATTGCTTGAATCTGTCGAATTGTTTCTTCACCTTCAACTTGCCGACGACCTGCAACAACTACTTTTGCTCCAGCTAGAGCTAGAGCTAGAGCGGTTGCTTTACCAATACCTGATGTTCCACCTGTAACGAGTGCGACTTTTCCAGATAACGTAGTCATTGTTAATTTCCTTGGGTGTATTTTGAGACATGATTCACTGAAATAGGGTGTCGTGACAAGGGTATAATCTTCTGAATCATCGCTCCACCAAGCTTTTCAGAACAGTTTCCAGTTCGACTTCGCCTTTGATGGAGCCAGACTCACCACTCTCGAACTCCATCCAGCCCTCGTTGAAACCGTCAAGCATTCGAATGCGCGGCTCTGGATCGGCTGTACCCTGAGCCTTGAACAGCGCCTCCCAGGTTTCGCGGGGAACTACCTCCGCATGTACCGGACGACCCAGAATCTTGGAAAAGCCCTTTGCAATGTCATTCGGCGTTACCCGGTGCGGTCCCTCGATTTCGACGATTCGCCGTCCACTCCAAGTCTGTTGCAGCAACTCGGAGGCAACACAACCGATATCCGCCGTCGCAATCATCGGCACAGGTTTATCCAACGGTTGCAGGAAGCTTTGGATAATGCCACTCTCTCTGGCGGGTGCTACGTCCCAAGCTTCGTTCTCCATAAACCAGGCGGGACGAAGAAAGGTGATCGGCATCGGCAGATCCCCCAATACTTGCTCCAATATCTGAAGTTGAGTCAGTAGGTTCGACTGGGTTGCCTGTGCGCCAATGGTGGACAGGCAGACGACTTTGCCCGGATGCACTGCTGCGATTGCAGTACGCAGAGCAGCGACAATTGCCCGTGTTTCGGGAAAGCCCGGTGATGGCGCAAAGTTTGGCGGAATCACAACGAAGACACCCTCAGCTTTTCTAAAAGCTGCTGTGAGTGCGTCAGCATCGTTCATGTCCGCTAGGGCAACTGCACAACCCTGCTCGACCCAGGCAGTTCCCTTCTTAGCATCACGAATCACAGCGCAGACAGACTGATTGTCGCTCAACAATTTGCGGGCGACGGCACCGCCGACCTGACCTGTAATTCCAGTAATAGCGTACATTTCGCTCTCCTTGTAAATAGTAGACAATTGATAAACATCTTTCCAAGCTTCCGGCTTCAATAAAGATCCTTAAAACCATCTCTGGGAGTGCATTTTAGCGATTTTCCCCAAATATTACGCTCTAACAAGAGTATTCCAATCACTTCTATGTGCTAGCTCAAAATCGTCGAGAAATGAGATATTTTTCTCAACGGGATCGCGGCTAATATGCAGGTGATTAGGGGGAAAATCAGGATCGGTATAGCCAACGGCTAAACCGCACAGGATCGATAATTCCGGTGGGATATTTAACTCGCTGCGAATGATTTCAGGATAAGCGGCTAGCGAAACCTGAGCGCAGGTGCCCAGTCCACGAGCAGTCAGACTCAGCATCAGCGTTTGTAAATAGATCCCTACACTTAAAGCATCCGCATCGCCTAGTTCTCGGTGCATACAGACGATACCGACTATTGGGGCATCAAAAAATTCGTAATTACGCAGAACGGCTCGTTCTCGACTCGCTGTATCATCACGAGCAATCCCCATCGCTCCATAGACTTGTTCACCTAGTTCCTGGCGGTAATGCTGAAATGCCTCTGGCAGTTGAGCGATTTTGGGTAGCTGAGACTCGTCAAAATGCTGCGCTTGCTTTAGCAAAGCCTTTTTCAGTTGATCGCGTCGAGTACCTTCAGCAAATACTACCCGCCACGGCTGGGTATTAGAATTCGACGGCGCGAGCTGTGCTAGAGCAAGAGCTTCATCGAGTAAAATTCGCGGTACGGGTTTGGATAAGAATTTTCGGGTTGAGTGCCGGTCTTTGATAGTTTGGTCGAGATCGAACATATTTAATAAACCTCTATGAGAAAGAGTACTGAAGATTCAATTTTTCCTACAAGTTTGGCGCATCAAGATCCGATTGTTTTTATACACCTCTAAAGTTCCAGACTGCGGGCTATCTAACGTGCCATCCCACACCCAATATTGATAATTTCTATTCCGAAACTTATACACTCGAACACCTTCTGTCGCTTGCTTAGTTCCTTTGCCCAAACTTAAATGACCGTTGGGATTGGTCGCCCGATAGAGCAGTTCACCAGAATTATAATTCTGCCAAATATTGATGTTGTTGCCGTCTTGGCATTTAGTACTCAGGATGATGCCAGCAGTTGAATCAGCAGAAGCTCTTAAGGAAAAATTAACTAAGACACTGATTGGCAGAGCAAGGAGTAACACGGATCTTTTCAGTAGTGTTTTCAATTAGTGTTGTAAAATCATTTTTTGGTCTAGTTTTTTCATGATGATGAGTCCTGTGTCCTGTGGGGAGCAATGCGAAAAGCCCCCCAGTTTTGCCACCTCACAAAATCGTGTTGCTCCCGTCCTGTGATTGTCCAACATGAGTTGTCATAAAGCGACGGATATGATCTGCGATCGCATCTCCTT
>NZ_JBALEO010000038.1:0-90921 GCF_036918015.1 Nostoc sp.
GTTACTGGGGTGCTTGTGATTACAGGCATCCCTTTATTTTTTGCCCACCCTCTCACTTACTGATCGCTCACCTTTAGTCTAAAGTCCAGTAAATAAATAAATAAGAGGGGTAAAGGGTTGATAATAGTCGCCCACCATACGAGCAACAGTTTTATTACCCTTTCCCTTGCCCCTTACCGTTCCTGATAAATAACTGATGATACACTTGCTGCTCCTGCCTTCTTGTATTAAGGCAATGTTGCTTCAGAAATGCTCAAAGTTTTGTTGGCGTCCGCTTTCGAGGACTCATTTGCTGGAACGGATGCAGTTATCTCTCCAATGGCGCTGTCGTTTGTCCCGCTACCAGGACGCAAGGCACTTAAAGCAGTCTTAATCACAACAGCTGTAGGTACTGCCACAATTACACCCAACAATCCGCCAATTCTTGCCCCTGTTAAGACCGAAATTAAAATCCAAACTGGATTTAAACCAGTAAAACTGCCTAAAATTCGGGGGGCAATTAAGTTTTCGAGAATTTGCTGTACAATTACCGCTGCGATCAACACTCTCACACCCATTGAAAAATCTTGCAACGCTACCAACAGTGTAGTTATTGCGATGCCTACAGAACCGCCAAAGGGGACGAGAGCCATTAGGCCAATAGTTAGTCCGAATAGCAGTCCAAATGGCACTTTCAGCCACAAAAAGGTAGGAATAAGGGCTGAAGCCATACAGGTAGATAAAATCAACTGGGTGATGAAGAAATTTTGGAAGCTTAAGCGGACTGTTTTAGAGAAAGGCTCACGAAATTTGTTAGGTAGCCATTCGACTAAACTTTCCCAGAGTTCACCCCCGTGCTGTAAAAGATAAAAAGTCAAAACCATCGTCAAGAGAATATCTAGCAGACTAGTAACTGTGAGTACAGCTAGATTTAAAACTTGTCCGGCGATCGCTTGTAATTGTCCTTTGACGCGATCGTTGATTTGCACCACCAGAGCATCGAGGTTAATCGGTAAGCCAAAAGTCTCAGCTTTTCCGTTTAAGATCATTAACTGAGAGCGTCCAGAGTCGATTAAATCTGGCAAACGCGCCACCAGTTGTTGAGCTTGGGTAAGGGCCAAGGGAAAAAGTGTCACACCCAACGCCAATAAAATCGATACAGCCAAGAGAAATACTAGGATAGCGACTTGTTCTCGCCTAGCACCATGATGCTCCATCCAGCTCACGGGGTAGTTGAGCAGAAATGCTAGCACTGAGGCTCCAACTAAAATGACTATGAGAGAATGGAAATAATTAAAAAATACCGAAAGTGCCCAACCATTGAGAACTAGCAGCGGAATGAATAGTGCGATCGCCCCGATTCGCGCTATTGGAGTAAATGTTTGCCACCAGTCGAGTAGCTTACGTGTCTGCATTTTGAGCTGATTGCGGAATAGAACTAGATGAAATTTTTCTTTACAGCTTATTATCTCTAACTATATGAGTCTTATTCATCCTTCTAGTTTAGGAGTTAGACTAACCCCAATGAAGAATTTTGAACCAAAAGAGAATGGGGAGTGGGGAGCAGGGGAGCAGGGGAGCAGGGGAGCAGGGGAGCAGGGGAGCAGGGGAGCAGGGGAGCAGGGGAGCAGGGGAGCAGGGGAGCAGGGGGAGCAGGGGGAGCAGGGGGAGAATAATAATGCCCCATCCCCGATGCCCAAAACACAGTTGCTTTTACATTTAGTTCCGATCGTCGGCTTTTTTCCATCCTTGTGGACGCTCTATCGGGGCCAGGGTAGTCGGGAACAACTTGCGATTAGTCGTCTGTCTATTACTTTGGCCCTTACTTGGTTGTTGAGTTATCTATTATTAGCTACCGGAGCAGCAACTTCAGATTTTTTTCCGCTACGTCTATTTATCCTCAATAGCTTTCTCACGTCAGGTTACTTTTTAGTAAGTATTTGGTTGATTTTGCGCCTAATGCAGGGCAAATCTAGTCGTTTACCAGGGTTTAGTAATTTAGCTGAACGAGTGCTTGGCAAGTATTTATCTTAATTTTTTATGGTGATAATTTATCGGTGTTTTTACTGATTTTTGGAAAATTTCTGGCTGATTTATCTATATATCTAGTCAAATCCAGTTTATTATTGCCATACTTCAGTAAAACATCTCCAGGTTGTCCCAAAAAAAGAGTAAATGCTGCTATAAGTGTTGTGGTTGACACTACATTAAAAAAGTTAGCACCGATAATTAAGAGTTAGCTATTATGGGTTGATTTGTTTGGGTGTTTTTAATCTGCAAAATTACTGAATTTGATTAGTGAGTAAGTGTGAGGAAGTCTGTGACCATTCAAAGAAGTTCGGCGGAAGAAAACCAGTCGGGAAAAGCCTCAAAGTCCAATAAA
Organism: Nostoc sp.; assembly: GCF_036918015.1. Classification (GTDB taxonomy): domain Bacteria; phylum Cyanobacteriota; class Cyanobacteriia; order Cyanobacteriales; family Nostocaceae; genus Nostoc. The sequence goes on from NZ_JBALEO010000038.1 coordinate 2,363, forward strand.
AAAATTCCCCAAAACTCGACATCAGGACGTTGGCTGTGGTTTTGGGTAGGTATGAGTGGTATTGCGATGGTATCTGCAACTGCGGGGGCACTTTTGGCGGTGTCTTTGACCAGTACACCTTTGCAACAAGCGCAGCTAACTCCAAAGGACGAGGCGGCCTTTGATAGCGATCGCATTTCTGGAGGTGTGTTGCGATTTTCAGAATTAACTCGCCCGGTGAATCTTTTGGTGATGGGGATGAGCGTACTTCCCCCAGATATCCAAAACCCTCCAGAAGAAACCAAAAACCTCAAATACCTGCCCCAAGTCAACTCCTTTGATGGTCTTTCTGATGTGATGCTCTTGGTCAAATTCGATCCAGAGACGAAAAAAATAAATATGCTCTCCATTCCCAGAGATACCCGCACACAAATAGAGGGGTATGGAGTGAAAAAAATTAATGCTGCCAATGTTGACGGTGGGCCAGCTTTGACTGCCAGAACTGTCAGCAATCTCTTAGGTGGGGCGGGAATCGATCGCTATGTCCGAATTAACGTTTTGGGAGTTGCCAAGCTGATTGATGCTTTGGGTGGCGTGACTGTCTACGTTCCTAAAGATATGAAATATCAAGATGATTCTCAGCATTTATACATCAATTTGAAGGCTGGTAAGCAGCATCTAAATGGCGAGCAGACATTGCAATTGCTGCGTTTTCGCCATGACGAACTTGGTGATATTGGTCGGATTCAGCGCCAGCAAATGGTCATGCGTGCTTTGATGGAGCAAACACTCAACCCAGCTACTGTTGCTCAATTACCTAAAGTTCTTGATGTCGTGAAAGACCACATTGATACTAACTTGACGGTTGAAGAGTTAGTGGCGCTAATGGGTTTTGGAGTGCGGACAAATCGCTCTAATATGCAAATGTTAATGCTGCCTGGTCGCTTTAGCGAGAAAGGCGAGTATGATGCTAGCTATTGGTTGCCCAACAAAGATGGGATTGCCAAACTGATGGCTCAACACTTTGGTTTGGAGTCAGAACAGGAACAGCTGGCAACTACAACTAACCCCCGCTCTTTACGTGTCGCAATTCAAGATAGTACAGGTGGCGATCGCTCTAACCTGCAACCATTAATTAGAGCCTTAGAAAAATCTGGATATCGCAATATCTATGTGGCCAAAGCATGGGGTGAACCTCTAGACGTAACTCACATTGTCGCCCAACAGGGAGATGGTGACAGTGCCGAATCAATTCGCAGCACTTTGGGATTTGGCGAAGTGCGGGTGGAAAGCACTGGCAACCTTGGCTCAGATATCAGTATCCAAGTAGGTAAAGATTGGTTGGAACAAAAATCTATTTTGGAGAAGTCGCTGAGTAAATAATTTGTAATTCGTAATTCGTAATTCGTAATTCGTAATTAATTACGAATTGTGTGTGATTAAATCCATGTGTTTACACTGGCACAAATGCTGCTGACACTGAATTTACTACCTGGCTCAGTTCTTGGAGTTTAGCTGCTATTACACCATTGGTTAATAATTCTTCTGCTTTCGCTAAACCCTCTACCATATCTGAACAAATACCACTCCGCCATAGATAAAATCCGCCATTCCACAAGGCTGTTTGCATCAATTCACCTGGTTTACCTGCCAAAACCTCTTGAATATCCGCCACCAGTTCTTCAGTAGTTCCAAGGGGTACGTTCTTGGTAGTAAAGCCGTAATCGCGCGGTACGAGGTGCAATCGTTCTACCTCTTGGGGTGCTACGGATGAAGATAAGCTGATGATTGCAGTGCGATCGCGCGGTAAGTCGCAACTACCTTCCAATCCTTTGACTAATGTAAATTTTGTCACTCCTCGCAGTCCTAGAGCTATCTGAAACATCCCTTCTGTTGGCGGATGGACAAATCCAGCAATTACGTGAGCATCGCCAGCATAAGGACACCAAATTAGCTCCATTGTCGCCAACGGCGGACGTTTGCCAAGTTGGTCGCGGTACTCCCAAATACTTGTAGTTAAGGGAAAATGCTGAGGTAGATAAATAAAGCCGATTCCTGTTTGCTCAAACACTTGTTGAGTTTGTGCTAGGGGTAAAGTAGTCCAATCGACTCCTAAACCTTGCCAAATATCTATCAGCGGTAAGCCGTACTTCGTGGGTAAGCGATCGCCACCATGCATTACCACTGGTTGTCCCAATGCGGCAAGTAATAAAGCTGTGACAGGACTAATTGGTGCTGTGCGTGTCCTACCATCATAAGGTATGCCAAGAGCGATCGCTGGTCGCCCAGAGGCTATGGGTTGCAGTTTTGGCCCCAGTTCCTCATAAGCATCCAACATTCCAGCTAACTCTTCTCCCGTTGGACGCTTAATTCGGTGAGCAATCAAAAAGGCTCCAATTTGGGCTGGTGTCGCTTCACCCAGCAGCATCATTTTAGTAGCGGTGGCTGCTTGGGCGCGAGTTAAATTCTCAGCTGTGTGGTTTCCGCTGCCTACTTTTTGCAGAAATTCCCGAAATACATTGCTCATTTTTCCTTTGTCCTCTGTCCACCGTCATCTGTCCATTGTCCTTTGTCTTTCGGGATAACTGAAAATGACTCATGACCGAATATTGGATTTAAGAAGGTAAAAATGAGTCGTCAACAGCAGAGTTTACTAAATTATTTAGCCCAGAAGTTGGTCTATCTTTAACAAAGGGCTTAAGCTTGTTGTTAAGCCCCCAGTCTTGTTAATTAAAAGTTATAAAATCAGTTTTTTACTACACAATATATACAGTGAAATTAACTAGGTTATCCTGACCAAATCGCAGCAAATCACCATTTAGTAGGCGATACTGCATACCGGGAGTTAGAGGATTGTTGTTTAAATAAATACCATTTGTACTCATATCAACAATCATGTAAGAATTTTGCGACCAGTCCCAATCGACTCGCGCATGACGACGAGAGACTATTCCCTCACTGGGAATGCCGGTCAAGTCAATTTCTGGCGGCGCTATTCCTGGACTCTGACTGCGGCGACCAATATAACCTCCTTCCCCAATGAGGTGAAATTCTCTGCCAGTGCTATGAATCAGCTTTAAGGCTGGCGCTCTTTGAGGCGGAGGAGTATAAACAGGTGGTGTTGGTTGATAGGAAACTCGTGGCTGATAGACTGTTGAATAATCAATGGGGGCTTGTTGGGGAGCTTGGTAGTTAGGTTGGTCTGTAGGGGGCCGCTGATACTGAACAGGTGGTTGACTAGGTTGTTGTTGAATAGGTGGAGGTTGACTAGGTGGTTGTGGTGTAGGAGAAACTACATTACCCACAGGGGTGGAACACCAGGGACAAACCTTAGCATTGTTAGGCAGGGCGCGGTTAAAATATTCGCAACTAGGATTAGGGCACCGATTTGCAGGCATAAGAATTTATATCATCAGGCATAGGTTGTAAAGCTACAAGACCTACTTTACTAAGTAAACACTGACCCTGACGAGTAGTTAGCATCTGGGCAAATGTAGAACCACCAGGTAGGCGGTTGCTGTCTTTAGGGTACACTACAAAAATAGGGTATCCCAAGGGGTAGCTTTGGAAAGTTGTGACATCAACATAATAATCATCATGTTGACACAAATCATCTGAAGGATTTATTGAGCGGCGATCGCGCTTTTGAAACAGAGGTTGAATAGCGGACTTTTTACCATCTGCGATCGCTAGAGGATAGCCAGTACACTGACTCGAAGTTTTACTGATAATCCCAAAACTGATAATACCAGTAGTTCGCCCATCTAAAGTTTCACTGCGTATCAGGTTTTGGGTTTTTGTTGTATCAAGTTTAGTAACTTTCGCTGCAAATAAAGCTTCGTCTTGAGGGGCATTTTGCAGAACTATTTGTTGAAATTTACTGATTGCTTCCGGTTCGGTTGGGGCAAAAGGTTTCACAGGCAGATTTGGAAGTTTGGGATTAATCTGCTGCCAATTAGTAATTTTACCTGTGTAAATTTGACGCAATTGCTCAAGATTGATTTGCCCCCCAAGAGCATTGGCAAGATTTGAGTCTCTTTTATTAAATGCGACAAAAACAAGTAAACCATCATAGGCTACTGGTTTTTTCGCAAGTTTATCTGTAATGTTGTCTACTAAACTAGTAATTGCAAAATCTTTTTTGTTTGTTTGAACTTCTTCGATACTTTTAATCGGATTATTTATATTTGATGACAAAACAGATTTATAGTCAAATGTTGCTGTTGCATCTGGCTTTGGTTTGGTCAATAAATCTCCTAAACGGCTGTTGTCCACTAATTGCGTTAAAACAAAACTCCATGTACTATCTTTTTCTCCTGTGTAGGTAAATTGTCCAGAAGGAACGTTGGGTACTTCTGAGAAATTCCGCACAAGTCTAGACCATTGGATATATTGATTAGGATTATCTGTTTTCCTGCCCCAAAGCCAATACCAAATTCCCCCACCAAGTAGTAATAAAAATAGGATTACTAGCAAAATTAAGGGTGTTGGTAAAGGCTTTTTTATTTCTTGAGAAGCTGTAGAACGTGCCGAACTTTTAGCACGATCTTCTTGAGGAAGTTCTAATAGTGCTTTACGAGCCGATTCTGCACTCTCAAAAGGAGTTTCCAGCCCAATTAAACGATAAATAAATTGCTTTAAATAGCTATCGGTATCCGGCCATTGTTGATTATCTCTAGGGTCGAGAGGCTGGTTAGATGAAAAATTAGTTGTCCGCCCTACCCATAAATAAAAGGCTAATAATCCTAATGATTCTAAATCTTGCTCAGGTCTGGCGGGAGCAGGTTGAGGAATAATTGGGGGAATAAATAAGTTTTCCCAGATAGCTAAATCACAAAAATATATAGAAAATTTTTGATTATTTTCTACTTTAATTAAAGTACTATCTAAATTGATATTGCCGTGAGTGATACCCAGTTGTGTTTGATTGGAGGGAAAACGCAGTTTTTGAGTGTGGAGAAACTGGAGAGTTTGTAAACCTTGATTTAGTACCTCACGCACATCAAGAGATGTCATTGCTCCCTTTTCTATGAGATACTTACCTAAAGTTTGGGATGACTCTATGCCTTGAGTAATTAAATAACAGCGTTCTCCTTTTTCATCTGCGATCGCTTCTTTAGTTTCCACCAGACGGAAGTTTTGAATTCGACTATCGGCTAAACTTACTCCACCCACCCGTTTAAAAGTCTCTTTCCGCTTTTGAGTCTCACTTTCATTAAAAGAACGATTGGGGAGCAGGTATTCTTTGATGATGACAGGTTGTTTGTCCTTGAGTTGAACACCTGAGTATAAGCGCCCTAAACCGCGCACACCGACAAAACTAGTTATTTGATAAGTTCCCTGACTTCCTTTAATCTCAGCCTCCTGTGGTAAAGTTGCTGGAAAACCACATTCCAAGCAAAACTTAGCACCCTTGATTTGCTGTGCCGTTTGGAAGGGGCGATCGCAACTTAAGGGAGAATTGTACGAGCAGGGGTATTCTTGATAAAAAGATTCAAATGAAGCCATATACAAAAAGTTTCGTGAATTGCACCGACTACTTCCGTCGCGCTCAAGCATGAACTAATCCTAACTTGAGGGCAGTCACAATCGCTTGAGTCCGGCTAGTAACCTTCAATTTTTCAAAAATACTGGTGAGATGCGCCTTAACAGTAGCAACTGTTACATACAAATGTTTAGCGATTTCTTCATTAGAAGCACCTTGAGTTAACCAGTATAAAACTTCTTGCTCTCTTTCCGTTAAATGCACCTCATGACACGCTTTTACACAAGAATCTGAATAAGCCTGAAAAAACCGGAAAAATCGACTAGCAACTTCTGAAGGTAGATAAATTTCTGACCTAGTTACAGTGTCAATAGCTTCACATAATTGGGTTGCCACACGATTTTTAAATACATAACCTGCGGCTCCTCCCTGCATAGCTCTAAAAATCCAGTCGTCTTCTTGATGAGCCGACAATACTAAAACTTTGCCACTGTAAGCAGCTTCTTTAAGACGTGCCAGAACTGTAATTCCATCACATCCTTTCAATTGCATATCCAGCAAAATTAAATCTGGACGCTTCTGGGTTGTAAACTTTAAAACTTGCTCAACAGAATCTGCATCACCAATAACTTCTACAGGTAACGCAGAATTAATACTATAAAAATTTAGGAGAGTACGTAAACCTTGACGAAAGCGTTCTTCGTCATCTACGAGTAAAACTGAAAGTTTATTACTATCATTAATCATATTTTTATGATGAATTATAAATTAATTCACGCTCCTTGACCGAGGCAAAATCATCGAAAATTGTGCCCCACTTTCTGATAAAACTTGCGCCCAGATACTTCCTTGATGATCTAGAATAATTTTTTTCGCAATAGTTAAACCCAGTCCTGTACCTCCTTTTCGTCGGGAATAAAATGGGGTAAATATTTTTTGTAAGTCCTCTTGAGACAATCCTGGCCCTTGATCGGAGATTTTAATTAAAACTTCATCTTGGAAAATCTGCCAGCTACAGGTAATAGTTCCTGAATTAGGACTGAAATGAGCGGCATTACTGAGGATATTATCAAAAACTTGTTTCATTTGTAATTTGTCTATCTTCAGTATTGTCGATGTATCGGGAATCAATATTTTTAGTTTTTTCTGATTAATTAGAGGTTGTAAATTTGTGAGACTTTCAACCACTAAACTTCTTAAATCTTGAAGTGTTACCCTTAATTTTGCACTTTGACCGCAATCAATTAGTTCGTTTAAATTAGTATCTAAATCTTGTATACTTTCGCCGATGATTGTTGCTTGCTCTTGCCAAGGGCTATCCTCTAAACCTAAGCAGAGATTATGTGCATACAATCCTATGAGTCCTAGAGAGTTACGTAATTGATGCCCCACTCGATGCAAGATATCTTCTAAAAGTTTAATTTCAGTTTTTTGTCTGGCATAGTCCAAGGAAATATCTACATACTTACTCAGCAGCATAGCAGAGCGTTTTACATATAGTTGTAAACTCGACGAGAGAGGTTCATGAGTAATGATTTGAATATATTCAGGTTTTTGATTTCTATAGGATATGGGGCAAATATAAGAAATGGATGAAAAGTCCTTAAGTTTAAATTCCTGTAAAGTCAAAACAGGCGGAAAATCTGTCAGCCATGCTTCTGAACGCAAATAAGCTAAAGTTTTCGGGGAAAAAGGAACTTGGTCTTGACCGTAATTTATCACCTCTTGATTAGCTCTCAATAATGAATCATGATAGACAATTCGAGCGAAAAAAATTGGATACTGACTAGTTAACTGCTCAGACTCAAGCTGACAAAAGCTTTGGATGTCTGAGGAACTCAAATAATTAGAGCCATTGTCTAGTTTTTGTACAGAAAAGCCTAGTGTCATAGCTTCACTCGCTTTTTGCAACCAAATGTTTTTTATTCTGCTGACCAGTATAAAATTATGCAGCCTCAAGAATGTTTATTTTTTTGTTAAGTTATCTTTGTAACTAATTAATACAAAGAATTATTAAGTTTACATTTAAAGCCGCATTTCGTTTCCCTAAGTATATATAGGTACTATATACCTATTATTTACAACACTTGGATGAATCTGTTCGTAGAGAGCGCTGAAGCGCTCAAATCAAAGACTAAAGTCCTGACTACGAACTTATTCATCCATGATAGGACTTACGCACAGGTAATGGAAAACGAACCACAGAGGACACTGAGTTCACGGAGGAATGAGAGTTTGAGAGGGTTTTTGCGTAAGTCCTACATGAAAGTTGGACTGGCGCTCTAGGGCAGGCTTTTCGGTCTACTCCACAAGAAAAAATGTCATGCGTCCAATCAAGAACTACTCAAGATTAATCTACAAACTGAAGTTGCTACTTTTCGGATTCTTAAAAAGCTAATATTCTCCGGTCTTCTCAATCATCATTTTGAGCTAGTTTTTCAAGTGTGCCATTCCAATATGTACCGTTGTTTCCTGTTGATAGACACTTGAAATTGAGAACTGCCCACCACAACGTTCGACGATTTTTTGCACAAGCTTTAAGCCCATGCCTATGCCCTGCTGTTCGTAGGTTTTGCGTTCAAACTGCATGAAAGCACCGATTTTAGATATCTGTTCTTCTGTCATGCCCCATCCAAAATCATGAACAGAGAGATTTAGCATTCCTGCCACCACCTGACTACTGATCTTAATCGCTGTCCCAGTGTGGGAGAATTTGAGCGCATTACCAACTAATTCATCGAGGATAATCGCTAGATATCGCTCCGATATTGACACCTCAGCCTCCTCAATTGCAAAGATGAAATCGTTGCTGCGATTAACACTTTGAGGATGAGATTGCAAAGCCGCTTCAATCGCTGCCATTGAAAAGTGAGTTGACTGAGGTTCGATTTTTTGCTGCTGGTGTGTTGATAACTCTAGTTCTAAATAGATCAAGAATTGTTTGGTTAATTTTTCTAGGCGATGGGCGGATTGATCTGCCAAGCCTAAAAATTCACGGATTTCGGCAGTATCCATGTCGTCAATATCTTCGATGAGTAGGCTGATGATTCCGACAATGCCATTTAGTGGTGTATTGAGTTCATGGGGTAAAGTAGAAACCAAGTTGCCGCGCAGTTCATTCAGTGTGCTTTCCAAGACTTTGATGGTACTTGCTTGGATATTCGATAAAGCTTGGATGTTATCGTACTGTTGCTTAATCCTGAGCATTGAATGAATGCGTGCCCGCAATTCGATAGCATTCACGGGTTTACTAATGAAGTCGTCAGCACCTGATTTTAGGCAGCGAGCGAGGTCTTCTTTGGCGGTGAGAGCCGTCACCATAATGATCGGAACTGGCTGCCATTGCGGCATGGCTTTAATTAGCTGGCACACTTCTATCCCATCCATTCCCGGCATCATCAGGTCTAGCAAAATCACATCTGGCTGAAATAGGTTGAGAGATGCGATCGCCTCTTGACCACTGGCAGCATAGTGTAGCAGATAATCTTGCTTACTTAAGAGGGTTTCAATCACATCAAAGTTATCGGGTTGATCGTCAATTACTAAAATAGAGGGCATTATTTATTTGTTAGCCTTTATTCCAATTAAAAGCTGTTGAATAGTGGTGGCCAGTTGCTTGAGCTTCACGGGTTTAGTTAGGTAGTCGTTGGCTCCTGCTTCTAAACAGCGATCGCGATCGCCGGTCATGGCTAACGCTGTCAAGGCAACGATGGGAATATCAATCAAGTTAGAATCGAGGCGAATCTGTCTCATTGCCTCTAAACCGTCCATTCCCGACATTTGGATATCCATCAAAATCAAGTCAGGCTGGTGAGTTGCGGCCAGGTCGATCGCTTCTTGACCATTTGTTGCTAAGAGAATCTGATAGCCCTTGGCACGGAGGTAGCTAGAAACTGTACTGATATTGGCTTGGTTATCTTCTGCTAGCAAAATCAGGGGGGCAGGGTGCGAATCGTTGGCAGGAGGAGAATCCAGTTTGAGAATCGCAGCGGGTTGATTACCTGCCGTCAAGTCCGGCGAGAAGGGGGAACCGGGAGTACAGGGTAACTCAATCGTGAAGCAACTGCCCACATCCAATTCACTGGTTAGCCCTACCCTACCGCCGTGGAGTTCGACAATCCGCTTCACCAATGCCAGTCCCAATCCTGTACCTGTATATTGACGGTTCAAGGCGCTATCGATTTGGACGAAGGGCTGAAATAGTTGTTTGATATTCTCTGACGAGATGCCGATGCCTGTATCGTTCACGGCAATTCGCAGAAAGTGTTGCTCTGAGGAATCGGTAGTATCGGGGGAAAGTTGAGCAACTTCTAGAGTAATGCGTCCCCCCTCTGAGGTGAATTTGACCGCATTGTTCAGCAGGTTAATTAACACTTGCCGAATGCGGCGTTCATCCACGAGCAGGTCAGGTAGATTCAGCTGAAGTTTGATTTCAACCTTAATTCCTTTTTGGAATGCCTGCTGTTTGATAAACGCCAGACTGGATTGACATAGATCGCCCACTGAAGTTGAGGTGAATTCCAGTTTAATCTGTCCGGCTTCAATAGTTGCCACATCCAGGATATCGTTGATCAGCTCCAGCAAATGAGAGCCGCTGCCCTCAATGGTTTGCAAGGCTTTGAGTTGTTGCTCGTTGACGATGCCAAATACTTCCTCTTCTAGCCCTTCGGTCATGCCCAAAATGGCGTTGAGGGGGGTGCGGAGTTCGTGGCTCATGTTCGCCAAGAATTCGTCCTTAAGGCGGGTGGCGCGGGCGAGTTCTTGGTTAGAAATTGCCAGTTGTTGATTGCTCTCGGTTAGCTTTGCCTCTGCCTGCTGTCCTTTTGCGAGTTCTTGTTGTAATTGCTCAAACAGACTCGCTTGCTGAATGGCGATCGCTAACTGGTTGGCAATTTGTTGCAGAAGTTGCGCTTCCGAGTCTTTCCACACTCGTTTTTCTTGGCAGGCATGGACAACCAAAACCCCCCACAGCTTGTTATTTTCCCAGGGGGCAACCCAGCGATGGGTTTCGCTACCTCGCACCTCTTGTAAAATCGGTGCGATAATTTTCGACTGGATTTGACCTTCGAGAGAGTATTCCACCAGGCAATCCGTCCAAATATCGTTCATCACATCGGGGACAATGCGGGGCTTGCCCTGCCAGTAGCAATCGAGGATTTCTGGAGACCACACTTCGTCATCCCAGTGGCGGTCTTTGAGGGCGGGGAACTCACCAGATAAGGCTTCTTCGACAATTTGACTTCTGCCATCAGCAAAGAGCCGGAAGACGATAACGCGATCGCTGTGCATCACGTCTTTGACCTGCTGAGTCACCGTTGCCAGGATCTCGTTGATATCTAGCGACTGGCGAATTTTTTGGATAATCGCCCCCAATGCGTGTTCTCGTCGCAGTTGCAGGGCAATTTTCGCTTCGGCTTGCTGCCGCACCAAGAGTTCCGACTGGATTTGCTCGTAGAGATTCGCTTGTTGAATGGCGATCGCTAACTGGTTGGCAAGTTGTTGGGTAAAGTCAATTTCAGACTGCTGCCAGTGGCGGGTTGTCGCACATTGATGGATGCACAGCAAGCCCCACAACTTATTACCGCAGAGGAATGGCATAATCAGATTGGCACGCACCTGAAACTGAGACAGGATGTCACTGTGGCAGCTTGTCATCCCACCGTTATAAATATCATCGACAACATAAGACCTACCCAAGGCATAGAGGGATGAATAGTTTTTGCCAAAGCAGTGGTCGTGTACCCGAATCGCCACCACTGAGGAAAACCCTTCTACAGCTGATTCAGCCACAAATTCGCCGTCATCAAAGTTGGATTCGGGATAAAATTTGAAAATGCACACCCGATCGGCCTGAATCACCGAGCGGATTTCCTGGCAAGTGATGTCGAAAATGGTCTGGAGGTCTAGGGATTGACGAATCCTCTGGGTGATTTCTCGTAGCAGTTGTTCTCGTTCGACCTGTTGGCCAATGGTTTTCTCGGCTTGTTTGCGATCGCTAATATTAAAGTTAACTCCAATCATGCTCTGGGGATTGCCCTGAGCATCTCGCACCAGCACCCCATAGGCTTTAATAAAGTGAATACTTCCATCGAGATGCACAACCCGAAACTCGGTATCGTATTCTGCCTGTCCTAAAACGGCTTGCTGGGCTAATGTTTCGGCGGCAGTGCGGTCATTGGGATGTAGCCTGTTTGCCCAAATGTCGTAGAACACAGGGGAATCAGATTGTTTTGTGACACCATACAGTTCGTACATCCGCTCATCCCAAAGGATGGTATTTTGTAAAATGTCCCACTCCCAACAGCCGAACGCCCCAGATTTCAGGGACAAGGCGAGGCGCTCCGATAGTTTATGGAGTTGTGCTTCAGCTTGTTTGCGCTGGGTAATGTCTCGAAAGATACCCCGCGTGGCGATCTGCTGTTCATCTTGAAACTGACAATTGATATTCCCCTCGACGATGATTTCTCTGGCATCTTTGGTCAGGAATCTGGTTTCGATATCTAAACTGAGTGCGTCAGTAAATAGGCATTGGATCGCTGTCTGGAAATGCCCAAGGTCATCGGGATGGATCACCTGGAAAATAGACAACTGCTCCAAATCGGCATCGTTGTATCCCAAGGTTTCTTTCCATGCCCGATTCACAAATAAAATTCGACCGTCGGGCGAAACGCTTTGGATCAAATCGGTGGCGTTGTCGAAAAGGTCGCGCAGTTGAGCCTCTCGCGCTTGGAGTTCTTGAGTCCGCTGTTTTACCCTCCCTTCCAAGTCCTGATTCAAGCGATGTAGTGCATTGTTTGCCACTTGACGCTGCAATTCTGCGGCTGCCCGCGCTGCAAATACCTGGAGGATGGCGATCGCTTCGGCGCGTTTCGCCTCTCCCAAGGGCTGCACGTCTAAAATGCAAAGGTTGCCAATCCCATTGCCCAGATCGTCTTTTAAGGCAATGCCCAGATAGCTATCTGCCTGCATGATCGCCAAGTTGGAATTGTCAGGAAAGAGTCCTTGAACTTGGCTTTGGCAGTGAAATTCCCCGTCTCTCAGGACATATTCGCAGGGAGTGCCAGCCGGATAGTAGGAAATTGACGGCTGTAAGGCTCCATTTCCCCAGAACCCCAAAGTATGGAGTTTGTCGTCCACCAGTTCGGCGACGAGGGCATAGCGGACATCTAACGCTTCGGAAATGTGGCGCACTAAAGCTGGAAAAAAGTCCTCTCCAGTGACGGCGGCGGTTCCTGTCACCAGTTTTTGCAGTGTTAATTCCGCCCGTTTGCGTAAGCGTAGCTCCTCGTAGACATCGCTAATATCAGTAATCGTACCCACATAACCAATCACCTGCCCCTCGGCATTCTGCTCCGCCACCGCCTGCCCATAAACCCAAATTACTGTACCGTTGGGGCGTTGAAGGCGATACTCTCGGCGAAAAGAGCGGTTTTCTTGGGCAGATTGATACCACTCTGCCGCGATCGTGTCTCGATCGTCGGCGTGCAACCCTTGTCGCCATCCGTCTCCGGTGGCGGCTTCTGGGGTGAGTCCGGCAATCTGACACCAGCGATCGTTGACATAGGTGCAATTAAGAGCCGCATCGGTGCGAAAAATCCCCACGGGGGCAGAGGTGGTTAATGTGATATAGCGCTGTTCGCTCTCCCGCAGCCGAGTTTCCGCTTGTTGGCGCTCGAGCAGTTGCTCTTGCAATTTTTGGTATGTAATGGCTTGCCCAAGGGCGATCGCCAGATGCATTGATAAGGCTTGCAGCAGTTCAACTTCTTCCGGCAACCACTCCCGCGCGTGCTGGCTTTCGGTGGCATTGAGGAAACCCCAGAATTGATCGCCGCACAGCAGGGGCACCAAAATTTTGGCCCGGGTTTGAAGGCGGTTTAGCATATTGCGGTGACAATCTGACATTTCGATTGTGTAGATATCCGGCACGACACGAATCCGCCCCTGGCGATAAATCTCCGTGCAGTCTTGCTGAAACCAGGTATCGTTAATCTGCTCGGCCATCAGTGACAGTGAGGAGTTGGTGGACTCGGCGACGACGATCATTTGCGAATCTCCATTCAACTGCCAAATGTTAACGCGATCGCAACCCAACAATTGCCGCACCTGTGCTACAGTCGTCTCCAGAATGGTTTGCAGACTCAGGGAGGAGCGGATTTGGGTAGCGATCGCTGCCACCAATTTCTCCCGCTCTGCCTTCGCTCTCAGCGCGATGGTTCGGGCTTCAACTTGTTGTTCTAGTGCGACGCTAAGGGTTTCCAATACTTCGATTTTCTCTGCTTCTAACCGCAAAATATCTATATTGCGGGAGATTTGCCGTAGACTTTCATCAGTCACCAGCCCCACCAGGCGATCCTGCTCATCCAGGATGGGTAAGTAGCGAATCTGATGCTGCTGGAGCAGATTAATCGCAAAAAATAAATCGCTAAAAGCAGACTCGTGCAGGGTGATGACTGGATGTACCATCACCACCCGAATCGCTAGATTCTCTAGAGAACGCTGCTGGAGACTCAGGCGCACCACGTCCCGCTCTGTCAAAATACCTAGCAACCGCCCGTCTTCCACTACCAACACGCACCTCGATCGGGACTCTAGATATAGTTGATCCAGTTGCCCATCCGCAGTTTTAGTGGTATTATTAACAGCCCGCACGCCGATAATTAGGGCGATCGCCTCCATCACCATCGTATCCGGTTTAACTATCAGAGGATCGCGGGCGATCGCAGACTTCAGTTTTGATGGAGTGAGAGCCGTTGCGCGGTTAAACATTAATGTAAAAGCATTTATTTTTTATTGTTCCCGTTAGCAATACATAAGTTGCTTAAACCGCCAAATTCTTAAACGTTGAGAGCGTTGGGGTTTTGGGCAGATCGGAATATCGAGCGATTTGCCTTGCCGCTTTCCAAAATCGCGCCTCACCCCTATCTAAAAAATATCGACAAAAGTCTAATTAACTTTAGAAGGCTTATACAGATACTCTAGATGCATCTGGATTAGCTACCAGCAGAACACCTTCATGCTTATCTTCGTTCTTCAAACTTTAGCCGAAATTCTCGCTGGAGGAACCTCACTTACCAGTACAGAGCAAATTGACTTTAGCCATCCTGGTAATCGTAGGGAAGAGGGAGCAGGCCCGACTCTCAATTTATACATTTTTGATATACGTGAGAGTAAGCAGGTACAACATTCTGGCAGGCAAGTAGAACGCAAGCTAACACGCGCTCTACAACCTGCCACTGTAAATTGGGCACCAGCTTGGTTTGATGTTTCGCTGCTATTAACAGCCTGGGATAGAACAGCTTTAGGTGAGCATCACTTTATTAGTGAGGCGTTGACTGTGCTGTTGCGCCATCGCACCTTGGAAGAGGAGTTTTTGGTTCCTGAATTACGGGGCTATGGTAATTTGAACATGACAGTTGCCCTAGAGCCGCCAATTGAGATTGGCTCTTTATGGAGCGCTCTCAGTGTGCCATTGCGTTCAGCGTTATATTTGACAGTCACAATACCCTTCGAGCCACAACCGACTCCAGTGCCTTTGGTTTGGGAGCGAATTTTCAATTTGCGAAATCAATTGTCTCGCGATAGTGACAGTCTAGTTCTAACTAGGCGAGTTGCGATCGCGGGTATTGTCAAAAGTTCGGTGACAAATCTGCCCTTGGTAGCGACAGAAGTGGCTGTGAGGGGAACTGAAAAATCCATATTAACCACTAAAGAAGGGTTGTTCTTCTTTGAAGACCTTCATTTAGGTAATTATGTTTTGACTCTGAATCATCCTGGCTATTTACCCCAAAACGTCAATGCATTGGTAGATAACCAAAGTAATACTTTCAAAGAAATATTTCTAACTCCTGAATAATTAGATTTTTACTGACTTGGAGAGACTTTCATGGCTAGACTTGATTACTTTGCTCCTGGTGTCTACATTGAAGAAATTGACCGGGGTAGCCGACCAATTGAAGGTGTTAGCACGGCGGTTGCCGGATTTGTCGGCTTTACAGAAGACGTTCGCGGTGGGGCTGAGTTATATAAGCCTGTTCTAGTAACCAATTGGACGCAATATCTCAATTATTTTGCCCGTCCCAACTCTGACGGGTTCACCGACTTCAACGCCTATTTACCATTTTCAGTCTACGGCTACTTTATGAATGGTGGCGGTCGCTGTTGGGTAACAAGCATTGGGACTCAGTTACCAAACGCACCCAGACCGGCAACTCCAGAACCGGCTACTTTAAGAATTAACTCTAGAGGTAATCGTCCAGCCCTCCGCTTTACTTTGCGTGCTGAACAAGCAGCAGGCGGATTAGTAAATATCGTTATTATTGATGGTTCGCCCCGCGCCCTACCCGAAGGGACTGAAGGAGAAGCGCCTCCAAACACGGGTGAATATTTCACCATCGAAATTCGTCGGGGAGATGAACTTCTAGAGGAATATCAGAACTTGACAATGAACCGCGAACCTGCTGGTCAAACAGCAACTTATGCGCTAGCGGCATTGAGAAATTCCATGTATGTGACTGTAGAAGACATCACTCAAAGCGGACAGCCTTTAGCTCGTCGCCCCGTTAATGGTCAATATGAGCTAGCACCGCCCATTGTCGCCGCCCCACCCGATAGATTTTCGCAAAATTTAGAAGGGGTTCGAGACGATCGCACCGGGGTACGCGGTATCTTTGAAGTTGATGAAATCACAATGCTGGCCTGTCCTGATGTGATGCGGGCTTATCAAGAGCAAGTACTGAATTTAGATCAAGTTCACGGCATCATCGAACTGATGATTAGTATGTGCGAGGGTTCTGCCAGTGGCGATATTCCCAATCCGCCCAACCGCATGGTTGTACTTGATTCCCCACCAGAAGCCGTCAAACCGCAACAAGTAGTGGAGTGGTTGAACAGATTTAACCGCCGTTCCATGTTTGCGGCCCTTTATTATCCTTGGATTAAAGTACCTAATCCACGCGATCGCGGTAATCCAATTTTAGTACCTCCTTGCGGTCATGTGATGGGTGTTTGGGCCCGCACCGATGAAACTAGAGGAGTTTACAAAGCCCCAGCAAATGAAGTTCCTAGAGGCGTAATCGGTTTGGGCTATGACACAAACTTCCGCGAACAAGAACTATTAAATCCCTTGGGGATAAATTGTATTCGCAACTTCCCCAATCGAGGTATCCGCATTTGGGGCGCACGCACTTTAGTTGAGCCAGATAAAACAGAGTGGCGTTACATCAGTGTGCGTAGATTAATTAGCTATATCGAAAAATCCCTAGAACTGGGGACTCAGTGGGTAGTTTTTGAACCGAACGACCAAGATTTATGGGCGCGTGTCACCCGCACCGTCAGTAACTTCTTAGAACGTATCTGGCGTGAAGGTGCTTTATTTGGGGCATCTCCAGCCCAAGCATTTTATGTGAAGTGCGACGAAGAATTGAACCCACCAGAAAACAGAATTTTAGGACGTTTATATATTGAAGTCGGCGTTTGCCCAGTCAGACCGGCTGAGTTTGTTGTTTTCCGCATCAGCCAATGGAATGGCATTGAAGATAGCGAATAGAGCAAGAATTCTCCTCTTGTAGAGACGCGATTTATCGCGTCTTTCTTTCCCCATTCCCCATTCCCCATTCCCCATTCCCCATTCCCCATTCCCCATTCCCCATTTCAAAATTAATTACACACAAAGGAGTCTAAAAGTATGGCAGGCGAATTTTTAACCTCTTGTAAGTTTTACTTCGAGGCTGACGGAATTACTGATAAATTCATCAAAGAAATTAGCGGACTAGGCGTTGAAAATACACCAGCGCAAGAAGTCCACGGTTCATCTAAGGGCGCTAAACTAATGCGTCAAGCTACACCAACTGTTGTTAAATTTACCAACATTACAGTAAAAGTCATCGCCACTGATGATATAGACCTTTATAAATGGTATCAAGACTGTAACGAAGACATGGGCGACCCTCGGAAGTGGTCACAGAATCGTAAGACTGGTTCGGTGGTTGCTTATGACCAACAAGGCTCAGAAAAAGCACGCTGGAACATTGTCAATTGTTATCCCTGTAAATACACCGGGCCTACCTTAACTGCTTCTGGTGGTGATATGGCGAATGAAACTGTTGAATTGGTTCACGAAGGAATTAAACGAATCAAATAATCGTAATTACGTAAAGCCTGCGGCATAGCTTTGCTTAGAGCGTAGCGGTAGCGAGTCAGCAAGCGTCATTACGAATTACGTTAGCGTAGCGGTAGCGAGTCCGCGAGCGTCATTACGAATTACGAATTATTTAACAGTGGTACAATCCGCAAGCCGAATTCCAGAAGTTCTTACGGCCCATCGGTTCTATTTAGAACTGACACTAGAAGGTCAAAACGATGCCAATTGTTTTTTTTTGGAGTGTCAAGGCTTCAAAAGAACCCAAGAGGTTATTGAAATTACTGAAGTTACTTCTCAAACCTGGGGTACAAAAGGGCAATCAAAAGGTCAGGTAGTGAGAACTAAGCTTCCTAGCAATCCTAAGAGTGGTAATCTCATTCTGCGTAGAGGAACCACTAACTCTATGGATTTTTGGAAGTGGTTTGAAAAAGTCCAACAGGGTAATTGGTCACAGCAACGTAGACTTGTTGCTTTATCTATTTATAATCAGGCAAATCAAGAAATCGCTAGATTTGAATTAGCCGGTGCTTGGCCTGCAAGTTACAAAATTGCCGATGTCAACGCCCGCAGCCATGACATCGAAATTGAGGAAGTGGAGGTTGCTTTTGAGGAATTTAAACGCGTGAAGTAATTAGGAGTACTATGTTTCCCACAGAGTTTGAATTTACATTGCCAAAAGGGTATCTAGACTCTGAAGGCAACCTCCATCGCAAAGGTGTAATGCGGTTATCAACGGCGATAGACGAGATTGCACCCTTGCGTGACCCCCGCGTTAAAGCTAATCCCGTTTATGCCACAATTATTATCTTGGCGCGAGTGATTACCCACTTGGGTGCTTTATCAGAAGTTACTCCTGCAATCGTGGAAAACTTTTTTTCCCAAGATTTAAATTACCTCCAAGATTTTTACCGTCGAATCAATGGCTTGGAAGGCGAAACTTCCATACCAGAAGATACAGTGAATTCTCCCGAAGCACTTCTTCATAATTGAGTTTGGCATTGGGGAGTGCTGAGTGCTGAGTGCTGAGTGCTGAGTGCTGAGTGCTGAGTCCTGAGTCCTGAGTTCAAAAACTCAATGTTCAAGTAAAAAGGTGCAACTTCCGAGTTCAAAGACTCAACCTTCAAGCAAAAAGGTGCAACTTTCGAGTTCAAAGGCTCAACCTTCAAGCAAAAAGGTGCAACTTTCGAGTTCAAAGGCTCAACCTTCAAGCAAAAAGGCTCAACTTTCGAGTTCAAAGGTTCAACGTTCAAGCAAAAAGGCTCAACTTCCGAGTTCAAAGGCTCAACGTTCAAGCAAAAAGGCTCAACTTCCGAGTTCAAAGGCTCAACGTTTAAGCAAAAAGGCTCAACTTCCGAGTTTTAAGCTTGAAACAATAATATTTCTTCCTAACTCCTAACTCCTAACTCCTAACTCCTAACTCAGCACTCAGCACTCAGCACTCAGCACTCAGCACTCAGCACTCAGCACTCAGCACTCAGCACTCCCCAATAACCTATGCGCCGTAAAAAGGATACTCTCTGCACAGAATTTGCTTTCACTCTTCCTAGAGGATTGAGTGATGGCGAACAACGAGTACATCGTCATGGGATGATGCGTTTAGCCACCGCCAAAGATGAAATTTTGGTGCAACAAGAGCGCAAAGTTCAAGAAAATCCGGCTTACGGTGTCTTGGTAATGCTTGCAAGGGTTATCACTCGCTTGGGCAGTTTCAATTCTGTTAGTCCTGATTTACTCGAAGGACTGCTCTTACATGACATTGCCTATCTCCGAGAATTTTATAATCGAATCAATCAACAAGGCAATGTACACATTCCGACACAATGTCCCCACTGTAATACTCAATTTTCAGTGGAGCTAGAACTAGCGGGGGAGTCGTAAGCTACCCCTCTGATACTTTATATGAGGAGGTAGCTTTTATTGCTTATCATTTCCACTGGTCACAAGATGATATTTTAAATTTAGAACATACTACCCGTCAGCGCTGGGTGGCAGAAATCAATAAAATTAACCAAAAATTAATATGAAAGTAAAAGTTAGCTACTCACCAAATCTAAGTGAAGTCAATGAAGTTGACCTTACCATAGAAACTACACCGAGAGGAGAATGGTTAATAGGCCGTTCTCCTGATTCTGATTTACTCTTAGATAGCCCTGATATCAGTCGAGTACATGCTAAGTTTTTTGTTAAAGGTGGAAATTACTACTTCTCTGACCTTGGCAGTAGAAATGGCTCAATATTTAATGGGAAACAAGCTGAAAAAGATCGACCATATTCTTTGAGTGATGGAGATATTATTCGGATTGCAGATTATGTTTTGATCTTAGAAGCTGTTGCTCCCGTTTATGAGCAACCAGAGACAGTCTTTAGAATTATAGATCCTTCACTGTTTTCTCGGCCGCGATCGCCTGAAAATATCAGCACTCCCAATGTCGTTAATCCAGCGCCAGAGGTAGTCAACGAAGTTCCAGCGCCCATTAGCCAAGAAATAGAAACACCTTCCCCAGAAATCAGCGAAATCTCCGAAGTTGTTTCTACTCCAAGTGATGATGTCATCCCGGTTGTTGAGATAATCCCCCCTGAAAACATCATTCAGCCAGCAGAAGCAGTTAGCGAAGTTCCACACGATGTTCGTAATGAAATTGTGGATTTGCGGACATTAGTTACACCAGAAGTCAGCGAAGCCTCAGAAGTTTCTTTGCCTGAACCTGATAACGCCATCGCTGCACCTGAAAACATCATTGAAACACCCGAAAATGAAAGTGTCCTTCCAGAAGCTAACCACGATGAGGCTGTAGACTTTGAAGCAGCACTGGCAACAGAATCTACTTTCGTACAACAGCGTGATACAAGTGCTATTCCAGACACTACCTACGACGAGAATGCAGAGTTAGAGGCAGCACTAGAAGCAGAAGTTACCTTCGTACAGCCACGCGATATTTTCAACGAAGTTCCTGCACAAAGTGCTATTCCAGAAACTACCTACGATGAAAATGCCGAGTTGGAGGCAGCACTTGCAGCAGAAGTCACCTCCGTACAGCCACGCGATATTTTCCACCAAATATCTGAGTCAGAAAGTGACATTCCCGAAGCTACTCATGATGAAGTCGTAGATTTGGATACGCCAGTCGCAGAAGAAACCAGTGAAGTTGTTGAAGACACAGAAATTCAGCCGCCAGAAGCATTGAGCCAAGTTACACTGGATATAGATGAAGCGATAGATTGGGATGCGTCAGTTACAGCAGCAGATAGTGTAGATGTTGACGAAGTAGAACCTACTTTTGCAGTGGATGAAACAATCAGCGAAGTTTCTCAAGTATCAACTGCACCTGATGATGCCGTTGCGGAAGTTTTAAGCAATCAATACATTGATTTGAGTAATACAAGTACTGAAGAAGTCAGTGTAGATGTTGATGATGTTTCTGCCCAAGTAAGTGAAGTTTCCGACTCAGATGATATTCCATCTTTGGAAACAACAGAAAGTGGAGCTACTGATAGCATCAGTCAAACTATTGAAGAATTTCCGGTAGTAGAAGAAGCTCATTTTGATGAAACTCCAGAAGAAACAAATATTAGTGAGTTTCCTCAAGCAATCATTGAAAGAAATATAGTACTGATTGCTCATGAAAGCAAGAAATCAGAACTTGCCGAATTAGTTTCCGAACATCAGGAGTTTTTCTCGCAGAGTTTTACAATTACCTGGCCATCTGTTGGTGAAGTTTTACATCAACAGGCAGGGATAACGATTAGTCAACAAACTCCCGCACCAACTTCTGGAGGATATCAAACAATTGCTTCATTGGTTGGAGCCGGAGAAATTGTAGCAGTTATTTTCCTGCGAGATTTGTTGCAACCTCAGCCAGGTCAAGCAAATGAAGAAGCACTGTTAAGATTATGCACTATTAATCAAGTTTTATTGGCTACTAATTTGTCAACAGCAGAGGCGATTGTGCATTATCTGAAACACATATAGCAATTCTAAATTAGCCACGAACAACAAGATACCCGACTTATTAAATAAGTTGGGTGTCTGCTCATATTGGTATTTGTAAGTAAAATATGATTACTATATTTTTTGAAAAGTTACAAATTGCGTAGAATAATTTCGATATTAAAAATTAATCTAAAAATCTAGGTATATTTTAAAGTAAAATCGATTGCAAAAATGGTTGTAAAGTTTAAAAGTTTATTTAGACAGCCAGTTATTCTTTCAAGTGCGATCGCTACAATTTTACTAGTAGGAATTCAAAAACTGGGGGTTTTCGAGCCTCTAGAAATGAAAGTCTACGACCAAATGATGCAATTACGTGCCGACCCAGGCCCAGACTCTCGTTTATTAATTGTTGCTTTAAGTGAAAAAGATATCCAAAAATGGAATTGGCCCCTGTCTAGCGAACTTATAGACAGGCTATTAGGCAAACTTGAAGAATATCAACCGCGAGTCATTGGTTTAGATATTTTTCGTGACTTACCAGTACCACCTGGTCATGACAAGCTACTGCAACGCCTCCAACAGAGCGACATCATCATTCCTATCTGCAAACATTCTGGTTCTAACAATCCGGGAATAGCACCCCCAAAGGGCGTTGAAGCAGAGCGAGTAGGATTTAATGATGTTGTAGAAGATACTGATGCCACAATTCGCCGCAATCTATTATTGGTAAGTGCAGAGGAGTCCGATTCTTGTCAAAGTACCTATTCTTTTAGCTTACAACTAGCACTCAAATATTTAGAAGTTGGAGGCATCCAACTAGAATTTACCCCCAAAAAGGAACTACAACTACGTAATACTGTATTTAAACCTCTGCAAAGTAGCGCTGGCGGCTATGAAAAAGCAGATACTAATGGCTACCAAATCTTGCTTAATTACCGTTCTGGTCATCAGGTTGCCCAGCAAGTAACTATTACAGAAGTACTTGCAAATCAAGTTAAACCAGATTTAGTTAAAGACCGCATCGTTTTGATTGGTTCAACAGCTAATAGTTTAAATGATATTTTTAATACGCCCTTTGCTAGCGGGAAGTCAGATAATTCTGGCAAAATGGCCGGAATTGAAATTCATGCCCACAGCGTTAGTCAAATTCTCAGTGCTGTTCTGAACAAACAGCCTCTATTTTGGTTTTTGCCTGAGTGGGGTGAAGTCCTTTGGATATGGGCATGGACTGTAGTTGGTGGGTTGCTGGTATGGCGGATTCAACATCCACTAGGCTTAGGATTAGCAGCAGCAACAGCCCTGGCAGTATTATTTGGAGCCAATTTTGTCATTTTTACCCAAGCTGGATGGTTCCCAGTCATACCTCCGGCGTTGGGGTTAGTATTTACTGCCGGCAGTGTCCTTGCCTATAGTGCTTATCAAACCAAGCAAGAGCAAAAAGAAATTACCCAACGGGTTCAAGAACACCAACAATTAATTCTAGAATTACAAAATCTTTTACGGCAGCGCGGCAACGCCTCAAACGAAGCGCCAACGGTAATTGTTGATTCCATTGGGCAAGAAATTGCACTAGGCACGGTACTAAATAACCGCTACAAAATTACTCAACCCTTGGGTTCTGGGGGATTTAGCAATACTTATTTAGCTGACGATATCCAGCGTCCTGGTAATCCGCAGTGTGTGGTTAAACAGTTGCGACCTCCCCGCCAAGATGCAGAATATTTAAATGTTGTCAGACGCCTATTCGACGCGGAAGCAGAAATTTTAGAAACTTTAGGTAAGCACCCACAAATTCCTCAACTGCTAGCTTTTTTTGAAGAAAATCAGCAATTTTCCCTAGTGCAAGAATTTGTTCCAGGGCACGCTATGGATAAAGAGCTAACTGCTGGGAAGCGACTAAAACAAGCTGAAGTTGTGGAGATACTCAAAGAAGTTTTAAACGTGCTGGTTTTTGTTCACAGCTATGGCGTAATTCATCGAGATATCAAACCTAGTAACTTGATTAGGCGAGAATCAGATGGGCACATTGTTTTAATTGACTTTGGCGCTGTTAAGCAGATTCAACCCCAGCAGCAAGAAGCTCAGACTATTTCAATTGGCACTCCTAGTTATGCACCTTCTGAACAAATGAGTGGGTTGCCAAAACTCAACAGCGATATTTATGCGTTGGGAATTATGGGAATACAAGGTTTAACTGGGGTAGAACCTAGAGAGTTTCGTAGAGACACAAATACTGGTGAAATAATTATCCAAAGTCAAGCTGATGCTAATCAACAGATTTGGCAACATTGGCGCGAATTCACTGACGCTACAGACGAGTTAGTGATGATTTTAAATAAAATGGTACATTTTGATTTCACTCAAAGATATCAGTCAGCCGCAGACGTGCTTAAAAATCTCGAAGGTCTTTAGTACTTTTTTATCAACGCTAAATTGCTTAGAAAAAAGCTTGGTCACTCGCATGACCAAGCTCTTAACTATTTCAATCAATTATTGCAGGTAAAGTAGTGCGTAGGCGTAGCCCGTCGTAGACATCGCAAGCAAACCATTAGTTAGCAGATTGTTCCAAATTCACCTTGACAACTTTATTCTTTTCTTGCTCAGTTTTAGGCAGTATCAGATTCAAGATGCCATCTTTATAATCTGCCGTAACGTTAGTGTTTTGAATCCGAGCCGATAAAGGAATTACGCGTTGAAATTTACCGTAATTAAACTCACTTCTAGTAACACCTTTTTCCTCTGTTTTCGTTTCAGACTTCCGCTCACCGCTAACGTAAACAGCATTTTCTGTGACTTGTACATCCAGGTCTTTAGCTTCTATTCCTGGCAGTTCTATCTTCAGATGAATTGCATCTTCAGTTTCTTGGATTTCAGCAGCCGGAACTTTACTTAAGCCTTTGTCAAACAATGCAGATGGTAGTCTGGTATCTTCAAATAAACTATTGATTTGGTGTTGTAGAGTGTCAATTTCTCTCCAACGATTCCAACGAACTAGTGTCATAACTCTTCCTCGCATTAGTTACTATTGTTTAATAAGTTTTGCACTCAACCTTGTGCTTACATATTCATATTAGATAGAGTTAAAGCTGCTGTAAATTCGGTTTTTGACACCAATTAATTGATGATTACCGTACTAAATTAGATAGAAAAAATTTTACGGTTTACTCTAATTTGTCTGTTCGGTAAACCAGAATAGACAAATTAGATTCAATTATTCTAAATCAAGAAATCTGCTGTTGAAGGGATAGCGCAGAAATACGATGCCTCAGTTGGGCTATGTCTACAACTGAGTAACAGCGCTGCATAAATTTTTAGATAACCTCAGTTAAATATATATCTGTTCAAGTTTCTCCTGAACTTTACTCCCGATTTATTAACCAGGACAGCATCAATAATGAAACTCTTTACCCCACTTTATTTTGCATACATTCTTGATTCTAGTGTTCTATCTAGAATCGCTATGACTCAAATAGCTACTCATAGCAAAAGTGGCACATCAATCAACACATCTGTCAAATCTAATACTTTACGCAACGATTCTACAGATATCAATTGCCTCAAAACCTTTGATACTGCTGTTCTTGCTTATCACATGATGGGTCTTAGAGGATGTTTGAAAAGTCCTGTTGTTGGTAGCAAAAAGTTTTAGATCCCCCTAAATCCCCCTTTTTAAGGCTACGGTGTACACACAAGTGTTGGTGCAGTGTATCTATCCCGCCTCGGAATTTATTCCGAGTCTCATAGCGAAAGTCATCTTTTGGAGGACTAAACAAGAAATTTAGTTCAGTCCACGCTTAGTGGACTTTAGCTATCAGCCCGGAACTTTAGTTCTGGGCGTGATATTTGCTCAGTGTGCGACTTTCACTTGAACAGAAATATTGTGTGGGTAGGATTTTTAGAGATGTGTGTACACCGTAGCTTTTTAAGGGGGGCTAGGGGGGATCAATAAGTGCCTAAAATCACACCTAACCACTTTTCAAACAACCTCTTAGCAACTTTGAATAAACCGTAGGATGCGCTCAATTAAATCACCCGAATGGGTGAGGAGCAAATCAACCGTTCAGGTGAACTGGGTGCAGGAAGTTAAGACAGATAAAAAATAAGACTCTATTACTCAAGAACACTAATTGCACTTTACTATAACTAAGGATAATCCTATGAAACTCTCTATCTTAATCGATTCTGTACTCATTGTTACTTCTATTGCTTTATTGCCTGGAATTGGTGGCACTCAAATAGCTACTAGCAATAATGGGGAACCTATAGCTATCAATTCTAACAATTCATCTAACGTCAGCTACTTCAAAGCCTTTGATGCTGCATTTCTAGCTTATCAAAGTAATCTGAAAGCACAGCGTAGTCCTAGCGGTAGCGCTTTGGTATCTCAATACCAAACAGGAAACCTGACTGCATTAAATGTGGTTAAGACTGCTGTCAACGCTAAAAAGTTACCAGCACAAGAAGCTTTGAATCATAAAGGTTATCTCAAGGCTGTCGAGTCGCATCTGACATCAGACGATAGCACTAATAATTTATCTTACTAAGTACAGACTTGCAGAGGTTCGTAATGGATTTATAAAATGCTGTACTATCATCTGGTTGCTTTGACAAGAAAATGCCTAACCGAACAGGAAAAGCTACTGTCTCCCCCTAATCACCATCTCATTTGCAAAAATTACTTTGACCCCTCCAACACGTTGGAGGGGTTTTTAGTTGGTGCTACGGTTGCTATTTGCTCTAGCGTCGTCCCATGCGCAGTAGCACTGGAATGCTTCCTGCTGCCACAACGGCGTGACTCATCACACTTTTAGAAAAAAGGGATAGGTCATAAATTATTTACTGTTCTATCAAATTAACGTTGTTAAGTTACTCAGCAGGTGTAGTTTTCACCTCCAGGCTGTGTTAGATATTGTGACGCGAAACAGGAGTATAGATACGTTGCTAAAGCTTTCTCCAGAATCTCCTCTATTTATTGTATTAATTATTATTAGTTTTCTAGTAGTAACTTTATCAACTTGGTTATCATCTAAACCATTTATTTTAAAACCATTTGGAGTTAATGATATTGTCCAGTTACTTACATTACAATTATTTATTTCTTTGTTGTTAGAACGTTCTTTAGAAGTTTTTATAACTACTTGGCGTGGCCCATTCGTCGAACAATTAGATATTAGTATTCAGCAAAAAAAGGCTCTACTGTCTGAGAAGATAAGACTTATGGAAGTACAACAGAGCCAATTCTTAGAATCTAATCAAATCAGTGGACTCCCACCTGAGGGAATGAGTTTAGAACAGCAAATCATCCAAAACTTTACACAAAACCAACAAGAACCATTAAAAATATTCAAGCCACAAATGGATGATATAAATGAAAAAGAGCGCCAAAGAGCAGCTTATAAATCTGATACACGAACAATTGCTTTATGGACATCTCTTTTATTCGGTCTTTTAATGAGCGCAATAGGTATTCGCTCAATCGAACCGCTTGTAGTTATTGATTTAGATAATCCCATACAAGTAATTATTTTCCGTTGTTTAGATGCACTGCTGACAGGAGGTTTAATTGCAGGAGGTAGCGAGGGAATTCATAAGCTCATAAAAGTTTTTATCGACTTTATGGAAGCTACATCTAAACAAATCAAAAATCAAGGCTCGTCTTGATGAAACGTAAGGATTCAGGTCTAATATTACAGTAATATCTATTCTAGATATAGAGTACTATCTTCCCATAGATAATCTTTAATCTCTACAAAATTTTTGTTTAAGTTGCGTAATAAATCTGCTTCAGATAAAACCTGGACTCCTTCCATTTCCAACTTAATTTTTTGTTGGCTGACATGACTTATCAAATAGCCTTTAGAGTCTAATATTCTATGTACTGGATAATCAGCAGCCGAAGTTTTTTTCAGGTATATAGGAATAGCTCTTAGATAGCTATTATCTACTCCTATGCCTTTGATTATCTGTTTATATGTAACTACTTTTCCACTTGGGATTTTGATAATAAAATTTAGGAATCGTTTATATGGAATTTCAGATAATGCTGGAAATTTATTAGCTTTAACTTGAAAATTACTATTAACCTTGATTTGACCTGATTTAATAACTACACCTAAAATTCCTCTTTTAGCTTGGATGTTTTTTAATGATTCTACCAAGGGAGCTATTCGCTTACATGGTTCGCAGTAAAAAGTTAATCTAATTGCCGCACCGCTTTCAAAGTTTAGCAGAGAGCCAGGGATAAATTTATCAATTTCTATACCTTGAATCACGATATTTTCTCGCAATTCTCCTGGTTGAATTGATAAGTTGGCAATATCTTCGTGCCTAACAATTAAAACTTGCCTGGGACTTATATGCTCGGCATTAATATCTCCTTCTATACCATGATTTACCTTTAAATTTAATGTATTAACCTCTACCATTGGAGAGCCTACTTTTACTTTGCTGAAAAGATGTATGATTGAGAGAGGCATATTCATTCAGCGGCGCAATCAATTTTCATTTGAGGATGTGAATTCAGGTAAATTCTCAGATTTACTAAGAATAAATAAACTTCCATCTCCCCCGCGTCCAATTCTTAAAGTTTCATCTAAGTAAGTAATATCTAATGTGGCAGTTCTGCTAGTAGGATTGTTAGCTGAGACAACCTTAAATGGGTTAAGTTGGGGAGTATTAAGGCCAAGAATCTTCTCAATTGATAGATAGCGTTTGTCAAAATAGACGTTAATACGTTTGTTCTGTAGAGGCTCTAAATCTTCTTTGGCTGGCTCAAAGCTAGCTGTAACTTTGACATATCCCGATACTAACCCCAGAGGATGTTTAACTTTAGCTAGATTGAAAAACAATTTATTTGCAACATCAATCACTTGATAAACTTTACCCAGCTTTAATCCGAATGGAAGAGAAGCTAAAGAACGTATTTCTCTAGCTGTGGAGTATTGCAGTTGCCAAGCTCCTTCTAGCAATGAAGTAGCATAGAGAAGAGGATTCAGATTGGGATTGACGCTCTCCAGTTCCATTGTCAATTGTTCAATTTCTGCGACTAAGGTTTTGTCTAGCTGCAAGTCGGTAATGGGAGAGCCATCGCTTTTGCTTTGAATATTCTCAAGCTTTGTTTGTAGTTTTTCCTTAATTAAAATTTGATTAGTCAATGGTTAAATATTTTCCTTTATATATCCTATTTCTTTAGTTCAACTTCTATGCGGGAAGTGCATAAAAGTTGAATTATCTAGATGAAATTAGTCAATGAGTTGTGGGGTGGGAATTTGCGTATCGATATCCGCTTGGGAAAAACTAGGAAGCAACCAGCCGCTCTCACCCGCCTTGAATACTTTGGCAGGTTCAACATTCAATTCAATTGCACCAGTGGCTGGATTGGTTCTAGCAAGAGACTGTGTACCATCGACAAACTTAACGGCGATGGGTTCAGTTAGCTCTTGTGGTTGAGTGTTTGGGCCTAAAACCACTTGAGAACCTGCGGGTAAGTAAATGCCATCGCAATCCCAATCATCATCGGTGATTGTTCCTGCGCCCAGGAAGTAGAGTTGGGTTGGAGATTTTTTTGGTTTATTGGCATAGACAGCCAAAGTCTTTCCAGTTTCATTGCGGCACTGTGCCCGCTTTCTAGCTGTTTCTATGACATTTTTCTGAGACTGCAATTGTGCCAGTCGCTGCTGAAACTGCTCAGGTGTATAGCCCGCTTGCTCAGGTGTATCCTTTACAGTTAGAAGTTGATTGAGCGCCTGAGTTACCTCAGCATAGTCAGCGCCCTTAGTGAAATCCTTACCTGCCCAAGAGGGTTGAGCGATTAGCAGGTTCACCACTAACACGAAAGCGACAAGAACAATTTTGAGAAATTGCATATATTTCTCCTTTTTTTTGAAATTAGTGTTCAGTACCACTGAAACTTTACCAGATTTCAAATCCTTGAAAATTTCGATCGCGATCGCACCACATACCCATAAGATTAATTAATAGCCCTACAAGCTCTCCTCAATATCCACTAAAAGGTGGTAGCAGTTAACTAGTAACTAATGGGCAATGTCAAACTCTTAACTGGGTGACGGCGATATTACCAGAAAAACATACATCTACATCGCTGCCAGGAGTGCGATCGCGTTTGCCATATTCCCCTACATAATAAAAATTATCGCCTTCAATTCGATAGTTCACGGGCAAAGGTTTGGTACAGGCTTGGCAAAACACCACTTCAGGATCTGGTTCTCCTGGTTGCAGATGCGGCAGATTCACATTCCAGAAGCTTCCTGGCTCTAGGGGACGCTTGAGTAAATCCGCTAAAACTTCAGCAGTGAATTTAGCAGCCAGATCCCAATCAAAATCCTGTTTGGCTTTGCGATACTGAGAAATGGCAATTCCGGGAATACCGTGCATCGCAGCCTCCCGCACGGCGGCAACTGTGCCAGAAATGTAGGCATCGACTCCCAAGTTTCCCCCAGCGTTGATACCTGAAAGTACAAATTTGACATCTGCGTGAATT
The DNA here is from genome assembly GCF_036918015.1 of Nostoc sp. Lineage (GTDB taxonomy): Bacteria > Cyanobacteriota > Cyanobacteriia > Cyanobacteriales > Nostocaceae > Nostoc. The sequence continues at coordinate 32,397 of NZ_JBALEO010000038.1, forward strand.
TGTGTTACCGCAATTCTCACGCAATCAGCAGGAGTACCTGCGATCGCATACTCAGTCTCAGAACGTCGCTGGAGGTTGATGGCACGAGTAGTAGTAACTTGATGTCCACAGCCAGACTGATGATCGGCAGGAGCAGCGATAATAGAATTTTTGCCGTTTACAGCTTTGAGCAGCGCTTGGATACCAGGGGCATCAATGCCATCGTCGTTAGTTAAAAGTATAGTCATGTATATATGATATTGATTTAGCTAAAATATCAGAAAAATGCAGATATAAACCATCACATAGACATCTATATAAACTAAATATGCATTGTCTAGAACCCTTGTAGAGAGGTAGCAGGATAACGTCTTGACATTCTTTTTCACTCAGATATCTGCTGAGTACAGCAGGAAAAACTACTCGCAGATATAAAAAAATATGGCTTTGCTGAACCAAAATATGAATCATGCGATATGATTTCTAGATGGTTTGCAAATTCCGCCCTCAGCATTTGGGTTAATTCCCAAAATGGGCGGTATTTCTTGTGACTAGTAAGGGGTTTAGCGTCAGGTTAATGCTTGCAACCGCCTTCAGAACAATTTTGTGTAATCAAAAATCCCGTACAATATACATATTTGCTGGGAATATCAGAAATTTTACACTGAAGAAAATCGGGAACGAGGTGATTTTTGCAGTGGTTCTGTAGTATTTTTGGTGCAAGTCTGTCTTAGGGATCACACGATGAAACAGCTCCTCAAACAAGTTTTTAGCAGTCAAAAACACCTCATCCGGCTAATTCTACCTTTGGTGACGGTTATTTTCGCAGCCTCGCTGTTTGCCACACCTGCTTTAGCCACAGGTGTGTATCAAATACCCAGCCTGACAGCAGCGAATGACACCTGGGTTTTGGATCAAGGTGAAGTCATCAGCCGTCTGAATGAAGGCAAGATTAGCAGCGCTTTTAAGGATTTGGCAAAGCAAACAGATAAAGAAGTAAGAATTGTTACTGTTCGCCGACTCGACTACGGCGAAACACCAGAAAGCTTTACTAAAGAACTGTTTGAAAAATGGTTTCCGACAAAAGCAGCCCAAGCTAATCAAACTTTGTTGGTTCTTGATACAGTTACCAATGGTACTGCCATTATTACTGGGGATCAAGTCAAGCCAATACTTACTGACTCTATTGCCGAGAGTGTAGCTACTGAAACAGTAAGTGTGCCGTTACGCAATGGTGACAAATACAATCAGGCATTTCTCGATGCAAGCGATCGCCTTGTCGCCGTTCTCTCTGGCAAAACCGATCCAGGGCCACCCCAAATAATTGACAATGTGCAGGTTGGAGGCACTTTCAAGAAAGCAGAAGAAACCAACCAAGGTAACGCTACTGCTTGGGTAGTAGGATTGTTAATTGCTGCCACCGTTATACCAATGGCGACTTACTATATCTATCAGATAAATCAGCCCTCTTCTAATGGGTAATGGGAGATTTAGGAGTTAGGAGTTATGAATTTCTAACTTTTAACTCCTCACTCCTAACTTTAATCTTGAACATACTCTTGCTCTGTAACTAAAGCTACCTCAGCCCGGATAAATTCTCGACCCAGATAAGCTGCATGATCTAATTTAGTTACCAAAGGAACCTGAGTTTCTTCAAAAATTTTCACACAAAGTTCTTTCGCCGTTCTCGCGCTAAAAACTGTTGTATGAGTTCGTTCTACCTTTTGTCGCGCCGGAATTACCTTTCCCGTTTCGGGATCGACAGCTAAACCGCGATCGTCAATCACATTTGTAAAATGCTTGGCATAAATTAATCCTGCGTCTCGATCTAAGTAAATAATGAAATATCCACCGGGATCGAGGTCAATATGACGCTGGGAAAGTTTATCATCAATTGCGGCTAAATCTTCAATTATTAAATCCATAAGCATTATAAAAAGAAATTTTCTTTCTTGAGGGTTTTTACACTATATATCAAGTGTAATTCCTATTTTCCTTAGTCTTCTTGATATCTTTCAGATATTTTTGATTCCTTTTACTTAAAAGAAAATCAAAGAATTAGACTCAACTATTCCGAATAGTGCCATCTGGCATGATGGTGTTACGAAAAGTAATGCGACGCAGACTAGATCCTTCCAAATTGGCTCCAGTCAAGTTAGCTTCGCATAGAATACATCCCCCCAAATCAGTTCCACTCAAATTAGCCCCGGTAAGATTCGCTCTATCGAACCTAGTGTTGGAAAATCTCGCGCCTCTAAGGTCAGCGTTGGTCAAGTTAGTAACTCTGAGGTTCGCGTAAGACAATCTAGCACCTCTGAGATCGGCTTCGGTCAAATCGGCACCATCCAAACAGGATTGAGCCAATTGGGTATTGACGAAACTAGCACCCTTCAAGATGGCACGCTCAAAATAGAACTCGTCCATTTTATTCCCAGTAAAGTCAGCACCACTCAGGTCAATCCCCGATAAATCCCCGCCCAACTTGACTCCGGCAAAGTTTCTTTCTCCAGCAGCATATCTTCTAATTAATTCATCACGATTCACGCGATCCATAAATATTTTCCTGAACTTATTAGGACTTACGCAGTGATGTTACGAAAGTAGTTCCTTTTCCTCAAGCATTTTTCTCACTAAATGGTAACTCTGCATTAATTGCCTCAATCTGCTGCTGTTCGAGTTGATTCACTTCCTTAATATAGGGAAGTAAAATTTGTCCTAAACGATTATTGTAAAAGCGGTGCAAACTGTGATTGGGCATAGCGGGGAAACCGCGCCGTTTTTTGTGACGCCCACCCGCGCCAGGATCAAAAATTTGGATTCCGTTAGCGATCGCCCACTCAATCGGCGCATAATAGCAAGCATCAAAATGTAAGCAATCTATTTCTTGAAAACTTCCCCAATAGCGTCCATAGAGTTTGTCATCTTTAAATAAACAAAAAGACATTCCTAAAGGATGAGAATTATCTTCCTCGCTATATGCGGCAACAAACAAGACTCGATGGCGATAATCGGTGTGTAGCTGCTCAAAAAACCTCCGTGTGAGATACTTGCTACCCCACCAGCCAAACTTATCACAGGTGTCAGCATAGAATTGGTGCATCAAGGGAAACAAAGACTGAGGAATTTGATCCCCACTCAGCGGTTGCAATCGTAAACCTGCTTTCTCCACAGCTTTGCGTTCCCGCTTGATATTGCGGCGCTGATTGGCGTTAAATACCTTCAAGTAATCATCAAAAGTTTTAAAACCAGCATTTTCCCAGATATAGCTGTGGTGCAGCCAAGTTGTAAAGCCATGCCGTTCCAGCATCGGCCGCCATTGGGGATCGACGTAGAGAAAATGACACCCAGAAATCCGATTTTTGGAGCAAAAAGTGTCAATTTCATGCACCATCAGCGCTGTGATTTCATCCTCGTCTTCTCCTGGGGCAATTAAGAAGCGATAACCTTCTGCTGGGGTGAATGGTGTCATTCCCAGCAATTTTGGGTAATATTGGACTCCGATGCGATCGGCTAACTCTGCCCATTGGTGATCGAAAACAAATTCACCAGAACTATGTCCTTTAAGATAAAGTGGCGCAGCAGCAATCAGCGTTTTATCTCGCCACAATGTCAAGTGATTTGGCAACCAACCAGTTTTAGCCGTAACACTCTGGGAGGTTTCAAGATTGTTCAACCATTCCCATTCTAAAAATGGCGTTTTGAGTGGCATTGCCAAAGCATTCCAGGCATTTTGGGGTACTTCAGCGATTTTGTTCGTCCAAACGACAGAATAGCGAGGCTTAAGTTGTTCCACCATCTTAGAGGAGTAGGGAGTAGGGAGTAGGGAATGGGGAGCGGGGGAGCAGGGGAGAAGTAGCAGTAAGTCTTTCCCCTCTGCCCCTCCGCCTCTTGTACCCAATGCCCTATCCCCAATAAATAACTTAACTTAGCGTAATCTAATCTGCTGGCCGTTGCAGGCGATAGTGTAAAAACACCTCTTGCTCAACTGTCTGAACTTCTATAAGTTGTAACTTGGGAGCCAAATCGGGTAAAAATCCTTTCCCTTCGACGGGTGTGGGTGCAGTATTACCACCTAAAATCAGCGGACAGACAGTTAGCCATAATTCATCAATTAAATCTAGTTCCAGCAAGGAAGCGACTAATTCACCTCCACCCAAGACCGCCAAGCGTGTTATATGTAGAGTGGCTAGTTGCTTCAAGGCTGCGAGAATGTCAATTTCTCGCGTTGGTGTTTCAAAAACCAGAATCTTCTCAAATTCTGGAGGGTACTCTTGTACTCCGATTCCCAGAGTTGAGTGAAGCGTCTGTAAGCGTTCTTTCCACGAAAATTCCCCTGCTGTTGTGGTGAGTAGCCAGCGTCTTACTGGTTGCTTAAAAAAGTGAATTTCCGGATTAAGGTTTGCAGAGTTTGTAATCACTATATGAACTGGTTGCCGAGGCTTCCCTCCTTGCGCCCGGAGTTGCACTAGAGTTGGATCGGTTACAGTAAGTGTTGTTCCATAAGCGTTCAGAGTACCAGCACCAAATAAAACGGCATCAGAGGCAGCAATTTGTTTTTCTAAGTGCGCTTTATCAACCCTTGAACCAAACCTAGCAGGCGATCGCTTAAAATCTGCTATCTTGCCATCTGCACTCATTGCTAAAACAACTGTAGTATGAGGACGATGTTGCAACATTGAATTGATTTGATAGTTTTAATATTTACTTTAGTCGTGTGTAGATTTTCAAAAAAACCATACCTGCAAGCTACTGTTTTATAATTTAACCACTGTATTGATATGCAACACAAATCTCTTCTACATCTAGCATATACGAGGTTTGGTATACCACGTTTCTTTTTGAATTATAGCAATTTGTTATTTTTAAACATTGAAAATAAAATTCTGATAATTTAATAAAATGTCTCATCTAGCTGGTCTAATTGCATATCTTTGGTGTTGTAGGTTGCAGGTGCAAAGTGAGACACTCGATGACTAATTCCCGCCAATCTTCCTTTCGTCGAATTTTAGTAACGAGAATATTGCTGCTGTTTGTTCCAGTTTTACTAGTAGGGGAAATTGTTGCTTTGAATAAGGCACGTACTAGTATATTGAGAACTGCACGGCAAAACTTAACAGAAAGCGCCATCAGTAAAGGGGAGAGAATTGGTGATGCGATCGCAATCTTAAAAGCTAATTTGCAGAGTGTAAGCAAAACAACGGTTATTCCGTCGGGTTCGTCTATACAAGAGCAAGAATTTCTCACGCAGTTAAGGCAACAACTTCCAGCCAGTATTGAGTGCATCCAACTAACAAATCTCCTAAACCAGAAGATAATTGCTAGTAGCTGTGGGGATCGAGAAATTGGCGAATTGAGATTACCTTTGCCTAGTGATGGAATTGATGTCAAAGCAATCTTTCCGCCAAAGGCAGGAACGACTGGAAAAAGAAATGCACAAAATCAACTGCAAGTAGTTTTATCTGCACCAGTTTCCGATAGCCGAAAAAATTCAATTTACAGCTTAAGTATTCAGTCTGCATTGTACCAACAAACCAGAAATCCGCCGGGATCGCTCACGGGCGCGATGGTAGTGATTGCTGAAGATGGCACAATTTTGGCACACCCATTCACCGATTGGGTGGGAACTAATATCACTCAGCACCCTCATGCTTCCCAAATCAAGAGCATAATTAAAAATGCAATCACCGGAAAAAACGATTCGATAAGTTTGTCTTTTAGAGAGGGAGAAGAATTAGTCGCTGGCTATACAGTTATTGCAAATCCACTTACTCAACAGCAACAGCAAAAATGGATAGTTTTAGCTGTTAGTAGTGTCGATAATGCGCTGTTTGGTTTAGAGGAAATCAAATTAATTCTGATCGTTCTGACAGTTGGTTTGATTGGCGCAAGTTTGTTAGCATCCCTATATTTAGCTCCTTACTTGGCCCGTCCTGTAGAAGAATTGCGAGACTATGCTCTCAATATTCACTCTCACCATGCCGCACAACCAGTTCCGCACAATTTTCAAATTCGGGAATTCAATCAACTGGCCCAAGCATTAGACCAAATGGTAGAACGTCTAAAAGCTGGATCGGAAGAACTGGAAATAGCTTGGAAAGAAGCAAAAAGTGCTAACCAGATTAAAAGCCAGTTTTTGGCTACGACTTCCCATGAATTGAGAAACCCATTAAATATTATTATTAACTGTATTCGCCTGGTTGAAGAAGGCTTATGTGATGACCGGGAAGAAGAAATGGAGTTTCTTAAACGTGCCGATGAAACAACGATTCACTTGTTAGGTATTATTAATGATTTACTCGACATTTCTAAAATCGAAGCAGGTAAGCTTTCAGTTGTTTCCACGCCTATTGACCTCCGACAACTATTGTTAGAAGTGATTAATTTACAATCAGTTAATGTCCAACAAAAGGGCTTGCAATTGAAATGTGAGTTAGCCTCCAAAGCGATCCCAATTAACGCAGACGCGGGAAAACTGAAGCAAGTACTGATTAATGTTATCGGCAACGCCACCAAGTTCACCGACACCGGCAGTATCACCATTGCTACAGAAATTCAATCTAGTAATGGTAAATCTCAGGTGGTAGTAGCTGTCAAAGATACAGGTATAGGTATCGATCCGACTCAACAGCACAAACTATTTCGCCCCTTTGTAATGGTGAATGGCACTACGACACGTCAGTTTGAAGGTACTGGACTGGGACTAGCGATTTCACGAAACTTAATCGAACTCATGGGAGGTAGCATTACTCTTGAGAGTGCGGGACTTCATCAAGGTACGACACTGAAAATTACCTTACCTTTGATTGATATCTCGCTGTTAGCTGTTCCAAACAAAGAAGCAAATGTCGGGGATTTGGGATTCTCCTCTGGGAATGAGCCAGTAAAGGCAAGCCGCTACCCCAACCTACAGGAATCTGGGGGAAGTTCTTCTTTGGGGATCAACAAGTCTGTGAAAATAGAGGTAGACAAAGAAAAGCTCCCGAAGTCCCAGTTGCTATTTGGAAATGAGACTTGCGAGATTCGTCTTTCGCCTCTGCAAACTATTTTGGTAAGTCTTCCAAAAGGAGGAGTTTGTGCAAATGGGACTTTCAATAAGTAATTTAGTCAAAAATCCATATTCATCAGTACTCCTGAAACTTTTGATCCTTGACGATGCGATCGCTCAAGGGACTTCCAACTAAAAAAATATCCTATCGCGGTGTAGGCAGGGGGGCAGGGAGCAGGGGGCAGGGAGAGAAAGAAAAATATTATCTGAGTAAATTGGATAATTTATTTTCTGGAAGTCGCCAAAAAAACAGGTTTACCGCCTTGGCTAAGAGATAATGTTAGAGCAGCAAGAATTTCTACTAATTCAGTGCCTACCCAGCCAGACGAAATCTCTGAGGGAGTATTGTTGAGAATAGAGGCAACAAAGGAGGAGCAAACCCGCCCCAATGGTTCGCCTGGCTCCAATTCCAGCACTATCTGTCTTTGATTCACAGGAATAAATTGATTCCCCTGCTGTTCAAACTCTCCATGTAGCAGGGTTAGGGGTGATGATATTGACATTTCATCAAAAATCAAGCTGCCAAGACTACCCACAATCCCCAGCCGTCGCTGCTTATCAGGATTCAGCCAGCACAAGTGAATATAAGCTTGAAAGCCATCTGGGTATGTGAGTGTCAGCCATACTAGATCGGCTAAACCTTGAGGCACAGAATCAGTATATGGACTCACCTCTGCTCCCCTGCTCCCCTGCTCCCCTGCTCCCCTGCTCCCCTGCCCCCCTGCTCCCTGTAGCCACACAGTACCCGTTGCTTGTACTTGCACAGGAATTTGACCCAGCCAAGCGTTAAATATAGCAATATCATGAATGGCTAAGTCCCACAGCGCATCAACATCTTGCCGAACAGGCCCCAAATGGGTGCGGGTGGCGTAGCCATAGCGTAAATCACCTAATTTACCCGCTTGTACTACAGTTTTTCCTCGCTCAACCGCTGGGTGAAATAAATAAGTGTGGTCAACTGTTAGTATTAAATGATGCTGTTGTGCTAAATGGCAAAGTTCCTGACATTCTGCGGGATCAAGAGTTAGGGGTTTTTCTGCCAAAACATGATATCCCTGTTGGAGAGCGTCTTTAATTAAAGCATAGTGGGTGGTAGCAGGAGTAGCGATCGCCACTCCTGTCAACCCTGGCACTGTCTTTAAATCCTGCCATTGGGTTGTTAATAGTACATTTTCCTCTAAGTTAAACTGCTGCTTTACCGCCGCTAATCGTTCTGGATGGGGGTCTACTACAGCAACTACATTTACTTGGGGATTTGCTAAAAAATTTCGCAGCAGATGCACTCCCCAACGCCCAACTCCGATGACAGCAATATTAATTTTATTTGTCATTAGTTATTAGTCATTTGTCGTTTGTCATTTGTCATTAGTTATTTGTATACAAAGGATGAGGACAAATGACCACTGACAATCAACTGATTATCGACTAATTGCCTTTCTTTTAAGCTCAGGGTATTTGCGGATTAGGAATTGCTAAAAAAGCTACTTTAGCTGCGGCTTGTTCAGCAGTTTTGATCGATCGCCCCTTACCTTCTCCGAGTTTGTTTCCGTGCAGCCATACTTCAGCCATAAAACGTTCTTGATTGCGATGTGGTTGAGTGACTTCCACAACCCGATACTCTGGTAAAACTTTAAATTGCGCCTGAGTCCATTCTTGGAGAGCAGCTTTGTAATTTAATCTGGCAGGATCGAGGCGAATTTCTGTTGCTAGTTCGTGGAAGTGGGGATCTAGCCAAGAGCGAATCAATTCCAGATTTTGAGTACTTAAGTAAAGCGCACCCAGAACTGCTTCAAAAGCATCTGCCAGTCGTGACTCTAAACCAACTTTATCGGCAGTAGCACTACCAGCGACTAGTAAGTATAACTCCAAACCATAAACTCTGGCCAATTGCGCGAGGATGCGATCGCTCACCAACACCGAACGAATCGCCGCAAAATCCCCTACTGGACAATCGGGATAATTTTCCCATAACACAACAGCCGACACCAACCGCACTACTGCATCGCCAACAAACTCTAGCTGTTCATAATTTGCCGAGTCAGAGACAGTGGGATGAGTGAGCGCTAAATCCAGCAGTTCCCACTTTATAGGTGCTTCTAGCGACAAACCTAATTTTTGGACTAAACTTTCAAGTTGCCGTTGACGGCGTGGATAGGCAAGGGGCATTACATGATAAGGGGAAGGGGGCAGGGGGAGCAGGGGAGGCAGGGGAGGCAGGGGAAGCTATCTATATTTAATTTATATTCCTAAAGTTCTTGGACTATTACTCTAACAACTTTTTGCTACTTCTCTCTATCTAGCTTCTCTTGGATAGCTTGACGGCAAAATTCAGGAGGATCGTCTTTAGCTTTCACTTCTTCCTTCATTTCTTTAGTGACACGCAAATGTAGATATTCAGTTAGTGGCCGCTCTCTGTCCGTGGTGAATGGCTTTAAGTTATCTGGATTACCTTTATTTTTAGACATTGTATAGAAATACAAATAAATTTATTCTCCACGTGTATATCAGTGGAGAATGTTAAATCGATGGGCATTTTAGCCTGAGAAACTTGTTGCCCACCGATTCCCACTTTTACAAGAGGTAACTCTATTTTATGTTTACGCGCACAGAATTAGAAGTTAAAAGCTTGAGAGCGTTACGCGATTTATGTCTGATACAGTATGGCATCCAAGCAATAGGGAACCCTGCTGATAAGGCATCCTACATTAACGCACTCCTGACCTTTCCTGTTATAGCCTGCAAGCAAGTGTCGGAGAATAAAGGATTGAAGTCTCCTATATTCTCTCAAGTAGAAGCGCTAGAAGCGACACTAGAAGCTATGGGAACACCGACACCTGAGCAGTCAGCATTGCTCAAGGTGACGATGGAGGGGAGGAAACTAGAGTATCCAGCACGGTACAGTCAAGAGAAACTGTTTGGACTCTATCGAGTTAAATGGCATCTGGATACAGCATTAGAGATCCTGGGAATGCTTTAAATGCTTTAGATGATGAATTAGCGATGTCTACGACGAGCTTCTCTACGAGACGCTACGCGTAGCTTGCTTCCCGAAGGGTACGCTTACGCACAAAACCCATACAAAAAATAATAGAGTACAAACCATTAAAGGTTCATACTCCATTAAAGGGGAGAGAGCAGGACATAAGCCGGGTTCTGTTCTCTTGCGAGGGCAGTTATCTATCTGGGACGTTTGTTACCAAACGCCTCAAGCGGCTCTCATTGAGCGGAACTGGTAAAAGACCAACCGTAGTTCCTATCGCCTTGCTCCCAACCGGGGTTTACCGAGCCAGCACCTCTCGATACTGCTGGTGCGCTCTTACCGCACCTTTGCACCCTTACCAAAATAGTTGTGAGTGCTGAGTGCTGAGTAAAGAAAACTCAGCACTCAGCACTCATTGCTCAGGACTAGTTTTGGCGGTATCTTTCTGTGGCACTATCCTCACGATCGCTCGCACTGGACGTTATCCAGCAAGTTTGGTCTTTCGGGAGTCCGGACTTTCCTCAAACCAGTAACTATGACTGATCTGCAACCGCCTGCGCCTACTCTCTCCTTAGATCCAGTGTAATCTTGGATGGCATAGTGTGTCTGGTTGCTATTGCTTTTTTTTATTCCAAGGTAGAGCGTAAGTCCAAGGTAGTTTTCTGACTGTGAAAGGACAATTGATAATACTAATGGGAGGAAAATCACGACCTGGGGCTAGACCTAAACGCACTTCAGATATCCGTAGCACCAGTTGCAGGGAAAAGTCCAACTCCTTTTTTCTATTAATAAAGTCGTTGTACAACTTTTTTTGCCCTTTTTGTAGCCCGTTGATATCAATTAGTGGTTTTTTTGCTGAATAGGTTCCAGCGTCTTTATCCCGCTCGAAAACATCTTCTGCTGTTACTGTTTCAGAAAGTGTTTTCTTGGGAGCAATCAGGCTAGGACTTTGGGGTACTGCTAAGTCGCGGGTTAAGTCTGGTGATTTCCGAATTACGCGGCGCGATTGCTTACTATGTTCAACTACTAAAGAACTATTATCCCAGTCAACGTATATAGCAACCTGATCGGATTTATTTTCAATGCTAATTCCTAAATCTTTCAAATCGTCAATTGCGTATGAGGGTTTAAGTTTAAAGGAAATTCCAATTTTATCGTCGAGATTGTGTTCTTTGAGTTGCTCGTCAACGGTTCCTTTTTTAAACTCAAATTTAACTTGGTCATCGATGGATTCAATCATGCGGTTGAAAACGTATGAAACACCGATAATATAAATCGTCAAAACTACTAAATTCTGGTCGCTACTCCTCATAACTCAAAAATCTTAACTCCCGGTGCTAATGAATATATATTTGACTTATCGCTAATCTACAATTTTTAATTGCGCTTGATTTCTACAGAATTTTGCAGCCAGCCTCTTCGCCAAAAAAAGAATAGCAAACTAACTGCGATCGCTAACATCACTCCCCAGCAAAGTGGATAGCCCCAATACCAATTCAACTCAGGCATATTATATGGTGATTTCTCAGTATTGAAATTCATACCATATATTCCGGCCACAAAAGTCAGGGGAATAAAAATTGTTGAAACTATCGTTAGTACCTTCATGATTTCATTCATTTTATTACTCACTGCCGAAAGGTACACATCCATTAATCCAGATGATAGTTCTCGGTAAGTTTCTACCATATCCATCACTTGCACTGTATGGTCATAACAATCTCGCAGGTAGATTCGCACTTCTTCACCAATCAATTCACTACCATCTCGAATCAAGGAATTAATTGCGTCCCGCTGGGGCCAGATAGCACGACGTAGTTGCAGTAATTCTCGTCTAATTTGATAAATATTTTGCAGTGTTTGGGGAGTAGGTTTAACTATTACTTCTTCCTCTAACTCTTCGATTCGCTCACCATAAAGCTCCAGTACGGGGAAAAAGCCATCAATAATTGCATCTAACAGAGCATAAGCTAAATAGTCCGCTCCCTGTTTACGGATAGTACCTTTGTTTTTTTCAATTCGCGATCGCACCGCTTCAAAGCAATCATGTTCTGGTTCCTCTTGCACTGTCAGCAGATAATTTTTTCCTAATATCAAACTCACTTGCTCGCTATAAAAACCACATGTTCTTTCTTTTGGCACTACCATCCGGGCAATGAAAAGTAATTGATCTTCATAATCCTCTGTTTTGGGACGCTCCGGTACATTGACTACATCTTCTAAAACTAGAGGATGTAACTTAAAAACGTTACCCAATCGTTGTAATATGTCTTGACTACCTAAACCTTGTACGTCTACCCAAGAAACCGATTCTGCTTCCAAATAAGAGACACACTCCTCTGGAGTTTCTATTTGTTCGCGGATGAAATTGGTTTGGTTATAGTCAATCAAAAAAATTATTGGTGGTGGAGCATCTGCATCAATAAAAATGGTTCCAGGTATAGTCCCTGGTTGGTGATGGAACTCATCTTCATATAGCTTGGCGAGTAGTTTAGGAAGGCGACGTAGTTTTCGTGCCATGCAATATTACCTAATAGTCATTTGTCATTGGTCATTGGTCATTTGTCATTAGTAAATAACAAAGGACATAAGGATAACTTACACGTTATTTTACAAAAATTAATATAAAGACGGTAATTTCTAAATTAGGCAATTATTTAGGTTGCTAATTTGGTCATCACCCAGATTTAATCTGACGAATTACGAATTGGTATAACATATTGCCTCTGAATCAGCAATGTTACAAAAAAACAGTCTGCCTTGGCAAGACAAACTGTTTAAAAAATATTTATCTGGGTCAGCAGAAATTAGAACATACCCATGCCACCCATGCCACCCATGCCGCCCATGCCACCCATACCGCCCATACCACCCATATCAGGGGCAGGAGCAGCGGATTTCTTCTCTGGCTTTTCAACAACGATCGCTTCGGTGGTTAAGACCAAACCAGCAATGGAACCAGCGTTTTGCAAAGCTGAACGCACGACTTTGGCAGGGTCGATAATACCAGCAGCAATCAAGTCTTCAAATTCGCCAGTAGCAGCGTTGTAGCCAATGTTGAAGTCGCTATCCCGAACTTTCGAGACGATCACAGAACCTTCAGCACCAGCGTTGTCTGCTATTTGGCGCAAGGGGGCTTCTAGCGCTCGTCCGACAATATCAGCCCCAATTCTTTCTTCGTCATTTTGTAAGGTCTTTTTAATCTCTTCTACCTTCTTAGCTAAGTGAATCAAGGTTGTCCCACCACCAGGAACAATACCTTCTTCCACAGCAGCTTTAGTAGCGTTCAGCGCGTCTTCAATTCGCAGTTTACGGTCTTTGAGTTCGGTTTCGGTTGCCGCACCCACTTTAATCACTGCCACGCCGCCAGCGAGCTTGGCGATGCGTTCTTGGAGTTTTTCTTGATCGTATTCAGAATCAGTTTCTTCTAACTGTCTGCGAATTTGAGCAATCCGCTTTTGTACTTCTGGCTTCGTGACACTGCCAGCGACAATTGTGGTGGTTTCTTTGTCAATGGTGATTTTGCGGGCAGTTCCTAGCGCTTCTAGAGCAGCAGTATCCAAGCTTAAGCCGATTTCTTCCGAAATCAACTGTCCATCGGTGAGAATCGCAATATCTTCTAACAAAGCTTTGCGGCGATCGCCAAATCCAGGCGCTTTAATGGCAGCCACAGCCAGTACACCCCGCGCTTTGTTCACCACCAGAGTTGCCAAAGCATCACCTTCGACATCTTCAGCGATAATTAGCAAGGGCTGACCAGAACGGGCAACTTTTTCCAAAATCGGCACTAAATCTTGGATGCTGCTGATTTTTTTATCTGTCACTAAAATCCGAGCATTTTCAAATTCGACGATTTGCCGTTCGTTGTTGGTGACGAAGTAGGGAGAAATATAACCCCTGTCAATCTGCATCCCTTCAACTACTTCTAGTTCGGTGGTGAGGGATTTAGATTCTTCAACGGTAATTACACCATCTTTGGTGACTTTTTCCATTGCTTGAGCTAACATTTGGCCAACTTCTTCATCGTTACCAGCAGAAACAGTCGCAACTTGAGCGATCGCACTTCCTTCTACTGGCTTGGCTATTTTGGCAATTTCTAGTACCAATGCCTCAATAGTTTTGTCGATCCCGCGTCTCAAGCTAACAGGGTTACTACCAGCCGCGACGTTCTTCAAACCTTCTCTAATCAAGGCTTGTGCTAAAACTGTGGCGGTGGTTGTCCCATCCCCAGCGACATCTTTAGTTTTTGAGGCCACTTCTTGGATGAGTCTTGCACCAGTATTTTCCAAAGGATCTTCTAATTCAATTTCCTTTGCAACAGTGATACCATCGTTGACAATTTGAGGTGCGCCAAATTTTTTCTCTAAAAGGACATTGCGACCTTTAGGCCCCAAGGTGATTTTTACAGCATCGGCAAGGGCGTTAACACCCCTTTCTAGAGCTCTCCGAGATTCCTCGTCAAATGCAATAATTTTCGCCATGTTTTATTTCTCCAGCGCTTCCATTAGACAATTTAGCACTCACAGCGCCAGAGTGCTAATCTCTCCCACCGCTCAAGTTACAAATGGAAATAAAAAAAATTGATTAATATACAGGTGATGCTCATATTAGATACTGGCAGTAATGCTTGAATTGGGAGATGAATCTAGAGAACTCCCTTAAATCCCTTGGTATTGCCGACCCTGGCGGCACCGGCTGGTTGGCAGTAGTATTTACGTTCCTTTTAGCTTGGGTTGTAACTTGGCGTTTAATTCCGACAGTACGCAAATTCGCCTTGCGGGTAGGTTGGGCTGACCAACCCAACGCCCGGCGACTCAACCGAGAACCTTTACCCAATGCCGGGGGGCTGGCTATCTACGCGGGCGTGATTGCCGCGCTGGTATTAGCTAGCCTTTTACGACCGATCGAACTCCAAAACGTATTGGCTCAGGTGCTCACTATTCTGTTGGGGGGTTCGATATTAGTCCTTGTGGGCTTTATTGACGATCAGTTTGGTTTACCGCCCTCTGTGCGATTGTGGGCGCAAATTGTCACGGCACTATTATTGGTAGCTAATGGCATCAGTGTCAAAGTCCTGTTTGGCACTCCCATCGACTCACTTCTGTCCATGTTGCTAACAGTACTATGGGTAGTAGGGATTACCAACGCCATCAACTTGATGGATGGTATGGATGGCTTGGCAGGAGGAATCAGCTTTATTACCGCCATGAGTTTGTTGGGCGTTGCAGCTCAATTTAACAATCGTGCTGCGGCAATCTTAGTACTTGCAGCTTTGGGAGGTGCTGCACTAGGATTTTTGCGCCATAATTTCCATCCGTCACGAATTATTATGGGTGATGCCGGAGCATACTTTTTCGGCTATGTCCTGGCAGCAACTAGTATTTTAGGAAAACTGCAACAAAACACAGTTTATGCACTAATTCCTACGGTTTTATTTCTGTTGTTACCGGTGCTAGACACCACTCAAGTATTTGTGCGGCGGCTACTAGCAGGAAATAACCCTCTCAGTACTCCTGGCAAAGACCACCTGCACCACCGCTTGCTTGCTTGGGGACTCTCCCAGCGCAATGCTGCGTTTACCCTTTGGTCAATTACCTTAGTTTTCAACTTGCTGGCGATGAGAATACAAGGTATGAGTTTGGCTGTGATGCTGACAACCGCCAGTAGCATTATCCTGCTTTTGGGCTTTACAGTCTGGCAAAGGATACGCCAACAGCCTTAGTTACTGGTAGGGTGAGCATTACGATGCTAGCCCTACTATGTTTATTCAGTCCACAAAAAATTCAAGCTTGAGTTAAATTGTCTTGCAACCAAGCAACTAAATCTCCTTCTATGGAAAAATCCAACAGTGCCTCGGCTAGATTTTCAAGCTGTTCAATAGATAACTGACTGATGCGCTCTGACAATTGCTGACTCAAATTACCAATGCGTCGTCGCAGCAGACGCATGACTACCTCTAAAGTCTGTTTTTGCCTGACTTCATTACGGACTTCTTCAATGATATCATCACGCACTTCCTCATAAATTCTGGTAGTTTTGATATCAAAATCACCGAGTCCAAACATTTTTATCAACTCCTGACGACTGATACGCGGTAGTTTGTAAACTACAATTGTTTCTATTAAATCTAGCACTTTTTGTTGAAGTGCTTTATCGCTCACTTCCGAACGTGTCTTTGTAATCAAACTTTTGACTAATATGGGAGTTTGTTTTTTATTTACAACTACTAATTTGAGAATACCAACTCCCAAGGAATATTCAGTTACTTCTCCAAGCTCGTTTAGATATAGCCTCGTTACCAATTGGCTTTCGAGTAAGACTCGATACGGTTGGACTTGGGTTGGTTCAAGGCTGCGGCGAGGGAATATAACTACTGCTCGCCAATCTGAAGTAGGTGCGTAAAGTCGTAAATACAGAAATATTTCTGAAAATAAACGAGCATAAAATTCATTATCTTTTTGAAATTGAACCTCTACAAAATAAATCGGCTGACGACTAGTGTTAGCAACAGGAAGAAAGACTCCATCAATACGAAATGCTGTTTGCTTTAATTCTACTGAAGCGAAATTATATGCATTTGCTTCTGATGCTTGCAGATTAATTAATTCAAAAAAAGCACTGGGGAAAGTTTGAAATAAACGATAAAAAATAGAGTCTGTTTTCATAATTAGTCTGTCAAATTTTATTTAATAAGTTCGTAGTTGGCGCTAAAGCGCCAACTACGAAAAATCGCTACCCCTCAATTATTTAGCTCAACTATTTAGGCCATTACCATGCCGCCATCGACGTTAAAGACTTGTCCGGTGACGTAGGCGGCGGCGGGGTCGGCAGCGAGAAAGCGCACCATCCCTGCGATTTCTTCAGGCTGACCGAACCGACCGAGTGGGATGTATTTGAGAATATCTTCGGGGTTGTTGAGATCGCTAGTCATGTCGGTGGTGATGAATCCAGGGGCGACGGCGTTAACGGTGATCCCGCGAGTAGCAAGTTCTTTGGCAACGCTTTTAGTGAAGCCGATTACACCTGCTTTGGCGGCGCTGTAGTTGGACTGACCTGGATTGCCCATTAGCCCTGCAACGGAGGTAATGTTGATAATTCGCCCCGATCGCTGCTTCAGCATGATTTTACTGATGGCGCGTGTACATAAGAAAACACCAGTTAGATTAAGGTCTATCACGGCTTGCCAATCTTCTGTCTTCAAACGCAAAAGCAGATTGTCGCGGGTAATACCTGCATTGTTGACTAAGATATCCACACGGCTGAACTTTTCCATGACGGTCTTAACTAGTGCGTCTACTTGATCGCTTTTAGAAACGTCTGCTTGGATCGCGATCGCTTGACCTCCCGCACTTATAATTTCTGTAACAACTGCCTCAGCCGCAGCACTCGAACTAGCATAATTGACAACTGCGATCGCTCCTTGTGAGGCTAATTCGATTGCGATCGCGCGGCCAATTCCTCGTGATGCACCTGTGACAATTGCGACTTTATCTTGTAATAGTGTCATTTAATGTTCCTCAATCTTAGAAATACCGCGCTAATTATCTTATGGTGATTTCGGGAACATCTGAATATTGTCTGAGTAAAATCCCACTCTTGCAGGGTGACAATCTTGCTGTGATGCTGCAAGTTAGATAGCTAATAGATAAAGTTATACGTGGTATTTAGCTAGATATAGCTATCCTGAATCAAACGCGCAGAAACAAGATCCCGACTTGATAAAGTTGTCGGGGATTGCGGGTTGCAATTCTCACAAATCAAATAGGATTGCTATATAACTCGAATAACAAGAATTAACATTTAACTATAATTAAATATCTATAGTTATTTCTCTGTGAATAGATGAATAACTTAAAGCAATATATTCACCTAGCTGGATAGACTAGAAAGTGTTGCAGCTACACCCTTCGTAGATATCACTCTCGTGAACGCCTTTATAATCATTTGGTTGGTCAGGATAAGTTTAAATACATATCTAATGCAGATGCACAACCTCAAAAAAATACGTATTTTATTATAATGATTTAATATTTTGGGTTACTAAATCGTTCTATATTAACTAATTTAATCTTTTCCCAACAAAAACCCATAAACCTATACCTATTTTATTTTCTAAGAATTACTATTGAAACAAACAATTGAAAATCGGTGTGTGTCACATGGCAACTAAAAAGCAATTCAACAGCTTTGAAGAGATGCTGTCTGCTTCTGATGTACCTGTATTAGTAGATTTTTATGCTGACTGGTGTGGTCCCTGTCAAATGATGGTGCCAATTTTAGAGCAAGTCAATGCCCAACTTAAGGATCGCTTAAGGATTGTCAAAATCGACACAGAAAAATACACAGATTTGGCTACTGAGTATAAAATTGCGTCTCTCCCAACCTTGGTACTGTTTAAGCAGGGTAAGCCTGTGGATAGGATCGAGGGAGTGATGCAAGCACCGCAGTTAGTTCAATATCTACAAACAAAGGTTTAAGCTAATACTTAGAATTTTGATTTTAGTTCTTAGAGGCGCGATATTTCGCGCCTCTTTCAATAAACCTAATTTCAAAGTCCCTTTTCCAAGCTTGGAAGAGGGCTTTTGATTCATAAAACCTTAAGTAAATGTTAAGCATATTTACTTATATATCTAGAGAAAGTAGTTTAGAAATTAAGAAGACTATATTGTATAGATATAACAAAATATATTGACAAGTAAAACAATATATGAATAACAATCGGCAAAAACCTGATAAAGCCTATATTTGGGTAAATATTGATTTTGATAAGGTTAAACATAGAATAGATGCGGTGACTTGCCAGATTGAGCAGGTTATACAAAAGCACCACCTTTCAAATCAAACTGGTAAATCAGGCAAAAGAAATAATTAGGTTATCTGTAGGGCGATATCTACGATTAGCTACACCTACACAGTTTATTTTTAGTGTAGCCCGTCGTAGACATCGCAACAATTTTGCACAACAGATTTTGGATAAAGCGACTATATTTTTCTAAAACAGAAAATAATATTATTCGATAATTGTCTACCGAATTTCTACTTATTTATTAGTTATTATTTTATCCTCGACACTCCTGAAAAGGAGTGTTATTTTTGGGAGGATATCTGCTTGCTAATTATCCTTTAAAAGGGTGTGGATAAATGATGGGATGGCTATTTGGAGGTCTTGTTAAACAATTTGAGGGTGCAGCTAAGGAGGTTGTGAGAGAGAGTAGCAAAGAAATAGCTAACTTGTTTGATGAAAAACTTTACCCTTTAGCCGACAAGCTTGATTATATAGCTCAAGAAAGTATTAATCATGCAATAGAAAGAAGTGAGGAATTAGAAAGTAAAGTTAAATTTGACATTGAATATCTATTGAATACCGCAGATAAAAAAGTTAAACATCACCTTGAGAAAATAGATAACATTCGTGAAAAAGCCCTCACGGAGACTGTTAGTAAAAGTAATTTTTATCTAGAAAACAGAATTAATCAAATGTCACTAGCTGTAATGCAGGCGATTAGCTTGTCTCAAAACAGCATTGAGCAGAGTTTGGAAAGAATCGAATATTTGGAAAATAAGTTATTTCAAGATGCTAATCAAATAGTTGATAAAATCTCCGAACTGATAGATGGCAAACTTGAACTCATTCGGAATGAATTGAAAAAATATTTAGTTCACGCCTTACCCAGTCCTCTTGATAAATGTAGACAAAGGCTCAAAATAGCATGGAAGCCTGGTGGTCTATTTTCTGATATTGAGCTTTATGAGTTAAGCGAATGCTATGAACTTAGTAAGTTAGATGAAAAAACTTCTATTGACGAGGTATTGAAAATTTATGGACAATTACAACAAAATGCCGCTATGATGGCTGCTTTAGTAAGAAATTCTCCAGAATTGAAAAATCGAGCTATTAAAGACTGGATAAAATATGGTTTACTTTGTAGGTTTTGGCGTAGCATCATGAATAATTATGATTTCAAAAACAATGTTATATCAGAGGATAAGTCTGCACAAATATTATTAATAGATAAACAATAAAATAAGCAAAGTTCTTTTATGTTCAAAGCAGGTAATAATAACTGGAAAACACCATTAGGATATTACGAAAAAGCAATTGAAGAACTCAGGCGTAGCCGTGAAGAGTTGCAGGATATGAAAGCAAATAATAATTTGCATAATATTGAATCAAATCTTGCAAGCTTTAAAACGGAAATAAAGGAATTAAAGTCTGAGCTTCAGGCTATGCAGGAGAGATTGGCAAATACTGAAGAAACGGCAATACAAGCTCAGATTACTTTAGCTGAGACTCAAAAATCCTCACTAGCTGCTCAAACTGAACTACAAGCTTTGAAAGAAATTATGACTGCTGAACAAAAGTCAAATTATCAAATTCTCGAAAAATTAGGTCAAATAAAAAAGCAAATATCTCAATTGCCATCTCAAGTTTTGGAAACACATTCGCAAACATCAATTATTAAATCTTTATCAGATGTGCAGTTACATCTGTCTCAATTGGCGGCAGAATTAACTCTTGTATCTCATACTACTGGTATAGATTATAGAAAATTGCAGCAACTACTAGCAGAAGAAAAATGGAAAGAAGCTGATAAAGAAACCTACTCTACTATGCTCAAAATATGTGAGCGTGAAGGAGAAGGTTTTTTAGATAGTGGAGAAATCCAAAAATTTCCTCGTCATGACCTTTATATTATTAATAAGCTCTGGGTTCAATATAGTGAAGGCAGATTTGGTTTCAGCGTCCAACAAAGTATTTGGCAAGCCAAGAAAGATTCTAAGCGCTTTGCTTATAAAGTTGGATGGCTAGCAAGTCTTGCCAATCATGAATGGATTAAATATGAGGAATATACTTTCACCTTAGACGCTCCTAAAGGACACTTTCCATCTATATCTCGGTTAGTGGGTTTAGATTCTAGAAACGTTGGTCAGGTTGAGCGCCGACTTAATATTTTTCTGTCACGATACTAGTGAGACAGGGCAATATTGTTATTAGTGTGAACTTTGATTACCCAATCCCAAAATCCCCCAATAAATTGGGGGATTTTGACCATACTTCCAATCTCTTAAAATGTAAAAGTAGTCCGAAGTACACCTACAGTCGTGGTCTCATTGTTGCCGTTACCTTCTGGGTTAAAGAGAACAAATGCACCAGGGGTAATGCTGATATTATCGCTAACTTGAAGGCGATAATAGGCTTCTAAATGGTAAGGAGTCGCCCGATTGTCGCCTGTGGGCGTAAGTTGAGCAGAACCACCAGTATCACTACGGTAAAGCGGCTGACCAAAAAGAATCCCAGCAGTGTTTCCTGACTTGAATAAATCTTTGAAGTGAACTCCCGCCATCCAACTTGTAAAGGTGGTGGAAGCATTCACGCTATTTGAAGCAGCATCAACAAATATTGCTGCACCGTAGCCAGATAAGGCTATTTTGGGAGACAATCGCCATGTTACCGTACCGCCAACAGAGTTGAGTGTGAGCGGTGTTCCAGTTGCAACCCCTGCTAAAGCACCGATATCACTACTAACTAATCCTGTAGCCAAAATATTGATTTCGTGATAACTGTGGGCATAGTTTAAACCAATATCCAGAGCGGGAATTGGCTTGAAGGTTAACTGTGTGGCAATAATACTACTACCACTAAATAAACCTGCTCCCAAAGGTGTAGTAGAAACTCCTGGTACTGCCTCAGTCGCAGATTTTTCAGGTAAATTGGCATTTACACTGCCGTATAAAGCTCTTAAATCCAAATTTGGCGAAATATTAAAAATAAATCCCGCCGCCGATGCTAAACCAGTACCCGAAGTTCCACCAGAAACCCGTAGCACAGGATTCAAGTTGCCAAAACGAGAAATTGATTCTTGTCCTTCACCATAAAAAGGCGTAATTGCTGGGAAAGCATCTGATGTTTCCGCCGCAGTTCCCGCAAACAAGGTTAATTTATTAGCGACGGGAAAAATATACAGCAATTTGTAAAGCTGAACGCTGTTTGCGCCAACACTCGACAAAGTGTTGACATTTAACCCCGGAAATTGCGGCTCAAAACTGGTACGAGCGCTACTTGCACTTAAAAGCGGCGAAGCTAATCCTAAACTTTGTTGTAAGCTACCCTGTCCATCGGCTCCACCCAAAAAGTTATAGGCTTGCAATCCAGTAATTAATGAATCTTTACCAGTAAAGCTAGTGGTGAGATTTAATCGCACTCTATTGACTAGGATGATGTTCGGGTCACTGTCATTAGGAGCGCCGCCGCTAGCACCAACACCAGCAATAATTACCTCACCATTGAGTTTGGTCGTCGTAGAAAACTGATTTGCTTCTATTTCTGCTGTGCGAGCTTCTACAGCATCTACTCGACCTCGCAATGTTGCCAATTCCGCCGCATATTGTTCTTGTAGTTTCTGCAACGTGGCTAAATCTTCTTTCTTAACCAAATCACCAGTTGCAGTTGCAATCAGTTCGTTGATTCGCTCTAAACAAGCATTTAAGCCAGCAGCAAATTCATAGCGAGTCATCGCCCGATTACCGCGATAGGTTTGATTCGGATAACCTGCGATACAACCATAGCGCTCAACTAAAGATTGGAGTGCCTGAAAAGCCCAATCGGTCGGCTGTACATCAGACAATTGGGATACGGATGTTACTTGTGCAAGTTTGTCTGAGGATGGAGATGAACTTGCTGGTTGTGCTGTGATTGGCTGCCAAAAGTTAACAGCAGAATCTACTCCTAAATCTTGATTTTTTTGCTGTTGATTGACTGAGGGTAAATTTTTTTGACTATCATTAGCTATCAGCAATTGACTGGAGATATTATTTGCTAAATTGCTTTGATGAGAATCAGTTTTTTGATAGTTGCCATCATTTTGATTAACAGCTACGTTTTTATCTGCACTTTCTAAACTAGGAAGGGCTTGCACAGGTGATAACCCGGCAATTAAACATAAAAACCCCATCCCACTAGCAGAAGCTAGTAGATATTTTGCCATGATAACTCCCAACACCTACAAAATAATGGAAAAATTAATTGCGATTTTAAAATGGATTGATAAGTCAACTTAAAGTAGATTTATAAAAAAATCTTATTAACTTTAAATTTTGGATATCAGGATTTTTTTCTGAATTGACTTACCAGAACCTCAGCTTATATCGCAAGTGTTAAATTATAGTAAATACTATTTTTGGAAAGAATTAACAACAAATGATATTGGTAGTTATTATAATTACTATTGACAAAAGAATAATTACAGAAGTCTAATTTTGTGATATCGAATATAGTATTGAGCCGACATCCGCGACTTAATATCTACCAAAGAATAATTTACTCAAAAAAAATCAAGAGGCTGCGATTCTGACCTTTCACGGCATCTGGAAAACCTCTCTCTAAATCTCTCTCCTAAAAGGAGAGAGACTTTGAATTTTCCCCCTTCCCGCGTCGGGAAGGGGGTTAGGGGGTTAGGTTTTTGGTGGACTTTTCCACATAACGTGAAAAGTCAGGCTGCGATCGCTGCTCAATTTGGGTGTAGGCTAAGATCGGGACGAAAACGGTGGAAATAACTTTCAAGAATTTAATCCCACCAATAGGTAAGAATGTCCGCATCACAATCCTGGTGAACATCTTCACCCCATAGCGCTCCTTCCAATCTAGTTCTCAGTCGGCGCTTCAGGCGCAAACCGTAGTCTTCATTCGTGCCATCACTCACCTCTACTGAATCAGCTCGCCATTTTTTGCCTAAGTCTAAAAGCTCTGACACTTTTGTGTCTTGGTTCTCTGTCAGAATGTACAGTGTATCGGCAGGATAGGCAATGAAATGGATGATGCTGGTTTCAGGCATAGGACGATAGTTTGCCATTGCAAGTAGGGTATCGACCATACCACCAAAGCTTAAACCGTTTTCATCTGGTGCAAAGATTGGTTTTGTGAAGAGAAAGCTTGACCATAAATTTCTGTGGTTGGAAAGGTCAGTAATTACCTCTTCGCCATCAAACTCATTGAACCGACGCTGCCAAACTAAGGCAGCGAAGAGTTCTTGGGGAGAATAGGATTCCGCAATCGATTGGATTTTGCCCAAATCAAGCATCATATTGACGGTAAGTAATATTTTTAACAAAACATTTGTAACTACCCTTGCAGTTTATTTACCCAGTGCCTGCTATTCTTATAGTTACTTCGGTCTGTCATAGCAGATAGATTATCCTCGATAATGTTTTATTTGTGAGCGCTCATATACCATCGTGGTAATATGGGTGCTTTTACTTTATCAAGAAAGGCAGAAGGAATATTGCCTTCTGCCTTCTTCACGCGATGTCTGATGTTTGGTACACTAAGCTGATAGTGAAGCTTTAACTTGACCAAAACGGCGATCGCGACTTTGGTAGCTCAACAAAGCTTGATGAAATGCTTCTCGATTAAAATCTGGCCAAAGAATATCGGTGAAATACATCTCTGTATACGCCATTTGCCACAAAAGAAAATTACTCAATCGCATCTCACCACTAGTACGAATCAGTAAATCTGGTTCTGGAGTGTCTGCGGTATAGAGGTGTTCTTCTACAAGACTTTCATTCACTTCTTGGGCGCTGAGTTTGCCCTGTTCCACCAGTTGAGCTACTTGACGGCAAACTTTGGTAATTTCGTTGCGGCTACCATAGTTGACTGCAACAGTAAAGTGGATTGCTTGATTGTTCAACGTCTCTGCCATTGAACGCTGCATTTCTGTCTGTAGAGACTTGGGTAAAGCCGATAAATCTCCAATAAAGGAGATTCGCACACCTTCCCGATGCATCTGAGCCAACTCGCGATGTAGTAACCGCTCAAACAAATGCATCAGAAAATCTACTTCTTCAATGGGACGCTGCCAATTTTCTGTTGAGAAAGCATAGGCTGTCAACGCTTTGACTCCCCAATCTTTGCAGCAACGCAATAGTTCTTTGAGCGTACTTGCTCCTTGGCGATGTCCAGCAATGCGCGGTAATCCTCGACTGGTTGCCCATCGTCCGTTACCATCCATGATAACGGCGATATGTTGGGGGATTTTTTGGGGGTTTAAATCGGTGGGTAATTTTGATTTGTCACTTGTCATTTGTCATTTGTCCTTTGTCATTTGTCATTTGTTTTTACTAATGAGCGCTGTGTGCAATCTTTCTTTAAAACCTAACCCTCAGCCCCTTCCCTGCAAGGGAAGGGGAGTAAGAATCAAAGCCTATCGACCTTTCGGGGAGAGGAATGGAAATGGGGTTCTAAGAATAAGTTGGACATCGCGTTAATGAGTAATTTCAAATAAATTTTGTAAGTACTCTGGTGTGAGGGTGTTGTTCCAACTCCACAGGCGATGCATTGTATAAGTGAAGGTGAAGAGGAGAGTTGTTTTGTTGGTTAATGACCAAGAATTCCAGTTGAGGGTAGCCATCATGCGGCGGAGAGTACGCATGAGGTTGTTACGCTGATAATTTTGCGATCGCGTTTTGATTAGCGTGCGTCCAATTCGCATCAAGCCAGTATCGGGGAAAGCCCAGACTCCAAACCCCCAGAATTTGGTCATGTGATTGATTTCATCCTGTGCTAATTCCTCTAGAACATCCTGGAGTGCGCCAGTGGTGTGAGCCATCAACCAAATATAAAGACAGGTTGCACCGTATTCTGTGGCAATGCGGTGTAAGCCGTGGCGATATAAGTCTTCCTTGGCGTCATCTGTGGGAAGATAGCTTCTAACAGTCCGAAGTTTTGGGGTAATTTTCTCACCTGTTAATTGGGCGTAGATTTTGATTAATGCTGGTGTGTGCTGACGTTCTTCCTTTTCCCACAAACCAAGTTCCAGCAATTCGCCATCTTTACCGACTGTTCCACCAACAAACCGAGCCATTTGAGGATGCAATTTTTCCAAATACTGCCGACTGGTTTGGGTATAGCCGCGAATGGGAGCTTCTGTGTCCATCGCACCTATCAATATAGATAAAAATACCTCTGCGTCTAAGCCGATAATTTGATTGCGGTTAATTGTCTGCCAATCGATGGGTTTCCAGGGACGCGGTTGGGGATTGGCAAACTGTATCGGTAAATCTTGCAGACGCTCATGTAGTTTTTCGACTGCAATATATCTGTCTATGAGGGAACGAATGCGGTGCTGTGTTTGTAAATAATGAGGACTGTGATAGCTTTGACCTGCTAAGTCTTCTGCAATTGGGCTGAGGGTGTTAAGCATATTTTTATACTTAAATTTTTATCTCTATGCCCAATAGCCTAAGCGATCGCGCTTCGTTTTGTCAGTCGGCTGAAGTCGGCAGTTTTATATGATAGGGTTGCAAAAGTCGGGGAAAAAGTCGGTTGTAGGATGTACAAGTTTTTACTCTTAAGAATTAAAATTGTGAGTTATGCTACCTTTGTTCTTACTTAGTTAGGGTTAATCTGACAGAACTATAGTGTGTGTTAATACACAATAGACATTATAGTTATTGTTTTGTAGTATAAAAGTATTATGTATCGTGTTTTTAAGTATGAATGTTTTTGATCTATACTCAAAACGCCAAAAAAGATTTATGGGAGAACTTCCTGATGTTTATCAGTATGAAAATATCCCTAGTTCACTTCGCGTACAGATTGTTCATATTATGAACGATGCTTTAGGCGATCATGGGAATCATAAAACTATAGAAAACTTCAAATTTATTCACGATACCTTATGTCGTGAATATGGTAAATTCTCTCTAATAGAAAAAGAATTTTTTGAATACGAAAATTACATTGGTGATGTAATTAATTTTAGTATACAGTGCAACAACACTAATCATATTCTTGATGTTGTAGAATTGAGTTTCAGATTGATAGACACATTTTACAGACAAAATAATATTAAATACTTGTGTAAGCCAAAAATTACACCTGATGCAGCAATTGAAGAATTAAACTTCAGGTTTAGGGAACACGGGGTAGGCTATCAGTATGAGTCAGGCGAAATTATCAGAGTTGATTCTCAGATCATCCACACTGAGGCAGTTAAGCCAGTTTTGCTTTTGCTAAGTGATACACGATTTAAAGGAGCAAATGAGGAATTTTTGAAAGCACACGAACATTATCGGCATAAACGATACAAGGAATGCCTTGTTGAATGCCTCAAAGCTTTCGAGAGTACTATGAAAACTATTTGTGATATTCGAGGCTGGATTTATCAACCTGGAGATACGGCGAAAAATCTGATTAATCTTTGCTTCCAGAATAATATGATTCCTACTTACTTACAAAACCAATTCACCTCACTAAAGTCAAATCTTGAAAGTGGAGTTCCTACTATGAGAAATAAAAATGCAGGTCATGGTCAAGGTTCTCAGCCACTTACTGTCCCACAACACTTTGCTGCTTACCAGCTTCACATGACGGCAAGCACAATTCTATTTTTACTAGAAGCAGAGAAGGCGTTACCTTAAATCTAATACTTTACTTATTCTGGCAGTTCCCCAAATTGCTGACGATAACGCTCAAGTTGTTTTTGCACTAATTCAAGCTGTTCTTCTGGAGTTTGATAGCGCTTTCCTTGTTGGTCATACCAATACAAAACCTGACGCTGGATATTACCAGATACGTATTGCGATCGCCCAATTCCCAAACCAATTTCTGGCATCCAAAAAGGTTCACCAATTTGCAGTTGATAGCTACCATCTACTAAGCGATAAACTTCAAAAGGTTGGTGACGGTCTCTTTGCCAATACTCTGGATTATAAATAATGTAGTACAGCACCCCTAGCTTGGCATAGGTGTCTAATTTTTTGTCGTATTCTCCACCCGGAGTTAAGGAAACAATTTCCAAAGCCAGGATAGGCACAATGTTATTTTCTTCCCAAACAACATAGCTTTTACGAGATTTATCTTCCTTACGGCGTTCTACACCTAAGCTCAAAAATCCGTCTGGGACAATTGGTACAAGTGGACTAACCCCTGTAGTATGGTAAACGCCCATATCCACGCTGAAAAACCAGTCATTGCGGTTTGCCCAAATATATTGCAGCAAGAAGAGAAGCAGGTTCGGAATAAAATTCTGGTCTTCGTTATCCACAGGTGTATCGTCTGAACAAGGAAGTTCAGCACTGCTAGGCAATTGACGTGGGTCTGATTTCACCATAAGTAATGATGGTGGTGGAGTGACCTAATGAGTTTTATTTTATGAGATGAGAAAGCTTTATTCGGAAAAGTCGGGAAAAAAGTCGGGTTTACAGAATCTTATCCGAAAACTCCAGCAATATAACTGTAGAGTAATTTATAGTTGTCCTTAAAATCTGAACTCCCCTCGTCGTTACACAATGGACGCTGAAGCAGCATTAGCATGGTTAGATGCCACAATTCCCCCGCAGACTGGGGAACGGTTGAGCGATTTGCAAAAAGTGATTCTTGTGCAAGTTTGGTTGGGTAGAAAATACTTGGATATCGCTCATTCTTACGGTTGTACGGAAGGACACGCCAAGGATGCTGGTTCTCAGTTATGGAAGCTGCTTTCTAAAGTACTGCGAGAAAAGATTACCAAAAGTAATTGTCGCGCTACTTTGGAGCGAGTTCTGAGAAAAACTACTGCGATATCATCCAGTCTGATTGATTACTCGCGATCGCCACATCCCACCCCAAAATTAGAGGATACCAATTTTATTGGCCGAACAGAAGCGATCGCTCACCTGAATACTTTGGTAAATCAAGGCTCGAAAGTCATTGTCATCCAAGGTGAGGGAGGTTTGGGCAAAACCACTCTAGCGCAGCAATATCTCCAAACTCAGGGGTTTGACTTGGTTTTGGAACTACTGATGGCGAAGGAAACGCAGAATATCACCCCCGCCGAACGAGTAGTTGAGGAATGGCTCAAACAAGACTTTGATCAAGAACCTGGGGTAGAATTTGGCGTAACTTTGGGGCGACTCAAGCGCGAACTTCACAATCGGCGGATTGGGGTGTTAATTGACAATCTAGAACCTGCATTGGATCAACAAGGTGGGTTGATTGCTTCTCACCGCAACTATGTAGAACTATTGCGGGTTTTGGCTGATGCTAGGGTGCAGTCTGTTACCTTGATTACTAGTCGCGATCGCCTTTGTGAACCTGGGCTAAATGTGAATCACTACCGGCTTCCTGGCTTAGATGAAAGTGCATGGCAACAGTTTTTTAGCAACCGTGGGTTAACTATCAACTCGCCAACCTTGCAAATCATGCATCGCACTTATGGCGGTAATGCTAAAGCAATGGGAATTCTCTGTGGTTCGATTCAGGAGGATTTTGACGGTGATATGGCTCTTTATTGGCAAGAAAATCATGCCGATCCTTTAGCAGCAACCGACTTAAAAAATTTAGCAGTTAGTCAAATTAATCGTCTGCAAGCCCTCGACCCTCAAGCTTATCGCCTGCTTTGCCGTTTGGGATGTTATCGTTACCAAGATATACCCACCATCTCATCACAGGGGTTGTTTTCTTTACTGTGGGATGTCCCAGCCGAGCAACATCGCCAAATTATTGTCTCTTTGAGAAATCGGTCTTTGGTGGAGTGTGAAAAAGGTGAATATTGGCTGCATCCGGTGATTCGGCAAGAAGCGATCGCGCGTTTACGCCCCAGCGATGAATGGGAAATTGCCAACCACAAAGCCGCAGAATTTTGGACAACTAGTGTTAAACAAATTGAAACTTTTAAAGATGCTTTGCAAGCTCTGGAAGCATATTATCACTACATAGAAATTCAAGAATTTGAGTTGGCGGGTAAGGTAATTTTAAAAAGCCGAAATAATCAATGGCAGCAGTTTTTGCCTCTTGGTAGTACGTTGTATCGGATGGGTTTAATTCAGCCGATACTTGCGGCAATTGATCGAGTTGTTCACAATCTAGAAAATGACCAAAATCTCAGCGAACTTTACAATATACTGGGCGATTTATATTGGATAACAGGTAAAATTAGTCAAGCGATCGCTTGTCAAGAAAAGACTATTACTTTAGCAACACAAGCACTCAAATCACTTGTACCTCAGCCGGAAAATAAACATACAGTTTACTATCTGAGGATGCTAGAAGTAGATTCTTTATTAAGTATTGGTCTTTACAAGATAGATTTGTGGGAACTAGAGGCAGCCGCAAAGTTATTTCAACAAGTAATTTATTTAGCTCAAAATACCGAGCATCATCGCTGGGCAGAGAAAGCTTCAGTTTGTTTAGCTTTGGTGTATTCTTATTTAGGTTTGCGCGACCCCTCATATCAATTGACAGATGTAGCTTATCAAAATATTACGAACGAAAAACTGGTAGAACAAACTGGAAGATTTGTCTATTTCATGCAAATTTTAGGTCAAACCTACGTCAATTTAGGCAAATTTTCTCAGGCAAATCAGATATTACACCAAGCTTTGACTTTTGCTGAAGAAAGTCACTATATGCAGGTAAAAGCAAAAACACTCAATGGTTTAGCAGAAATCCATCGACAACAAACAGATTTTGCATTAGCTATTGCTAATCATACAGAAGCAATCGAACTTTTGGATAAAATAGGCGCTAAATGCGATTTAGCTGAAGCCTATTTTCAACTGGGTTTAACTAATCAAAAGATGTCAAAGCCTGATGAGAGTCAAATAAATTTCGACCGAGCGATTCAGCTATTTACTGAAATTAAAGCACCAAAACAAGTTGAAAAAGTTTTAAAGTGTGCTACTCAAATCTGTCTCACCAGTCGGAGATTGGAAACGATGTAAGAGGTTGTTTTAAAAGTGTTTCACTGTGACTTTAGGCACTTTTAGATCCCCCCTAACCCCCCTTAAAAAGGGGGGAACCGGAATCAAAGTCCCCCTTTTTAAGGGGGATTTAGGGGGATCTAAAACTATTTGATACGGACAATAGGACTTTTAAAACATCCTCTAAAAATCTTTGATTTAGTAGACGGCTCTGCAAACAAATCAAAGTAAATAATTAAAAGTTGACTCAGGGACTTGGTGCAGTCCATTGAGAAGCCGTTTGATCGTACCTTCCTTTTATGGTTGCAGCGCGAGGACGAGCTGCTGCTAAAGCCGCTAGTTCATCGTCTTCCGAGGTATAGTCCCCAAAATCTACACCTAATAAACCACCATTACCTAAAATCCCGATACTCTTCAAATGATCCTCAATATTATCTAAATCAAGAATGTCAGAGTCATCATTACTTAAAGTTCCCATCCACATAATCCAAATATCTTTTTCTATTTGATCGACTCCGGGCTTTGTAGGGTCATAAGCCAAAATAGAATTACCAAAGGCACTCATCGCAGTTGCTTTTTGTCTCAACTCGCTAAAGACACTTGCCATTCCATTAATGCGATCGTTCATGGTATTAGTTGCTGTTAGTATATCTGCTGGTGAATATGGCGATGAACCACCAGCAATTTGTACCCTGATTTCTGCAATTAATCGCTCAAGAATAACAGTATTTTTATGTAAGTTTGCTAATACTTTATTGGTTTGCAATGCACCACGATACATTGATGCAACGTGTTGCCAAATATTACTTCGCAGCATATCAGGTGAAAGACCACCAGGTTGTAAATCACTGCCTCGCGTTGTGATGGCGTCTGATACAGCAAGAGCTATAGCCGAAGATGCAGCTCCTTGTAAAAATGAAGAACCGGCTGCTGTACCTGCATCAGCTAGGGTAAGAGCAAACCATCCAGCAGCAGTAGAAGGAGCAATATAGGCGGCGGCAAGACCTGCTAAAACACCTGTTCCTATTCCTAAAAATATTCCTCTCCAAAGAGTTTGATTTTGTGCTTCTGCTCTTCCTTGACCAATTACTCTTGAGTAATTGCTGTAAGCCATATCGTAATTTATGGAGAAAATTCTTAATTTTGTACTGATTAAATCAGTATTTGCTACAGATAAATCCACATAGATACTACCTAAATTATGAAAAGCGTCAATTAATCTTGCATTGGCTTCCGTCAGTGGCAGTTTTGTCGAAAGTTCTGTAACTACTGGGTTTTTTGGCGCTTTCTGCAATACCCCACTTTTCTGTTGTACTACATGGGTCAACTGATTATTCTCTGGCGATTTCCTTTGCCCAAAGTAAACATCGAGAGGTTTTGTTTGCACTTCTTCCTCTTGAGTCTGTTCTTCTGGTGTCATCTGCGGTTGCATCGCAGTATTAGGCATTGACATGACTTGATTAGCCACCCTATCGGCTTCCTGCTCATACTGGTCTCCTGGTTCTCCAACCGTCAGTTTTGCTTGTGGACGACGCAACGCTATGCTACTAATGTCGTGAACAGGCTTTTTTTTGATAGCTTGTGATTCCCAGGATTGTTCGCCAGCAGATTGTGCAGCTTGCAGGTCGGTTGATACTTCAGAGGATGCTTGGATTGGAGCTTTATTTGCGATGTCAAAGCCGCGCACTGGATTTGCCAGCGTTGGAGTTGTTGCTGAGAGCAGCGACGGATTTGAAAAAGTGGGTGTATCTGCTTTCTTAGGCCCAAATATGCGATTGCTCATCTCACATCCTCAAGCATATTTTTGAATCAAATTATACAATTTGTTTAGTGGCGATCGCTATCGACTTAAGTAGAAATTATTCTTTGCCAGCAGTGGCTCTGTGTGAGCGAGCGAGACTTGTAATTCTAGAAAGCTGGGATGAAAACTGGGGCGATCGCTTTTGCAGGTGAATGAATTGGGTTAAGTTAGATTTATCTTGTCAAAATAGAAATTATTATGTCTTCTGCTCAAGATTTAGGAATAATTTTAGAAGACACACCAGAAGATGTTATATTTCCTCCTGGTGATTTATACAGTGATGAACCACCTTTGGAAACAGAACTTCACTTGCGGCAAATACTGCTGTTGATTCAGTGTTTGGAATGGTTGTGGCAGGAGCGTCAAGATTTCTACGCTTGCGGTAACATGACGATTTATTACAGTCCGCGTCAACACAAGTCTGAGCAATTTAGAGGCCCCGACTTCTTTGTAGTTTTAAATACCCAACGTAAAATACGCAAAAGCTGGGTAGTTTGGGAAGAAGATGGCAAATACCCAAATGTGATTGTAGAGATTCTTTCTGACAAAACAGCTGCTACTGATAGAGGGCTGAAAAAGGAAATCTATCAAGATATTTGGCGGACTCCTGATTATTTTTGGTTTGACCCGGTAAGTTTAGAATTTAAAGGATTTCATTTATTAGATGGTCGTTATCAAGAACTGCAAGCAAATGAAGCTGGTTGGTTATGGAGTCAGCAATTGCAGTTATATTTGGGAGTTTATCAATCGAAGTTGCGCTTTTTCACTCCCGATGGACAACTGACACCCACGCCAGAAGAAGTAGCACGCCAAGAACAGCAACAGCGTCAACAAGCCGAACAGCAACGCGAACAAGCCGAGCAACAACTTGCCCAAGTGGAGTCTATGCTTGTTCGCTATCGGGAAAGATTTGGTGAATTACCAGAGTAATACTATTTTAGATTTTGGATTTTAGATTTTGGATTTGGAATTGCCTTGGTGCGTCTGGCTTGGTGTGAATCCATCTGTCACAATCATTTTTTGAATTGGTATAAGGTCAAAATTGCAAAATTACATCCATCCGCCAACTTCCGCATCAGTCAGGGGTTTCTCCAACTTACTGTATTCTGTTTGAGCCGCTCGCAATACGTGTTTCATCTGCACCGCTTCCCCAGCATCGGCAGCCAAAAAAGCCGCATTTAAGGCAATATTACGGATATTACCTCCAGCGACATTGAGCCGTGCTAGTTGCAGAGCATCTAAATCTGCGGTTGGGGTTTCGGCTGGAAAGACTCGCCGCCAAATCTCGGCTCGTTGGGTTGTATCGGGGAAGGGAAACTGCACCACAAAGCGAATCCGCCGCAAAAAGGCTGTATCAATTGCACTCTTCAAGTTCGTAGTCAAGACTGCTAAACCTGGGTAACTTTCCATACGTTGCAATAGATAACTAACTTCAATATTGGCATAGCGATCGCGCGCATCTTTAACTTCACTCCGTTTACCAAATAAGGCGTCGGCTTCATCAAATAACAAAATCACTCCACCTTGTTCTGCGGCATCAAATACCCGGCGCAAATTCTTCTCTGTCTCGCCAATATATTTGCTGACTACCGATGATAGGTCAATCCGATAGAGGTCGAGGCGTAATTTATGGGCCAGTACTTCTGCTCCCAAAGTTTTACCAGTGCCGCTACTACCTGCAAATAGAGCGCTGATTCCCAATCCCCTAGCACTCTTGCCCCCAAAACCCCAATTGTTATATACAGTACTCCGTTGCCGTACATGAGCCGCAATTTCCCGGAGAACTTGTTTCTGTGCCTCTGGCAATACTAAGTCATCCCAATCCCCAGATGGCTCAATTCTTTGGGCGAGTTCATCTAAGCGCGGACGTGCTTGCACACGACAGGCATCCCATAAAATGCTAGTGATATCGGTTTCTGGTGTTTGTGCCAACTGTCCTGCGGCTTCTGCACAAGCAGCACGAATGGTTGCAGCACTGAGGTTAAACTGATCCACTAAGGTTTTGACTTGCCCATTCATTTGCGATGCACTCGCCCCTAGTGCATCTTGCCAAACTGCACCTTGTTCTTTGCTAGTTGGTTGATGTACATCAAAATTAACTACTAGGCGTTGTGATAAGCCGATCCGTTCCCGACTCGTGACTATTAAAAAGCCCTTTGTGCGTTCGATGAAACGAGCGATCGCATTCAGCCGCGCTGTATCATTAGTATCCAGTTCGTTGCAGTCTATGAGTAAGGCACTCTTACTTAAAATCGTCTCACGAGTCCACAGGCGAATGAGATTATCCAACTCGCCAGGTGCTAAAGGAATAACTTGTGCAGGCATTACCCACAAGCTTAAACCCTGAAGTTGACAAATTGTGGCGGCAATGTCACGTTTACTAGCAGTTTCACCACTAGATAACTGGACAATTGGCAAGTTATTAACCTTGTAAGCTTGTGACCAAACTGCTGCGACTCGCTCTGCTAAATCTTGATGCGAAGGTACTAAATCGCTAACCTCTTCTAATGGCTCAATAATACCAGCTAGCCGTTCGTCAAGATATTGAATACCCGTGAGATAATGTAAAATCCGCTCGTCAATTCTCAAGGGACTAAGAGTTAGGGAATGACCATCACCAATTTGAATTAACCGCCAATGACGTAAGGGAGCATTTGGAGCGATCGCATCCCAGTGGACGTTAGGTAAAGCTGCCAGAGCTAAACCCAAAGTTGGGTAAGCTCGTTGTGAATCGTCGTTAACTATAGCACACAATTTGGCAAAATCTCCATTTAATTCCATACCTGCACACAACAGCAACAAATCGCGTTCAAAGGATGAGAGGCGAAACATTTTGCATATTCTCTCCAATGCCGATGGTGCAGGCATAGCAGCAGTAGCTTCCTGTAACTCCTGCTGTAAATGCTCTTGGTTGTTCTCTTCAGGTTGATTTTGCTCTTTTGCCGTGTGATTTTCTAAAATACCACGCACCACGGCGAGAGCTGCTGATAGGTAGCGGTAGTTTGCCTCATCCCAATTGTGATTAATTGTCGTAGCATTCATAAAATTGTCACCTGTGGCGAATCATATTCCCCAAACTGATTCTTTTGCAGTGGACTTTCGGCCCCATCTACCCGCGCCCGGACAATATAAGTTCCTGGCTTGACATTTTTGACCGGAATCGCGATCGCATCTGTGTCTTGGGTAGGTGGTGCAGCCAAGAAAGAGTAAGCTACTGGATTATCACCTGATACTTCATTGAGTAGCAAAACTACCCGCTGTGCCTTACCTACTTTCGGTTGGAATTTAACGGTAATTTCTGCTGCGCGTAAATTCTCACCGCTATTTTCTACTTGAGTGACGAATGCTGTAATTGTTGGATGTAAGACAAAAGCCGCCACGTTTGATTCAACTAGATGATTCGTTTGCCCTGCATTACCCATTGTTAGATGTACAACTTGCACACCCTGTACCCTTGCGTATAAATCTGGCGGGACTAACAAACTGATTTGAGTTTCTTTGACTTCTTGAGGTACTAGTAATGTTTCCGTATTGCCAAAACGAACTCGTGTGATCTCACCGCGTAACCGTTTACCACGAATTACTAATGTTGTACCTGCAACAATCATTTGTTCAGTCTTGGCTGGAGCTATAACTTGCTCTATATTCGGTTGAGACAAGGGCATCATGTAAAAACTTTCAGACTTGTCATTGGTACTTTCAATCAATACCATTGATGCCAGATAGGTAGCTGAAGGTCGATAGTGTGTTTGTAAAGCAGACCATAACTTAGAAGTTTCTTCCATGTTAAAAAACTCTGGAGTCAATTTGATCTGCCCAATTTGTTCGGCTAAAGCGGATACAGACACACTTGCTACAGCTTGCGAAAAAGCACTGGAAGTATTGGTTGTAGATGCATTTATCAAAGTATTTTCAATAATATCAGATGCGATCGCTGGTGTTTTGTGTAATAAATGCATTGCATAGCCCAGTAAAAGCTCCGCCTGAAAATCCTTAGCTCCGTAGGCTGTGAGTAAGTAGTGGAGGTCAAGAGCTAGTGGTGGAATTGGAGAGCGCGGGTTTCCATTAATCCGTGAGTGCCTGCTCCGAAATTCTTGAGATACCCAATCGACATTGCGATTCTGCGTCACTTGATAGAGAAAGAGGTTGATTTGGGCGCGCTCGTCAGCTTCAACTGAAATTCGATCGGGCGGTAGGGCAGTTACAATCACATCACCAACACTAGCAGCGATCGGATCGCTGACTAAACCATTTTCCAGCAAGACTTTTAGTACTGCTGTCACTGCGGCTATAGAGAGCACATTACTCATCCTGATTCCTCATGGCAATAGCACATATTAATCATGTACGCCAGAGCACATTAATAGAATATATTTTGCAAAACTTTAAGTATTCTGTAGCAAAGACTATCAGCACGGCAGACAAAAGCGCGTTGTCAACTATTAGTACAGTATGGCGTAAATCCACCTAACATCTCAATTGAAAAGACTCGGCAACGATCAAAGTCACCTTGTTAGAAGTAGGCAAATTTCCACTTAAAGCTACCTGACGTACTTGAACACTAGAACTTTTAAAGCATCCTTTTAATTAAGACTTTAAATAATTAAAACTAAAGTCCCTATGACTACTAACCCCGTTCCTAAAATTATCTTCCAGCTTAATGTTTCTCCCAAGAAAATGACTGAAAACAATAAAACTAATACCAAGCTTGATTTATCAATTGGTGCGACAAGGGAAGCTTTTCCTACTTGTAAGGCTTGGAAATAAAAAATCCATGATAACCCTGTAGATAGTCCAGATAATAATAAGAAAATCATGGTTTTTTGGGATATAGCTAAGATATTAACTACGTTTCCCTGAAAAAATACAATCCCCCAAGCAACTACTAAGATGACAACAGTTCGGATTGCTGTTGCTAAATTAGCATTCACATTTTCGATCCCAATTTTGGCAAAGATAGTTGTCAATGCTGCAAAGCCAGCTGACAATAATGCATATATCCACCATGTTGTGGTGTTGCTTTCCACCTTAGCCTCCTGATTCCCTAGTCAAAATTAGCAGTGTAATTTAAGAAGAGTGTTAAATTCAATTACTGGTCTGTAAAGTTTGACTTGCTAGGTGCGTAGTTTGCGCTCTACCGTTTCACTCTCTTAGTCACTCAGCACTACTGAAGCTGACGATTATCGTCGAACTTGCGCTAACTTAATATCAGGAACAAATTTCAACTGCTATTAGGTCTAAAGTTTAAACATTTTATCAAAATTATCACATTACTTTAAGTTACTAATATGTTAAGCTGGGTATAATTGGATAATTACTAGTAGCGTATATTACTAATATTCATCTAAGTCATGAAGCAATCATATTTGTAATACTAGTACTATCTCTGACTAAAGTTAACATTTTAAAGTAACTAGGATGGGTTGCCCCAGATGAAATCCCCACCTTCTTCAAATTCTTGGAATGGTCGTTTCGTAGGTGATAACCAGCGATACCGTTTGGACAGACGGTTAGGCGGGGGTGGCATGGGAGAAGTCTTCCTAGCAACGGATACCCGTGTCGGTCAGCAGGTAGCGTTGAAGTTGCTCAAAGATACGCTAGTGGCATCACTCGAAATGAGAAAGCGTTTTGAGCGGGAGGTGGCAGTTTGTGCTGCTTTGCAAAGCGACCACATTGTTAAGATTAGTGACTGTGGTGTAACCCCGGAAGGTTTTCCATTTTACGTCATGGAATATTTGCGG
This sequence comes from Nostoc sp., assembly GCF_036918015.1. GTDB lineage: Bacteria > Cyanobacteriota > Cyanobacteriia > Cyanobacteriales > Nostocaceae > Nostoc. The sequence continues at coordinate 70,622 of NZ_JBALEO010000038.1, forward strand.
GGGCAAACGCTCAGGCAATTACTGCTGCGCGAAAAGCGGCTGTCTGTTGAGCGGACGGTGAAGATTATGGCGCAAGTTTGTAAAGGTCTACAGCTTGCTCATCAAGGAGTTACTCTCCAAAGAGATGGTGGAAAAACCACTGAACATATTCAGGTAGTTCACCGCGACCTGAAGCCAGATAATATATTTCTAATGCCAACAGATTTGGGAGAGTGGGTGAAGGTTTTGGATTTTGGTGTTGCCAAAATTCGGAGTGAATCTTCAGAAAATTCCAATATTACAAATATAACTAGTACATTTATCGGTACATTTCGTTACGCACCTCCTGAACAAATCCAAAGCGATCAAAACCTGGATGCTAGAGGTGATATTTACAGCTTAGGGATTATCCTTTATGAAATGCTGAGTGCAGCCGACCCCTTTGGAATCAGCATTAAGGGTAGTCATGTTAGTGAGGCTTCTTGGGTATTAGCTCATGCTTATGAGCCACCAAAACCACTGCGATCGCAACCAGGGTGTGAGCATTTACCCGTACAATTAGAAGCTGTGGTGATGAAATGCCTCCACAAGAACCCAGCCAACCGATTTGCAACGGTAGAAGAACTGAATCAGGCTTTGCAAGCTGCTGCCAAATTTGCCACAGAATCTAGTGTACCTGGACAAATTACTGGGCGATCGCAACCTTCTTCTAATCAAGGCTCAAATCACGAAACTGTTCCCAGACAATCGAACGACGATACCGTTATTCGCCCTCCATCTGCTTTCAATCAAGGTTCAAATCACGAAACTGTTCCCAGACAATCAAACGACGATACCGTTATTCGTCCTCCATCTGCTTTCAATCAAGGTTCAAATCACGAAACTGTTCCCAGACAATCGAACGACGATACCGTTATTCGTCCTCCATCTGCTTTCAATCAAGGCTCAAATCACGAAACCGTTCCCAGACCATTTAACCCAGTTGAGCAAAATCAACAGAGTCCTGTGAATAATCCGAACGCCAGCAAACCTGATGTGACGTTATATCAACCACGACCAGGAGCTAATCAAGGCGGTCAACAAGTACCACCAGATAAGACGTTGTTTCAACCGCGACCAGGAGCTAATCAAGGCGGTCAACAATTGCCACCAGACAAGACGTTGTTTCAACCGCGACCAGGATCTAATCAAGGTGGGCAACAAGTACCACCAGATAAGACGTTGTTTCAGCCGCGACCAGTATCTAATCAAAGTAGACCACCAGTGCAACCAGATGTGACGTTGTATCAGCCACGACCTGCGTCTAATCAACGCAGACCACAAGCGCGAACGGATGACACTATTTACCAACCAAGGCTAAGTGAGCAGCTAACTACGAGAATTACTCCCAATTTCTTGCGAATTGTAGGAGTGGTGTTGGCTATTGGGCTGACTTTAGCAGTAGTAACCTATATATATACTCAATTGCAATCTGGTAAACAGCCAAACAACCAAAATTTACCTAACAGCGATCGGCGCATCTAGAACTAATCAGTTTTCAATACACCTCTTGCATAAATCAAAAATAAGAAAGAACCCCACCCCGCCAAAGCTACGCTTTGTCTCCCCTCCCGAAGAGCCTACAGTGTACACACATCTCTAAAAATCCTACCCACCCAATATTTCTGTTCAAGTGAAAGTCGCACACTAAGCAAATATTACGCCCAGAACTAAAGTTCCGGGCTGATAGCTAAAGTCCACTAAGCGTGGACTGAACTAAATTTCTTGTTTAGTCATCTAAAAGATGACTTTCGCTATGAGACTCGGAATTTATTCCGAGGCGGGATAGATACACTGCACCAACACTTGTGTGTACACCGTAGCCCGAAGAGCGGGGAGGGGTTGGGGGTGGGGTGTTAGGGACTTTTGCAAGAGGTCTAATCAATACGGTTCGGTTAAGTTAAGGTTTTTTGATGAAAATTATAGATCGCAAAGACGCGATAAATCATCATAAAGACGCGATAAATCGCCGTCTCTACAATATCAGTCTTTTGTATAGACGGCGATTCATCGCGTCTCTCGACTTAGGCGAATTGGCGTACTACTCGTAGGGATACACCAATCAGCATTGCTGTGCCCCTATAATTCATCCCAAACTACGGGAAAAGAATAATCTGAAAACGCCGAGAAATCACGATTTTCGCTACGGGTTTCTTCATCTAGAACTTTGACAACTTTGTTATAAATGTCTTGTGCTTGTTGCGGGGAATCACCAATGCTGGTTAATCCCACCTTGCCAAACTGCGAAAGGCAACCCATAAGATGAAACACTGTACCCGTTTCTGTACCGCTGTCAAACTGCAATCTGTGGTGAGCGATGATATCCATTAAATCATTAGGTAATAATCCCTGATAGCGCTCTTTTTGCAGATTATCAGTGGCAACGTAGTATTTTGGACGACCTTGTTGACTATAAAATAAACCCGTGGAAAGGTCATAGCGACCGTTCGTTAATAATTTCAGGGTCATGAATGGATGAGTTGTACCGCCTTTACGTAGGTTAATTTCGATCGCCTGAATATCCCAGTCTCCATTACCCTTGTCAACGGCGATAAAATCTACACCAAACCGCTCTAAAGTGCCTTTCTCTGCTAGCTTTCTGCCAACTTGAAGTCCCAATTGCTGTAATTGCAATCGATATCTTTCATCAGCAGGAAAGCTGCAACCAAGATAAATTTGACCGTCTGGGCCTCCGAGAATTTGGTCGTGAGTTGAAAGGATTTCCACTTTGCCCTGGGGTGTAATCCGTCCTTGGACGCTGGGCGATCGCTTAATTTCCCCTTCCACAAATGCTTCGGTAATTGCCCCTAATTCCGGGATTCTTCCCGAAAAATTATCCCACGTTTCTTGTTTGGCTTGAAAGCGCATCGTTGCCAAGCGATCGCTAATTACGGCTACCCTTTCGGCATGAGTACTAGTATTTGGTGCTAAATTCTCAATCGGTCTGAGATCCAACAATGCATTCCCCTCGCCAGAAATGCCCTCGTTGAGTTTTACTACTACCCGTTTTAATGTTGGTTGGCGTTCCCATAAATCAACGGTAGCTTCTGCCAAATCTGTGGGGTTCCAAACTTTTTCGCTGCCATCTGGATGCGGTACTCCGCTTTCCTTGAAAATTTGCCGACTGCCACTTTTTGTCCCCCAAATCTGTAAATCTGGTGCAGCAGCATATAGTGGTACACCTAATTTTAAAGACAATTCGCCTTCCCAGTGCGAAGAGTTGTAGCAGATCATAAATGATTTATCTAGCCTCAAAGATTGCTGAATCCGCTCTAGCAGACGGGGGCGTTCTAAAATCTTTTGGCTCAGAGGCTTAAGGGAGGAATCGTAAGTAGAAAGTAACAACAAGCGATTGCGAGCATGAGAAAAGGGAATTCCTGGCAACAGTTGCAAATAATAATCAATGATACTTGGATGCAGCGGTACTGATGTTACATAAATCAGCCGAGTTTGGGGATTCCGCAACCGAATTAAAGAAAATAGTAATCTTTCTTCATAATGTTCGCAGCCTTCGATCTTTTGGAGTTCGCGCTGGTCAAGACTCAAGGAGGGAATAATTAAAATATCCGCTTCGCTATTGTCAAATAGTTCGCTCGTTTTCCAGCGATCGCGCAGGGTTAATTGTAAGTGGCGAAACTTTTCAACCTGTTCTAACTCGGAAATATTTAATGTTGCCATAACCCATGCCCTCTAATGATCTCAATGTAGCGCACCATGCACCCTTTTGGACGATGTATAGTCGCCGTGTCAAGATTCAGGTAGTTTTGTAAAAAATTTCTGGAAGTCCACAAGAATCGATCGAGCTATAGCAACCCGCAAATCGCCGACTTCTTTAATTCTTTTCCCTCTTAAGGTTGAGCTAATTGCTGCTTACTTTACCTCTAGGGGGCGATAAAGTACAGCAATATAATAGTTAACTTTAAAACAGATGAAAAAGATAAATTCTTCATCACATTAGAGTTGTGTACTTATTTTCATGGTCAGGCGTGAGGATAAATAATGTAAGTTGCGTAGAGTGGCGGGAATAAGTAAGTTTGGGAAACATCCAGGATATAAGTGCCTAAAATTGCAAATGGCTAGTGAAAGTCAAAGCAAAAAATAAACCTTGGGTTGAATTTTCGATCCAAGGTTTAGTTATGAAATAGGGAATAGGAGAAAGATGGAGTGTAACTAATTCCCAATGCCCCTTTCTCAATGCCCCATTCAAGATTCAATTACCAAGGTAAAACAGATGGCTAAATCAAAAGAACCAAAAGAGAAAAAAGAAGAGAAAAAAGAGCAAAAGTTGCAACCGCCACAGCAACAAGAAGCACCAGGTGTTGAATCAGAAATGACACCAAAACCCAAAGCTGATGATGCTCAGTATCGGGGTAGTGGCAAGTTACAAGATAAAGTAGCATTGATTACGGGTGCAGATAGTGGGATTGGTCGTGCTGTTGCGATCGCATTTGCAAAAGAAGGTGCAGATGTGGCGATCCTTTACCTTAATGAACACGATGATGCCAAAGAAACCAAACATTTGGTAGAAAAGCAAGGGCGTCGTGCAGTAACCATTGCAGGTGATATTGGCAATGAAAGTTTTTGTCAGCAAGCCATACAACAAACAGTTGATGAGTTTGGCAAACTCGATATTCTCGTCAACAACGCTGCTGAACAACATCCAAAAGAAAGTATTGAAGAAATCACCGAAGAACAACTAGAGCGAACTTTCCGCACTAATATCTTCTCGATGTTTTTCATGACTAAGGCTGCACTCAAGCATCTACAAGCAGGCAGTTCTATCATCAATACCACATCGGTAACAGCTTATAAAGGTAGTCCACAACTACTAGATTACTCCTCTACAAAAGGTGCGATCGTTGCCTTCACTCGTTCCTTATCAAAAAATTTGGTATCAAAAGGAATTCGGGTTAATGCTGTCGCACCAGGGCCAATTTGGACACCTTTAATCCCCTCAACTTTTCCCGAAGAGAAAGTTGAAACTTTTGGGAAACAAGTACCAATGGAAAGAGCCGGACAACCAGAAGAAGTTGCTCCTAGCTACGTATATTTAGCTTCTGATGATGGTTCTTATGTCTCTGGACAAGTATTACATGTCAATGGTGGAGATGTTGTCAATGGGTAATTAAAATAGTTAGGAGTTAGGAGTTATGAGTGAGGAGTTAGGAATTAAGAGTTATAAACAATATATTTTTAAATTACAACTTTTAACTCCTAACTCTAAACTTATAACTCTTAACTCTACCCTCATGGTCATCCATTGGAGGGATGATTTAATATCGAAATATTGATAATCTGTCTAACAGCGTACATTTAAGAAATAATAACTACGTTTATGGCATCTCCTACACCATTGAATGGCAGAGAACTAGTAGATTGTGCTAGAGCAAATGCCCAGCAAGGAATTGAAACTGCTGCTTATCAATGTGGCTATGGTCAAGACCTCAACAAATTTGCCAGAGAACTTAGACAAGCTTGTGAAGACATGAATTTACAAGTGAAGGAACTTAGCGGATTGATTACTGACCAGGACATGATACTGCAATTGGGTACTGGCGAAATTGTTGCTCCAGATACGGAATCAGAATTGTAAAAGTTAAGTTAGTCATTTGTCCTTTGTCCTTTGTCATTTGTAGTGTGTTATTCACTAATGACTAATCACCAATGACCAATGACTCTTTTCATAACTTTAAAATTACCCGCGCTAAATTGAAATAAATCAAAACACCTACAACATCAACTGCTGTGGTAATAAATGGTGCTGACATTAATGCCGGATCTAAACGAAGATAGCGAAATAGAAATGGCAGTGATGAACCGGAGATCGAAGCTAAAATAGAGATAGCTACCAAACTAGTGCCTACAGCGATCGCTACTTCTAATCGTCCTTGCAGAAAATAAGCCCAGACAGTAGCGATCGTACCTAACATTCCTCCCAATAATGCCCCAGCGATCGCTTCTCGGCCGATTACCTGCAATGCACCAAGCGATCGGATTTCATCGGTGTTCATCCCGCGAATCACCACTGTGGAAGATTGAGCGCCTACATTACCCCCAGTACCAGTCAACAAGGGGATAAAGGCCGTCAGTGTCACCACTTTTGCTAAAAGATCCTCTTGCGACTTAATAATTGTGCCTGTAACGGTATTAGTTATAAGTAAGACCAATAACCAGACAACTCGCTTCCGAGCAATTTCTAGCAAATTCATTTGAAAATAATTGTCGCCCCCCGACTGCACACCACCACCCAAGGCATAGATATCCTCGGTGGTTTCTTGTTGCAGAATATCAATCACATCATCTACCGTCACAATACCGACTAGAAGCTGTTCTCGATCTACCACAGGCACAGCCAAAAAATCATATCTTTGGATTAATCTTGCAACTTCTTCTTGATCTGTATCAGTGTGGACAAACACCACATCACGGGTCATAATTTCGCCAATAATTTGCTCAGGTTGAGACGTTACTAATTCCCGCAACGATACAATCCCCGTCAAGCGTCTTGCCGCATCCATGACATAAAGATAATAAATCATCTCACTAGCATTAGCTAAGTTGCGAATTCGCTCTAGAGCTTGAGATACTGTCAAGTTTTCTTTCAGCGAGATCAACTCTAGCGTCATAATTCGCCCAGCTGTATCAGCTTCATAACCCAATAGTTGGGCTGTAGCTTGACGTTCTGCTGGACTCAGTTGTTCTAGCAAGCGATTGACGACTTTTGCCGGTAATTCATCAAATAACCTAGCTCGGTCATCCGGCGACATTTGATCGACAATATCGCAGACTTCCTGGCTTTTAAGTTCTTCAATTAACCGTTCTTGAACACTGTAGTCGAGATATTCATAAACTTCTATAGCTTCATCCTTAGAAAGCAAGCGAAAAGCCAAAGCGTGCATCGCTTCTGGCAAACCCTCAATCGCCTCGGCGATATCCGCAGGCTGCACGGGCACGAGAATAGATTTTGCTCCCTGCAAGTCTCCTGCGTCTAGGAGCATTTGCAGCTGAGTCCGCACTAAATCTCGCAATTCCCTGCGTGAGAGATTCTGGATGGTAGAGTTTAAATTGTTTGTCTCAGTCAAAGTCCACTTTCCTCAGCCAGTTTGAACAAGGTTGCTGCCCCTAGTCTAGGGGAAAGTGGGAATGTGCAACGTCAAACTTGTAATTTTTCTGACTTGGAGTAAATTGAAAATTTTTGTAAATGAACGAAAGAGTAGGGTTTCGGACGCTGACAATTCTTTGCGTTCAGCGATATCACAGCGTCTCGTTGACGCTGCGCTATCCGCCAGTCATACAGAATACCCAACTGTTAGCGGATAGCTAAGGTTTAGCCCATTCTGACTCCTGACTCCTGAATTCTGTTCGATAAAGTAATAGTCAAGATGAAGTATGGATAAATATTAGTTTTTTAAATCTTTAAATATTAAAAATTTTCTTTATCTAATTTTTATATGGTTAATAAATCTGTAGATAAAATACATTAAATTATCCGGTACTTTGGCAATTTTTACTTAAACATCATCAAAACTTTTATATTCCTTTAAAAAAGAATATATTAATGTGAATATTTAAACAAAGTTCCATAAACAAGATAGACATAACACCGCTATCTATTGTCAAATATGTAGAAGTAAAAGAATACTTAAGTAATTTATGTAAAGTTATTACATTTGACTAACTACGCATCTATTTGCTTTATTGAGCATTGCTTGCCTTACTGAATATGCATCTGCACATCAGTGAAATTTAGAAGGTCTCAAAAAATCAGTAATTTTTTGAAAGAAAACAAAGACTAATATGTTCTTCAAGTAATTATTCATAATTAGTAATTAATAAAGATATATTTATAAGCCAATCAATGATTAGCCGATCAATATATTTATATCAAGCTTTATGATGCATTCTTGGTTGAAATATTCATCAATGCAAAACTAATCCTGCAACATTAATTATGGCATCAAATCAAAACTTATCAACATCTGTAAGCCCAGTAATTACGAATAAATCATCTCTAGAAAGCATTGACCAAGGGCAAACCAGCATTTCTGCTCGGTCTAGCCTAATCTCTCAAGGAGATGGACTCAAGGCAGAGTATTACGACAACATCGACTTCACCAATCTCAAGCAAACTCGCATAGATCCGACGGTGAACTTTAACTGGGGCGCTGGTTCTCCCGATCCGTCGATTGATGTAGATACCTTCTCAGCGCGGTGGACAGGTCAGGTAGAAGCCAAGTACAGCGAAACTTACAAGTTCTACACCACTGCTGATGATGGTGTGCGACTGTGGGTGAATGGTCAACAAATCATCAATCAGTTTATCGATCAACCTGCCGCCGAACCTAGTGGCTCGATCGCATTGGTTGCAGGTCAGAAATACGATATTAAACTTGAGTACTACGAAAATAAAAACAATGCTGTTTCTCAACTGCGTTGGTCAAGCACCTCTCAGGCGAAGGAAATCATTCCTCAGTCCCAACTGTATAGTAATGTCAGCACATCTAGTAATGTTAGTAATGTCAGTAATGCTAGTAATGGCAACGGACTAAAAGCAGAGTATTACGACAACATCGACTTCACCAACCTCAAGCAAACTCGCATAGATCCGACGGTGAACTTTAACTGGGGCGCTGGTTCCCCCGATCCGTCGATTGATGTAGATACCTTCTCAGCGCGGTGGACAGGTCAGGTAGAAGCCAAGTATAGCGAAACTTACAAGTTCTACACCACTGCTGATGATGGTGTGCGACTGTGGGTGAATGGTCAACAAATCATCAATCAGTTTATCGATCAACCTGCCGCCGAACCTAGTGGCTCGATCGCATTGGTTGCAGGTCAGAAATACGATATTAAACTTGAGTACTACGAAAATAAAAACAATGCTGTTTCTCAACTGCGTTGGTCAAGCACCTCTCAGGCGAAGGAAATCATTCCTCAGTCCCAACTGTATAGTAATGTCAGCACACCCAGTAGTGGCAATGGACTCAAAGGAGAGTACTACGACAACATCGACTTCACTAACCTGAAGGTAACTACTACAAATCCGACGGTGAACTTTAATTGGGGCGCTGATTCTCCCGCTCCGTCGATTGATGCAGATACCTTCTCAGCGCGGTGGACAGGTCAGGTAGAAGCCAAGTACAGCGAAACTTACAAGTTCTACACCACTGCTGATGATGGTGTGCGACTGTGGGTGAATGGTCAACAAATCATCAATCAGTTTATCGATCAACCTGCCGCCGAACCTAGTGGCTCGATCGCATTGGTTGCAGGTCAGAAGTACGATATTAAACTTGAGTACTACGAAAATAAAAACAATGCCGTTTCTCAACTGCGTTGGTCAAGCGCCTCTCAGGTGAAACAAATCATTCCTCAGTCTCAACTTTATTCACCAGTTCTTCCGACCACTATCACCTTAGGATCGTCTTCGATGACTGTGAACGAAGGCAGTGATAGTGTTACCGTTAAAATACTTAGAACTGGAGATTTAAGTAGTACATCTTCAATCAAGTATGCAACTATAGCTAATACTGCTACAAAAGGAGTTGACTATGGGAGTGAAGGCGTTGAAAGTGCTGGAATACTGACTTTTGCGCCGGGAGAAAGCAGCGCACAGGTATCCATTCCGATCAATGATGATTCCTCGATAGAAGGAGATGAAAGCTTTAATTTTGTGATCGATCAGGCAGAGGGGGCAACACTCGGAGTCCAAAGAACTCTCGCAATTACGATTCAAGACAACGATCGCTCTGGCCTCGATTTCAGCCAGCCAGTAGTTAGTGAGGGTGACGGTACTGCTAAGGTGACAGTTACACGGGGCAATGCTTCGGCGGCTGCTAGTGTCAACTACATAACCCAAGATGGGACTGCTAAAGCTGGATCTGACTACCAGGCTGTATCTGGAAGCTTGAGTTTTGCAGTCGGACAAACCAGCAACACCATTGTTATCCCCATTCTTAATGACAACGTTGGGGAATCAAATGAAACATTTGCTTTGAAGTTCAGTAACCCAGCTGGAGTGCAGCTAACTAATCAACAGACAAGTATCACTATTATTGATAATGACTCTGGTAACTTTGCTTTAGATACGGTAGCTTCTGGCTTGAATCAACCTACAGCTTTTGAATGGGCACCTGATGGTAACAGTATGTTCATTGCCCAGAAAAATGGGGTAGTGCGAGTCATGAAAAACGGTAGCTTATTATCAACACCATTTACTGATATTAGCAAAGAGGTAAATGATACGCGCGATCGCGGTCTGTTAGGCATTGCTGTACATCCAGATTTTGGCAAAAATCCAAACGGCAACAACTATGTTTACCTGTTGTATACCTACGATCCACCAGAAACTAATACAAGCAATTCTAAGAACAATCCCAATAGCACATTAGACGATCCTGACCAGAATGGGAATCGGACTGCACGGTTAAGTCGCTTTACAGCCGACCCCAACACTAATTACACTACTGCGATCGCTGGCAGCGAAGTTGTACTACTCGGCACAAATGGCACTTGGGCGAATATTATCAAGCCAGATGGAAATAGTACAAATGTCACACTTGGCTATGCACCATCAGGAATTCTCAACAAAGATACTGGTAAGCCGTTTACCAGCTTGCAGGATTATCTCAATAATCTCGATAAAGTCCAAAATATCCAGAATTTTATAGCCAATGATAGTGAATCTCACTCAGTTGGTTCTGTACATTTTGGTACTGATGGTTCTCTATTTGTGAGCTTAGGAGATGGTACTTCCTACAATGGAGTAGACCCGCGAGCAATTCGCGTCCAGGATAAGAATAATCTATCCGGCAAGATTCTGCGGATTGACCCGATTACTGGTAAAGGCTTATCAAGCAATCCTTTCTACAACGGTGACGCCAATAGCAATATTTCCAAAGTTTATGACTTAGGTCTGCGTAACCCCTTCCGTTTCACAATTGATAAAAAGACCAATACCCCCGTAATTGGTGATGTTGGCTTCGGTACTTACGAAGAGGTCAATATCGGAAAACCAGGAGCTAACTTTGGCTGGCCATTCTATGAAGGTGGACTTGATGCAAATGGTAATGTCGTCAGTCTGAAACAACCACTCTACGCTAATTTAGATGCAGCCAAAGCCTTCTATAATAGTGGCTCATCTGTTACACAACCACTGTACACTTACAAGCATTCTGGTTCTAATTCGATCCTGGTGGGTGACTTTTACACAGGTAATACTTTCCCTTCAATCTATCAAGGTGCCTTATTCATTGGTGATTTCAGTCAAGGAACTATCGATGCTTTGATATTAGATAGTCAAGGTAAAGTTACCTCAGTTAAGCGGTTTGCTTCCTCAACAGACAGGCCTAATCTAGGACTGCCTACACAAATCACCACTGGCCCTGATGGTAATCTGTATTACGCAAACTTGACCGGAGGTGAGATCGATCGCTTCCGACCTGTTTAGAGATGACTTGAAGGAGGCAGAAGACAGGAAGATTTCTCACTTGTGAGAAATCCAAGGGGTGTGGGGGGTGTGGGAGGATGGGGAAGAAGTCTTACCCCCCACACTTCCCCACACTCCCCACACTCCTTTTCCCCCTCTGCCTACACTATGCGTGAGAAATCCGGGTTAATGTCTGATTTTGACTCCTGTACTTCATACTTCATCTAGTTGAAAACTGCTGTATCAGTTATCAGTAATATCATGTCCGCTTGATTGCTTATTAAACCTGAAGAACCCCACCCCGCCAAAGCTACGCTTTGTCTCCCCTCCCCGCTTGCGGGGAGGGGTTGGGGGTGTGGTGTTAGGGACTTTTAGTTATCCGACTGTTCACTGATTTTGGTTAAGATAACTTTGTCAGAAATCCCAACAGTTTTTTGGTATTTGATGTTAGGAGTGTTCGACGATAAGCATCAGCGGCTTTTTTAATCGCTTCGGCTTGAGTGGGATAAGGATGAATTACACTGCTTAACTTGCTCAAACCAATCTTATTTACCATTGCCGTAGTCACTTCTGAAATCATCTCACCCGCGTGACTGGCGACAATAGTTGCACCGATAATTTCATCAGACCCCTTTTTATGGTGGATTTTGAGAAATCCTAACTCTTCACCATCTGCGATCGCTCGGTCTACACTATTAAAAGGTATGTTGATGGTCGTCACTTCAATACCCAATTTCTGCGCCTCGTGTTCGTATAACCCTACGTGAGCAATTTCTGGGTCAGTATAAGTTACCCAAGGCATCACCAAACTACTAAGTTTCGAGCGTCCCAAGCCAAAGGGAGAAAACAGAGTATTTTTAATTACAATCCGCGCCGCAGCATCAGCAGCATGGGTAAACTTCCAGTTCATGCAGATATCGCCAGCTGCGTAAATTTTGGGATTGGTCGTCTGGAGGTAATCATTTACCTTCACGCCTTGGTGCTTGTCATATTCTACACCCACAGCTTCTAAATTTAGATTTTCGACATTTGGCGATCGCCCCGCACCAACTAAAATTTCATCGACTGTCACCGAATCTCGATGACCGTTGGAGGAAAAGTAAAGCCGTTTCCCTTCGGTGACAGTTACCACTTCTTCCAAGTTGGAATCGAGTACTACGCGAATTCCTTCGTTAATCAAAACCTTTTGGAGAATTTTAGCGGCTTCAGCGTCTTCTTTATTCAGGAGATGAGAACCGCTATGGAAAAGCACCACCTCACAACCCAAACGCCGGAAAGCTTGCGCTAATTCGCAACCAATGGGCCCGCCACCAATCACCGCCAAACGTTCTGGTCGTTGAATCAGGGAAAAAACCGTCTCATTGGTTAGATAACCCGCCTGTTCAATTCCCGGAATCGACAGTTGTGCAGCTCTTGCACCAGTTGCAATTACAGCTTTTTTAAACTTGAGGGTTTTGTCGCCAACTTCCACGGTATTTTTACTTGCAAATCGACCGCTACCCAAAAATACATCGACACCCAAGTTTTGAAACCGTTCCGCCGAGTCATTATGGCTGATATCAGCCCTGATTCGCCGCATCCTGGCCATAACTTTGGGAAAATCAACATCAATATTATGTTGGGGAATATTAACTCCCAAGTCTTTCGCATCCCAGATTTCGCCAACGACGCGGGCAGAGCGAATAATCGTTTTAGATGGTACACAACCAACATTTAAGCAATCTCCACCCATGAGATGCTTTTCAATTAACGCCACCTTTAAACCCAAATCCAGACCCGCAGCACCCGCCGCCACTACTAATCCCGCCGTACCAGCCCCAATTACTACCAAGTCATAAACATCGGCGGGTTGAGGATTAACCCAATTTGGCGGATGGACGTAAGACACCAACTTTTGGTTATACTCGTCAATTGGGCGAACTGTGACTCTCTCTAAATCTGAATTGGTCATTGGCAAAACCTCTTTTAAAATTAAGAATCCCGATTAATTTTTTTATGCTTGTTTATAGCGGTTCTCGATTGAGCTACAAGAACCCCACCCCGCCAAAGCTACGCTTTGTCTCCCTTGCCCTTAGCAACTATGGTGTATACACAAAGTCTGAAGTAGTATTACGAATCTGGTTTTTACCCCACCCTAACCCTCCCCTTATAAAGGGGAGCCACTGCGTTGGGCGGCTTTGCCGACTTGAAGCACGTGGCGTGAGGGAACTAGATTTCTTTCTTGTTTCCCCCCTTTATAAGGGGGGATTAAGGGGGGTAATTTGACTGTGTGTACTTTAAGCCCATTAGCAAGGGGAGGAAATTAAGGGGAGGGGTGCAATGGCTATGGGAATCATAACTAATTACGCGGACATGATATTACAGAAATTTGCAGTTGACATAGACTTGTACAGTGGTGCTACCCTACAATTCCTTTTCTAAAGCTTTCCGCGCAATCCGGGTTACATAAACTGTAACGGCGACTGTCGCAATCAAACCCAAGATGCGAATTGCCCATTGTAAAGTCGGGTTGGTAGGTTGAGCCTCAGTGCCAATCATGGCCAGATTACCTGCAAGGGAACCAATATAAACGTACATAATGGTTCCGGGAATCATGCCTAGAGAGCCGATGAAGTAATCTTGAAGTGAAACTCCTGTGATGCCAAAGGCATAATTGAGCAAATTGAAAGGAAATATCGGGGACAATCGCGTTAACAGGACAATTTTTAATCCTTCTTTACCTACCGCTTCGTCAATGGCGGCAAATTTTTTGTTATCTGCGATTTTACCAGCAACCCAACCCCTTGCTAAATAACGCCCAACGAGAAAAGCAGCAGTAGCGCCAAGGGTTGCACCGATAAACACGTAGAGAGAACCCCAAACTGCACCAAAAATCACACCAGCCCCCAAGGTGAGAATAGAACCTGGGAAAAAAGCAACGGTAGCGATAATATAAAGGGCAATAAAAGCTATGGCTCCCAGCGCACCCAGGCTTTCAATCCACTGCAAAGCTTCGCGTAAAATTGCTTGGGGATTGAAGGAATTTGAATTTGCCAATTCTTGTGCCAAAGCCGGGTCTGTGTTTAATGAGAAACTACTTGCCAATATTAGTAATATTAATACACTGAGGCTAAAAAACTTCTGCAAGTTTCCGGCATCAATACTTTTAACACTTCGGCTTCGCTCAGTGTTAAAGCCGAGCGGAGTCAAGGCTTTAAATATCTGAATGATTGTTAGTTTTTTCATGAGTTGTGATTTCTTCTACTGCCACACTTTGAGCTAATGCTTTCTGAGCAATTTTTGTGATATACACAGTCACAGCAACGGTAGCAATCAACCCAACTACTCGCATTATCCATTGCCAGACTTGAGTTTCTGGAGTAATTGGTTGATGAGAGGTGTTAATCATGGCAAGATTACCAGCTAAAGAACCAATATAAACGTACATCACAGTACCGGGAATAATGCCGAAGGAACCTAATATATAGTCTTTGAGAGAAACCTGTGTTATCCCAAAAGCATAATTTAATAAATTGAAGGGAAAAAGGGGCGAAAGACGAGTTAGCAAAACAATTTTCCATCCTTCTTTAGCAACTGCTAAATCAATCGCTTTAAATTTAGGATGTTTTTCCATTTGTTGAGAAACCCAATCCCGCGACAGATAGCGTCCAATAATAAAAGCCAAGGTTGCTCCAATTGTTGCAGCAATTAGCACATATATTGATCCCCAAAATACACCAAACAGACAACCACCTTTGAGGGTTAGCAGAGAACCCGGTATAAACAGTAATGTCGCTAAGTTGTAAATAACTATGTAGGCGATAGGCCCGAAAGCACCAAGACTGTGAACCCAAATGATTGAAGTCTGTAAAAGTCCCTGAAAGTTTAACTGTTTAGCAGCAATTATTAGAGTGATAATTAGGCAACTTAGCAGTAGTAGTTTGAGTTTGGAATTGAATAAACGCTTGTTCATTTTTATAAGTTTCACCCTCAGAGGCTCAATGTTGACCTTCTGAGGCTCGACGTTGACCTTTTGAAGCTCAATGTTGACCTTCTGAGGCTCAATGTTGACCTTCTGAGGCTCAATGTTGACCTTCTGAGGCTCGACGTTGACCTTCTGAAGCTCAATGTTGACCTTCTGAGGCTCGACGTTGACCTTCTGAGGCTCAATGTTGACCTTCTGAGGCTCAATGTTGACCTTCTGAGGCTCAATGTTGACCTTCTGAGGCTCAATGTTGACCTTTTGAGGCTCAACTTTCAAATTTACACCTCAAATCCAATGCCCCTAAGATATACTACCTACATGAGAAACAGCTTAAAGCCTCTTAAATTTTTCTCGGCGATACCAGCTACAAATTCGCTCAGGTGAAACGCCGAGCAAATAAGCAATAATTACTATTTGATTAAGTAAAGTAGTTTTCAATACTCCCTTTTGCAACCATCTGCGCGCTGAGGTGACGACTGGTGTGGGAATAATTACAACGCGTCCGATGCGTTTTAAACGACGCATGAGTTCAAAGTCTTCCATGATAGGCAATTCGGGAAAACTGCCTATTTGCTGAAATACTTCCTTTGTTAAAAAAATTGCTTGGTCGCCATAGGGCATTTGATAAAAATGCGATCGCACATTTACTCCCCACTCCACCCATCGTAAACTTAAAAGTGACGCATCAATCCGCAACTTAAAAGCACCAGCCACAATCCCAGGCTGTTGTAGTGCTGTGCGAATCATCTCATCAAACCCAGCAGGTAAACGAGTATCTGCATGGAGAAATAACAAAATCTCACCGCTAGCCGCTACAGCACCCGCGTTCATTTGCACAGCACGACCGGGAGATGATGAGATAACTTTGACATTTAAAGACTGAGCGATCGCTACAGTATCATCACTAGAGCCACCATCGACTACAATGACTTCTATATTTATACTGCCTTGAGTAGTAGCAATGGCTTTTTGAATATTCCCCGCTTCATTAATAGCCGGAATAATAATCGAAATTTTGGCTGCGTCAATACTCTCACTCATGATTGCTGAGTTTTCTTTTCCGGTTGGTCAGGAAATGAACACTCTACCGTTATCTTAAGATTGCTTTCAGCCGTGCCTTTAGTCACGTAAGGTATACCTGCTTCACCGCCAACTTTGATGCCAAATTCTAGAGTGACTTTATCAATATTAGCAACAGGGATTTTCTTAAAAGCATTGAGTGAATAAACAGTGTAAGCCCGAATTGTACCTTCAATTGCTTGGAAATTTTGCACTATTTGCTTTTGTGCAGCATCAGCATTCCATCCCTTATCAATTAGCGCTTCTTCTTCTCCCTCCGGGGAAACTTCGGTAATGACTGGTGGTGCATCTACGTTATTTGTGGCTTCAATGTAAATAATAGTGCCATCTTCTAACTGAATAGGTGTGAGTTGAGTCATGGGATAAATCTCGCCTAAAAGAATTGCGTCTAGGTAGCCCAGCGGTGCTTATCTACAAAATTTTACGGAAAATGCGGTAAATTTCTTGTAGAAGCTGGAAATAATTCGGCACAACTATCATAGGGCTTTGCAGGATGAGTCGAGACGCTTTGGTGGTGGGAATTAATACGTATGACCGCTTAAAATGTCTCAACGCGCCAGTTGCCGATGGTGAAGCGATCGCTCAAATCTTACAACAATATGGTGAATTTCGGGTAACGCGGCTGCCAGCAGTCAAAGATAAGGAAAATGAGACGATTCGCATTGGTAAGCAAACTAAAGTTAGTTTAACTCAGTTAGAAAGAGCGATCGTTCAATTGTTTAAGCCAGATGGGAAGCCGCCAGATACAGCACTGCTGTATTTTTCCGGTCATGGATTGCGGAAAAATCTAGGGATTCAGGAAGGCTTTTTAGCGACAAGTGAAGTCAACCCTGACGCGGGTAATTGGGGATTATCTTTGCAATGGTTGCGGCGACTGCTGCAAGAAAGTGAAGTAAGACAACAAATTGTGATTTTGGATTGCTGCTATAGCGGAGAGGTGCTAAATTTTGCAGAGGCAGATCCAGGCGATCGCGGTAAAGGCAGAGACAGGTGTTTTATTGCGGCTTCTCGTGGTTTTGAGGTAGCTTTTGAAGAGATTAACAGCCAACACAGCGTTCTCACTGCCGCACTGCTGAAAGGTTTGGAACCAAAACAAGACCGTTGGGTGAGTAACTACACCTTAGTAGACTTGCTCAATCAAGAACATCACCCGTTCCCCCAGCGTCCCATTTTTGCTAACTCTGGTGAAGCAATTAATCTCACCTGCAAATGGAATTCCTCTCCTGTTTACTCGACAGTACAGATATCAGCTATTTGTCCTTACAGAGGATTGTCTTATTTTGATTGCACAGAAGCAGATGCTAACTTATTTTATGGCAGAACAGCGTTAACCGACGAATTATTAGAAAAAGTGCGATCGGGTAATTTCCTCGCTGTGTTGGGAGCATCAGGAAGTGGTAAATCTAGTGTTGTCAGAGCCGGTTTACTTTATCAATTAAAGTTAGGACGCAGGTTATCAGGTAGCGATACTTGGCAGTTGAAAATATTTCGACCAGGGATTAACCCCTTACAAAATTTAGCACTGGCATTTGTAGAATCAGAATTATCAGATATTGAACGCGCATCACAGTTAGCTAAAGCAGAAGAATTAATTGCCAAAGGCGCAGTTGGTTTAGGACAGTTGATTACTGCTAGCCAAACTCAGCGCGTAGTGCTAGTGGTAGACCAATTTGAAGAAACTTTTACTCAATGTCAAGACATTACAAAACGACAGCAGTTTTTTGAATGTGTGCTAGGTGCTTTGCAACGAGATGACAATAAACTCTGCCTAATAATCACAATGCGGGCTGATTTTTTTGGTAAATGTCTGGAACAAGAGTATGGCGGACTAGCTAAGAAAATTCAAGAGCATTTAGTAACAGTAACACCGATGAATCGGGAGGAATTAGAAACAGCAATTCTCAAACCTGCCCAACAGGTGAACTTAGCAGTAGAACCGGAATTAGTTTCTCAAATGATTGCAGATGTAGAAAATTCACCGGGGAGTTTACCGTTGTTGCAGTACACGCTGACAGAACTATGGCAGCAAAGAACTGAAGAACGGTTAACCCTGACTATGTATAGCAAACTAGGTGGAGTCAGGGGAACCCTGCAAACACGCGCTACAGAAGTTTATGAGTCATTATCACTAGAAGAACAGCAAGCGACAAAGCGGATTTTTTTAGAATTGACGCAGTTGGGAGAAGGAACAGAAGATACCCGCAGACAAGTTTTGCAACGGGATTTAGTTACTTTACAATATCCAGAAGCTGTGATTAATAGAATAATTCAACGGTTAGCTGATGAGAACCTAGTTGTCACCAGTACCTTATCTAATCAAATTGCTGTGGTAGATGTTGCACATGAAGCACTGATTCGCCATTGGTTGCTATTACGCAAATGGATTGAGGAAAGTCGGGATATACTGCGACAAAAGCGGAAAATTGAAGCGGCAGCTATTGAATGGCGAGATAGGCGAAGGGTTAAGGATTATCTCTTTCAGGGGAAGCGGTTAAGAGAGGTGAAAGATTTTCAGAACCAACAAACTGAGAACTTAAGATTATCTGACCTAGCTGCTGAGTTTATTAAAACTAGTGTCAGACAAACGCGGAATAATCGCTTTAGATCCGTTGGGTTTTTCTTAATTATTCCGCTGGTTGCGTCAGTAGTTCTGGGTATTGTAATTGAGAAACAAATTAGGATAAGCCAACTTTGGCAGCAAGTCGATGCTGTTAAAGGAAAGGAGTATAGTCGAGTAAGAATTCAAGCACTGGAAAAGCTGCTACAAGCTGGTGAGAGTCTAGCTAATAAAGATTTCAGCAATGCCAACCTCAGCAATGCCAACCTCAGCGATGCCAACCTCAGCGATGCCAACCTCAGCGATGCCAACCTCAGCAGTGCCAACCTCAGCGATGCCAACCTCAGCGGTGCCAACCTTAGGGATGCCAACCTCAGCGGTGCCAAACTCATCGGTGCCGACCTCAGCGGTGCCAACCTTAGGGATGCCAACCTCAGCGGTGCCAAACTCATCCGTGCCGACCTCAGGAGTGCCGACCTCAGGAGTGCCAACCTCAGCAGTGCCAACCTCAGCGTTGCCAAACTCAGCATTGCCGACCTCAGCAGTGCCAAACTCAGCGGTGCCAAACTCATCGGTGCCAACCTCAGCGATGCCAACCTCAGCGGTGCCAACCTCATTGGTGCCGACCTCAGTGCCTACTTCAGCGGTGCCAACCTCAGCGGTGCCGACCTCAGGAGTGCCGACCTCAGGAGTGCCAACCTCAGGAGTGCCAACCTCAGCGGTGCCAACCTTAGGGATGCCAAAAACCTAACTCCTGAGCAAGTTAAATCAGCTAAAAATTGGGATAAGGCGAAATACTACAATGAATTTCGTGCCGAGCTTGGTTTACCACCACAACCAGCTAAGTGAATACTTTGGGGTTGCGTTTTTACTTCTAACCAATGCTGCAATGCAACTTTTTGCAAACTTTTTCTACATTATTATTCGACTAAAAGTAGTTGTTTTGTGGTCTTCTTTGCGTCTATGGGCAAAACAAAAAGATTTATTTGTTAGAGCGAGTAAAGCTCACAAGACTTAGAGATTGCTTTACTGGCAATGAGTTTTTATAATTAAGCGATCGCACCAAACAAATACAAACCCTACATATAGTCTGAAAAAATGGTGTTCAGGAGCGATCGCACTTTTCAAAGATTGCTTTACTGGCAATGAGTTTTTATAATTACTGGACTTTAGACTAAAAAGCAGAAAATGACTCAGGGAAGCTGAGTTGAAAACAAGCAAAGCCAAAAAATTCAAAAATCAGAAATCAAGCA
>NZ_JBALEO010000039.1:0-1529 GCF_036918015.1 Nostoc sp.
ACAAAACGGAGAGTTTGATCCTGGCTCAGGATGAACGCTGGCGGTATGCTTAACACATGCAAGTCGAACGGTGTCTTCGGACATAGTGGCGGACGGGTGAGTAACGCGTGAGAATCTGGCTTCAGGTCTGGGACAACCACTGGAAACGGTGGCTAATACCGGATGTGCCCTTAGGGGTGAAAGATTAATTGCCTGAAGATGAGCTCGCGTCTGATTAGCTAGTTGGAAGTGTAATGGACTCCCAAGGCGACGATCAGTAGCTGGTCTGAGAGGACGATCAGCCACACTGGGACTGAGACACGGCCCAGACTCCTACGGGAGGCAGCAGTGGGGAATTTTCCGCAATGGGCGAAAGCCTGACGGAGCAATACCGCGTGAGGGAGGAAGGCTCTTGGGTCGTAAACCTCTTTTCTCAGGGAAGAACACAATGACGGTACCTGAGGAATAAGCATCGGCTAACTCCGTGCCAGCAGCCGCGGTAATACGGAGGATGCAAGCGTTATCCGGAATGATTGGGCGTAAAGCGTCCGCAGGTGGCAATGTAAGTCTGCTGTTAAAGAGTCTAGCTCAACTAGATAAGAGCAGTGGAAACTACATAGCTAGAGTACGTTCGGGGCAGAGGGAATTCCTGGTGTAGCGGTGAAATGCGTAGAGATCAGGAAGAACACCAGTGGCGAAGGCGCTCTGCTAGGCCGTAACTGACACTGAGGGACGAAAGCTAGGGGAGCGAATGGGATTAGATACCCCAGTAGTCCTAGCCGTAAACGATGGATACTAGGCGTGGCTTGTATCGACCCGAGCCGTGCCGTAGCTAACGCGTTAAGTATCCCGCCTGGGGAGTACGCCGGCAACGGTGAAACTCAAAGGAATTGACGGGGGCCCGCACAAGCGGTGGAGTATGTGGTTTAATTCGATGCAACGCGAAGAACCTTACCAAGGCTTGACATGTCGCGAATCCTGGTGAAAGCCGGGAGTGCCTTCGGGAGCGCGAACACAGGTGGTGCATGGCTGTCGTCAGCTCGTGTCGTGAGATGTTGGGTTAAGTCCCGCAACGAGCGCAACCCTCGTTTTTAGTTGCCAGCATTAAGTTGGGCACTCTAGAGAGACTGCCGGTGACAAACCGGAGGAAGGTGGGGATGACGTCAAGTCAGCATGCCCCTTACGCCTTGGGCTACACACGTACTACAATGCTCCGGACAGAGGGCAGCAAGCATGCGAATGCAAGCAAATCCCGTAAACCGGAGCTCAGTTCAGATCGCAGGCTGCAACTCGCCTGCGTGAAGGAGGAATCGCTAGTAATTGCAGGTCAGCATACTGCAGTGAATTCGTTCCCGGGCCTTGTACACACCGCCCGTCACACCATGGAAGCTGGTAGTGCCCGAAGTCATTACTCCAACCATTCGTGGAGGAGGATGCCTAAGGCAGGACTGGTGACTGGGGTGAAGTCGTAACAAGGTAGCCGTACCGGAAGGTGTGGCTGGATCACCTCCTTTTTAGGGAGACCTACACCCCTTAGATATCGAAAAACA
>NZ_JBALEO010000040.1:0-62127 GCF_036918015.1 Nostoc sp.
CTGCCCACTTAGACCGCAGCTCAAAGTTCTCCCGATTTTGCGCCCTTTGCAAACCTTCCTCAAGATCACGCAATTCTTCATCAAGACGCAAACGTACTGTCTGCTTGGGATTTGCTGCCAAAATCAAAATTTTCTGGGTTTTGATGGTCATTGCTGACGTTTTTTAAGTATATAGAGAAGTATAATTTAAATGCAGCGGACAGACTTTAGTTGCTAGGGATCACTCATGGGCGCAATTACCAATAACCCGCAGTGGGGTATTAAGTTAGCAGATTATTCCACAGTCCCGCAAAATTCTAAATTGTGATCGGGGCGACTCAATCGACTTAAATCCTATGCGGCGAATTGTGAATGTCCACCCGAAGAATTTTTGCTTGAATGCCAAACTGACCCAGTGTTAACGATTCAAATTAAACGAATGGCTTCGCTTAAACTTTGGTAAATAATTCTCATGCAACAAGAAGGAATATCTGAACCATTCCTGAATTTAAAGCAGTGAGCGTGTAGTAAAATTTGCTCACCTCATAAAATGGAATATGGTTTTAGACAACTCTAGTCAAAATCTCCGAGGACGCAACTTCAAAGGACAAGACCTTGCGGGTGCGAACTTTAGCTATGCCGACATCCGAGGGGCAAACTTTAGCGGTGCTAACCTGACAGGTGCAAACTTTAGTCATGCCAAAGCTGGACTGCAACGCCGATGGGCTGCTCTCTTAGTGGCTGTTTCGTGGGCGCTGGCGGCGATAGCAGGATTTTTATCAGCTTTTGTTGGTTCCTTGATAGCGCTAATCATTAACAATTCTTCTTTAGAAATTCGGATATCAGGCTTACTTAGTATAGTAGTTATTATTTTCTTTATTGTTACAATTCGTCAAGGAATACAGGCAGGTTCAAGAGCCGTCTTTGGAACCGTCCCCTTCGCCGGAGCCTACGTCTTCGTCTACATCTTCGCCCACGTCTACGTCAGAATCGCCAAAAGCGTCCAAGGAAGCATCGCCTTTGCCGCAGCCATCGCCGCAGCCGGAGCCGGAACTTACACCGGAGCTTTCGCCATCGCCGTAGCCGGAGCCGTCATCATAACCGCAGCTTTCGTCGGAGCCTACATCGTAGCCGGAGCCTTCGCCGCTGCTGGAGCCTTCGCCGCAGCCTTCGTCTACATCTTCGCCGATGCCGGAGCCTACGTTTACGGCACTGTCGAAGCCTTCATCGGAGCCTACTTAGGAAGAACAACCAGCAAAGCCACCATTGGCTACGAAGTCTCCTTGGTCGGAGCCTACGCCGGATTCTTCGCCGTCGTATTATTTAGCGCATATATTAGTTGGCGTACATTGAAGGGAGATGAGAAGCACACTCTAATTCGCAACATCGTCGTCGCCTTTGCAGCCTTTAAAGGTACAAGCTTCCGCCGCGCTAACCTAACTAACGCTAATTTTACAGGCGCTAGCCTCAAAAGTACGGACTTTAGAAAAGCTAATCTAACTCACACTTGCTTTTATAAAACCAAAAAACTTGACCAAGTTCGCCCTGGTTCAAGCTATCTATTTCTTCCACAAGTGCGACAAATACTGGTTACAGGAAAGGGACAAGATAAGAACTTTGACCGTGAAGACTTGCGAGGGGTCAATTTTAAAGGTGCTAACTTGCAAGATGCCAGTTTTATTAGTGCGGATTTAAATGAAGCTAACTTGCAAGATGCAGACTTATCTAGAGCCAAGCTAGTACAAACGCAGTTAGACAATACTGATTTTACAGGCGCTACCCTCACCGGAGCTACTATAGAGGACTGGGGTCTTACTGGTGAAACTAAACTCAATGAGGTGAAGTGTGATTACATCTTCATGCGATTAGAAACAAAAGACAACCCAAATCGCTGCCGTAAACCAGATGATTGGAATAAAAACTTTGAACAAGGTGAATTTACAGAATATATTGCTCCCATTGTCAAAACTCTAGACCTGTACCACAACACAGAAGTTGATTTTCGTGCAATCCAAATCGCTTTAAACCAGTTAATCGAAAATAATCCAGAAGCAGAAATTCAACCTGTAGCGGTAGAAAAACGTGGAGTTAATAAAAATAAACTTTTAATCAAAGCTGAAACAGCAACAACCGCTAATCACTCGGAATTACATGCTGAATATTTTAAGAGTTACGACACTCTTATATCTTTACCACCAGAATCTTTATTAGAATTACTAAAAGAAAAAGATAACACAATTAGTTTATTAGACAAAAAAATTGAGATAGCACTAAAAACAGCTATTGAAAAACATAGCGTTAATGCAGAAACCTATAACAATCAAGAAAATACAATGTCAGAAGCACCCAAGTATAACCTTAATAATCCGAAATTTGGTGGTGGTTTTTCAGGAGATGAAGGCACTACGATAGGCGGAACTTTAAATGACTACTCATCAAATATTGATTATTCGTCAAAACAAAACCTTACTGAAGCTGCCGCAGATATTCAACAGCTTTTGACTCAACTGCAAACTCAAGGATATAGCCAAGAGCAAGCCCAACAACAAGCTGCTCAGGACTTGGCAAAGAAAGCTGATAATGACCCCACAGTTTTAGGCAAGTTGGTTAAATGGGGACAATCATTGAGTGATACCGCCGCTAAAACAACTGTAAGTGAAGCCGCAAAAGAAGTTTTCAAGATAGCGCTGAGACTATCGGGTATACCCATACCATAATTTTTAACTATGATTCTGCCAAAGCAAATTGTGAACAACTACGCTGCTGTTCGTATTTCCGCAGTGGGGAATTGATTGATTGGAACGTCCAAGAGGGCAATGAATAACTGGTAATATTTGGTGAAAGTGGGATTTGTGGAGGTGAGTTGTGAGCAAGCCAAGCCCTCAAGTTTTAGAGACGGCTATAACAGCAGCCTGCAATGCTCATACAGGCTTGCATCAAGCAATTCATGAATTGCGACATGGTTCGGTTACTGAAGGGAAACAGATAATAGCTAGACAGATTGCGGCGCTGGCTAATGCGCTGATGATTTTGTGAGATGTTGGAAAATTTTTCAACAAGTGAGGCGATGCAAGCTACTACTCTACTTATAGCTCCCATAGCTCCCAGGATCGGCGCCAAAATCACCATCCTTGGAAAATTTTTCATGAGCCTGAACAGAGCGATCGCTTCAATATCTGAAAAACTTTTCATAACCGAGGGCGATCGCTCAAGTCTTTCGCCTACTAAGATTGGATACTTAAGTGTCCAAGGGCACAGGTATGCTCTTGAAGCGATCGCTTTTGGGTAGCTGAAAAATTTTTCATAACTGAGGGCGATCGCAAGCAGCAACACAAAATAAGACATCTGCTGGTAAGACAGATAGCAGACAAGTGTAAGACAAGTCACGATACTTGAAGTTTATAAAATTCTTTAAAAAATGCTCTTAAGGCTTAAACGTTTAAAGGCTTTGCCAGACTGGCTTTCGCCTTAGATAATCTACTGAGATTTTTATAAAAAAATTATAAAATACTCACTTCAAGTGCGGAAGACAGCAGACCATTGCTGTCTTACAATTAAGATGAGACAAATAAGACAATCGATTTAGTTTGTCAAGGTGAAGAAAATTCTTTACAGAGTCTTGTTATTTACTGTAGAAATTATTTTTTAGCATACCTTTATCACTGCCTAGTCAGTTATTTGCGTTCTATTGCCAGCTAGCCAAGTTCAACAACTGCATGAAGTTTCCCGAATCACCCCGTGTCAGATATATCCGCAACCCTCTTGCGGAAGTAATCTGCCAGCTTCGATTTCCCAAGATATTAAGAATTGAAAAAGAAGCTCCTGTGGATTTTCAGGAAGCGGTAAGAGCAGATTATCCAATCTTCAGTACTGGTCAATCCATTGAGTTCTCGTTGTCTAACCCGCAGCCTAACTCACCGCCAGTCCTATTTGGGCAAGGTTCATCTTATGAGTTTGCGAATAAAACAGGAGAGTGGAAACTGGTTCTAGCAAGTGATTTTATAGCTCTCTCTACGTTTAAATATGAAAGCTGGGAGGATTTTAAAAAACGATTACTTATTGCTATTGAGTTACTAGCTAAATACTACAAGCCTTCGTACTTTACAAGGATTGGCTTGAGATACCAAGACGTTATTATGCGCTCCGAGCTTAATTTGGTAGGTCGCCCGTGGCGGGAGTTGCTTAAACCCCCAATTTTAGGAATATTTGCAACTGACGATTTACTAGAGAATGATTTACCCCAGGCATTTTCGCATTTTGTGTGTCATCTGGGTTATGCAGACGCAATGGTGAGTGCTAAATACGGGCTTGCAATAAAAAATGCAACTAATGAACTGGGTTATTTCATAGATGCTGATTTTCATACCGAGAAGATAGTGGAGACAGACGATGTTAGCGCGTACCTCGATCAATTCAACCGAGAGGCAAGAAACTTTTTCCAGTGGTGTATCACTCCCAGCTTACACCAAGCCTTGGGCCCTGAGTCCATTGAATAGACAAGGCAGAACTTTGGCGGAGATATCTATCCCTGTTGATGCTGATGTGCCAACAAATATTCGCTCATCGGGCGTGTATCTACCAAGGCATTATCTTCAGGATAATAATTTTAACCTTTCAATTAACAAACAAGTTGTTTTAAAGGCGTTGAGCAAAGTCTTATTGAAAAATGCCAATAGGACAGTTCAAAACTGCTGGGAAGAGATCCTAGCTTCTGCCTCAACATCGTCGGCAGTGCCACTTATAGAACTTAATGATTTCCCTGCTCAAATCAAAGAATATTTTTATGAGTTGCGTGCAAATGACAAGGATGAGGATGCCCTGTATAAAATTTCAGAAGCAATAGTTGAATGGTTGACAGACAACCCAGAAGAATATCAAACAAGGTTAGCTGTTGAACTTTATGACATGTCTTCAACCGCTAAACGTATTCTTATAGCGCTCTTGAGTGATGCAGAAGCTCAAATCAGTAGTAAAATTTTGCTTAACGTTATCGGGTTATTTTTAGAATCAACAGATAAATTATTGGCTCAATCTTCCGCAGTGTGTCTTTTAGCTTGTGGTGGTTTTTTGGGCAGGAATATTTTGCAAACTACACTTTCTACTAAAAATCTGCCACACTCTGAATTGATTCAAGGCATAATTAGACTATTCGGTTAAGTTATGTTCAGTCTCTTGATTACATGAAATCTCGTGCAATCCCTTCAAGGATCTAAACTGCCCACATATCTAGTGCGTCTTTGTAGAAAGCTGACAAATTTTAAATTAATTGTAAACGAGGCGATTATCTGTACAGACGGTTGCTGGAGCGAGGATTTAATTCAAAGAGTTATCAAGGAAGTACTAGCAGAAAAAAGCTCAGGTATTTCTACTTATAATGCCGATATATGTACTCCTTTTGACGTAGGGCATTCTCTTGCGGTGATAGCAGAAGGTATATCTCAAAAAGAGTTCCTTGCTGCGTCCAAGCCTCGAAAATCTAGCTGTACTAGGGGTTCTTTAATCATTCCGGTAAGTTGTTTTCCAAAAACAACTCGCTACCAATTCACCCCTGAAAATAATTTAAACTTTTACCCAGCCAACGAGCGGCATTTTGATCTAGACATTGACGACTCTGAAGAATTAGCGGTTGCAATCTTAAAGGGCATTCACAATAGAACTATAGGATGGACAATTCTTGGAAATGAGGGGAAGTCGTTAGGCTCTTATCGTCTTCAAGCCGGTATTGCCTACTCACACTGCCTTAAAACTTTTGGAGAACTGAATCACTCTCAACCACCACCCAGTTGGGAAAATGGCAAGGATCTGACAGCAGGTGAGCAAATTGAAATTCTTCAGCATTTAGCGCAAGTAGTGCAAATTGACAGCCCTATAGAAATGTAGCCCCGCAAGCTATAAAAGATATGGCTTAAGCCTTGAATGACGCGATTCTAACAACAGTAGTCAAGGCGTTTATTCAACAAGAGCTAGAGCAGGAACAAGTATAGCTTCCTGAAAAATTTTTCACACTCCCGCCGCCATTACCTGACCGCGTGACATCCTATTCATCAAGTCTGCTGCATCATCAATTGGGTTAGGAGTTTGTACGGTCAGGCTTCGCGGTGTATTGGCTAGAGTGATAATTGCACTGTTGAGAGCATCTAACCTTTGCTCAATCCCCTGGTTCGCCATTTTCAGCGCCTCCACGAATTGGTTGCCTCCAGATGCCTCACGTGGTTGAATGGTAGCTGAATTTAAAGCAATAGCCGTTTTATCAACTGGCGGCATATCAACCTTGCTGCTGGGCAATTGCGCCCCTGATGTTGGCAACTTCATCCCCTCTCGTTGCCTTTGGTAAGCATCAAACAAGTTTTCTCCCGGCTTGAGGTCAAGCTTGGGCATCTGGTTGATGTCGATCCTGGTCGGAAGTGCCAACTGTGGATTAGTAGATTCCACCTTAGCCTCAGCTGATGATAAACTCATCGGTTGCCGTGCTTTTTCCCCAGCTTCCACTAAATCTGATGCGCTTTGTCGCTGGCGTCTTTTTTCACCGTATGCAAGACTTTCAGTTTGAGCGCCTTGGGTCGCTTTTTGTTCGGCCGTGGAGTTAGCAGCGATCTCAGGCTGGTCGTTGAGATTAGCTTGGGCGCTATCTACACGCTGATTGCTGAGGTCGATTTGTTTGTTAGCAATGTCTAGGTTAGTCTGGGCGGTTTGAATAGCCAGTGGGTCTTTTTTGGATATGGCAATCCTGAGCGCTCCCTCAGCTTCATTTTTGGCTTTTTGAGCTGATAATTGGGCTGACTCGGCTTCATCTAAAAGGATTTGAGCAGCAATACGCTGGCGTTTCAGGTCATTCTCTAGGGACTTACGTTGAAACTCCTGCTCTTTCTCCAAAGCCATCTGCTTGATGAGAGCGATTCTATTTTCAGCCTCAATCCTTTTCTCTTTAATCTGCAACTCCATAACTTCAGGTTTGGTGCTGGAATTTACCTCATAACCCATGTCTCTTAGTTGCTCGCGAGCCGCCCTTTTGGTTCGCCGCTTGACATTTGGATCTTTGAGCTTGTCAACTAAGCCTTGTGCATCGTCAGCATCAGTTCTTTGATTTTCAACTCTTGCTTGAGATGCGTCGGATAATGCTTTAGATAAGCTCTGGCGGGACTGTTCTAACTTTGAGGTGCGTTCAAGACTTTGGTTGTAAAGGTCGAGTTTTGCCTTGGATTCATCAAGTTGAGAAGTCTGCTTTTTGAAGCGGTTCTCTTCACCCGGATTTCTCACAAAATCTGAGTTTTCTTCTATAGCTTACGTTTTGATGAATGCGTTGCGACAAAGATGTTTAGCCAAAACAGAATTACAAAACGCTCAAGTTGGAACTATTCGTACCAAATTATTGAAGTTAGGAGCCTTAATTACTGTAAGCACACGGCGAATTTTAATTGCGATTACTAGCTCTTGTCCATATAAACATATTTTGGCTGCTGCTTACAGATGCTTAAAAATGCTCCCGAATACTGCTTAATATCAACTCAAACTGCATTTAATTTCTCATAATTAATCATATTTTGGCTTGCTTTTATCTAAGTCTAGTTTTGAAATGCTTATTTTTCTAGACACAGCATTTTATTTTCAGTACAAAGATAAACATAGTGATTATTCTATCTTCATAGCTACTGTTTTATACTTAATTTGTTACACCACGTAAATTTGAATTCATGATGTATCAAAAAAATGTCTTACATCAGGTCATGTAAATTGATTTTTGATTGTTTGTGAGAAATGCGGGTCAAAACGGTCACAATTCCGGGATTGGTTTTGATGGAGGTGAGAAATCAATTTTTACCCCTTATGTAATTGTCTCAGAAGAACAGCTTTCCGCATCAGAGCAAGTTTTAAGAGCGCAGATTATCCCCAATGACAAACGCCTCAAGTCTGATGAAATCAAAGCACTGTGTCAGAAATCGCCAGTGAAGCGTGCCATCTTCCACGGCGGACTAAACGAGTGGTTCCCCATGCCAGAGATGAAGAACTATTCAGGATACGATCGCGATAACCGCACTTTCCTTAATGCCAATGCTCCAAAAAACCAAGCTGAGATATTAATCGGCAAACTGGAGGCAACCAACAAAACCTCACTCGAAAGCTTTATCCTTGAGGACTTAGGCATTACTGGAGAGAAAAAAGAGCGGATGAGGCAGGGGATACTAGAAGCGATCGCCCTCCACAACCGCAACGACCTACTACAAAAATTCCAAGCATGAAAAATTTTTCATGTATAAAATTAGGGCAGATTTAGGGCAAGGTTTATTTTATGTCTTCAAAACTATTGCCATCAGGAGGTTTCAAGAATCTATAGTTACGTCAATCGGGCGGGGTTTGAATTGTCGACTTTGATTACCTTGCTGAAGCATCATTACTGCGCCAATTGGATAAGCCAGAGATATGCTGGCAAGCAGACGACGCACATGGATATCGTCCCAAACCCAATCTCGTTGAAAATCTGGAAGTTGGATACGTCCAGTTTTAATGTCTTTCATGACATCAAGGAGAAAATATTTAGTGATGTCAAAGGTAGAGATTGAGTTCATTTGATGTTCTGCCATTTTTGTCATCAAGAAAAATGCGGCTACTCGTTACAGCTAGTACTTCGTATGTCAGCCTAAGATTCTCTTTGGGGTAACAGCAAGGGGTTTTTGGGGCAGTTGGTCGTGAGTAGCGATCGCTTATGCTTAATCTTGAGGAAAGTCTGGAGGTAAGACAACAATTCCCCTTACTACTAGCTGCTTAAATTGATTGATTAAATCAGCTTGCCGTAATATTCGGGTAACGTATCTAGGCCGTCGATCAAAGTCTGTCCCCCAATCTTTAACAGTTTTTGGACTAGTACCTGTAACTTCTGCGATCGCATTAATGCAAGCTTTGCGATAATTACGTCCTGGTTCGTGAGTAACCCAACGACGACAATATTCCATCGGTTCTAGGGGCAACTGACAGAGGATATCAATTTGATGTTTATTTTGGTGGGATTGCCTCCCAGTTTGCATCTTGGGCGTTCGTGAGTTAGTAAGGGTTACAGCAGCAGGGAATTGTGAAGACACCTAGCTACTGCACTCAAAACCCATACTTGCTGACCTCAACTTAAGAAATATCTGCTCTTAGCACAAGTATTTTAGTCACGATTCACGAGTAAATTATTGTTGAGGAAAGTCAGGGGGTAGGACTATTTTTTTGATTTGGTTGAGCATATCAGCCATACGTAAGATATGCGTTACATAATTGGGGCGCTTCTCGAAGTTGGAACCCCAATTACCTATAGTCCTTGGACTCAGCCCAGTTGCTTCGGCGAGAGAGGCTATGCAGGCTTTTCTGTACCCCCGGTCATCGGGGGACATATCAACCCATTTTTTACAGTATTCCATCGGCTCCAAGGGCTTTTCACTGAGCGCGTCGATTCTATATTCAGCCCTTGAGCGAATGATGTCTATGACCTTACTTGATCTGAGTAACACATTTACTCACGATTCGTGACTACATTAAAGATATTATGAGCCACGATGTATGTAGAAAAGCAGTGCGATCGCTGATTATCGCTCAGGTATTATTTGCATCTTGAATAACAAGGGTAATATGATTTTTTTGTGCGTAGACATAACTAGGTGTTAAGTTAGAAAACTAACTAGTAAAATAGCAAGCAATGAGCAATGAAGCTAATACCTGCCGTAAATATGTTGAGCCAAAACTAAGAGATGCAGGGTGGGAAAAAGAGCCTCACGATTATACTGAGCAGTATTACTTCACTAATGGCAAAATTCGCCCCAAAAACAAGCGTCAACCTCGTGGTGAACGAAAATTTATAGATTATTTGCTGCTATATAAGGGAGAATTTCCCTTAGCCGTGGTGGAAGCCAAGCGAAAACATAAAACACCAGATGAGGGACTGGAACAGGCAATAGACTATGCCAATCTTCTAGGGGTGAAGTTTGCTTACTCGACTAACGGACAAGGAATTGTAGAGTTTGATTTCATCACGGGTAAGCAGTCTGATGTGATGGAATCGTTTCCCAGTCCTGATGAACTTTGGCGACGACTAACTGGGGAAGCGAAGGAGCAAATTAGAACAGACATAGCAGAAAAACTGTTAACTCCGTTTTATCCAATTCCAGATAAACCACTGCGTTACTATCAACGAAATGCTATTAATGCTGCACTAGCGGCAATTTTCAAAGGTCAAAAGCGCTTACTGCTAACATTGGCGACAGGAACAGGTAAAACTACTGTTGCTTTCCAAATCGCTTGGAAATTGTCAAGTTTGGAGTGGAATGCTTCTGGAGAATCTCGTTCTCCTCGAATTCTGTTTTTGGCAGACCGGAATGTGCTGGTAGATGACCCGATGAATAAGGATTTTTCTGCCTTTAATCAGGAGAAAATTTACAAAATTCAGGGGGAAGCGAAAAAAGGACGTGACCTCTACTTTGCTATTTATCAAGCAATTGGTGATACACAATATAGCTTTGGACTTTATAGAGAATACAGTTCTGATTATTTTGACTTGATTATTGTTGATGAGTGTCACCGAGGTAGCGCCAGGGATGAAAGTAACTGGCGACAAATTCTAGAACATTTTGAACCTGCGTATCAGTTAGGACTTACAGCAACACCGCTACGGGATGACAACGTTGATACCTATCGCTACTTTGGCAATCCCCTTTATACATATTCACTCAAGCAAGGGATTGATGATGGTTTCTTAGCTCCCTATCGTGTTTATCGAATTACTACCCGTTCCGATCGCCAAGGATGGCGACCTAACGCTGGAGAGATTGACCGTTATGGAAGAACAATTCCCAATGAAGTTTATCTCACCCCAGACTTTGAGCGGAAATTGGTGAGAGAGGCACGGACAAAGGCGATCGCACAACACATTACTGATTTTTTGAGAAGTGGCGATCGCTATGCCAAAACCATTGTCTTTTGCGTGGATGAGGAACACGTTAAAGCAATGATTAAGGAATTACGCAACCTCAACAGCGATATCACCAAAACAAATCCTGACTATATAACTCGCATTACCTCTGATGCTGGTGATGTGGGTAAAGGGCATCTCTACAAATTTAAAGATGTCTTAGATGAAACTCACATTATTGCTGTTACTGCTAAGTTGCTAACAACAGGGGTAGATATTCCTACCTGTAAAAATGTTGTGCTTGCCCGTGTAATTCGTTCACCTACAGACTTTAAGCAGATTATTGGACGGGGAACTCGTGTGCGAGAAGAACGAGGTAAGCTGTCCTTTAATATACTCGACTACACCAACAGCACAGTATTGTTTGAGGATAGAGATTTTGACGGTGAACCCGCCCTGATTAATGAATCAGAGATAGATGATCAGGGGAAAATACTCTCTGAACATGAAGAGGAATTAGATTCAGAAGAGTTAGAAGAGGAAGCAGACGACTTGGAAGACGATGAAAGGTCTGGATTTCCGGGACTTCCAGATGATGATGACATACCACCTCGGAAATATTACGCTGACGGGGGAAGCGAAGAGATTGTTGAAGAAAGAATCTATGATTTAAATCCAGATAATCAACTGCGCTTGTCTCGATTAATTGATTACACCAGAGAACAAGTTCGCATCCTGTATCGTTCTACTCTAGAAATACAGGAACGCTGGGCAGATCCAGAACAGCGTTCAGAAATTATTGAATTGTTGGCGGATAGGGATATTGATTTTGATGAGTTAAAACAAGTTACTAATCTTCCCGAAGCTGACCCTTTTGATTTACTATGTCATATTGCCTTTGATGCTCCGGTGCTGACTTGCAAGCAACGGGCTGAAGCGTTGCGTCGTCGCAAGACTGATTTTTTTGAACAATATGGGGAAGATGCTAGGGCAATTTTAGAGATAGTTTTGGACAAGTATGCAGAAAAAGGAGTTGAGGAGTTTAATATTCCGACGACATTTAAGGCTAACGGCGAATTTAAGAAATATGGCAATGT
The DNA here is from genome assembly GCF_036918015.1 of Nostoc sp. Lineage (GTDB taxonomy): Bacteria > Cyanobacteriota > Cyanobacteriia > Cyanobacteriales > Nostocaceae > Nostoc. The sequence continues at coordinate 11,956 of NZ_JBALEO010000040.1, forward strand.
GGCTGAAATTGCTCAACGGTTTGGTGGAGTTAATCAACTTAGGGAAGCAGTAAATCAACTACAGAACCTATTATATTCTGCATAAAAATTGAATATGGAAAGTAATGCTAAACAAAAATTTGATAAAAACTGTGAAGATATTAATAAACTATTAGAGTTTCATGAATCAAGTGGTGGGAGTAGTCCTGGAAGACGTTATGGACTTGAAGTTCTGAATAAATCTGCTGTTGTTTTGATTTGTGCCATTTGGGAAGCATATTGTGAAGATATTGCCGCCGAAGGATTAGAACACATAGTAAATTATGCAACATCCTCAGATAATTTATCAACGGAAATCAAAAAACAAGTAGCTAAGTCGGTAAAAGAGGATCAAAATCAATTAGCAGTTTGGAGTCTTGCAGATGATGGTTGGAGAAACTATCTCAGAAATAGACTTACGCAATTACAAGAAAAAAGAAACAGACAACTAAATACACCCATAACAGTAAATATTGATAAATTATTTGATGAGTCGTTAGCGATTAAAAATATTTCACACTCATGGCGTTGGAAAAAAATGTCAGCCACTCAAGCGGCTCTAAAATTAGATAAATATATTAATTTACGGGGTTCAATAGCTCATAGAGGAAGTGCTTCTGAAACTGTTAAGAAGCAGCAAGTAGAGGCTTTTTTGAAGCACGTGCAACAAATTGTTGATATTATTGAATCGGTCGTATTTACTTATATCACTCAAATTACTAGTCAAGATAGTTATTAATTGTTATTAAAAAGTATAAATACAGTACATAAATGCCAAAACGTTCCACAAAACAAAATAATCAACCCGTAACCACCGCCCAAAAACTGGGTAGCGTGGTTAAGTCAGCGCGTGACATCATGCGGACAGATAAGGGATTGAATGGAGAATTAGACCGTCTCCCCCAGTTGACTTGGATTATGTTCTTGAAACTTTTGGATGATTCCGAAAAACTGCATGAGGTAGAAGCAGAGTTAGAAGGAATATCCTATAAACCAACTATTCAACCGCCTTATCGCTGGCGAGATTGGGCTGCTAATGAAAGTTTTACGGGCGATCGCCTGAAAAGTTTCATCAACAATGATGAGGCAATTTTACCAGATGGCACGAAAGGTGCAGGGTTACTCGCCTATTTGCGAAATCTCAAAAGCAAAACCGGACGCGATCGCGCTGATGTCATCGCCAAGGTGTTCAAAGATGTCACTAACCGCATGATTAGCGGGACTTTGCTGTGGGATGTCCTGAATAAGGTAAATGATATTCACTTTGACAAATCAGAAGAAGTGAATCTCCTCAGCACCCTTTATGAATCGATGCTGAAGGAAATGCGAGACGCTGCGGGAGATTCGGGAGAGTTTTACACCCCCCGTCCGGTAGTGCGGTTTATCGTGCAGGTGATGGAACCGAAACTGGGAGAAACCATTTTTGATCCTGCTTGCGGAACTGGTGGTTTTTTGGTCGAGGCGTATGAATACCTGAAAAAGAATTGTAGCGCCCAAGATTGGCAGATATTACAAAAAAGCATTATTGGCGGTGAGGCAAAATCCTTGCCTTTGATGTTAGCGCACATGAGTTTGCTGTTACATGGGTTTGAATATCCCGATATTGATGACGGTAATAGTCTGCGGTTTACCCTTTCGGAGATGGGTGAAAAAGATTGGGTAGACGTGATTCTCACAAATCCGCCGTTTGGGGGTGAGGAAGAAGACAGAATTAAAAATAACTTTCCCCCAGATAGACAAACTAAAGAAACTGCGTTGTTATTCCTTCAGTTGATTATGCGTCGTCTCAGACAAAGACCCAAACCAGGACGCGCCGCAGTAGTGTTTCCCAATGGGGTGCTATTTGGGGATAATACTTGCGCCAAACTCAAGGAAGATTTACTCAAGGATTTTAATCTGCATACCATTGTCCGTTTACCTAATGGGGTGTTTGCGCCTTATACTGGCATTCCCACAAATTTGTTATTTTTTGACCGTTCTGGACAAACGAATGAGATTTGGTACTATGAGTTACCTTTGCCAGAAGGACGGAAAACTTATACCAAAACTAAGCCGATACAGGATGAAGATTTTTCTGTATGTGTAGCATGGTGGAAGAATCGAGAAGAGAATGCACAGGCTTATAAATATAACTTTAGGGAAGCTTATAATCAGGCGATAAAAGATGCAACGCCTCATTGGGATGCTGGGAAGAAAGCAGAGGAAACGGCTAATCAACTTGCAAAGGCAGTCAAGGAATTAGCTGAGAAAATCCAAGGCTTGCAGAATTCAATTTTGGATTTTTCACCATCCAAAGATATTGCACAGATTAAAAATCAGATTCAGATAGTCAAGGATGAGGTTAAACAGGCTCAAACTGCGGAGCAAATTCAGCGCGAGATTGCTAAAGATGAGAAGGCTAAAGGGGAGGCTATTTACTGGGCGATTTATAATCTTGACCGAAAAAACCCAAATAGTCAGCAGGATTTTGAGCATTTACCACCTGAGCAATTAGTTGCTGATATCTTAGAGAAAGATAGGCGAGTAGCTGAAATTATGGCGGAGATTCAAGCGCTTTTGGGAAGTTAAATTAGGAGAAAGTTAGATGAACATCGAGCAAGCAGTGTTAGAAAGATTACGCCAGTTACCTATTGAGAAACAGCAGCAACTATTAGATTTTGCAGAATTTTTATCTCAAAAAACGACTCCTAAGACTCCTTTACTATCTGTTAGAGGATTATGTGCTGATTTAAAAGTGGATATTACTCAAGAAGAGATTGCTCAAGCGCGTCAAGAAATGTGGGGTAATTTTCCCAAGGATATTGTTTAATGACATCGGTAGTTGCAGATACACACACGTTAATTTGGTACATTTTTGACTTGCAGAGATTGTCTGAAGCCGCATTAACAGCGTTGGAACAAGCAGTTAATACAGGTAATCCTATTTACGTATCAGCTATCACAGTCATAGAAATTGCTTATTTAGTTGAGAAGGGACGCTTTGCTGAAGAGGTATTAACACGAATTTTAAACGCTTTGGATGATCCCAATGTAGGTATTGTACTTCTACCTCTGGATCGAAATGTTTCAGGAGCAATTCGGCAAATTGATCGGGTAACTGTTCCTGATATGCCTGATAGGATTATTGCAGCTACAGCTTTTTATTTGGGTATTCCTTTAGTTACTCGTGATTTGCGAATTAGAGCTTTAACCACTATTAAAACTATTTGGTGAAAACTTGACCTAAACACATTATTATTGCTGAGGGTTATTTATGAGTATATAATGCCAAGGCAATTACTAGTATGAATACAATTTATCCTTTAGTACCTTTAGTCCAAATAGCTGTCCCTGTTGAACGTCCAGAAGTTCCAATGGCTGGGAAAATATACCGTCAAATAGGTGTAAAACTTTGGGGTGAAGGCACTTATGAGAGAGAGTCAATAGACGGAATTCAGACTCAATATAAAACACTCTCAAAAGTAGAAGAAAACGATATTGTTGTAAATAAAATTTGGGCGCGAAATGGTAGTGTTTCCGTTGTTCCTGCCAGTCTTGCTGGTTGTTATGTTTCGGGTGAGTTTCCAACTTTTACTCCTATTTTAGATAAACTATACCCTTTTTGGTTTTATTGGTTTACAAAAACAAAAAAATGCTGGGAAAATTGTGATGAAAAATCACGCGGTACTAGCGGAAAAAATAGAATTAGACCAGAAAAATTTTTAGAAATTGAAATTCCCCTGCCACCGCTAGAGGAACAACGGCGGATTGTGGCGCGGGTTGAGGAACTGGTGGGGAAGGTTGAGGAAGTGCGATCGTTACGTCAAAAAGCACTTGAGGAAAGTAATTTGATTTATAAAAATCTTGTTAGAAAAATTTTTGATAATTATATAGAAAGTAGTATCTCTATAGAAAAGTTAGTAGGACGTACAAATCTTAAGAATGGAAAATCTATCAGGGCAACTGAGCAACTATCAGAAATTAAGTGCATAAGGTTATCTGCAATCAGAGATGGTCACATAGATTGCACTGACTCTAAGCCAGTACCAATGAGTCACGAAGAAGCACAACAATATTTAGTCAAAGCTGAAGATGTTTTTATCGTTCGTGGAAATGGTAGCAAACATTTAGTTGGTCAAGCAGGGATTGTTAAGAAGTTTGCAGAAGGAACTATATTTCCTGATTTATTTATCCTAGTCCCTTTAGATAGCCATAAAATCTTGCCCTCATTTTTTGTAGCTTGGTGGAATAATCCATTAATGCGAGAAAAAATAACTGAAGTTGCTAAAACAACCTCTGGTATATGGAAAATTAATCAAGGACATATTGCTTCTTTCTCAATTCCAGTCCCACCTCTGTCCGAACAACACCGCATCGTCGCCTACCTTGATGAACTACAAACCAAAGTAGACACAATGAAACGGCTTAGAGAACAGGCGATGAAAGAACTTGATGCACTTTTACCTTCCATTCTGGACAAAGCATTCAAAGGAGAACTTTGAAGGAAAAGAGAGACAAGATTTTTTATCAATAAATAGTTGGCACAGAAAATAGCAATACAGTATGAAGCCAGAAGACTTTCAAAATAGCCCAACAGGTCAATTAGTTCAAATTATACAGGGAGAAAATCCTTGTTTTGCTTTTGTTCCCAACCCTTTACCACCAGTGCTAGAACTGGATACAGAAATTTGGCGCACACTTTCTGATGCTGACCGAGCCTTGGGTGAACTTGCAGGATTAGGACGTACTATGCCCAATCCAAATCTTCTCATCCGTCCATTTATTCGCCGGGAGGCAGTGCTGTCTTCACGTATTGAAGGAACGCAAGCAGATATTACCAACCTCTACGCCTATGAAACCGGACAATTAACCATTCCAGGTCTAAATCCTTCTCCACCAGAATCTGATGTAAGAGAAGTGTTGAATTATGTTCGTACTTTAGAATATGGCTTAGAAAGACTCACAACCCTGCCTATCTGCTTACGTTTTATGTGTGAACTCCATGAGCGTTTAGTAGATGGTGTGCGTGGAGAAAAAGCGGCTCCTGGAGAATTCCGTCGTTTTCAAAACTGGATTGTAGTGCAAGGGCTAACTATCAACGACGCTCGATTTATTCCTCCACCTGTGCCAGAAATGGAAAAATGTCTTCAGGAATTAGAAAAATATCTTAATAGTGACTGTGGCTATCCACCACTTATTCGGATAGGTTTAATTCATTATCAATTTGAAGCTATTCACCCCTTCATTGATGGCAATGGACGTATTGGGCGATTACTAATCTCATTATTACTTTTGCATTGGAACTTATTACCCCAACCCTTACTTTATCTCAGTGCGTTTTTTGAACGTCATCGACAAAAATATTATGATTTAATGCTCAGAATCAGTCATTGTGGGGCTTGGCGGGACTGGCTAATATTTTTTCTACAAGGGGTAACTGAACAATCTAAAGATGCCTTGGTTCGGTCGAAACGGTTACAAGATTTGCAGTTGCAATGGAGGCAAGACTTAACTCAAACCCGTGCCACAGCCCTATTGTTGCGTCTTGCAGACAGCTTGTTTGAGTCTCCTATTCTCACAATTACCCAAGCCCAGACAATTATAGATGTTAGCTATCGCTCTGCACAACAGAACGTTGAAAAGCTCGTCAATGCAGGTATCCTGGTGCAGGCTAGTGAAGGTTCTTACGGAAAAATATTTATTGCGCCAAAAGTTTTACAAGTCATTGGTGAGTAAATTTACTTAAATTATACTTTTTACTTGAAAAGTATAATTCTTTAGATTAGAATTATACTTTAGTTGCAATCTTTGTAAAGCCTTGTCCAAAGTGGGTTTTGCTAGCTGGATAGTATATTGTCGCTTGCATTTGCTCCCAATTCACTCACAGCGTTATGTCTTAGCTACTTCCATGAGCTACAAGCGTAAACTGACACAATGAAATAATTTTAGAGAAGAATGAGAAAAGAACTTGATGTGCTGTTACTATCAATGCTTAAGCATTCTAAAGCGAATTGTCACTAAAAAAAGAGGTGGGAGCTTTATCCAACGCTGGTAAATTTATTTAAACTATAAATGTTTTACGCATGAAAGAAAAAGCGAATATTCGCCATTACTTCGTTGACGAAGCAGGAGACTTAACTTTTTTTGACAAAAAAGGACGAATTATAGTAGGACAACCAGGGGCATCTAAGTTTTTTATGGTAGGTATAGCCCAGATTTGTCAACCAGAACAGGTAATTTTAGAACTTGCAGAACTTAGAACACAACTTTGCAACGATCCACGTTTTAAAGATATCCCCTCAATGCAACCGTCTGCCAAGAAAACTGCAATTACTTTCCATGCTAAAGACGATCACCATGATGTTAGGCTAGAAGTCTTCAAACTGATGCAAACTTTTGAAGTAAAAATATTTGTGGCTATTAGATGCAAAGCAGAGTTAGCCTTAGCAACCCAAAAAACTTACGAAGCCTTGAGCAAAAAAATAAATCAAGATGATATATATGATGACCTAGTTAAACGATTGTTTAAGGATCGATTACACAAAGCCAGTGCTAATCATATTGTTTTTGCTAGACGCGGTAAAACAGCACGGGAAGAAGCACTGCAACAAGCTATTAATCAAGCAAAAAAGAACTTTGAAACTAAGTGGCAAATCTGCTCAGATAGTCAAACAATTATTAAACCAGCCTACCCATCAGAATTTGCTGGCTTGCAAGTTGTTGACTACTATCTGTGGGCTTTACAGCGATTATATGAACGCCAGGAAGAGAAGTATTTTTTTCCCCTTGCCCAGAAATACAGAATGATTATGGATTTAGATGATCGGCGAAATAAAGGATATGGAGAGTGGTATACCGATTCAAATCTACTGTCGCTAGATAAATTAAAGTGGGTAGTGGGCTAGGTCTAAGTAAACAAGTTACCCAGACACACGGCATGAAGCCGACGTTCGCCCACAAATTTATTTTATCATTTATAATAAGGAGTTTAACTATTTTATTTATTTTTATTGTAAAGTCATCTCTCTAAACTTGATAAAACTCCACTGAAATCAAGTATGTATCATTTATTTAATTCTTTTTACTGCAAATAGTGCTGCGATCGCAGCACCAAAAACTCAAGGTAAACTTCTGGGGTAGAAGTGCGTAGACACGCATTGGCTTGTCGCTAGACATAACCTCAACCTTGTAAATCGGCTTTTGACATTCTGCCATCTCCGCAAAAGTCAAGACCATACCCTACCGTAACTTTATTGGTGAAGCAGGTATTAGAAAGACAAATTGATGAAGCGATCGCTTGATGCTGTAGAGTTTGCCTTGGAAAGTGCGATCGTGCATCTGAATAATGAGACTCAACTCATGATTCAGCTTTACTCAAATATGATTTGCGGGAACACCAACAAAACAGAAATAGTATGGGACGATTACTTCAAATTGAAAGATAATAGAGGTAGATACTTTAGGTAAAGCAATATCTCATGGTTAATGTTATTCGAGGTGATGTAGATAATAAGCCAGTTTCATCTAGCAGGCTAGCTGAATACTTCGAGAAAAGACCCGATATCGATGGCAGCTTATATCTGGGATACCCAATAATAGGAACGTCTCAAGGTGGTTATCAAATTGATGCTATTTTATTATCTAGAGAGCATGGTGTTGTTATTTTCAATATTATTGAAGGAAATAATACCAGCATAGATAATATAGAAGAGTCACAAGATGAAAGTGTAACCAAAGTTCAATCAAAACTACTTCAGCATAAAACTCTGATTGAAAGAAGAAAACTAATGGTAGAAATCAATGCTGTAACATTTGCGCCGGCATTGAGTAATACACTAAATAATATTTCAGAAGACTATCCCATCATAACTAATGAATCTAACTTAGAAAAGTACTTAAAATCTTGTAAATGGGAACACAACCAATATTTTGAGAGCCTTAGCTCAGTGATACAAGTTATAACTTCTATCAGAAAAAGAAGGCAGAGGAGCTATGTTCAGAGAGAAAATTCAAGGGGTGCAAAACTCCAGAAACTGGAAGATTCAATCGCAAACCTAGATAATAATCAGAGTGCTGCTGTGCTTGAAACTGTAGAAGGTGTACAGCGAATTAGAGGACTTGCTGGCTCAGGTAAAACTATAGTTCTAGCTCTTAAAGTTGCATATTTACAGGCAAAACATCCTGATTGGAATATTGCTGTTACTTTTAATACTCGCTCTCTTAAAAATCAGTTTAAACACTTTATTAATACTTTTAGTATTGAACATACGAGTGAAGAGCCGGACTGGGAAAAAATAAAAATTATTCACGCTTGGGGAAATCCCTCAACGGAAGGAATTTATTATGAACTATGTAAAAAACATAATATTGAATTCAGAGATTTAGGTGCAGCAAGAAATCTTACAAATGTATCTGGTCAAGAGTTTGACAAAGTTTGTGAGGAAGCACTCGATAAAATCCACAGTTTTGAGCAGTATTATGATGCAATACTAGTTGATGAAGCACAAGATTTTTCTAAACATTTCCTGCAACTTTGTTACAAAATTTTGAAGCAGCCAAAAAGACTAGTTTATGCATATGATGAGTTACAAAGTCTGAGTAATAAGACAATGGAATCACCAGAAGAAATCTTTGGAAAAGATACTTACGGTAATCCATATGTTCAACTTAAAAACAGATCAGGAAAACCAAAACAAGACATTATATTAGAGAAATGCTATAGAAATTCTCGCCCACTCCTAACTTCTGCACATGCTCTGGGTTTTGGAATATATAGAAATGAAGGATTAATCCAGATGTTTGATGATGCAGGGTTATGGAGAGATATTGGTTATGAATTAGAAGAAGGGAAGCTAGAAGATGGAAAGCCTGTAAAGCTTAGTAGGACTAGCAATACTAGTCCAATGTTCCTCGAATCTCACTCATCTATTGATGACTTAATTATATTTAAGTCCTTTAATAATAACCGCGAACAAAATGAATGGTTAGTTAAGGAAATAGAAAAGAATATTAGGGAAGATGAATTAAAATATGATGACATAATGATTATTCATTCTAACCCGTTTACAACTAAAGATGCCGTTGGAACCTCTAGGGCTTTACTCTTTGAAAAAAAGATTAATTCTAACCTGGCCGGAGTTACAAATTCCCGCGATGAATTTTTTAGTGAAGAAGCAGTTACTTTCACAGGTATCTATAGAGCAAAGGGAAATGAAGCTGCAATGATATATGTTATAAATGCTCATGAATGCTTCTCTGGTACAGAGCTTTCCAGAAAAAGAAATATCTTGTTTACTGCCATGACAAGAAGCAAAGCTTGGTTAAGAGTGTTGGGGTATGGCGAAGACATGAGGGGTTTGGTGAAAGAATTTGAAGAAGTGAGAAAAAGAAACTTTGTTCTTCAATTTACCTATCCTACAGAAGAAGAACGAAGAAGAATGAATGTTATCAATAGAGATATGAGTCCTAAAGAGCATGAACGTAGAATTCAGAACCAAAGAAAATTAAAAGATATTATTGAGGATTTAGAGAAGGGTGTTATGCAGAAAGAAGATTTGCCACCAGAATTAATAGAAAAATTAAAAAATCAACTATTTGAAAATGACTAGTCATCAAGAAATTTATAAAGAAATTGAATACATTACTAAAAAACTAATAGAAGTTAGTTTATGCGATCAACAAAATTTTCCCTCATCTACATCTCTTGGTAGAGATAGTTATGAAATTGCATATTCTGGTATGCAGAATCTCTCAGTAGCACTGAAAAATATTGACTATAAGAACATATATAATGAACTAGAGAGAGGTAAAAACTACAATTTCAAAATGATTGATTGTGCGTTAATACAACTTTTGTATACGTATAAAAAATCTGAGTTAATTTCACATAGGCTTGCCTTTTTACCATCACCATTTTTAGAAGTATTCCAGAATGAGCCTACAATTTATGAAGCAGACGAAATATATGCAGATATAATAGCAAAAAATATATTACCAGTACCAATCAGATTCGATTATGATCCAGGCAATCATAAAGAATTAGATCACCCCAAATGCCATCTAACCTTGGGACAGTTTGAAAATTGTAGAATACCTGTTTGTTCCCCAATCACACCGAGTACCTTCATATCCTTTATTATTCGTAGTTTTTACAATACTGCTTTTAGGAAATTTACAGATGATCTTACGTTCTCAAGTAACCTTTTCGATAAAACGATAACTGTTGGAGAGAAGAAAGTATTACATATAGCTATTTATTAAATTTTTGTATAGAATGCTTACTGGTTAACCGACTCATACAATCTGTTGGAAAGCCGAAGAATCAAGCAGTACTAATAATTTATGAGCTTTCCATCCACTAATAACGCCGAATCTTACACCTTTCCGTAAACTTTGGAAATTATAACAGTAAGTTTAAATTGTGGCGATCGCACTTCAGTTTTTCTTCAACTCGCTGTCATTACATTGACAATTACAGAGGAATGCCCATAGAAGATTAGGCACAATAAGCTCTTGATTTGAGTGCGATCGCAATCCTTAGTAAGCTTTCTGCCGTTTTTTCATACTTCTAAAAGGCGTATGACATTTGTTACATTTTCCCTGTTCCCACAACGCCGGGATAGCAAAACGTTCTTTGCAAAAGGGACATTCTGAAAGCAAACGCAACTTGTGGCGATCGCACCCCACCATTGATTGAAACTGCCACTCTAGGCGGTGATATGATTTCTCAGCATAACAAGCCGCACATAAACGAATTGGCTCAAGCTTCATCTTTTCGCCTTTTGGCGGCAGCATTTGAACTATTTTGTCTGCGTCCAAACCTATTAGTTTTGCGATCGCCTCTAATTCCTTTTGACTGGGAAGCGGATTCAATCGAAATTTCTCCCACCTTGCTAATACTGGGCCAATTCCTGCGGCTTTACTTAAACTCCCAGGAGACGAGACGCAAACTGCTTCGTGTCGCCTAAATCGTCCAAAATAGTGACTAATACTCTCCCCTTCGTTGGGTTCTACATACCAAGGCGGACGTTGAACCGCTTCTGGCTCCATAACTTACATCTCAATGCTTAAACGGCTTGAACTCAAAGTAAATATGCCATTTTAGCCTTTCCTCTTAAATTTAACTTTTGGTTCCTTGCGTCTACCAAATTTTCTAGTCAGATTAGCTTGACTCAATTCAAAGGATGGCTCATCTAGTTTCAGGATTGCAATTTTACGAAGTAAATCATACAAAGGCTCAATCAGCCCTCCAGATTTTAGTTTCAAATAAGAAATCACACTATCCATTTGTGCAAGATTTAATCGACCATCTTCAGGAATGAATTTTTGCTCCCAATCATCCACAACTTCAATAATATCTTCTTCAGTTAAATTGGGAAACTCGTATGGCTCTAAAAATGAGTCATGAACGCGCACGTATGGAAGACTTTTTCGTTCGAGAATATTATCGCTTAAATAGTAAGTCCCAACCAAGATAATAGCTATTCGCCATTTCGTAAAAATATCAATTAGTTCGTTAAATCCTTCCAAAGTTAGGTAGTCGGCATTACCAATTATGAGTATTTTGACACCATAGCTTTTAAGAGTTCCCCATGCCCGCGATCGTAAATCTCGCAGCGCTCCAACATTAGTAAGCGGATGACCGACTTCTTCTAGAATAGAGTAATACAAATCTGTTGGGCCACCATGCTGATCAATTTCGGCATAAATAACAGTCGCCGGAATTTCTAACAATGTCCCTCGCCTTTTTACATATTGCATCCTATAGAGTTGGCAAGCTTTTAGCAAACCAGAACCTGTAGCAGATGTAACGTAACCACAGAGTTTTGCATCACGCTGGTCATCAAGCCAGTCAAATAATTCTGTATCGCGGTCTAATGGTAAGTAAGTGTCAGCTTTACCAATTCGCTCAACCTCAGCCTGTATTTCTGGTGAGCGACGCAGTTCATCAGCAGACTGTAAACTAGCATCAAACTGCTTCTGAAGTTTTGGTTCTACATGGGCTAAGTTAGTCTCTGACATTTTACTTACCAGTTATCTTCCACAAATTGGTTCCAATTTTGTACCCCTACTCTCGGTCGTCTAGCCTTAGCGGTGCGATTGGTTTCAGGTGTATCCTGTTTGTCTATAGAATTTACAGGTTTTTGTGAGGCAATATCAGGTGCAGATGTAGAATTTTCTTGTGATATCGTTGTTTCCTCCAGTATTGCATTTTCAGGAAACATTTCAACAATTTTCGATTTATTAGACTTTTGTCCCTGTTTTGCTTGAGCTTTTCTTTGCCGTTTTCTCCGACTTTTACGTTCTTGTTCCACGTCCTCAAATATATTTAGTCGTTCATTCAAAATTGAAGAATTATCAACTTCCTTAGCTTCCACCCGAAGCTTCTTCTTAATCCAATTTAATTCCCCAAGAGAAAGCCGCTCTTTTTCTAGATCCCTAGCTTTGACAACACCAATAAACTCTCCTGGTTGACCGTCAAGAGGACGGGTATAAGCAAGCAGAGTTACAATATTGCGCTGGTCATATCTTAAGGAAATTTTCTGACCTTCATACCTTACTAAAGAATCTCCCTGATATACCAAACCTTCAAAGTTGACAGAACCATATTTCTCGACATTCCGATAAGCAACTTTCATTAAGCAGATGTCTAGTTCACGCTCATCGAAAACTTCTGGCTCACTCAAGAGCATTGATTTCCAGCGTTTAATACGTTTTTGGTTTTTTACCTTTGGATAATCATGCTGATTGTAGTGGTCTACAAAATACCTCACTAATATTCTTTCTAGCTTATCAAGCGTTAAACATGCAGTTCTCTCTGCCTCTTTAGGGCGTTCCTCAATACTCGATCCGGTATATCCTCCATATAAAGACAAAACTTCCTTATTAATCTTGTCAAATATAGTTTCAATTAAACCGCCTGCCGATGGAAAAGCACGTAGCCGACGTTGGAAACCTAACTGTAGCGAAATTTGCTTCAAATGTGCAGACTTAAATTCCTTGGCGCGGTCTGTAACTAAATATTCTGGAACACCCAGAATATCCCATTTTTCTTGCAGTTTGTACTCTGGTTCGTAATGCTTTGGCAACATTGAATGACGAAAGGCTAGTGCAACTTCATGTGACCCAGCAGACTCATATCCCAAATAAAACCCAACCACACATCCAGAATAGCTATCCATCACTAATGTTATGTAAGGGCGACCAATAATTTCTTTGTCTTCATCATCAATCAACAAAATATCTAACTTGGTATGGTCAACCTGCCAAATCTGGTTGCTATGGGTAATTTCTAAAATTCCTTCAGTTGTCTGAATAATTTGTCCTTCGGTTGGTGAACCGGGATGGCGAACTATTCTGCTTTCTTGATCAATATTAAAGTTTATAACTTTATAGACGGTGACATGAGAGGGACACTTTCCCTCTATTAAATCCTTTAGTACCTCTGGGTATTGTTTGAATTTTTCAGCATCAGCATACTTTTTAGAGCGTAGTTCTTCTCCCTTAGATGCCAAAGCTATCAAGTATCCGTGAATTTGATTATGATTTACCCGCGAACCCTCTTTTTGACCCCATTCATGCTTTTCAACTATAAATTGAAACCATTGTTTGCTAATACGAAACTGTCCTTTATCCTGACGACCGACTGCAAGGGTAGCAACTCCGTCTTTTTGAACTCTCTCAACCATTCGTTTTATAGTTCGGATGCTTTTGCCAAGTGTTTTAGCTGCCTCTGCGATCGCATCCCTGCGAGCATTCTTATCAGGTGCTTGTACAATGGCATCAATTACATCAGCTTTTTGCTGAAACTCTGGCGAATCATCATTAAACAGTAGATAAGGCTTTCCCTCTACCTGCTCCGTAGCAACAACTTCCTCATGATCGGAGAGATTAGCGCCTTGACTCAAAGAACGCGTAGACATACACTTGACCTGTCTTCCAAGAAAAATGACATCATTTACTTTAAAACTCTATCAGAAAAATGACATCATTTACTTTAAAATTGGTGAGAGAATAATCAAAGAAAAAATATGGTTCAAATACTTTTGCAGCAAGGCTTTTGGCTTATTAGGGAGCTATCCTAAAAATGGACACTAATTCTTTAAAATGGACAATAATTATTTAATGTACAGCTGCTCGTACTAATCATGCTTTTGTGCTGACGGAAACTGTAACGGTTGCTGAATTAATGCACCAAGGAGCAACAGCAGACGATATTCGTCGTCAAGTTTTAGTAGAGGATTTATTTCAATTACGTTCTCAAGCTTCCCGCGAAAGAGCGCTGCAAACAATACTCAAGCGTCTGCATCAAGTCCCAGAGACTTACGTACACTTAATTGCTACTGGTAATATTGATACCCGACGATATACTATTTTGTTTTTGATTTTGCGGGAGCATCGTTTGTTACGCGAATTAGTTGCGGAAATCTTGTTAGATAAAATCAAAGCCTTTGACTATATTCTAACTGCGGCTGATTTGCGAACTTTTTTTGAAGGTAAACGGGAGCAAAGTGCAACTGTAGCAGCGTGGTCAGATTCTACTTATAAAAAGGTAATGAGTAGTACAGTACAAGTTATAGTAAACGCCGGACTCTTGCAGCCTACTCCGCAACGAGGTAATTATGAAATTCGATCTATACCCGTACCATCAATATTGCGTCAACAACTTCTTAATGATGGTTTTGAGCATTATCTGGCTTTAATGCTCGATTTTTAATCAATGGCTAATGCTTTATAAACTGCGTCTACGGGGTCGGCATAAAATGAAGTTTGAAATTTAGCAAATAATTCTGGCGGGACACTCACTAAATCAACAGCGTTGGACATTGGTAAGAGAATACGTTTTGCACCTGCGTCAAATGCAACTTGTAAGCTACCAGCCAAATTACTCACAGGGGTGATTGTACCGCCTAAAGTCATTTCCCCGAAGATTGCAAGTTGGGTTTGGACGCTGCGTTTAAGAGTTACCGAACACAAAGATATAAACAAAGCGAGTCCACTTTCCTTGGGTATTCCTACCCCCTGTAAGTCAAGTAACTGCAATAAAAAATCGTAATTATTCGGGTAAATGCTACTACTAATTCGTTGGGCGATCGCCTTAAAGTAATTTAAAGCAATGTTCGCGCTGTCTTTAATTTTGGCTGTGTTTGCGACACCTGTACGTGTCAACTTACCGTTACCTGGTACTACTTGCGATTCGAGTTTAAAAGTGCCAATAATACCGCTATCTCCAGTGCTAATAAAGTGTAAATGACCGGGAGTTAATATTTCCTGACTAATTAAACTGGAACCACCTTGTTCGGGGACAGAGACAAAATATTCATCCATTGTCTCTAAGTCAATGTAGCTAAAATACACATCGTAAAATTCCATCCCGCCAATTTTTTTGAGTTGTTCCTTCACTCGTCGTCGCACTCGCAGGGCATAAACTAAAGCTTCCCGGACATCTTCTTTAGTATAGGAACCATCAGGAAAAAGTAACTTTAACAACCCGGATACAGTTTTACGAACTGCTTGCACATCTCTTTGCTTCAAGTTATTACCCAGTCGGTAGTAACTATCAATGGCATCAGCAAAGCTGCGTTTACGCATTTCCCGCAGCCATTCGGCTAAATAATCGACAATAAAACCGTACTGGTTAGTAAAATTTTCTGGGCTGAATTTAGGAATTTCCCAACCAGGAATATATGCGTGAAAGCGGTCAAAAAATGCCGTATCTATCATTGTTTCCGGGAAGGGTGCAAGCAAGTGGGAAGTTCTCACCAAAGATTCAACGCTTTGGTTGATGTTTCCCACAAAAACCATTGAAGCGGTGGCAGTAATTTCTGCTTTTCCCCGTGCAAAGGAACCGGAAGCCATGTAGTCTTTCATTATTTGCACACCGTCGTTGTCGTGGAAGCTGATGCCAGCAACTTCATCAAAAGCAACTACATCGAATAAACCAACTAATCCGATGCGACGGGTGGACATATTGTAAAACAGGTTGGCAACTGTGGTTTTACCACCGGAAACTAAAATCGAATTGGGGGAAACTTCTTTATAAACGTGGGATTTTCCAGTGGAGCGAGGGCCAAGTTCGCAGCAATTGTAATTATTTTCGCACAGAGGAACTAGGCGGGCGAGTAGATGCCATTTAATTTCTGCTTCAAAGGTAGTAGATTCTAAACCTGCTGACCGAATTAAAACATCAATCCATTCATCACGGGTAAAATTAGGACGACCCGCAAATAGTTCCTCCATGTCTACATTAGGCATTTGGATGGGTTTGAGGCTGCCGACAATGAAGGGACTGGGTTTAATTCCAGCTTCGTATTCTAGTTGTAAAATACACCAAATTCCACCACCGAGTAACTTTTGGTTGACTTTGACAATTTCCGGGTCAACAACCACACCTTTTATACCCAGGTTCATCAAAGTACCTTGATACATATCTTCTTTTTCGTTCAGTGTTACCGTTACCCTGTCAATGATCGTGAAGCGTCCTAATTCCCGAATTTTTGATTTTACTTGTTCTGCTTCATCAGGACGAACGTAGTTTTGGGCGAGGATATTTTTCACACGGGTGACACCTTCCTCGATGGTAACTTCATCGTCTGTAGCGCAGTACATTCCCAGTAGGTATTCCAAAACGTATATAGGTACGTTTGCGCCTTCTTTAATACGCTTGGTCAGGTCTTTACGCACCACCTTTCCAGGATAAATGCTGTTTAGTTTTTGGTTGAGATCATCCATACTGGGATGCGGGGGTGGTGAGAATATTTTTTGATATCTTTTAGGTTAGCTTATGATTTAACTATCAAAAATCGCCAAAATCGTTGGCTATACTCAAGCTAATAGTCCAGTCTTCTCGCACCAATTCGCTGTCATCATCGGCATCGCGGATAATTAATAAGGCACGGGTAGGAGGGTTAGAAGTCGCGATCGTTAGACGGACGATATTTCCTCTTTCGCTGGGGTTGGAACTGCTACTACTTAATTCGATTTTCTTGACATCAGTGATAGGTGTATTGGTTTCGGTATTATACAAAGCCACTGTTATTTGACGCGATCGCCATCTTCCTTCAACTGCATCTGTTTGTACCAATGTCAAGGTAAAGCGATTATTCGTGACTCTTCTTTCTCTGGCGCTAACTTGGACATTGACTTTTCTGGCTATTCCTTCATCGTCTTTTGTGGCTCGTTTATGATGATAGGTGATAATTGGTATGCAGATTTCTTGTAGAGAAGCACCACCGTGGACAAATTGCGAACCTGCACCCTGAATGGCGAAGCGTAATGTCCCGCGAGGAATTACGGTAAAGGTATTTTCTGCATAGGGTAAGAAAAAGTGTAATAAACTGGGTTCCTGTATTTTTTCTCGCGTTAATAGGTAGCGACGTTTACTTTCTAAAACTACATCGCCGTTTGGTATGGAACGTTTTTCTGCTTCTTGGATGGGACGACGTTGATATAAAAATCCGTGGTCGCTAGTAAAAAATACATTTGTGCCATTAAGAGAATTACAGATTTTCTTGACTAAACGCACAAGTTCTTTAATTGCATCTTCACAGGCTGCAAATACTTGACGTTCGCTTGCTGGTTTATCGCCAATGGCATCAATGACATTGTGATAAATATATACCAAGCGGTAGGATGAAATTGCATTCCGCCCTTCTTCAATCGTCATGTCTAATAAATGGCCTGCATCAATCACTGTTGCTTCAACTTTGCTATTTTGAGTTAGCAATTTTTGCCGAGCTAGGGAACCTTTAGTACTGAGTCCATCTACTTTTACATCATCATTTTTCGGCACTAATTCTAGCTTAGACCCTGGTAATAATGCTGCCATTCCCAAACGGGTAATGCTGGGTAAAACACCTAATTGTGCATTGAAATTGGTGTCACCCCGTAATTCTTTTTTGATGACTTCTTCGAGTTCTCTAGCGACTTCGTAACGCAAAGCATCAGAAATAATCACAAAAGCTTTTTCTCTGTCGCTGCGATCGAATATGGGCAAAACATTTTCGCGGTAAAATCTGGTTTGAGATGGAACACCAGCTAATTCCCATTTTTCACCGAGAGAATCTGACCAAGCAGCACCTAAGCCATCCAGAAACCATTGAGTGTAGAGATTTTCAATATCATCGATTAACTCTCGTTTGAGTATATCTCCTTGGGCTGCGTCACTAGCAACAATGAAATGACGGTAAGCAAGGTCAAATTGGTATAATTCGCTGGTGTAAGCTTTAAATAAGACAGGTGCGGAAAGATGAAATCCTTCTCGATATTGCTGTTTGAGTTCGAGTAGAGTTATCGCTGCATCGAGCGCTTGATAAATTGCTTCGTAAGTAGGAAACCAAATTAAAGTCCGACGAGCTTGCAACCAATTTCGCCAAGGTGTTAAATTTTGAGTTTGTTCTCCCATTTGAGAACGAAGTATTTTCACACAACCTCGGATTAAGACTTTATCGACATCCTCAAAACTTGCAGCCTCACATAATATATCCGGTTCTAAGTCTTCAATTTTATTAAAAATATTTAATTCATTTCCAATGGTATTGCTTAATTCCTTCCAGATGTTTGAGTCTTGCTGGTCACGTATCCATTGGTCAATAAAGGCATAAGCTCTTTGCCCAGGAATAATAAGATAATTATCTAGGTATTTTTTTAATTGGGTAGGAATATTACCGCGCAGAGATTTATCAAAGTGGGTGATAATTAAATGGATGAATAATTTATTTAAACTAGGGTTTGTATTCGGGAAATCTGTATGTTCTTGAACTATTTCCCAAAATACGACTGGGGAAAAATAGCGTTCGATATCTAACCAAATTACATTATCAGATTCCAGTAAACCCGCTATTAAAACCCGACGAATTAGTAAACCCGCATCGGGTACTTTTAAACCGACAACAACCGATAGCATCGCCAAAAATAAAGCGCCTTCGTCGCTGTCAGCAGAAATTTTCATTGCTTCCAATGCTTCTTTGCGTTTGCGATTGTTGAAAAATTTCTGATGTTCGCGGATGGTATTTTCTAAACGACGCTGACGCAAGCCCAAATCAGCATAAATCAAAGCCGCAGGGTCAGCAGAAAAAGTTAAACCACTTTTTTGGATATCAAACAACCAATTATCTTGAGGTGCAGGTTCGCTTTCGGGAATGTATAGTAAAAAATTTTGATTTGGTTGTTGGATAAGTAAACGGTATTTGGTTGTAAAAGGGTTGTCAGCAAGTTGGAGTTTTTCCACACCTTCAATTTGTAGTTCGTGGAAGGTGCTGGTAAATTGTTCATCTGGATCGTACCAAAACACTACCCGTCGTCCTGAGTGCAACCAACGGGCTGAATCTTGAAATAGGTTTTCTAAGGTATTTTGGATACGAGCAGTATTCACTCTCGTTTATTCCCTCCCTCTTTGGCGATGGTTTTGAGCGTCACTTCCTTCTTTTACCATATCGATCGCCTATTTCCGAGTCTTTTTTTCACTTCCTCACACTAATACACTTCCGGCTTAAAATCGACAAGGTGCAATCTTCCGATAAAATCCTTCATGCGTCGAGATACAATTTTCTATAAACTATTTCAACAATCGCCAACTTTACTATTTGAGTTATTGACAAATCCTCCAGCAAATACAGACGAATATAGATTTGATTCCGTAGCAGTTAAAGAACCAAAATTTGAAATCGATGGCGTATTTTTACCTCCAGAAAGTCAAAATTCCGGTGTTGTGTATTTCTGTGAGGTACAGTTTCAAAAGGATGAACAGCTTTATGAAAGGGTATTTGCCGAATCTTCACTATATTTTTACCGCAATAGTACCAGGTTTAGTGATTGGCAAGCAGTAATAATTTATCCATCCCGTAGTATTGAACAAAGTAAAATTTATCCCCATCGCTCATTTTTGAACGGAGAGCAAGTAACTCGCATATATTTGGATGAGTTGGGTGATATTCGCTCTTTACCTGTTTGGGTCGCGTTGATGGTGTTGACTACAATTGAAGATGAGCAAGCAACCGAAGAAGCTAGGTATTTGCTTACCAGGAGTCAGCAGGAAGCACCTCAGCCAGAAAATCGCGCCATAATAGAGTTATTAACAACAATAATGGTGTACAAATTTGAAAATAAGAGCCAACGGGAGGTAGAGGAAATGTTAGGAATTACACTTAAAGAAACACGGGTTTATCGAGAAATCAGAGAAGAAGGGGAAAAATCTCTGGTTTTGCGTTTATTAGCCAAAAGGGTGGGAGAATTACCCCAAGAGGTGCGATCGCAAGTTGAATCTCTCTCCCTGGAACAGTTGGAAAATCTGGCTGAAGCATTGCTTGATTTTACTAGTATGGCTGATTTGGATGCTTGGTTGGCAGCACTTAAAGCTTAAAATCGACAAGGTGCAATCTTCCGATAAAATCCTTCATGCGTCGAGATACAATTTTCTATAAACTATTTCAACAATCGCCAACTTTACTATTTGAGTTATTGACAAATCCTCCAGCAAATACAGACGAATATAGATTTGATTCCGTAGCAGTTAAAGAACCAAAATTTGAAATCGATGGCGTATTTTTACCTCCAGAAAGTCAAAATTCCGGTGTTGTGTATTTCTGTGAGGTACAGTTTCAAAAGGATGAACAGCTTTATGAAAGGGTATTTGCCGAATCTTCACTATATTTTTACCGCAATAGTACCAGGTTTAGTGATTGGCAAGCAGTAATAATTTATCCATCCCGTAGTATTGAACAAAGTAAAATTTATCCCCATCGCTCATTTTTGAACGGAGAGCAAGTAACTCGCATATATTTGGATGAGTTGGGTGATATTCGCTCTTTACCTGTTTGGGTCGCGTTGATGGTGTTGACTACAATTGAAGATGAGCAAGCAACCGAAGAAGCTAGGTATTTGCTTACCAGGAGTCAGCAGGAAGCACCTCAGCCAGAAAATCGCGCCATAATAGAGTTATTAACAACAATAATGGTGTACAAATTTGAAAATAAAAGCCAACGGGAGGTAGAGCAGATGTTAGGAATTACACTTAAAGAAACACGGGTTTATCGGGAAATCAAGCAAGAAGGACGAGAAGAAGGACGGGAAGAAGGACGAGAAGAAGGAGAAAAATCCCTTGTTCTGCGTCAATTAGCTAGAAGGGTGGGAGAATTACCGCAACAGGTGCATCAACAGGTTGAATCTCTCTCCCTCGAACAGCTGGAAAATCTGGGGGAAGCGTTGCTTGATTTTACCAGTATGGCTGATTTGGATGCTTGGTTTAATCAGTTATGAATTTTGCTTTAACAAATCCCTTTTCCACTGGGATGCTTTTTCTAAATCAGCCATTTTTAAATCTGCACCTTCATATACCAAACCTTTAAATCTGGTGTAGTTGTAAGCAACTCCGTCATCTAAATCTAGTTTAATTCTGGCATCAGCTAAATGTTGCAGCTTTGCTTGATAGTCGCGTAATTCTAATTGTTGATCTTGCAATTCTTTTAAGCGTTTTATAGCTGCTTTTTTGACAATACTGGATGATGCATTTTCTAATTGTTGCTGTGCGCGGGCAATTTCTCCATCTAATTTTACTTGTAATTCCAAAACATAATCGGTGCGGATGCGGGCCAGGGTGTCTTCGTTATATCTGTGGAGATAGATTAATGCACCAAAGGCGCGTTTTTTACCGCTTGTAAATAGCCAATATATCGGACGTTTTTTATATATTTGAATGTGGTCAGAAATAAATTCTTGCAGAAAGTAGCGGCGAATTCTATCGCGGGGACTTTCGCCGTTTTTTAGGGTGAGTGCATTGGCGATAAATTCGAGGTTTTCCGTTAGAGTTTCAGGGCTGTAGACGATGCGGATAAAATCGACGATGCGGGTGACTATATCATCATCAAAATAGGCTTGGTCGGTGATGGGAATAATCGCATCAATATCGGCGGGGAAGGTTTGGTGTAGTTTGGGGTCAAAGGGTTGTCCGGCGTGGATGAGTCCGGGTTTATCAAGGGAGTAGCGCCCCATGATACAGCCGACGGCGTAGGAGATGAGGGAACGAATATCTTTATTTAAGTCGGCGCGGCGGATGGTGATTTGGTCGTCGGGTACTTCTGGGGTGAGTTCGTCTTGTAAGCCGTATACTTCTATCCAGTAGCGGTTATTTTCTTCTTCTAATTGTTGCATTCTATAAACTTGGTTATTGTAATAAGCTTTCCAGTTTTCCCAAGTTTGCTGAACTGTTGTAGTTTTTAGAGAACTAGTTAACCAAGGATAATTTTCAAAATCCCAAGACGTTTCAAAAGAATCCCAATCAAACTTAGATATATCAATTAAATTTTGAATTACAGATTTAATATCATGTACAATTTTATTAAAAGGTAATAGAGATATGTCTTGAATTTGATAATTCAATGTTGGATTAATAACAGAAAGTAATTGACTTGTTACTTTTGAACATAAAAAACCTAAGATAATTGGTAACAGTTCTTTAGATGGCAGTACACTAGAACTAGCTACATCATAGCAAACTCCTGCTTTTTTATATTTTGCCGAAAAATAGCTAGAAGTTACAAATCCCCAGGATATCCCATCAGAAAAATAGTTATTTAAGTCTCTAACTCTAGACCTTAATACTCCATTAACAGATAGATGTCTTATTTCATATCCATCATTTAGCCAATCTACTATATGCTCGAAATTCCCATACCACTTCCTAAAATCACCACCTTTTGAATATAAAAACCATCTTTTAGGATGTTGAGGCATAAGGTTACTGTATATATTAATCGAGCTATTATTGACTTCATACCAATATCTTAAAAAACGATCGTTATTTCCTGTTTGCATTCCAGTTTTAACTTCAGCAATAGAGCTAATTGGTTTAAACTCTGTAAATATATTTCTGATTTTATTGGTAGTTGAATATGCGATCGCACTCCCCGGTATCTTCTCAAAATCAGCTTGTTTTACTCCTAAATAACGATTTTCACCTTTAAGTAATGTCTCTTGTTTCCATTTATTGCTATAGTTATCTGTTAATCTAACGAAGATAGATGTGCTTTCATTCGATTGAGGTTTTAGTTTACTTAAAACAAAAGCTGTAGACTGTACTACTTTACTGTTTAGCTCTGGGAAAACGCCAATCCCCAAGTGCAGCATACTACAAATTGTATAATTCTGGACTATCTCTTTTCTTATTTCCTCATAACTGCTTAGAAACATCCAGCTATGTTGATTAATATTTGACATTAATCCATGTTTTAATGTCATTTCTAATGATTTTTTAATAAATGGTGCAAATAGATCACCTTTATTTTTTAGCAATAAATCGCTTCAATACTTCATTAAACGAACCACTACCCATATAAGGCGGATTCGCCACCACCACCCAATATTGATTCCTCAATAATTCCGCCTGCAACACCAACCCCCGCAAAGTCGGAACATATTCCCGAAAAACTGAACTACTCGCCTCTAAATCATCTAATTGCTGCTTCAACTTCTCAGCATCAAAAATAGGCGGTGTAATCAAACTTCCCAAATTATCCGCATCCTTAAAAGCCTCAATCAACCCTTCCCAATCTTTACTATTTAACTCATCAGCTAGTGGCAAAATTTGTCCGTGAATTGGATGCACAGTAGTAATATTCAAAGCAACAGGCTTCCGCAAAATCCGGGAGTTCTTCGCCCTCGCTTTCATCAACACAGCAAAACTTGCTAACTGCGCCGCCCGTTCATCAATATCCAATCCATGTAAATTATGGGTTAAAATCAACGCAGGAATATCTCTTTCTAAATAACCCTGTTCTTTATAAATTTCAAATAGCAAATCAAACGCATAAACTAATATGTGACCGCTACCACAAGCAGGGTCCATCACCGTCAAATCTTGTGGGTTTTGAATTTTAGATACTTCGACTTCGATCAGTACAAGTTTTGGATTCTGGATTAAAGATTCTAAATTATCTTCCTCTTCTCTTATTTCCTCTCCTCTTGGTAGAGGGTTAGGGAGAGGTTCCTGATTCTCCAAATAATAGGGCATCTTTTCCCGCAAATTTGATTCTGGGTGAGACTCTAACCACAAACGCCCCAAACTGTTTTCCACCATATACTGAACAATCCAACGGGGTGTAAATAGTTGGGTTGCAGCGGGAATATCTGCGGCTGCAACTTTGGATTTCGCCCCAATTACCTCATCTTTGCGTTCAGAAATATAGAACTGATACAGCCAACCTACCACCTCAATATCTTGCCAATCTGACTCTGGAATTTCTTTCACCAGTCGGCGCAAAATTGAATCCTGATTAAGCAGATTTCCTGGTAAAAACAATGCTTGATAGTTTTTACTCTTATCAAACAAAGCCGGAATACCCTCAGCTAATGCATTACATTGCGCTAACAGCAAACGACGATAAATAAACTCATCGGGATTTGGTTCTCGACTGGCAAAACTGCGCCACTGATTGAGAGTTTCTAGGTCAAAACCAGGTAACTCACCCATTTCTGCAATAGAAAAAGCATCCCGTAGCATATCAGGGTCAACTAAATTCGGGTCGCTACTACTCAAAACTCGCCCAATATACCCGTTTATTTCCATAAACCGCAACGCTGCTAAACGGTTAAACCAGGTGTAAGCAATTTCATCAATTAATGCATCTACAGCTTGAGGGTGGTGGTGATTTATCCTCAAATCTTGGAGATGTTTCAGCAATTGGTCATACTGAGTTGCTTCATTTGCATCTAAAGTTTGGCCAGCTACTAATAAACCCCCCGTAACTTTCTGCGGTTCAATAATACTGTTACGAGTAATTCCATACTGAGTAGCACGCGCTGTCACCTGTTCCCGTAGATAGCGACGCGCCCAAATAGCAAAATTTTTAATCGCAGTACGATTCATATAATTTTAAATTTTAGATTTAGAATATGGGTTAAATTCCCGACTTTATTTTAAAAGTCGGGAATCTGGCAATTATTCACAAACTACTCAATGCGAATACGATTATTTTGTTGTATTTTATCAAGTAAAGCACTTCGCAATACTGCTAAATAATCTTCCACATCTTGTTCTGTTTCCAATAAGTTTTTCGATGCAATTTCTCTAACTTTTACTGGAACAATTGGTTTAACGACGGGTTGGTTTTCATTATTATCGAGATTTACCCGATTTTGAATAATTGCTATTGCTTGTGCATCAATTGTTTGAAATATTTGCGCTTTGATTCCTTCAAGCTCAGTTTGACGCGCTATAACTGAGTCGATATTTGCTACTTGACTAACTGCATTAACAACATTATCAACTTCTCTAGTTATACTCGCTATATCTAATTCTGTAGAAACATCACCATAGGCTGAGGTAATATATTTACCAACATCCTCGCGCATAGTTTTAGCTTTTGTCTGAACTTGGGCGATTTGTGACTGTAAAACCTCCTGTACCTTCTCTTGGACTGGTTTTAATAATATTGCTAATTCCGGTATTTTAGCAGTCGGATCTGGCATTGCTAAAATTTGTTTTGCCGAACTAACCCGTTTTAATATATCCTGGTCGCTGATGTGACGCAATTGCAGTTCTAGGGTTTTTAAATCATTGCTGGCTTTTAGGAATACCTTAATTTGTGCCGTAAAAAAGGAATGCAATTTTTGTACATCTTCGATATGTTCCTCGATTTCATCTTTTCGAGCGCGAAATGTGCGGTAAAATTCTGCTGCACTATCTTTGGCTAATAAATCATCTAATATTTGTAAATTACTACGCAATAAACTAGCAAAAGGTAAATTATCTCCAACATTTTTCTCTACTGTTTGCAACCATTCCTGTAATTTTTGACGGCGGTCGTTAAAAGCCTCTTGGTAAGCTGTAAAAAGTAATTGTGGGTCACTAGCTGGATTTTTATCTAACAATTCACTCGCCATGTTTTTGGCAATTGTCAAACTTGCACTGTCAATAGTCTCTGCCAAACGTACAGTATACTCATCTAAACCTTTTTTGGAACGTAATTTACTAACTAACCCATTTTCTTGCAAATTGACGCTATTTTGGGCGTGTCGTAATTCAATTAATCCCTTATTAGCAAGTTCTGCCATTATTCCCAGTGTATCTAACTCCGACCAGCCATAGGGACGAACTGTGAATTTGTCTACTAATGTCCGAATTGTGACTTGGCGATAAACGCAAGTTTCTTCGCGCAACCAATTTTGCATATCACTGTGTGCTGCATTATTTACAGGTTGACTATTAATATCTAATTCCTGAGTCTCACGAGTGAATGCATTAGCTATCTGATCTTCTGTTTCAAAACCACTGGCAACATAACCCAGTTTTATATATATATTATCAACTAAATAAGTAAGACCTTCAATCAATACATTCTTACTGTCACGGTTACTAATTTCCACCTTGCTACCACAAGCAAAAATAGTAGCACGAGCAATTAAATCTTTTAACTTTTCTTGAATTTCTTCACGTCGTTTAGTATTTTCATCTCCCCTAGACCTTAAAATACTTTGAATACTAGGAGTTAAATTACTACTATTTTTTAAACGCAAATATTCAGTAGTTTTAATTAAAGTATTTAATTCATCTAATAAATGCTTGTCATCGGGTAATCTTACCAAGACCTCATCACCACTTACCGTAGACACCATACAGTAATTATCATCCTGCATAGCTTGGTAGGCTTCCGCGTATGGTGTAATAATATGAAGTGTGATATCACTTTTTGAAGTTCTTAGTTGTTCATCAAGTTTTCGGTTGAATTGATATTGATGACGCGAATCCTTACGAAAAAGTTTATCAGTAAAAATTGCATCCCAAACAAGCTTTTGTAATTCACTAGTTACTTTATTAGGCTCAAATTGTGTATTTTTAATTTCTCGTCCAATATCTTGCTCCTCGTAGGTCAAAAATTCATATATATCACCATTGCGCTGAATTAAGGTTTGCTTTTCCAATCGTTCTAATGATTTTTCTACATCTTCCTTTAATGTCAATCTATCTTGGTCAATATTACTAATACTTAAAGTAATTAAATTATCAACATTTGCCCGAATTTCTTTAACGTACTTAATCAGAAATAGCGTTTTCAACAAGTTAATATCAAACGGCTTTTGCAGTTGAGAGTTTTCCTCACCTTGGACAATTACCTGACTGATAACACTATCTAAAAATCCTTCTACTGCCATATAAAATGTGTGGAAGGGAACCAAGACACCAAGAGATGAGTTCGATATTTCTTTAGAAGCAACTTGAAACGCATCTAATAATGAACGTTCTCCCGATGCTAAATGTTTACCCGCAGAACCCATAACCCGAATTTGAGTAAACACTTTCTGCAATAAATTGAATTGATAGGGAATAAACGGATAAGAAGTAATAAAATCTTCGGCGTTGCGATATCCGGGCAATTCTGCACTATCCTGGCTAAAATTAATTTGGTTTTTCAGAATTGTAAATTTTTGATTATATAAAATCTCTAAATCTTTTCGGGCTGCATCATTTTTTGCCAGTAATCGTAATTTAATTACCTCATCAGTATTTGTGGAAGAAAGACTTAGAGGACGGTAAAAACGACCAATAATTTTAGAGAAATCTTGCTCCTTAATCCGATTTTTAGTAATTTCATCCATCGCTTCTTGGGATGTCACCACTACCCAAGCTTTCCCTTGACATTTAATACCTAACTCCTCTACTACAGTTTGCATATTCAGCATTAAATCGGGATTTTCACCAATATATTGCCCGACTTCATCAACCATAAAAATTAGACGATGTTGTTTACCTTTTTTGTTCAAATGCTCTTTAACTTGCGTGGAAAATTTATCTACACTCAAACTATAGCTTTGTTCGTTAAACTCTAATAATTTACTTGCAGCTTCTGCGCTCATCCCGGTGCTAGTTTGCAAAGCCGTAATTATGGCATCTTGATAAAAACCCCAAGCATCCCGATTTTCTTTCCATTCCAACCCATTTTCTGCTAAAAAAGCTTGTTGAAAAGCCTCATACTTGCCCTGCTTATCCAATTGACGTTCAAATTCGGCAATTGCTGGCACTGTACCAAAATAACCCAAATATTCATCAAATACTTTCTGGAAAACTTTAACAATACTTTCCTTATCATTTTTACTACTAGCTTCCGCTTTCGAGTCAATATTGAATAAAATTACATCGCAGGAATTATTTGCAGCTTGGGCAATACTTGCACGCAACATCGCATCGGGAATGCGAACATCATCAAAATAATCTAACGCCCGCTTATTTCCCATTTGTTGATTCGCAAGCAAATAGGATAAAATCTTCAGAAAGTGGGACTTACCCGAACCAAAAAAGCCTGAAATCCAAACCCCCATCTTATCTGTTGGGTTGTTTAAAGCT
Source organism: Nostoc sp. (assembly GCF_036918015.1). GTDB lineage: Bacteria > Cyanobacteriota > Cyanobacteriia > Cyanobacteriales > Nostocaceae > Nostoc. Next base: position 40,286 of record NZ_JBALEO010000040.1, read on the forward strand.
TCAGTATAACGTTCAAAAAAAGTGCTAAAATGCTTGTTTAATTCCTTGGTGACAACATACTCTTCCAGTTCTTGGCGAACGTTATTTATATCTTGTTGTCCGACTTTAATTACACCATTAATATTACGGTAAATATCTTTTTGGAAGAGTTCAGAAATTTTCATAGTAGTTATTATTCAAAAGTCTATTGAAAATGGTAGTGTCCGTATATACTTTAAACAATGTGGTAAATACTTAGTAGAGGTTACTTACGGGGTACAAGAGGAAAAGCTCGATAATAGTTATCGTCCTTAAATGTATTAAACAGGCGTAGTTCATTTCCGTCGTATGAGCCAGGAAAGAACATTACTAAGGGTATTTTGTCAAGTACCGAGTGTAAGTTGTTCAGGATAGTGTGCGATCGCAATATTGGATAACTAGCACCAACCCCAGTCATCAAAATCAACTGTTCGTTACCTTGCAGTTGTCGATTAATATAAGCAATAATTTGGTCGGGTCGAACAAGCGGTGCTATGGTCTTTGCTAAAGTCGCGCTTCCCTTCGTTGCTTCCAAGTCAAAAGTCCTTTGTAACACCTTTCGTTCATCTAAAATAGCGAGGATAGATTTATATAAATTTATCTCCACCACCACTAATTCATCAGGTGGACTCGTTAGCTGGAAAATTAGCTTATCAACACGCTGCTGCACCAAAGGCTCGTATTCGGGGTCATAATCGAAAATATAGAACCCAATTTCATTACCAATACCACGATTACTTAGCAAACGCGGGTCTTGTAATTTAGCCAGTACTACATCCAAGCGTTGATGAATGGTTAGCTGGATCATAAGTTACGTCACAATATTTTGTCAGTGTCGGTCAATTAAAACGCAACTTGTAGGATACACACAATCTTGTCTACGTTTATTCTAGATAGCGGAACAGATTGTATGTTATTTTAGCTACTAAATAATCAGTTTAGCAAAAGCTCAAGCATTTAAATAAGGCTAAAAGCCATTGTTATCTTATACACATCTACTTAGTAGGCTTTCTGACGCTTTGCCATACTTCTAAAAGGTGCATTGCATTTATTACATTCTCCCTGTTCCCATAACGCTGGGATAGCAAAACGCTCTTTGCAAAAGGGACATTCTGAAAGTAGACGCAATTGGTGGCGATCGCACCCCACCGTTGATTGAAACTGCCACTCTAGGCGGTGATATGATTTCTCAGCATAACAAGCTGCACATAAACGAATTGGCTCTAGCTTCATTTTTTCGCCTTGTGGCGGCAGCATTTGAACTATCTTGTCTGCGTCCAAACCTATCAGTTTTGTGATCGCCTCTAATTCCTTTTGACTGGGAACCGGATTCAATCGAAATTTCTCCCACCTTGCTAATACTGGGCCAATTCCTGCGGCTTTACTTAAACTCGCAGGAGACGAGACACAAACTGCTTCGTGTCGCCTAAATCGTCCAAAATAGTGACTAATACTCTCCCCTTCGTTGGGTTCTACATACCAAGGCGGACGTTGAACCGCTTCTGGCTCCATAACTTACATCTCAATACCTAAACAGCTTGAACTCAAAGCAAATATGCCACTTTAGCCTTTCCTCGTAAATATAACTTTTGCTTTCTTGCGTCTAGCAAACCTTTTAGTCAAATTATATTGATTCAGTTCAAAATGCGGCTCATTTATTTTCAGTAGCGCAATCTTGCGAAGGAAATCATATAAAGGTTCAAATATCCAGATTTTAGTCACAAATTTAACACTTCGGTACATAAACTTGCTTAAATAACTGTAATCCTTCATGGCGGGAATTAAAAGTTTGACTTTGCGATGCGATCGCACTGTTTGAGCAATAAATTTTTATTTAGTGCAACACAAAATTGCAAGTTTTGAGTTTTTGCCAATGAGAATTGCTAGGAGACTGTAAAAACTAAGTCACTTCTAGAGCGTTGGCGCACTCTCTCGTAGAGAAGCTTCTCCAAAGGAGACTGACTTTCATCTTAAATTCTCATAAGCTGTTGCGCCTACAATTTGCATATAATAAAAATGAATATAACTTCGGGTATAGGTTGTTATGCCGGCTATTGGCTTTCTAAGCTTAGAACAAAAACAACATCTACAACAGTTGTTAAAACAGAGCGATCGCTCTGAAATGAGAGAGCGAGTTTTGATACTGTTATTGATGAATGATGGTAGAACGCAAGAAGAAATAGCAGCATTAATCGGTTGTTCTCGTAGAACAGTAGCATATTGGTGTGTGCATGGAGATCCAGATACGATAGAAAGCTTAGAAGACGGTAGAAGAAAAAGAGAATATAGAAAAGTTAATCAAGTTTACATAGATAAACTATTAGAGATAGTAGAGAAAGAACCAAGTGAGTTAGGTTATGAATTTGGTCGATGGACAGCAGAAAGATTATCAACATATTTAGAGAAAGAAACAGGATTAAAAATAAGCAGTTCTCAAGTAAGGAAGATATTAAAAAGAAAAAAGTATGCTTACCTTTGGGCAAAGTATAGTCTAGAGGACAGACAAAATGCAGAGAAAAGAAAAAAATTTAAAGAAAAATTTCAAAATTATTTATCAATAGTAAAAGAGAACCCAAAGCTTTATCAGATATGGTTTTGGGATGAAAGTGGTTTTAGTTTACGAGTGTTAAGAAGGAAAACTTGGGGTAAAAAAGGAAAAAGAAAAAAAATTACTGGCAAACGTAGTAGAGGTCGAGTAAACATGATGGGAGGTTTAAGGCTATCTGATAAAAAGCGGGTATGTTATTTTATTGAAAGAGGAAATTCAGAAACCTTTTATGAGCAACTCAAACAATTGCACGAATTTGTATTAAAAGAATGGTTGGCTTTAGGGAATAGTCAAGAATGTTTTCACGAACATGGGCCAAAAATAGTTATATTTTTGGATAATGCAAGTTACCATAAACGTAAAGATATATGCGCCGAAATAGAAAAAAATCTACCGAATATTATTCTTGAATATCTCTCTGCTTATAGCCCTGATTTTAATCTAATTGAATTAGTTTGGCATTCATGTAAAGAATATATAGCTCATCGACTGTTTCAATCAGAATGAATTTACATTAATTACTTAAGAATCAATATCAATACAAATCACTGTAACGTATGGATTAATTACTGATTCAGGTACATCAATTGTTAATTCTCCTAACGGATTAGAATTGAGGAGAGAATCAATAATTGCACAGCGACTTGTGTAGGTTAGTGCTGTGCCGTCAGCAAGAACAAACACCGATTTTACTTGTTTGATTGGTATACCCCTAACTGATATTGTTTCGTAAGGTTTCATTAATAGGTGTAAATAAATGCGATCGCCCTTACGAGTTGAGGGGCCATAAAATTGCCACGGTTCTAATCCTGGGGTTGTATCAAGTATACTTTCAGAGTGGCTCCCCATCCAATCTGCTATATCTTTGAGACGCTCTAACTGCTCAGGAGGCATTTGTCCATTACCCATTGGACTAACATTAAGCAAGAGGTTGCCCCCTTTGCCTGCTACTTCGCAAAGAGTGTGAATCAATTGACGAGACGATTTGAAGTTGCAATCATCTGAATTATATCCCCAACTCTCGTTAATAGTCAGACAAGTTTCCCAAGTACGATCGGGTGGGTGAGGAGGAATAAACTGTTCAGGAGTCTCAAAATCTCCACAATTCGGAAGACGATCGTTGATGAGAATATTAGGTTGTAAATCACGAATCATTTTTGCTAATTCTTGAGCCTGCCATTGCTCAGGAGTGCGTTCCCAACTTCCGTCAAACCAAATGATGTCAATTTGACCATAGTTAGTCAATAATTCTCGTATCTGATTGAACATAAATTGGATATATCGCTCCCACTGTTGGGCTGTAGGTTGAGGTAGCTTATCAAAGCGATAAGGTTTATCTGCTTCTGTAAAAGCTGGATAGTCTGGATGATGCCAGTCACTAAGCGAAAAATAAAGACCAATACGCAATCCTACAGAGCGCATCGCTTCGATATATTCACGTACAATATCTTTTTTATAAGGTGCAGATGCAATTGAAAAGTCTGATTCTTGGGTATGGAATAGGGCAAAACCATTATGATGTTTGGCTGTTAATATGGCATATTTCATTCCTAGACTTTTTGCTAAATCTGCCCATTCTTGAGGATTGTATTGCTGTGGATTGAAAGTATTAGCTGTGTAGTGATATTTCTCAACTGGAATATCTTTGCAAAAAGGTAGGCTGAATACACCCCCAACTAACGGCCAAGATAACTCACATCCTTGTTGGGAACTATGTCCCCAATGAATAAACATCCCCAATCGAGCTGTATCAAACCAGTTATTCATCATGGTGAAATTTGGTAATAATTCTGCTTAATAAAGGAGAAATAGCTCCCTTTGCATATTAGTACATATACAGATTTTGGTTGTTATTATTTGTTGGCTGAGGTGAAAAGGCGATCGCATTGGTTATAGAATCCAGTTGTCACGACTTATCCTCAATCACCAATGTAGACTCAGCAGTACGCCCAAATTCTTCTGGCGCATATTGCAGGTGAACTTCTGCACCAGGCCAAGAAAATGTACCAGGAGTAACAGAACGGACTAAGTAATGGAGGCTATAAACTCCTGGTTCCAGGTGGTCGGCATAGGCGATAATGCGATCGCGGTACACATTCTTAAAACCAAGTTCCCAGCTATCGGCTTTTGCTTGTAATGCAGCTGTGGTAGTTTGAAAACTTGCATCCACTGCCTCAAAACCTGATGGTAAGGGATCTTTTATCACCAGATGATCCACAGAACGATCGGCAATAATTTCTAAACCAATATCAAACACCTGTCCAGAGGCTAAAGTCAAGGGTTTATCGAACGCGTAAAGACCTGTTTTTTGTAAAACTTTGTCTTTATTTACTTGACTAATTTCTCGTGTTATGCGTAAACCATTAAATCTCCCTGCTTGATTTCCCTGCAAGCGATAATTATAAGCAACCAGATAGTGTAAAGTGCCATTACCTGCTTTTTGCAGCGTTAAATCATTACGCCCACGAGGTAATAGATTCATCGGCACAATTAGTTGTAAATTAGGATTTGTGTAACCTTCAAAACGATTTTCTCCTAACTTATTACCAGCTAATTGTACTGTGGCAACAAAATTAGGTGGTGTGGCTTGCAGTTGACTATAATCTACCAAAGCTGTTAAAGCTTGGGCATTATTATAGTTAGTTTGCCATGTACCATCTCGTCGCAATGCCAAAAGACTTTGGAATAACTTATCTATAACTTCGGGTTTACTTTGTTTGGCAATAAATAATCGTAAAGCTTGCGCTTGCGTCGTGGTAGATGAACTCATCCATCCCCAACTAGTTGGTAAACTTACAACTGCTGTGCGACCAGTTTCATAAATATTCTGTTGCAGCTTATTCACTAATTGCTGAGATTCATCTTGCCATTCTGGGAATTGAGATAAGTATCGCGCTAGTTTAATTTGAGTTGCTACATCAAAGTTATTGCGCTGTTCATAAATATCTGCGAGGAAAGTATTGCGTTTGTCTCCCAAGTCTGCTAAAGAGATTAAAGCATTAAGTTGTAGCTGCCTTTTACAGAGTAGTTGTTTACAAAAGTCGTATTCTCCGGGGTTTGCTAGAACTTTTTGTAAATAGGCTTTCAGGCGAGATACCATTGCAGAATCGACTAAATTAGGGAACACCTGACTAGCTTTAGCCAAAGATTCACCCGTATAGGAAGAAACCCAAGGGTCGGATTTTTCTTGTCCGGGGAAAGCAGCAAAACCACCATCGGCTATTTGGAGTTTTTGTAATTTTTCAATTGCTTGACTCGCTTGTTGGCTAGGATTAAATTCTGCAAAGGTCTGACCATATTTTTGGGCAAGAGTTTGCAAATTTGCCGCAATTATTAACTGACTCGCCGCCGGTTCTGTAAATGGTAAATCATCATCTTCTAAAACTTGTTTTGCTGGTGCTTTAATTTCTGGAATCAAAGTACTCGCCAACTGAATATCTAAACCTCCCGCATCAGGGAAGGTATTTTTATCGACATTCAAAGGAATCTTTACCTGTTTGTCAGTAACACCAGATTCAACGACTTGTTCTGTAATTTCAATTGGCTTAATTTCCAAAGGTACTTCAAAAGCATCTGCGGCTGTACCATTTAGCTGAGTCGTAAAGCGAACTTTACCAGTTCCGACACTATCCGCCAGCATGGGAAAGCGATAAGCATGAGTTGCGGATTCAGCTTTGGTTTGCAAAGAAGTAGTTGTGGAGTTTTTATCAGCAAACTTCACCGTACCGCTAAGTTCGGCATTAATTGAGAGATTTCCTGTATTCCCGGTGTTGTTTGTGACGGATAAACCAGCGAGGATGCGATCGCCTGGACGGGCAAATTGTGGCAAGATAGCATTAGTTAGCAGTGGCTTGGTGCTGATAAACGTCGCCTCCCCATTGCCGAAACGCAGATTTCCATCGGTGGCGACAGCCATCACTCGCCACGTAGTTAAGTCATCCGGGAGTTTAAAAGTTATCTGTGCATTCCCATTTGCATCGGTGACGACAGAACCGTTGTAGTAAGCTAAGGCTTGAAAATCGGTGCGAGTGCGAGTATTGGCTGCACCAGTGGAGAAACCACCGCCATAACCCCAACCTTTGGGTTTAGCTATATTTTGTGCTTGTAATATGACATCTGGGCGATTATCGCTAAAGCGCGTAGAAATTGGCTGTTCTGCATAAACTGTATCTACCAAATCTGGCGGACGATAACCAGAAAGTTGTAACACCGCCTCGTTTACCACCATGACTGTAAACTGTCCTTTGGTGGAGTTTCCTTGATTGTCCTTCAATTCTAGTTGTACCGTTTCTTCTGCGCCAGGTTCTAATGATGCTTGCACTGGCTTAACTTGCAGTTTTAGATACTTATCTTCTAAATTAACTTTAAAAGGTGCAAAACCAATCTTCACCAAGTTATCTAAACTTCCCGCTTCTACTTGGTTGATGGGTTTACCTTGTCTTACTAAGACAGCTTCAATGGCTGCATTTGGTAGCATTTCTGGTGTAACTTGAAACTGAATTTGTGGCGCGCCTCCCTGAACTTTGATAATCTGCTGATAAAGGGGTTTGTCTTTAATCACAGCAAAGTATAATTCTGCATCTGGATAGGGAGATTGAATTAATATAGTAGCAGTATCACCAGGTTTAAACTCTTTTTTATCTAATTTAACTTCTAAGACATCATCTTCCTTAGAACCCCAAAATACCGGATTTTCTCCAGTTGCCCAAATTTGCAAATCTGTGGCACTTGATTCGCTTTTTGCATCGCTCAAATTAACTCTAATCCGATATGAGGCAGATTCCGGTGCTGTTAAATTTACTGATTGTGGATTACTTGCAGATGTAATTTCTGCTTGTCCCACTGTTTTATATTCAATTTGATTTTTTGGTGTTCGGCTACCTTCCACCAACTGTGTGACGCTGCTATATTTAATCTGTTGTAATTCCAGGCGCACCCGTTGACCTGTGATTGGTTTTCCTGTCGGGTCAGTAACAATCACTTCAATCGGAAAAGGCTTACCAGCATCAGCGATAAAATTACTTTTTAACCCGATGAGGCGATTACTTGGTAAGGCTGTAAATGTTTTTGAATTCGCTACAGAAAGATTAGAAACATCTGCAACTTGCACATCTACTTGGTAAGTCATCGGATATGGTAAATCATTTGCCACATTCACAGTTTGACTACTTTTACCATTAGCATCTAGCTGGGCATTAGTTTGCAATACATCACTAGATATAGTAGGCGTTTCCTCTGGCCATAACCATTGCCTACCAAAAGTAAATCCTTCCCAACCTTTAGGAACAAAATCAGCTTGCTGGCGAGTGATAAAATATTTTGCTTCTCCACCTTCTACAGGTGCGCCAAACAAATAATTGCTTGTAGCATTAATATTAACTTTCTCGTCAATATATGCAAATTCTTTATCTAAGTTGAGTTCGACTTTAAAATTGGGTGGCTTAAACTCAGCTACCCGAAATTCTCCAGAAATTTCTTGTCCATTTTTACCTTTAGCCTGGATTGTATAGTAGCCTAAGCGCTGAGTAGTTTTAATTGGTAGTTCCAAAGAAAAACTGCCAAATTCATTTGTGGTTTGCGTACCTAAGCTGGTTTTTTGCCCATCGGGATTTACCAAAGTTAATTGGTAAGCAGCATTTTTATCTTGCTGAATCGCACCATTTTGTAAATAGTCTGCAAAACCAGTTAACCAAGCTTTTTCGCCTGGTTGATATAACTGTCTGTCTGAAAAAATTATCCCGCGTGATTCTGGCTTTTTATCTTGCCAACCTGCATCAATACCATAGCCATAAACACCGCTATACTCTTCAGTTCTAGCGAATGCCCAATCTTGATTTTCACGGGCAATTACTAATAATTGTGGTGATTTACTAGAGCTTTCATTCCCAGAATAACATTGCTGTAATCCTTCACGAGCAATTCTAAAAATTCCATTGTCATCAGTTTTACCTATTGCACAAGGTAAAGCTTCGGGGCGAGATTTTGCTTGTAATTTTGATTGATAAATTTCAACGGCAGCCGCTTTAACTGGTGAACCATCTGTAAGATGATTGACGCGAATTAACCCTGACTCAGGAAACCACTGAGTAAATACGCCCAAATTTGTCAATTCAACTAAGCCATAAGTCGTAGGTTCGCGCCACAGTTCCTTACCATTTTCTTGATATTTATTAGTGCGGGCTTGGACTCCATAAGCTAACATCCCCGTAGCAGCACTAATTTTTTCTCGCAGAGGAACAGCAATATCAACTGACTGATTTTTCTTACCCGATACCTTAAAGCTTTGCCATTCAGAAGCTTGTGGTAATAAATCACTACTATTATTAAAATAAACTAAATCTGTAGGTTGAACTACTCGATAAGCGGCTTTATATTTAGATTCTGGCAGATTACCCGTACTAATATTTAGCTGTAAATCTTTACTTGTGGGGAAAATATTCAAATCTGATGGTACCCAGATATCACCAGCTAAATCTCCAGTATCATATTTAAGTGTGACGGGTTTACCCAAAGTTTGCCCAAACTTATCTTTGAGATTTCCGCCGATAGAAATTGTATAAGTCTTGGCAGGTTCTAGCGCATAAGGATTGATGCCGACAATTTTATCTTCATCATTAACTTCCAAAATTCTTGAAATCTCTTTTGGTGCTGGATTAATAGTAATGTTTTCTTTAGCCGAATCTGCTAATAAAACGTTATTAAATTCTAGCTGCGGACTGCCTTTAACAAATCGTCCAAATGTTCCGCCTGAATCTGGCTGTCCGTAAAAGTTAATTTTCTGAAAAGCCAAAGGCGAATAAGTTGCTAACTTCGTGGCAAATTCTTTCGCTGTAGCTAGATTGCCATAAGCAGGAAGGATTCCGGGAGAAAATACTAGCCGATAACTAGTTGCTTTTTCCAGATTTTGCTGTGGGATGAGATTATAAATCCAATTGCGTGCTGAAGGGTCAAACTTTTCTAAAGGGTCTTCTTCATTTTTTAATGGTTTTTCTTCTTTGTTTAATTCGACTTTAAAACCTATACCTTTATTTTTACCTTCTGGAATTAATTGTAAATGTTCTTGTACAGAAACTAAATCCAATTCGACATTGGAAGTAAACTGTAACTTCTGTTGTAAATCAATTGGTTCGATATCAGCCTTCTCTATGGGATTGACACCGGGTAAATTAGTCAGGTTGATAGATTCGGTATTAAAAGTCCAAGGTAAATCTTTGTCTAGACGATGATTTTTTAAATCAGCTAAACCTGCTTTGAGAGTGACTTGAAATCTTGTCGCTATTGGTAATGCCTTCTCAGCTTGAAATCCTACCATGCGGGGTGTCAAAAAGCGAAATTGACCGGGTAAAGGCGGCCAAATAGCAAATTTTTGTAATATTTTTTGCTGTTCTGGACTATCAAGACTTTCAACTGGGATTAAAGCCTCTTTAAAACGGATGCGGATTTGATTGAGGGGTTTTGCATCTCCAATGGGACTTATTTGTTCAATCCAGTCTGGTAATTTTGGTGGTGTGAGTGAGGAAACTGCTGGGAGTTGTTCTTTACTTGAGTTTATACCAAAAAAATTACACCCTGCCATCCCTAATATAAATGTAAAGAGAAGGATAAACTGTATTGTTCTCTTCCGCCTTGAAGAACGTCTAATTTTTTTTAACAAACTGCCAATAACCCTAAGAATGCGATAGGTTATTTTATGCTGGAAACGCAGTAAAACTCTGATAATCATTTTTCTAGCAATTAAAAATAAAAAATTCACGCACTATACCAAATAAAAACGTAAGAATTCAGGAGTCAGAATTCAGAATAGTTAAATAATCAGGAGAAGATTTGATGAATAAATATACCAATCATTCTAGATTCCTGATAAATTCTGGGTGCTGACTCCTGGGTGCTGAATTCTTACATAAAAACTTTCATTCCCTGATGGAGTCGGAAATGCCAAGGCTAATAAAGGACGCAAGATAACTAGTTATTTTTACACAAGCTGCGGATGTAACGTATGTTTATTTACATAGATAACTAATCTAGTGTTATTGTTCCAAAAATGACTACAATTCTTAACTATAAAGAAGTATTTAAGTTTCGCAAACATTAATTTACATCTGCTGAGTTAGTAAAAATTAATTATTAAGGATTTGAAATATTTACTGATGTAGATGTAATCGCTGCGTCAAGATTAAGGTAAGTATTCTTGGACAGGGGATTCCCTGATGAAACTAATTTTACGATCGCTACTCAAACTTAAGCGCACTAGTAAAGTTATCATAGCTGTGCTGCTAATCTGTCTCGTGATACGCTTACTACCTTATTTTGCGCCCATCCGGGCCGCAGATATTGCCCAAAATCATTTGGCAATGCAATTTAGCGATCGCAATGGTTTACCATTAGGAACATTGCTCACCCGTGACCAAGAGCATACATCAGTAGTACCCCTAAATCAGGTTTCGCCCCAGTTTATCCATGCCATTTTAGCCGCCGAAGATGGCAGCTTTTACCATCATGGGGCGTTGGATATGAAAGCTGTTATCCGCGCCAGCAAAGAAGCCATCCACGCGAAACGTATTGTTTCCGGTGCTTCCACAATTACTATGCAGTTGGCGCGGATGTTACAACCAGTCCCGCGTACTCTGTCAGGTAAAATGCAAGAGATTTGGCTATCTTGGCGGTTAACAGCAGGGATGAACAAAGATGAAATTCTCTCTGCATATATCAATCGGCTACCAATGGGCGGGAATATATATGGTGTGGAAGCAGCCGCGCGGACTTATTTTTCCATCCCAGCTAGTGAGTTGAATCTTGCTCAAGCTAGTTTGTTAGCTGCTATTCCCAATAATCCCACATATTTTAATCCTTACGAACATTGGGAACGGCTTAAGCAGCGGCAAAAATACGTCCTTAATCGGATGGTACAGGAAAAGTATATTAGTGGTGCGAACGCAACCCGAACACATACTGAAAAAGTTGTGTTTCAGTCTCGCCAAGGGGGAATTATCGCTGCACCACACTTTTTATTTTGGTTAGCCAATCAGTTTGATAAGACGCAAACAGAACAAAATTCCCCCATCCGCACGACTATAAATCGCCCTTTGCAGCAGTTTGTGGAAGCACAGGCACAGCAGGTAATTTCTTCCCTAGCCGCTAACAATGTCCATGATGCTGCTGCGTTAGTGATTGACAACCAGACTGGTGAAGTTTTGGCTTATGTCGGTTCACCTGATTACTTTAATGAAGCCAAACTGGGACGCAATGATGGAGTGCAAGCACTACGTCAACCAGGTTCTACCCTTAAGCCTTTTGTCTATGAACTAGCTTTAGAAAAAGGTTTAATTCGCCCAAACACCATTTTGGCAGATGTACCCGCCCATTACGCAATTCCTGGTGCGAAACTTTACAGCCCCACAGATTACACCGAAAGATTTCTTGGCCCGGTGCGGGTGCGAATCGCTTTAGCAAATTCTTTAAATGTACCTGCAATAAAGGTATTAGAAAAAGTTGGTGTGGAAACTTTTTTAGAACGACTGCATCAACTGGGATTTGAACACCTCAATCAAACTCCAGAACATTATGGTTTGGGTTTGACTCTAGGTAGTGGCGAAGTCAGTCTTTGGGAATTAGCCCGTGCTTACCTGACCATAGCACGACAAGGAGATGCTACCCCAATAGTCAGCACATTTTCCAATTCCCCAATCCAAAATCGTTCGGTTGAGCGAGGTCGAAGTCCCAAATATACAATCCAAAATCAGACAATATGGCAATTAATCACCAATATACTCAGTGATAGCTATGCTCGTGCAACAGCATTTGGTGTAGACTCGGTGTTAAATTTACCCTTTCCTGTTGCTGTTAAAACTGGCACTTCTTCCAATTTTCGTGATACTTGGACTGTTGGCTTCACTACAGATTACACCGTCGCTACTTGGGTAGGCAATTTCAATGGCGAACCAATGCGACAAGTTTCAGGTGTGACGGGCGCAGCACCTTTATGGAATCGAATTATGTTACATCTGCACGAACATCAAGAACCAGCAGGTTTTCCCCCTCCAGAAGGTTTAGTGCAATTACCTGTTTGTGCAATTTCTGGGTTACGACCCACACCAGATTGTACCTCAGTGGTGCAGGAATATTTCTATCCTGAAGATAAAAGTAATTACGAACGTGACAATCAATTCAATTTGCCACCAGAGTATGATGAATGGTTAGCAAAACAACAGCAGTCAAATTTTACTTCTACCAATTTGAGAATTTTATCTCCACATCATGGCGATTTATTTTTAGTTTATCCTGGTGAAGAAGCAAAGCAAAAACTCGAATTTAAGCTAGCTGGAAATAAATCTGCACCAGTGGAGTGGTGGTTAAACGGCGAAAAGTTAGATACAAACTCAGCTAATTCTTTATTTTGGAATTTACGTCCTGGTAAGTGGACTTTGGAAGCAAAAAACGGGGAAATGAGTGACAAGGTAAGTTTTCAGGTGGAGTTAGCTAATATGAAACCTACGCGTCGAGGCTTTTCTATTAGTAATAATTAAAATAGCAACGATGGCTCTCTGTCAATGGGGAACTCTTGAACGTGTCTGCTTGATAGGAATCTCAATGATAAACTCTGTACCCTTACCAGGTACAGAAATACACTGAATTTTTCCTTGATGTTTTTCCACTATAATCTCGTAACTAATAGATAATCCTAAGCCAGTACCTTTACCTATAGGTTTAGTAGTAAAGAAAGGGTCAAATAATCTAGTTTGATCTTCTTCAGTTATTCCTAAACCATTATCTTTTATACTAATAATTACAGACTCTTCATTTTTAACTTGAGTATGGATAATAATAGAATTAAGCTGTCTTTCAATATCTCCTTTTAAACACTCTACTTCCCGTTGATGTAAAGCATCAATAGCGTTACTAAGGATATTCATAAATACCTGATTTAGCCCTCCTGCATAACATTCAACAAGAGGCAAATTCCCATAATCTTTGATAATTGCAATTTCCTGCTGTTTCTGATTTTCTTTGAAACGATACTGTAAAATTAATAGGGTGCTATTAATTCCTTCATGAATATCAACAAATTTCATTTCTGCTTCATCAAGGCGTGAGAAGTTACGCAAAGTGAGTACAATTTCGCGAATACGTTCAGTACCAACTGCCATTGATGATAAGACTTTTGGCATATCATCAACAATAAACTCTAAATCTATCTCATTAATTAGAGTAGTTATTTCTGATTTCTCACTAGAACAGTCTTGCTGATACAGTTTAATTAAAGTTAGTAATTGCTGACTATATTCTCTAAGATGCATCAGATTACCATAAATAAAATTAACTGGATTATTGATTTCATGAGCAACACCAGCAACTAGCTGACCTAATGAAGACATTTTTTCAGTTTGAATCAGTTGTACTTGAGTGTGTTGCAATTCTTGCAGTGTATTTTGTAGCTGAACATTTTTATGTTTTAATTTTGCCGTTCTCTCCGTAACTTGCATTTCCAATCGATAATTCGTTTCTTCTAAAGCGGCTTGAGCAATTTTTTTAGCTTTTAAGTATTGCTGTAATAAATGCAATACTAAAAGCCATGCCGGAATCAGCATCGCTAAACTTATAATAGACTCCGAAATCGCCCATAGGATTCTTTGATAATATTCATTAACCCTCTGCTGTAATTGAAGCGATATATTATATTTTCTTTTCATCACCCCATCAGCATAAATTTGCTTCTGAGTTTCATATTCGCGGCTAAAAAGTAGTTGTTGTGCTGTCTCTTTTTGATTTTTATTAACTAAATCAAAAGATTGATATTCCATTGCGACTAGGCGCTGATTAGCAGCATCAATTTTCTTGGTATCCTCATTTTTATATGCTTTAGGAGCTAGTTTAATGGATTCTTGAATAGCAATATCAAGCTTAGGTTCAAATTGGCGATATCGTTGTTCCCAAATAGTGTTTCCTGTAGCAGCATTCATGCGGGCTGACATAGTTAATACTTCATCAAAATAAGTAATTTCATCACTTAATATTTGAAGTTTAAATTCATTTTTAGTGATGCTATTGAAGTTATAATATGCTTGCAAGTTGAGCCAAACTTGAGGAATAAATAAGAGCAGAGTAAGTAGTACTGTTACAGTTATTAGTTGAGAGGAAGCAAATCTCAGTTTATAAGGTAGGTGCATTTTCATACTCTTTTTTTAGATATATTTTAATTAATTTTTGTCGCTATTAATACTCTTGCATCAGTTTAGACTCATCAGTATTGATACCGAAAAAATTTCTCAAAAATCCTATAGTTTCATTTTGGTAAAATTCAAAGTTAATTTCATTTATTTGTTTGACTTTAATCTTTCTGCCATAAATAAATCCTAACTTAAAACTCATAAAGTCTAATTTTGAAAAATTATAAGGAACTGGATAGATAAATTTAGCAAAGAATTGATATATGAATAAATGTAGTTGATTAGTCTTTAAGTCATTACCCATTGTAAATCCTATGACAAAGGCTTCATCTTGAGAAGAAATCCCTCTATCTAAAAGTATGTGAATATAATCATGATGGAGCAGACTAATTTTTCCAGGTAATGCCATTATGCTATTAGGATTCTCCAGTAACCAAATGACAAAAGGCATTTTCTGCTCACCATGTAACCTAAATACTAATGAATGTGCTTTTTTCAAATTCATTTGAGCGATATCTATTTGAAAAGCTTTATCTAAATTAAATGCCATATTCTGTATATTTATAATCAAACAACTAACTTATTAATATTTGTTTTTCTTCTAATTTGTCTATAATTCTCAACAAAATTATTTTTATTTTTATAATTAAGTATATAAAAAACAATTTTACATAAAATTCCAGTATTATCACTGAAGCTTGTGCTAAGGGCAAAAGCATCTATAGCAGTTCTCAGTTGAGTGAGGTACAAGAACCCCACCCCCAACCCCCTCCCCGCAAGCAAGGAGGGCAGGGTGGTTTCATACGAAAAAAGAAAAATACATAAGCCTTGATTTCTTGTTTTGTAGCATGGCTTTTTACCCCTCTCCAAACCTCTCCCCGAAACGGAGAGAGGCTTTGAAACCCAGTTTTAGTTTTTCTCTCGTTGTATGAAACCACCCTGCTCCCCGCAAGCAAGGAGGGGGCTATGATGTACTTTATGTGATTAGTAAATAAACGCCATAAATGAAGAATCATCGACTGAGATAAATTGCTGCACTCTGCTGTGAAAAAAGATGTTGCTGCAATAGCTCGATCGCACTTTGGTTGATGGACTATTTCTCAGAGGCTGTTTGAAAAGTGGTTGGCTGTGATTTTAGGTACTTATTGATCGATCTCCCCTAGCCCTTAAAAAGGGGGGAACCGGAATCAAATTCCCCCAATTTATCGGGAGATTTAGGGGGATCTAGAACTTTTTGCTACCGTGAAGAGGACTTTTCAAACATCCTCTCCCGATCTTGAGTTCGATGAATGCGTTGCTCGATATAAGTAACGAATTAGATACCGGAAAGTGTCAAACTAAATATAAAGTTTATAGAAAAACTGCAAACTCAAACCATGACTCAACAACCAACTGATTTAGATAATAAAGCTGTATTTGAGCAGTTGTGGGAGATTACAAAGGAACTCCGCCAAAAATTAGAGGCTCGTTTTCAGTTACATCCAGACCCTTCTGTAGAAAATTTACAGCAATACAGCAGTCTTGATGGCAATATGAAGGGTTCGCTAACCGCTTTTTCTGGGGAAGAAATCGACTGGCTAGTGCATTCGTGGTTGGGAAACCCGGAAAAATCAAACTTTGCTACTATGCGTCTCACCACTTGGTTGAAGTCCCATATTCAGGTTCCTCATTTGGCCTTCGAGTTTGGCACACTTCCAAATATTTTCTTTTATATAGATTACATTCCTCGGACTGAGCTTTTAACCGATTTGGCATCTCTAGATCGCTACTATGAGCCAGTTAATCAAACATTCTTAAAATTACAGCAAGATTCGCGGCTCAAGGTATTTACTAGCAAAAGTGCGTATATTCGCCTATTTCAATCGCCCGTTAGTCTTTGCTACACAGGCGCACCTACTTTTGAAACCCTGGAACTAACTCGCACACTTGCACACGAAACACTCGATCGCTGGTTAACTTGGATAGATGGCGCTGAACCTGTGCCAGAAGATGCACGAGAAACTTTAGCTGCTCGCGATTTAGCGCTCCGCCGGATCAGTGCTGAACGCGATCCAGGTAATAAATTTGCCGCACAGATGTTTGGCTCGGAATTGACAGAGAAACTTGTGCGATCGCTCTGGGGTGGCGATCGCATTCTCTAAATTAGTCATTTGTCATTGGTCATTTGTTATGACTCTCAATTTTCCATGTCCACTAATTTAGAATCGTACTGCGCTTTAGCATCGCAAGTTACCTGTTATGCAATCAACCTTCACTCGCGATCGCCAATCACACTTTTACCCTGCTAATACTATGCTGGAAAGAGAAGTAGACCGCAAACACTTCCTGCAAACACAGCAAACCACCATTGAGTGCTTCACCAACCTGGGGATGATTTGAATTTGGGAATGGAAATTGGGGATTAGGAAGTAATAACAAATGACAAATGACAAATGACAAATGACAAAACCAATAGAAGTCCGCAATCCCCGAACTGGCAAATTTGACTACGTAATTATCCCGCCGCCTCCAAGGTTGGTGGTACAGCAATGTAAGCGGACGCGCCGGGCACAAGTTCGCTGGCAGAAATTGGGCTTAGAGGGGAGAATTGAAGCTTTACAGCAGTGGAAGGATGCGATAATATCTGGACGCGATCGCCTCACGGAAGCTTTGGTAAATGATACAGGAAGATTGTCAATCTCGGTATTAGAAATAGATTCTTTCCTCTCCAGCATCGATCGCTGGTGTCGGTTAGCACCGGAATTGTTGCAAGAATCGGCAAAAAATACAGCCATTCCCTTTATTGCTTTGCAACAAACATCTGTTCCTTATCCCCTAGTTGGGGTAATTAGCCCGTGGAATTTTCCGCTGTCACTGTCTACTGTTGATACCATTCCGGCATTGTTGGCGGGTTGTGCTGTGATTGTCAAACCCAGTGAAATTACTCCCCGTTTCGTAGCACCACTGATTACAGCACTCAACGCCATTCCCAAATTGCACGATGTTTTAACTTTTGTGGAAGGAGCAGGGGAAACTGGATCTGTTTTGATTGAAAATGTAGATTTGGTCTGTTTTACAGGCAGTGTAGCCACAGGGAGAAAAGTTGCACAGGCGGCTGCAAAACAGTTTATTCCAGCTTTTTTGGAATTAGGAGGAAAAGATCCTGCGATCGTTTTAGAATCAGCCAACTTAGAATTAGCAACCTCAGCAATATTGTGGGGTTCCGTCGTCAACACCGGACAGTCATGCCTCTCAATTGAGCGAATTTACGTTGCAGAATCGATATTTGAAAAGTTTTACCATCAACTAGTAGCCAAAGCCCATCGCCTTGAGCTAGCCTACCCCACAGTCGAAAGTGGAGAAATTGGCCCCATCATCGCTCAAAGACAAGCAGCCGTTATTAGCGATCATCTCATAGATGCAGTTGAAAAGGGAGCAGTAATTCACTGCGGCGGTGTAATAGAGGATTTAGGTGGGGGTTGGTGGTGTCGTCCCACAGTGCTTACCCAAGTTAATCATTCCATGAAAGTCATGACCGAAGAGACTTTTGGCCCCATTATGCCAGTGATGCCTTTTTCCACAGTAGAGGAAGCAGTCTCTTTAGCCAATGACTCAATCTATGGATTAAGTGCTGCTGTATTTGCCTCGGAAACAGAAGCCTTAGAAATTGCCCACCAGATAGATGCAGGTGCTATTAGTATCAACGATGCTGGACTCACCGCCATTATGCACGAGGGGGAGAAAAACGCCTTCAAATTCTCTGGTTTGGGAGGTTCACGTATGGGTGCAGCGGCGCTGAAACGGTTCATGCGAAAAAAAGCTATTTTGATCAAAACCAACTCAACTAGTGACCCTTGGTGGTTTGATAATCAAGAATAGTGAAGGAATAATAAAGAATTGATAACAGGAAAAATAAATACAAATGAAAAATAATAGTCTCTAATAAAGCTTATAGAAATAGGAATTGAACATGACTATCATTAAAACAGAAATGCCCCTAATGGCCCGTCATGAAGGAGAGTGGTCGGGTTCTTACACACTGGTTGATACAGAAGGAAAAATTTTAGATAAATATACTTCTCATTTAAGCTGCAAATTTATTGAAAACCCTCCTTATTCCTACTACCAAATAAATCGCTACCAATGGCCTAATGGTAAACAAGAGGAACATCATTTTCCTGGTTTATATCGAGATAAAAAAGTATGGTTTGACACCGAACGCCTTGAGGGTAATGCCTGGGAAGTAGACGATGCAACTATTATGTTCCGATTTACTTTTAAGAAGGCTCCGGGTGCTTACTTGTATGAAGTGATTTTCATCAGCCCTTGCAATAACTATCGTTTCCGCACCTGGCATTGGTTTAAGAACGATCGACTCTATCAACGTACATTGGTGCAAGAAGAACGGATAAAATAGACATAGGAGTGAAACCCGTCAGGGGTTTCAATAATCAAGCAGATATGATATAACTCTTATCTCAAATTTCAACTTAGTAAGGTACATACATGGCCAAAGGTGACAAAATAAACTTTTCTACCCCTAGCGGGTTTCCAGAATTTCTTCCTAGCGAAAAGCGTCTAGAACTATATTTGCTAGATATCATCCGTAGAGTTTTTGAAAGCTATGGATTTACGCCCATCGAAACACCTGCTGTAGAACGTTTAGAAGTGCTACAAGCTAAAGGAAATCAAGGCGATAATATCATTTATGGAATCGATCCTATATTGCCACCAAATCGACAAGCCGAGAGAGATAAATCGGGCGAAACAGGTTCGGAAGCAAGAGCTTTAAAGTTCGATCAAACAGTTCCTTTAGCGGCGTATATTGCCCGTCACCTGAATGAATTAACCTTTCCCTTTGCCCGTTACCAAACCGATGTAGTTTTTCGGGGAGAACGGGCGAAAGATGGGCGTTTTCGTCAGTTTCGCCAGTGTGATATTGATGTAGTTGCGCGTCGCGAACTCAGCTTGCTCTATGATGCTCAGATGCCTGCAATTATCACTGAGATATTTGAAGCAATTAATATTGGTGATTTTCTAATTCGCATTAATAACCGAAAAGTTCTTACTGGTTTCTTTAAATCATTGGGAATTGCCGAAAATCAGATAAAATCTTGTATTGGTATTGTTGATACTCTAGAAAAGATTGGTGAAAGTAAAGTAAAACAAGATTTAGAAAAAGAAGGAATTGCAGCCGAACAGTCACAAAAAATTATTGAGTTTATTAAAATTGACGGTTCCGTTGATGAAGTCTTAGATAAGCTCAAGCATCTCGCCCAAAATCTGCCAGAAACCGAGCAATTGAGTTTAGGAGTTACCGAATTAGAAACGGTAATTACTGGAGTGCGTAATCTCGGAGTTGCCGAAAACCGTTTCTGTATTGATTTATCCATTGCGCGTGGTCTTGATTACTATACTGGCACAGTTTACGAAACAACTCTATTAGGACATGAAGCTTTAGGTAGTATTTGTTCTGGCGGAAGATATGAAGAATTAGTCGGGGTGTTTTTGGGTGAAAAAATGCCTGGTGTCGGTATTTCTATTGGCTTAACTCGCTTAATTAGTCGTTTATTAAAAGCTGGGATTCTAAATACCTTAGCTACTACACCAGCCCAAGTGATGGTAGTGAATATGCAAGAAGATTTAATGCCTACTTATTTAAAAGTTTCTCAACATCTGCGTCAGGCAGGAATTAATGTCATAACTAATTTTGATAAGCGTCCCTTGGGTAAACAATTTCAATTAGCAGACAAACAAGGAATTCAATTTTGCGTAATTATTGGTTCCGAAGAAGCCGCAGCGCAAAAGTCATCGCTCAAAGATTTGAAAACAGGCGAGCAAGTAGAAGTGCTACTAGAAAATTTGGCTGAGGAAGTTAAAAAAAGGCTTAAGTAGCTAGGTATAATTCAACATAAAGTCAAATCCTATTTCGTAGTCAGCGATTCATCGCTCAAAGCAAGGATTATGAGGACTAAAGTCCTTACTACAAACTTTAATTTATTTACGTCTAGCTACTTAGCTAAAAGTTGGTTGATATATAAAGTAGCAACTGTCTATTGCTATCTGCCTCATATACCCCAATACGGTTCAGTTAAGGCTAGCACTCTTTGTCAAAGTCATTTTTTTTAACGTAGACGCTTCTCTACGAGACGCTACGCGGAACGGCTTGCCGCAGGCTACCACAGAGGCAAGGCAGCGCGGTCTTGGGGGTTTCCCCCATGAGCGACTGCCGCGCAGAGTACACAGAGAGAAGAAAAGAGAAGGAAAAAATTGCTTAACTGAACTGTATTGTCATATACCCTACTTATTTGGAAGTCATTTATGAGTTTATCGGATGTCCCTAATCTCTGGGTTCCCATAGCACTTTTAGGTTTCATTGTTATCGCTGCTGTATTTTTCAGCCGTAGCAATTGATATTTAAAGCATTACAGTTGAGGTGGAGGTTCAGTTGTATGTTTGTTGTTGTCACACCCGATACAATCCATTTGCCCCCAGGTGCGGTAGTACGCCTACCTGGAAGTTGGCAAGATTATCAAGCACTCAATGAACAACTAGGCGATCGCTCTTCGCCTCGTATTAAATATCGAGATGGAGAAATTCTCTTGATGGCACCATTACCAGAACATGGGCGTAAAGTAAGTGTAATTGCAGATGTAGTCAAAGTTTTGCTCGATCATCTGGGACGAGAATACGAGGCATTTACCCCAATCACAATGGAACTACCACAAGAAAGTGGTATAGAACCAGACTACTGTTTTTATATTGAAAACTGGGAGACAATCGCAGGTAAAGATCGCATTAATTGGGGTGTCGATCCATCACCTGATTTAGTGGTGGAGATAGACATCACCAGCTACACCGATGTAAATGACTACCTACCTTATCGAGTACCAGAAGTTTGGTTGTTTAGGAAGAACCAGCTTGTAATTTACAGATTGCAGGGCGATCGCTACACTGTTGAAACCAGTAGCCGTTATTTCCTTAACATCAATGTGTCAGAAGTAGTTACAGAGTGTTTGAAAATTGCCTACGAGCGCAATTGTGATTTGAACTAAAAAATGAGATTTTAACTCATGATATGCTTCAGAAATGAGTATCCAGTTTATAGTTCACTTTTAATATTCGAGTTTTTT
>NZ_JBALEO010000041.1:0-24755 GCF_036918015.1 Nostoc sp.
CCCAGCAGCTTGCGCCTGAGTGCTAAAGCTTGGATGTAAAGGGGTTCGGCTTCGCTGTATCTGCCTTGGGAGTCGTAGAGTCCCGCTAGGTTGTTCAGGCTAGAGGCGACATCTGGATGTTCTTCACCCAGCAGCTTGCGCCTGAGTGCTAAAGCTTGGATGTAAAGGGGTTCGGCTTCGCTGTATCTGCCTTGGGAGTCGTAGAGTCCCGCTAGGTTGTTGAGGCTAGTGGCGACATCTGGATGTTCTTCTCCCAGCAGCTTGCGCCAGAGTGCTAAAGCTTGGATGTAAAGGGGTTCGGCTTCGCTGTATCTGCCTTGGGATTCGTAGAGTGACGCTAGGTTGTTGAGGCTACTAGCTAAGTCTCTATCCAAACCTAACTCTTTTTGCAGTTCAACAGCCTTGCAAATATACTCAATTGCTAAGTCTTGTTCGGTTTTATAATCTTGAGACTCACCATGCTGTAATCTTCTTCTGTAAATATTCCCCAGGCTTAAATACAACGTAACCAAACTAGGATCTTTTTCTCCCCTTTGCTGTTCTGTTTGCTCAATTAACTTTCTTAAGTCTTCTATAGGCAAAAAATAAGGGTTCTCATCATCAAAGCCTGAAAACTCGCTCTCAGTAAATGCAAAGCGTATAGGTTCCAGTTCTCTACGAGAAACTGCAATAGTCTTTCTAGATAAAAATCGGAATACACCCTTGCGCCAACTCCAGAAATCTGGGGCTTTTTTAATCAAGTTGATTAAAATTTGGTTAGTTACCCAAAGAATAATTGGATAAGGAAACTCGCGTAAAGCTTCCCTTGTCCATTGCAAGTAACCAAAAAAGATTTCTTGTTGCGATCTATCCTCTCCTTGTTTGAGAAAATAAAGCTGCTCTACACCTGTTACAGTAATCACAGCTTTACCTCCCCCAAGCAAATATTCTTCACTTTGTACCAAGTGATAAAGAGCCGCCCTAAGACTCGGTTCACCCCCCGCCAATATGACTCGATAAGTACGAAATTCAGGTTCTAATTCTGCTGCATACTGAGCAATGATTTGCTCTCGTAAATTTAAGTCATCACAAACACCTATTAGCAGACTCAAACCCTGTTCTTTCGCCTGAATACTCACAATCAAATCATCATAAGCATCTTGATTTTGTTCGTCACTCTCAAATAATTCCTTGGCTGCCATTTATCAACCCCTGTTCTTTCAATAGTTCCACAACAATCGGGTGAACATCGTACCAGTTTTGACGATTGCGATATTCCAAAACATAAAGCCCGTGGAGCAAATCTAAAAACTCTGGATCTTTAGGATCATCAGGGATAAAATTTTCATAAGTAATTCGTAATATTTCATAATCCAACTTACCTAAAGGCACAGCAAAGTCATTACGAATACTATTAATTGCTTTATCTAAAATATCATCATCAATAATTACTGCCTCTCCCGGTTTGTGCCGGATTAAACGCAGACAAATTCTGCAACATTCATTAGCAATTCTAATTAGTTCTCGCAGCACACCACCGCTATTTAAAACAATTTTTTCTGCGGCTGGTATTTCTATCAAATCATCTGCAATCCGCTTATTTAAGATTTCACACAAAACATCTTGAGCCTCAGGGCGAGGTTGTGAGCCAGCCTGACGACTTTTGCCCTTCTCAAACAACTTCAAAACAGGCATAACCACAATTTGATCGTTTGTTTCCGTCTCAATTAATGGTCTGAGAAACTTATCTCGTAAAACAGCAATAGGTATAGTGTAAATGATTCTAAAATTAGGTAAACAGAGAGCTTTGATATTATCTCGATAAATATCATTAACTCTTCCCAGTTCCAGCTTATCTAGGTCATCAATAATCACTAAAACATCTTTCTTAGAAGCTAGTCTTACCAAAGCCGCAATTTCATTAATACGGGCAACCAAATCTGTGATTTTTCTCTCAAACTCCTGCTTAATTTCATAACGAACAGCAGCATCAGCTTTTAATTTCGTGCTAATTAGTTTGAGCAAGTCAAAACCCACAGAACTTTCAGCTTCAAGATTTAGCTCCTCAGTCTTAGTTCGAGTTGCAAACCATTTATACAAAGCATCTTTAGTTGACTGAGGAATTTTAACCTTGCGTGCTTCTGCCTCTGTCATTAAATTAACTGCAATGGCAAACAGAATATTAATATGGTTAACATCCGACATTTCAATGGTGTCAGATATGGAGAATGAAACCACAAAATAACGGTCGTTAAATTGCCTGCTAAATTCAGCTAACAACGTAGATTTACCACAACCCCGATGTCCCGTGAAAATAATCTTGCCATCACCATTAGGACTGTCTTCAACTAATTGTTCTAACTCTTCAATTACTTCACCACCGTAATCAACTCGGAATTGATCTAATTCCTTTTCTTGCAGGAGCGGCAATAACTCCAGATTTCTATATGCTTTCTGAAATGATTTTAATAATTCTTCAGACATTTGCTCTTAGGGGCTAAGGGTAAAGGTAAGGATTCAGATGTCAATTTACATTCTAAACTAGAGCGATGTCTACGACGGGCTACCCCAACGCCCTCACAACACCATCATTCCACCTCAGAACACGACACTCCGAGCTTGGAACACGACACTCTGAGCTTGGAACACGAAACTCCGAGCTTGGAACACGACACTCTAAGCTTAAAACACGACACTCCGAGCTTAGAACACGAAACTCCGAGTTAAAGCGATCGCTCCTTCAAGTTTTAGGATGGTAGGCTTTGCGCAAAACCTGTAAATTTGTATCCCCATGTAGTCTATTCTGGATTTGTGGGAAGACAAAGCGTAGCTTTGGCTCTTTGGGGTTCTTATTTGTGATTTATGCAAGGGGTCTATTTTTTTTAATTTCATATATTCCCAGCAAACCTGCTGCTAATAGCAAAGGTAAGTAATAGTAGACTCCCCGATAAGCTAACATTGAACCCAAAACTGCCGCCGCCGAAACTTTTGAAGAGAGAATCAGCAAAATTATAGTTTCAAATACTCCCAAACCACCGGGGACATTACTAACAACACCTGCAAACATCGCTAGTAAGTAGATACCCAAAAAGTCTAGATAGGACAAAGATATATTGCTAGGAAGTAAAACATAAAGAACTGCTGCCGCAAGAATCCAGTCAAAACTAGAAATTGCAATTTGAGCCAGAGATATTTTTAAAGAAGGAAATCGAAATTCATGGCCACGAATTATTAACGGTTGTTTAATAAAAATACTTCCTAGTAAATAAACCGCAACTAATAGTAGAAAAATTACGCCAATGGGACGCACAGTAGCAAAAGGTAAATGTAACTGAGTGGGAATTTTGAGGGGGTTGATGAGGAACAAGAAACCTGCAACGGCAAACATTCCCAACCAAAAGGTAAAATTGGCGAAAGCAATTACTTGAGCGATCGCAACTGCTGACACTCCCCAAGTTGAGTAAAATCGATAACGGATAGCACTGCCAGTCAGCAAGGCAAAACCGATGGTATTACTAAATGCAGAGCTAATAAAATTAGTGAAAGCTATCTTATTCCAGCTTAAAGAACGATTAATGTAGTTAAAACCTAAGATATCGTACCCAATCATCACTAGATAGCCCAAAGCTGTCAGCCAAATTGCCCAACTTACGCGACTTTTGGGAATAGCAGCTAGAGAGTTGAGGATATCACGATAATTATACTGACGTAATTCGTTTGCGATCGCCCACAGGGAAAGCAGCAGCAGCAACAAGCCAAACAAAGAACTGAAATTGAGTCGCAGCTTTTTAAGCATCATTAAGAAACTCATCCTAACTCTTGACTTTTAATTTACAACCAGTCGTAAAGTTTCCATCTTGTTGACACAGCGTTGACATACCGTTTGCATAAGCTTTGGAAGGCAAGCAACGACTAACTACCCCATGCCCAATGCCTTTCAAAGATGAACTACAAACAATCTCAAATTCTCTTGCTATTTTCAGTATTAACCCTAGTTGGCTGTAATTTCTCCCAAGGTGTCGTCGCAAAACCACCGCAACAGCAGGATTTACAAACAAAGCCTTCCATTCTTCCAACCCAGCGCAATACTAGCAACTCAGCGACTCTCCTAACCTACAAAATTGAAACCTACGATAGTCAAGCAATGGGTGCAAGTCGCACTTATGGCGTTTCTTTACCTCCTGGCTATGAGCAAAACCCAAAACAAAGGTATCCTGTAATCTTTCTCCTCCACGGTGGACACGGTAATCCCAGTGATTGGTTTATTCAGAATAAGGGACAAGCTCTCAAGACTGTAGAACAACTTTATACTACAGGTAAGTTGCCACCCAGCATCATCATTACACCAGATGGCAATGACAAACGCGGCTCTAGTCCCTACCGAGATCCCGAATATATCGATGGCCCTAACGGTAAAGTCTCTACAGCCGTAGGCGATGAGTTAGTAAAAGTTGTGCAAAGCCGTTATCGTACAATAAATAATCCAAATTTTTGGGCGATAGGTGGCTTATCGTCTGGCGGTTGGGGAGCAATGAATGTGGGATTACACAACCTAGATCGTTTCTCAATTTTATTTAGTCATAGTGGTTATTTTAATGATAAAAGTGGCCCAGCAAATAGCCCAATATCTTATATTAAAACCATTCCTATACAAGCTCAAAAAAGGTTAAAAATTTATCTAGATTCGGGTACATCAGATACTGATGAAATCAGGGAAGCAGAGCGATTTAGTAAAGTCCTAAATCATCTGAAAATTTATAATTCATTTCGTGAGTTTCCTGGCAGTCACACTTGGCAATACTGGCGAAAACATTTAGCAAACTCATTGACATTTGTCGGCGAACAATTTCGAGCTTCTGAAACAGCAAACATGGCTGATAATTTAAATATTAATCAAAAGAAAACTAATCGAAATAATTCAAAATCCCTGTGATCGACAATACTACTTTGCAAAACCGTTGATATTTAAACATTAATGTGAAAAACTCTACTGCAATTTCTCAGCAGATTAATTATAGTAAGTTCTAACGGAGGTGATTTTTTTAGCTGTAAAAGAATATGAAGATTTATAAATTGTTAATTAGCATAGTAGGAGCGATCGCACTTCTTACTACTGCTGGTTATTATTATGTATTCATCTTAGGTGCGCCACAACTAGACCCACCCAAAAAAGAGGCAAATACTGGGCTAAAGTTTCAATTAGCAACCTTCAACTCCCAAGCGATGGGTGCAGTTCGTAACTACGGCGTGATTTTGCCCCCTAGTTATAATAACAATCCACAAAAGCGCTACCCTGTGATATTCTTACTACACGGTGGTCATGATGATGCTCGTGCTTATGCTAATAAATACGCACTCTTAGACGTATTGCATGAACTTTATCAAAGTGGAAAATTACCGCCATCGATTGTGATTACACCTGATGGTAATGATAATCGCGGTTCTAGTCCTTTATACGACCCCGATTACTTTGATGGGCCGAATGGGAAAGTGGGAACTTTGATTGGTTCAGAATTAGTACAAGTTGTCAAGTCGCGCTACCGTACTTTGAAAGAACCCCAATTTTGGGCGCTAGGAGGTCTATCTTCTGGAGGATGGGGTGCATTTAATATCGGATTACGCCATCTCAACAACTTTCAGATTTTGTTTAGTCACAGTGGTTACTTTACTGATGACAGCGGTTCACAAAATAGTCCTCAACAAATTGTGCAACAGCTAACCGTTCAAGATAGGAAGCGATTGCGTGTTTACCTAGATGCGGGTGTGAACGATACTAATTTACTAGCTTCTACCAAAGTCTTCAACGAAACCTTAAATAAATTAGGCATTGCTCACGTATTTTATGCATTTCCTGGAGGTCATGGTTTGTCTGGTGCTAATGTAGGCTGGAACTACTTTCACAAACATCTTAAAGATTCACTCTCCTATGTTGGAGAACAGTTTAAACAATTAGGAGTTAAGAGTTAAGAGTTTTAACGCCAAAACAAATAACTAATACTTCTCTACGAGAGGCTGCGCCAATGGCTACGCTCAGTACAAGTGACAAATGACAAATGACAAATGACAAATGACAAATAATTTAAAAACTAAGATTGGACTTTGGAGTGCAGCTTTCCTAACAGGTTTAGTCGGAGTAGTAAATTTATTATCAGCAGTGACACCTAACCTGTATGGGCGGACTCACTGGTTAAAAGAATTTTTACCATTTGAAATTCGCGCCAGCGGTCATATATTCGCAGCATTGACTGGGTTTGTTTTATTAACACTTGCTACTAATTTATTACGCCGAAAAAGAATAGCCTGGTTACTGACCATTGCTTTACTAGTAATTTCTATTTGCAGCCACTTGCTGAAGGGACTGGACTATGAAGAAAGTCTACTCTCTGGAGTTTTGCTAGTGCAATTAATTTTGATGCGCCATTATTTCACGGCGCAATCAGACCGTCCTTCCATTGCACGAGGAGTCAGAGTGCTGATAGGCGCTTTATTATTTACCCTGGCATACGGAACTATTGGATTTTACTTGTTAGATGGTAAGTTTTCAGAGAATTTTAATTGGCGTGAAGCAATAGTTCAGACTTTGGCGATGTTCTTCACCGAGGATAATTGGGGACTGCAACCAAAGAGTCGATTTGGAGAATTTTTTGCTAATTCTATCTATATTATTGCCGCAGGTACTATTACTTATGCAATGGTAATGCTCTTGCAACCTGTATTTTGGCGCAATCTGGCAACTACAAACGAGCAACGAAGAGTTAAAGAAATTGTCGAGCAATATGGATGTTCTTCTTTAGCAGCGCTTACACTCTTAAATGATAAAAGTTATTATTTCAGTCCTTCAGGTAATAGTGTAATTGCTTATGTTCCCAAAGGACGGGGTGCGATCGCCTTGGGAGATCCCATCGGCCCCATTGAAGACCGCAAAGAGACAATTATTGCTTTCCAGCAGTTTTGCCAGCGTAACGACTGGTATCCTGGCTTTTACCAAACTATGCCCGATGATGTTGAGCTTTACAAATCATTGGGGTTTAAAGTACTTAAGATTGGAGAGGAAGCGATCGTTGACTTAAAAAGTTTTACCTTACAAGGTAAAGCCGGTAAAAACTTTAGACCATCAATTAGTCGTTTAACTAAACTAGGATACCAAATCGACTTTTACCAACCACCCATTGCCAATGATTTATTGCACCGACTCAAACCTGTGAGTGATGAATGGTTGAAAATGGTACAAGGTTCAGAAAAACAATTTTCTTTGGGTTGGTTTGACGAAGCTTACCTGCGAGAGTGCGAGATTGCTGTGGTGCATAATCCTGAAGGTAATATCAGCGCCTTTGCCAACATTATCCGGGAGTACCAACTTAACGAAGCGACTATTGATATGATGCGACATCGCTCGTCTCTTGAAAATGGCACAATGGACTTTCTATTTATTTCCCTGCTTCAACATTTTAAAGAGGGTGGCTACGACAGCTTTAATTTCGGTCTTTCTGCGCTAGCGGGAGTTGGAGATAACCCGGAATCGCGCCGCTTGGAGAAAGTATTGCATTATCTTTACGAGCATTTGAATCGTTTCTACAACTTCAAGGGACTACACGCCTACAAAGACAAGTTCCGCCCCCGTTGGGAACCGCGTTACTTGGCTTACCCCAGTTTAGCCACCTTACCAGATGTAGTTGTAGCATTAATTCGCGCAGATTCAGGCGATCGCCTCTTCGATTATTTCAAACCCGGAGCGTGAACTACCCATACTAACCACGAGCTATGTCTACACAATTTGGCATTTTTATGATACAATTGTACTATCAAACTATGAATGTCCGGTGAGTATGCAGCGCGAAATTTACCAGACGATGCCCAAAATTTGTAGTAAATGAACGCCCATAATTAGAGAGACGCGATAAATCGCCGTCTCTACAGGGAATTGAATTTTGAATTGTTAATGACCTTTATGTAGAAGGTAGCAATATGACGAATAATCAAATTTCTCTGGTAGAATTAATCCAAATTTTTACACAGTACCGCAACAATATTATCGTCAATATCAAGCACCTACAAGAACATTATCAAAGAACAGGTATCAAGCGTGTTAAAGGTGTTAGAAACGAAAATGGGGAACTGCTTCAACCTTGGTTAAGAACAGAATATATTGATAATGCTGAGTATGTAAGTATGGGCGATTTTCAGTTTAATCGCAATACTGCTACTCTCAATATGCTTATCAAACGTAAAGTCAAACTTGCCAAATTTGAAGACCAAACCCCCACTATTGAGGTAGCAGGTTTGCTAGTTAATGACCTCAATAACTTTAATAACTATACAATTGTCAGTGACGGCAAAATCAACGTAAAGTCTTTAGTAGTCAAAATCAGCAATAAAAAAGCCTTTGACTTACTCAAAGAGAAAGGCATACTGGATGTAGAAGAATTTGATTTCTGTGCTGAATATACCATTCAGTTAGATAACTTGCCCCTTGTAGCTGCTAATAGTTATTACAGCAGCATTGATGGACTATTCAATGAACTAGCAGAAATTAAAGTACTGACTAGTATTATTTGCGCTCACTTGAAAAAGGAATCAGATGTATTTATCGAGGCGCAGATAGATGAATTTAAAAAGCACTATCTGTCTAAGAATACTTACATCAACTTTCCTACAGCTACCGAATACACTGATATTAAAGAAGCTTTAGCTAATGGTACTCTTGACTCAAAATTGAGCTATAAAATCGATATCGGTAGTCAAGATATTCTAAACTTGAGCAAGTTACCTTCTGCTAACAAGTTTCTCAATAGAATGTATCGTCTTTATGATAGAATAACTGGAGAAATTTTCATCAAGCCTAGTTTTGAGATGGCATTGAATGAAAATCTTGCTTTTCGGCACAGGCTACTATCATCACGCACCAAGATTACAAAAGTTGACGAATTGATGAAACCAATTTTTGATGATTTTCTTGGACTTGAGCAAAATGGTATTGTTGGAGGTATTCTTAAGAAAGTTAGTGCTGATAGTTTGGCGCAGTTATTGCAGGATAAACAAACTGGTAAGCAAATCAGCAAAGAGGAAATGGTTGCAGCTTTAACAGCAGCAAGTAACAAGCTAGAAAAATATGCAAACAATATATACCAAGACAAGATATCTCCCTTAGTATTTTACATTGGTTCTACTGGACTATTGCCAGAAAAAATACAAGCAACAGCCATGACTGCTGAGGAAGCTGCTGCTAAATACCCAAATTTGCAATTTTCTAAAGATGAGCAAGAAGGTACTTTTTTTGCAGTTGATGATAGTATTATCAGCATCTATGCAAAAACTGAATATTACAGCAAACTTATTTCTGTAGGTGTAGACAATTAGATTGGATATACTAATCTAATTTGATTTCTGAGAATGCAAATATTAGAACCCCGACTTATCAAATGAGTCGGGATTCAATACGGTTAGGTTAAGGTTTTTTGATGAAAATTATAGATCGCAAATATCAATAAATCATCACAAAGACGCGATAAATCGCCGTCTCTACAAAAGACTGATTATTGTAAAGACGGCGATTTATCGCGTCTCTTGTCTTAACCGAACTTGAAGGATTTTAAAACCTGGTAGCAACTACGTATTTATTTTAAGTTTTAGTATATAAAAATTTAATATTTAAGTTGAGTAGAAACAGCAATGTATAATACAATACTTAAAATAAATGGATCAGAAACCACAGATATAGCAATCCAATTTGATTTTTGAACTTATTTGCGTAAGTAGGAGTAGGGAATTTCTTACAACTCAGATAGGATTGCCATATGGTTTT
The DNA here is from genome assembly GCF_036918015.1 of Nostoc sp. GTDB lineage: Bacteria > Cyanobacteriota > Cyanobacteriia > Cyanobacteriales > Nostocaceae > Nostoc. The sequence goes on from NZ_JBALEO010000041.1 coordinate 9,782, forward strand.
ATGTTTTTGTGACTCAAGACAGAGCCGCTATTGTCTTGTTATTTTGATATATCACTTTGCAAAGTTAATTTTATTACCTGATATAGCAATAGATTTACTAATAATCTTTAAGAAAATTACGCAGAAATCAGCTTCAATGAGACAATCTGACCTAATCTTCTCAACCTAAAGGAAGACATGAACGATCGCAAAAAGGCTCTCCAGGCTCTCGCCGCTGAACGTTGGCGGGTATCCTTGATTCTGACTGGAGCCATGATGTTTATTTACTTTGGCTTTATCCTATTAATTGCGTTCAATAAGCCCCTGCTGGGGTCATTAGTAGTTCCTGGTCTGAGCCTGGGAATTTTACTAGGAGCGTTGGTAATTGTCTCAGCATGGGTATTAATTTTTATCTACGTGCGTTGGGCAAATAGTAGTTACGACGACCAAATCGCCAGGCTGACACGCAAGTGAAGAGTGCTGAGTTAAAAGTGCTGAGTGCTAAGTGCTGAGTAGTATTTGACCCACTCAGCACTCAGCACAGAATAAAGTGAATTAGCTATTAGCAATTTCTAGTCCCAAATCCAAAATACTAAACCAAAAAAGCATGAATAGTGTGTGGTTCGATCTGCCACTGGCGGCGGATATTACCAGTCTTGGTAAGTTTAACCCGTTGGCGATCGCTTTCTTTTTTCTATTTGTTGTAAGTTCTCTAGGCATTACCTATTGGGCGGCAAAGCTTACCAAAAATACGGCACAGTTCTATACAGCTGGCGGTAAAATCAGCGGTTTCCAAAATGGGCTGGCCCTAGCAGGAGACTTTATGAGTGCAGCTAGCTTTTTAGGTATCGCTGGGCTGGTGGCACTCAACGGCTTTGATGGCTTAATTTATTCTATCGGCTTCCTGGTGGGCTGGCCGATTGTTATGTTTCTAATTGCCGAACCACTACGTAACTTAGGTAAATACACTTTTGCTGATGTAGTGGCTTTTCGCTTGCAGCAAAAACCTGTACGTATTGCATCTGCCATTGGAACGCTGGTAGTGATTAGCTTTTACTTAATTGCCCAGATGGTAGGTGCTGGGGAATTAATCAAACTACTATTTGGCTTTGATTATGAATTAGCTGTGGTCATCGTCGGTTGTGTGATGATGGCTTATGTGATTTTTGGCGGGATGATTGCCACCACTTGGGTACAAATTATCAAAGCAGTTTTGTTGCTCGGCGGAACTGTTTTACTCGCTATCTTGGTACTGGCACGATTTGGCTTTAACCCGATCGCTCTTTTCGCTGCTGCATCTGAGAAGTATACAGGTGTATTAGCTCCGGGCAAACTGGTTTCTAACCCTTTGGATGCTATCTCTTTAGGGATGTCGTTGATGTTCGGCACTGCTGGACTACCACACATTCTGATGCGTTTCTACACAGTACCCGACGCTAAAGCAGCGCGGCTCTCTGTTACTTACGCCACAGCTATTATTGGCGTTTTTTATCTCCTTACCTTCATTCTGGGCTTTGGAGCGATGGTGCTGGTAGGTAAAGATGCCATCGAGAAAATTGGTACTGGTGGTAATATGGCTGCGCCGATGTTGGCAGAATTTCTCGGCGGTGATGCTTTCTTAGGTTTTATTGCCGCTGTTTCTTTTGCAACGATTTTGGCTGTTGTCGCTGGGTTGACACTCTCAGGTGCGGCTGCACTGTCTCATGATTTGTGGGTAAATGTGGTGCGCTCTGGTCATGCCGATGAGTCAGAACAACTGAAAGTGGCTCGCGGTGCAACAATGATTTTGGGGTTAGTGGCAATATTCCTGGGTATTTTATTTAAAGGGCAAAACGTAGCTTATATGGTAGGTTTAGCATTTGCGATCGCTGCGAGTGCAAACTTCCCAGCGTTACTCTTATCAATGCTGTGGCGACGCTTTACTACCAACGGTGCGGTTGCAAGTATGTTAGTAGGAACTGTCTCCTCTTTAGTACTGATTTATTTATCACCTACTATTCAAGTAACGATTCTCAAGCACGCTTCTGCACCCTTCCCCCTAAAAAATCCTGGATTAATCAGTATCCCACTGGCGTTTATTGTGGCGATTGTCGTTTCACTATTGAGTACTGAACAGGAAGCACTAGAAAAGTTTGCGGAAGTCGAGGATCGTATTCACATTGGTTCTGAAATGTGATTTTGTCATTTGTCATTTGTCATTTGTCATTGGAAAGATACAAGGTAGACAAGGAAGAGGGGATAGATAAGGAAAAAACTTGTTCAATAATTCACCCTTGTCCCCCTGGCTCCCCTGCTCCCCTGCTCCCCTGCTCCCCTGCTCCCCTGCTCCCCTGCTACTGCCCAAGTTCTTTGATATTATTCATCACTTGTTGGTACAAGTCGTTGTTACCTTGACTTTGAAAAATGTTTGCTGCTTGTTGTAAGTCCTTGAGTGCCCCCTGTTTGTCTCCATTGCTGGCGCGGGCATTTCCTCGGTTATTGTAGGCAGGGGCAAAGTTACGATTGAGGCGAATGGCTTGATTGTAATCTGCGATCGCACCCTTGGGATCTCCATTGGCAGCACGGGCATTTCCTCGGTTATTATAGGCGATCGCATATTTGGGGTTAAGGAGAATTGCTTGATCGAGATCGTCTATTGCCCCTTTTTTGTCTCCATTGGTGGCGCGGGCATTTCCTCGGTTATTGTAGGCTTCGGCATAGTTGGGATTGAGGCGAATTGCTTCACTGTAATCTTTAACTGCTTCTCTGTTGTTTCCCAGTGAGGCGCGGGCATTTCCTAAGTTATTGTGGGCTTCGGCGTCGTTAGGGTTGATGCGGAGTGCTTGATTATAATCTGCGATCGCTTTTTCCTTGTCTCCTAAATCGAAGTAGGCTAGTCCCCGCGCGTTGTAGGCAGCGCCATACTGAGAATTTTGACTAATTGCCTTACCATAAGAAGCGATCGCAGCTTGCAAGTCGCCGTTTAAATGCTGATTCTTTCCCTGAAGATAAAATTCCCCACCTCTGGATGTTGTAGCTGAACCACGGCTAGGTTGACTAACTCCTATTTCTGTTACTAATACATTGTCATTCTTACTACAAGAAATACTGCTAGTTGCTGTCAATGTAGTAAAAATAGCTATGGTAAATAAAGTATTTACCCTTGTTCGCTTTTGCCCAAATAAACGCCGTCTCATAAGTTAATATAAACTGCCATAATACCTGAATGGAATTAGTACCAAAATCCTAGATTTTAATTCTTTAGCTCAATAACTATTCTAACTTTTGATAGTCCTTTAAAGTTAATTGACAAATTTCCCTAATATTTTATAGATTTATCAAAGAAGGGACGAGGAAAGAATTATTAAATTTCAATATTTATTCTTCACAATAACTCTATAAATTCTGACATTTGTAGCCTGATGAACAATTTACTCATCTTCAGCTTCACTCTCTTGAGTTTTGGGCGTTAGCCGCCAAGAGGTATTTTTGTCAATATCTACAGACAATTGTTCTAGATTTTGCCCTAAATCTTTTTGGAGTTTCTGAGTTAGTGTAATCGGAAAATCTAAATTAATCCCTTGAGTTTGGGCTAGGTTTGCCAATTCTGTAAATGCAGCTTTGATTGTAGTCCGTTCATAACTAGTCAGCTTATAATCATAAGTTTCTAATATATTCTGAGCCTGCATGGCTTTTTTTATACGTTCTTGCAAATGCTCAAATTCTGAATTCAACAACTTCCATTGCTGCTCAAGTTGCGAGTATCTAGTACTTAGCGAGTTTAAGTCTTCTGTTGCAGGTTCGGGGCTGGCTTGGGCTTGTAAGTCTAACAAGTTTAGGTGAATTTGAGCAAGATAAATGCAGTCTAGGTAAGCATACTCTATCTGTTCTTCAGTCAGAGGGCGTTTTGCCCAATCGCTTTTTTGTTCTTGTTTATCGATATTATTAAAGCTACAAAGTGCTGTCGCTATTGTCTTGAGTTGGTAGTTGGGTAATGGCAAAAGATAATAGGGAATTTTTTTGGCCATTTCCAAAGTGCAAGTAATATTTTTGGCTTTCTTGCTACCGAGAAATTTTAGATCGTAACTGGCGTTGTGAAAAACCTTTTCAATGGCAGAATTTATCATAATTTGGTCAATAAATTCAGCTATAATAGTAGGCTTGTCTAAGACATCTAAAAGATAGACGCGATCGCCACTCATATCTTGAGGATTATCTAATACCTGAATCAGCGATAATCGGGGATTACGACTTTTATAGTCAGCGACTTCTGTATCTATCCACAGGGTTTTAGCGTTTGTATATTCAGCGACAATAGCATGAATTTCGCTAGCCGAAGTAAGGTAGGGCATTGGCTAATATTTCCTGATATTTAAGGCATTGTAAGTAAGCCATAGTTTTATAAAGTAACATTTTGTTGGTAAATTTGCTGGCACAGGATTGCAAAAAGGCTGAAGTTTGAAATTCGTCATAGACATCGCCAAATTGACTCAAATCTGATAACATCGAGTCACTACTGTGCAGTGGCATAGTCTACCATCAAAACAGCTACTCAGCATCTACCTTAAAGTCATAGAGAGCCACAGACTGTGTGTAAAGCCATCCTGGTTAGCAGCCGTCAGAAAAATTGAATTGGCATTTCTTAAAACTAGGCGCAAAATCTTAGCTTCAAGAAATCGTCCAAATTTCAATTTTCAGCAACCTGAGCTATTGCTTAAGCACTTTTGCTACTTCACTTTTAATTGTTTTTTTAAATTTGTTCCTCATCATCACACACACCTCAATTAACCGCTTCAAGTACTCAATTCGGAGATAGATAATGAAAAAGCTAATTCTATTAGTAGTTAGTAGCATTTTGGTAGTTGGTACTTTTGGCTGCCAAGAGGCTCCTAAAACTGGTTCAGAAACTCCTAGCACAACTAATGAAGCCGCTCAAGCACCAGCAAAACCAGCTTCGCAGACAAATGAAACTGCCAAAGTTCCAGAAACACCAACTACTCCTTTAACAACTAATACAGGTACGAAAATTAAAACCGATGCTGAAAAAACGGCAGCAACAAAAGCTAAGAGCGATTTAAAAACTGAAGTTAGCGCAAAGTTGAATAAAGGCTTACCAGGCAACAAGTTACAAGTTGAAAACAAAGAGGGTGAAATTATCCTCAAAGGTACAGCCGCTTCTGTTGAAGAACTCAAGAAAGCTGAAACCTTGGCTAAAGAAGTTCAAGGTGTGAAGACAGTCAAGGTAGAAGCAAAAGTTGATACTGTGAAAAAGCCATAAAAGAATAACTGAAGCTTTCAGTTAACATCGGCATAAAGCCAAACAGAGACTTACATCTGTGTAAGTCTCTGTTTTTGCTATAGCTATTTTCAGGTAAATAGATGATGTGGTGGGGCATTAGTGTCAACTTAACGTGAAACCGCTTGTCCGCCGGGAATTGAAATTCCCGTCTCATAGCTAAAGTCATCTGAAGATGACTAAATATCGCCAAAAATCTCCAGTCTACTTCAGTAGACTTAAGCCTAAAAGCCAAAGAAATTTATTTCTGGGCGGGCATGGAAGCCAACAGTTAAGCTATTTACAGCTTAAGTTGACACCAATGGTGGTGGGGGCACTCCTACTACTATGGTTAATAGTTAAAGTCTATAAAAAAGACTGAGAAATGTTTTCAGTCTACTTGAGTAGACTGAAATTTAGCTATGGCTTACTTATAATTAATTCTATTTTCTCATCTTTCAACTTCCATTATTTGAACCTCGATAAATTCGCTCCATCTGCTCTGGAGAAAGGCGTTTCATTGGAAACCACTCAAATGCAGAAATAGACACTTTCTCATAAGATTGACCATCATCATGCTGGGTTTGAGGGGAATTCACTGCTCCATTGGGATTTGGAAGCTGAACCCTGAAGGACTCATCTATTTCTGATTCTAGAAGCTGAGTTTGAGGCAAAACATAAGCGTGCTTCTGGGGATCGTATGCGAAAACTTCTCCTGTTTCAATGTGATAAATCCAAGCATAAATGCTGAGTTCTCCCTGATAAAGCTTAGAGTGAATCACTGGATATGTCCGCAAATTTTCAATTTGAGTAAGAACATTTTCGGCAATCATAATCTCTAGCAGTTCTTCGCCGTCGTAGTGACTGTAGTGGTCGAGAACTAGCCTTCGAGTTGCCTCTGCATATTTAAGCCAATCATGTACAAGCGGCATTTCATCGCTGAGATTGTGTAACTTCATTAATCCTTTCATTGCACCGCAATGAGAGTGACCACAAATAATAATTTGGCGAATATCTAAAGCTTGAATAGCATATTCAATTGTCGCACCTTCACCGCCATTACTTGCCCCATAGGGTGGAATGATGTTACCTGCATTGCGAATGACAAATAATTCACCAACTTGGGCTTGTGTAATTAGATTTGGATCGAGACGCGAATCAGAACAGGTAATAAATAATACTCTGGGCTTTTGAGCCTGTGAAAGTTGCTCAAACAATTGTTGATGTGTCGAAAAATAGCTAGATTTAAATTCGCGCAGACCTTTAATTAATCTCTTCATTACTAAGTTCTAGAAATTTTTGGGGTTCAGAAACAAATTACATACATCAGATTGAGGTAGTAAAGAGGGGCTTTCTTTCTACGTTTTTCCAATTGTAAATATTACTATATTATAAATTCATTTAGTGCTTCTAATACCCTCTACCATTGGGGTGAGTTGCTTTTTTCACTTCCTCCCCCCTGTTACTTACTAACTCACATTACTGTATCAGAATGCCTCGATCTTATTTCAAATTTTTGAATTACAAGTAATTAGTCGGACATGATATTATCTGCTCTGGGAAAATTTGATGGTCAGTTTGCGGCATCAAAATTTTCGCTGTACACTGAGCGATCGCCTGCGGTAAGCCTTTTGGGTGAAGCTCGCAGGCTCACCGCAACGCGTCTACTATAATTTCCAATTCTCCCCCTTACCCTCTTGCGAATTCTTAATTAGTTGATACACTTGTTCTTCATTAGCCCAGGGAACCAGCGCCTATGGTGCACATCAAGCGCGTGGAACTTACGAACTTCAAATCCTTCGGTGGCACGACTTCTGTCCCTTTGCTACCGGGGTGTACTGTCATATCTGGGCCAAATGGTTCGGGTAAGTCTAATATCTTAGATGCACTGCTCTTTTGCCTGGGACTCTCCAGTTCTAAGGGAATGCGAGCCGAACGCTTGCCGGATTTGGTAAATAATACTCAAACGGCTAAAGGACGTGCTTCGATTGAGGCTAGCGTCACGGTGACATTTGATTTGTCGGATGAAATCTCACACAAAGACACAAAGGCACAAAGACAGGAAGTAGAGGAAGCAGGGGAGGCAGGGGAGGCAGGGGAGGCAGGGGAGGAAAATCCCAAATCCCAAATCGCTCGACTGAGCGAAGCCGAAGTCCAAAATGGCTCGACTGAGAGAAGCCGAAGTCCAAAATCGGCAGAGTGGAGTGTTACTAGAAGGCTACGAGTCACTCACCAAGGTACTTATACATCGAATTACTATATCAATGGTGTACCTTGCACTTTAACAGAGTTGCATGGAGAACTAAGTAACCTGCGGGTTTATCCTGAAGGCTACAATGTGGTGCTTCAAGGGGATGTCACCAGCATTATCTCGATGAATGCGCGGGAACGGCGGGAAATTATTGATGAATTAGCTGGGGTAGCGGCGTTCGATCGCAAAATTGTCCAAGCCAAATCAACTTTAGATGAGGTGAAGGAAAAGGAAGATAGCTGTCGGATTATTGAAACGGAATTAACTGCACAGCGCGATCGCCTTTCCCAAGATCGTGCTAAAGCTGAGAAATATCAAAAACTCCGCACAGAATTTCTAGCGAAACAATCCTGGGAAGCTGTTTTATCATGGCGTTCCTTGCAAACACAACAAGAAAAGTTAGTTCACGAAATTCAAACAGGCGATCGCAATTTTACTGAACTCACTACCCAACTTACAAACTTAAATTCCCAAATAGTCCAAAAAACTGCTGAACTGGAACAACTCAATGCCCACGTGAAAGCATTGGGAGAAGAGGAACTTTTGGCGGTACAAGCTACCCTCGCCACCCAAGAAGCAGAACGTAAACAACTCCAGCGTCAGCTAACAGAATTACAAACAGCTTCCCAAGAAACTGCCAAACGTCTAACTCAAACTCAACAAGAAATTCAAAAACATCGTCATTCCCTAGAAGAAATTGCCGAAACACACATTGTAGAGACGCGATTCATCGCGTCTTCCCAACAGCAAAGGGATGAAGCACAGCAATCTCTAGAAACCTCCCGCGAAGCCGCCGCAGAAATCGCCTCAGCTTCCGAAGCGTGGGTGCAGCAACAAACGGCATTCAACCGTCAAATTGAAGCTTTACTGCACACCCTAGAACCGCAACGCACCGAACAAGCACAGCTCCGGGAACGCAATAATCAGTTACAGCAACTTATCCAAGAGCAAACCCAGTTAATTGAACGCGACGAACCGCTATTAGCAGAAAAACAAACTGAATGTAATCGAGTTGAAACGGAATTTAACACCTCTAGCGAACCCATCCAAAATTTAGCTCAAAATCTCTCAGCCACAGAACAAGAACTGCAAATTCAACAGGAAACCCAAAAACGGTTACTTTTTGAACAACGAGAAAAACAACGCCAGTTGGATAAAATCGAGGCGCAAGCCCAAGCACAGCAAGAAGTTCAAGGAACCCAAGCGAGTAAAGTCATTTTACAATCGGGAATACCTGGACTTTGTGGCTTAGTTGTGCAGTTAGGAAAAGTGGAACCCCGCCATCAGCTAGCCTTGGAAATGGCTGCTGGGGGACGCTTGGGACATATTGTGGTGGAAGATGACAGCATCGCCGCAGCGGGTATTGAACTCCTCAAACAGAAACGTGCAGGGAGAGCGACTTTTTTACCACTGAATAAAATTCACGCTCCCAAATTTACTCAAGATGCAACGCTGCGTTTTGCTAGCGGCTTCGTTAATTATGCTGTGAACTTAGTGGATTGCGATCGCCGTTACAAAGATGTCTTCAGCTATGTTTTTGGTAACACGGTAGTTTTTGCCAACCTGGAAGCGGCGCGAAAAAATTTAGGACTGTATCGTATCGTCACCTTAGACGGGGAACTCTTAGAAACCAGCGGTGCAATGACTGGTGGTAGCAATAACCAGCGTTCGTCCTTGCGGTTTGGCAATGCGGAAGCGGGAGAATCTGATGAAGCGATCGCTTTAAAAACTCGCTTAGTGGATATTGAGCGGGTTTTAGAGCGTTGTACGGAAGCGATCGCAACTTTGTCAGCCAGAACCAAAAAACTCACGCAGGAACTCACAGAAGCGCGTCAAGCACGGCGCGAACAGCAGTTGCAATTGGAACAGTTGCAGAAAGACATTAAGAGTTTAACAGCACAATTAGAGGGGACGCGATCGCAACTCGCCCAAAACAGCCAAAAGTTAGCCACTGCTCAATCCCGATTAGAAATTTTAGAGCGGGAATTACCTGGGCAAGAAAATGAGTTGCAACAATTGCGACACGCATTAGCAGAGTTAGAAGCATCCCAAACCCCCAGTGAATGGCAACAAATCCAAGCAACCATTAAAATTCAAGAGCAACAATTGCAACAACGGGAAACAGCGTTAAGGGAAGCCGAACAAAGATTAAAAAATTTAGAAAATCAGCAACAACGTTTGCAAGAAAAAATCCAAGAAGCAGAAACGCGTATCACCGAATACGAAACCCAACAAATCTCTTGTAGAGACGCGATTCATCGCGTCTTGAGCCAAATCACAACGATAGACGAGCAAATCACTCAAACCCGTCTATCGTTGACTGAAATGGAGCAGAATTTGGGAGAAGAGAAACAAAAACGCGACGCTACAGAACTAGAAGTGCGATCGCACCTTTTGCGCCAACAACAATTGGAATGGGAAATCCAAAAACTCCAAGAAACCCAAGAGAAGCGGCGCGAGGAACTAATTGCACTACAAACTCAATTGCAGGATGTGGGAGCAGAATTACCAAATCCCTTGCCGGAAGTTCCAGATAAGGTAGATTTGGAGGAATTGCAGAAAGAATTGCGATCGCTTACCAAACGTTTACAGGCAATGGAACCTGTGAATATGCTGGCGTTGGAAGAATACGAACGCACTCAAAACCGTCTCCAAGAACTCACGCAAAAATTAGAGACACTAGAAGGAGAACGCACCGAACTACTTTTGCGGATTGAAAACTTTACCACATTGCGGCAACTTGCCTTTAAAGAAGCTTTCGATGCCGTTAATGAAAACTTTCAATCAATTTTTGCCATTCTTTCCGACGGCGACGGCTTCTTGCAACTTGAAAATCCTGAAGATCCCTTTAGCAGTGGGTTGAATTTAGTCGCGCACCCCAAAGGTAAACCGGTACAGCGCCTAGCTTCCATGTCTGGAGGAGAAAAATCACTCACAGCCTTGAGCTTTATCTTCGCCCTGCAACGCTACCGTCCATCGCCATTTTACGCCTTTGACGAAGTAGATATGTTCCTAGATGGAGCAAACGTAGAACGATTAGCTAGAATGATTAAACAACAGTCACAACAAGCGCAATTTATAGTTGTGAGTTTGCGTCGTCCGATGATAGAATCAGCCGAACGCACAATTGGCGTTACTCAAGCACGAGGAGCTTACACTCAAGTTTTGGGGATTAAGTTACAATCATCCAATACATCTGCTTGAGTTTTTGTTAATAATAGTGTATAGATAAACCACGTAATGTCCGACTTTCTCTCAAACCTAACCCCCAACCCCTTCCCTACCAGCGAAAGAGAGCAAAAATCAAAGCCTCTCGTTTACTGTAAGAGAGGAATGGAAGCGGGGTTGCAAGAAGAAGTCGCACATCGCGTTAAACCGGATTCGAGATCAGGACTCGGTATAGAATGACCTCCGAACAGATAATTAGGCGTTCCGACATATTAAATACCCAGGTGATTACCCGCGACAACGGCAAGCGGCTAGGCATCATCAGTCAAGTCTGGGTAGATATCGATCAAAGAGAGGTTGTGGCTCTTGGTTTGCGAGACAGCCTGATCTCCATTTCGGGCATACCGCGCTATATGTACCTCAACAACATCAGCCAGATTGGTGATGTCATCCTGGTTGATAACGAAGATGTCATTGAAGATATCGAAGTTGAATCTCTCAGTAATTTGATTAACTGGGAAGTAATTACAGAAACAGGTGAAGTCTTAGGCAAAGTTCGGGGCTTCAAGTTCAACGGCGAAACCGGGAAGCTTGAATCTATAGTCATTGCTTCTTTAGGATTGCCCCAAATTCCCGATCAATTTCTGAGTACTTATGAGTTCTCAGTAGATGAAATTGTCAGCACTGGCCCCAATCGCTTGATTGTGTTTGAGGGAGCCGAAGAACGAGTAAACCAGTTGACAGTTGGTTTACTAGAGCGCCTGGGTATCGGCAAGGCACCGTGGGAGCGAGATATAGAAGAAGAATATGGCGGCTATGCTCCACCACGTACAATTGCAGCACCCAATCAACTGCCTAGTGGAGTGCCATTGCAGCCACCCAGGCAAAAAGTTCGCGCTCCTGAACCCGTAGCGCGGGAAGAAGAATGGAATGAAGACTATGTGGAAGAAGAAAGGCCACAGCGTCAGGTAATGAAGGCGCGGCAGTATGAATCTATTCAATACGAAGAAGACGAGGAAGAAGATAACTGGAGCGAAGCAACGGGCAACGACAGGTATCAACAACCGCAGCCGCTAAAGTATGAAGCCAAGCCCTACAGCAAGCCTTATGTTGACGAATACGATGATTATGACGACGTAGACGGCGATGCTTGGGAAGATGCACCAAAGCCTGTGAATATTCCCAAAAAAGTCAAGGAAAGACAGCCAGAATATGAAGAAGAAGGTGGATATTAAGTAATTCGTAATTCGTAATTCGTAATTTAACCGGAAAATTACGAGGTATTTCTTAGATAAGTTTAGCCCTCTCCTTGCAAGTAAGGAAGGGGCTAATTTTTTAGGATAAGTGAGGAGTGGAGCAATACGGTTCGGTTAAGGTTTTTTGATGAAAATTCTAGATCACCAAAGATGCGATAAATCGCCGTCAAGACGAAAGACTGATTATTGTAGAGACGTCGATTCATCGCGTCTCTTGTCTTAACCGAACAGTATTGCAATGCGGGTTCCTTTGAGTCGGATGTCATCTGGTGCAAGGGTGTTGAAATACTCTTCCAGTTTCATAAAGCAAGACCCCTCGAATGAACATTCTACTTCAATCATAGAAGAACGCTAAAACAGTTTGTAACTAATTAGTTAAGTGTTCAGAAACTCACTAAAAACTGCTAGCGTCAAACAAAGTAAAATATCACTGTGGACTTTCGAGCTTGAAAACGCGTTCTAATTACTGGCAACTGCTGCCTTATATCCGACTCCAGTGGCAAACCATCGCCAGGGGACTTATTGGGATCTTGGGATACGTACTAGCAACTTTAGTATTAATTAATCTCGCCGGAAAATTGGCAACTCCCTTTGCCCAAGGTAATGTAGTAGCGATCGCACAAATAACTGGTAGCTGTGCTTTAGTATTTCTTGTCAGAGGCTTGTTTCAGTCTATACAGGATATGTACATGGCGAAAGCTGCTTTAAGAGTTGCTTTTCATCTCCGCCAGCAAGTCTACGCACATCTGCAAAAGCTAAATCTCAGCTATTTTGAAACAGCAAAAGCTGGTGATTTATCTTACCGCCTCACGGAAGATGTTGACCGCGTTGGCGAAGTGGTAAATAAAGTATTTCACGACTTTATCCCCTGTATTTTGCAGTTGCTAGCAATTCCGATTTACATGATTTATCTGAATTGGCAACTGACATTAGCAACAGTGATAGTTGCGCCACTGATGGGTATTTTAGTTGGCTGGTTTGGCGAACGCTTGGGCAAGTATTCCTTAAAAAGTCAAAATCGCGTGTCGGGTTTATCAGCCATCCTCGCGGAAGTTTTCAACGGTATTCGTTTGGTACAGGCTTTTGCTGCCGAAAATTACGAAATCGCCCGCTTTGGCTATGAAGCAGAACGCAGTCTCAAAGCCAAATACTCAGCCGAACGCCTCAAAGCAATTCAGATTCCCATCATCGGATTTCTAGAAGCCTTAAGTGCGTTATCGTTACTGATTGTGGGAGCGTGGCAAATTTCCCAAAATAACTTGACAGTGGCGAATTTTTTCAGTTATCTGGCGGCGGCGGCGCTGTTAATCGATCCTATTGGTCATACTACTAACAACTACAACGAATTTAAGCAGGGTGAAGCATCTGTTGACCGCGTTTTTGAATTGATGGCAATTCAGCCAACGGTAATCGAAAAAATAAATGCGATCGCTCTACCTCCAGTCAAAGGTAAAGTAGAATATCGTCATATTTCCTTCGCCTATAAGCGAGGTGAACCCGTATTAAAAGATATCAGTTTATTGGTATCACCAGGTGAAGCGATCGCTCTTGTAGGTGCTTCTGGTGCTGGTAAAACCACATTTGTCAACCTCCTCCCCCGTTTTTACGATCCAGAAGTTGGTCAAATATTCATTGATAATGTTGATATTCGAGATGTAAAGTTGCATAGTCTGCGGCGACAAATTGGGATTGTTCCTCAAGAAACCATCATGTTTTCCGGGACAATTGCCCAAAATATCGCCTTTGGACAATATATTTTTGACATAAAAGCAGTTAAAGAGGCGGCGAAAATTGCTAATGCTCATCAATTTATTAGCCAACTACCAGAAGGTTATAAGACTTGGGTAGGCGAACGTGGGGTAAACTTATCTGGTGGACAAAGACAAAGAATTGCGATCGCTCGTGCTGTTCTGCTCAATCCCCAAATCTTGATTCTGGATGAGGCGACATCAGCATTAGATTCTGAGTCAGAAGCGCTGGTACAGGAAGCGCTGGAAAGATTGATGGAAAAACGGACGGTGTTTATTATTGCTCACCGTTTATCGACAGTTAGAAGGTGCGATCGTATTTTAGTTCTCGAACAGGGTCAAATTGTCGAATCAGGAACCCATGAAGAATTATTAGCCCTAGAGCGTCGCTATGCGCGATTTTATGCTCAACAGTTTAGTTAAAGGTAGGGGAAGTTCGAGGTTTTGAGACAACGGAATTAGTTTTTGAGTTCACAAAATCTATTTTTAAGGTAGAAGAATGAGTATCTATGTATTCAATACCCAATACTGTCATACCAAATACTTCCATCTTCCATAATGGTATTACTAAAAATAGCCTTACGAATGTTATAAAAGCCTTCGACGGAACGCAAATCGGCATTGCTGAAGTTAGCACCATCGAAAGAGGAGTGGTTCACGAAAGCATCCCTGAGAATAGCATGGCTGAAATTAGCGCCATCAAAACCGCATTGGTACATTTCGGCTCTGCTCAGGTTGGCGTTGACAAAGGAAGTATTGATGAAGTTGGCTTGACCACCTCTAGCCTCACTCAAATTAGCACCGTTAAGAATGGCTTCATTCAACTGAGTTCCTTCCATATAGGCTCCCCTGAGATTAGCCCCAGTGAGATTGGTATTGTCCAGGTGAGCAGCTTCCAAAAAGGCTCCTTCCAAGTTGATCCCACTCAGGTCAGCCCCACTCAGATCAACTGCTCTCATAAACAAACCAGTTCTGCTGCAATTAACACTCCAAGCGAAGTTTCTTTCTCCCGCTTCATACCTATCCAACATTTCTTCAATATCCATAAGGGACTTCCAAGAAATAAATTATCCATCTTGTGGAGTGGGCATCTTGCCCGCACTAATTATGCAAATTAAAGGTGGAACAGATCACCACTCACCAAGCACAAAAAGTCATAATATACCGGTTCTCAATTGTATGGAATACAGACCTAACCCCCAGCCCCTTCCCTACAAGGGAAGGGCAGGGTGGTTTCATACAAAGAAAGAAAAAACTTTGTGCAGTTGATTGGAGAGGGCGCGTTGTGCTTGAGGAATAGTTCGGAAACGAAGTTGGC